>NZ_JBFBNW010000001.1:0-537314 GCF_040683955.1 Streptomyces sp. NPDC093111 | reverse complement strand
AAGCGCCCCGTGTCTCGACCCGAGACACGGGGCGCTTCGGCGTTCGCGGGGGGTCCCTGCGTTCCCTGGATCCCCCGCGCTCCCCTCCCCTCTACACGGCGAGGAAAGCGTGCAGCGACTCGGTCATGGCGGCCACGAAGCGCTCGCGCACCGCCTCCGGTACGAGGTCGAGGGAGAGGTACGGGTTGAGGTCCTCCAGCTCGACCAGGAGCAGCTCGCCCTCGCGGGTGCGGCAGGCGTCGACGCGCTGGATGCCGTGGTCGAGCGTGTTCCAGTCGACGAACCGGCGGGCGAACCGCAGATCGGCCTCGTCGGCCTCGTACGGCTCCAGCTCCCAGCGCTTGGCCGGGTCGGGCGCGTACAGGGCGTACTGGAAGCGGTCGTCGACGAAGTAGAAGGACACCTCGTACCGGAAGTCGATCCGCGGCTGGACCAGGAGCCCTTCGCCGTACGCGAGCCCGGCGAGCTCCTCGTACGGGAGGAAGCGCAGCCCTATGGAGTCGGCGCCTGCCTTCGGCTTGACCGCGTAGGTGCCGGCGGCGGGCAGCAGGCCGAGGTCCTCGGCGCGGTCGACGGTGGGGATGACGGGCAGCCCGGCGTCGGTGAGGTCGAGGAGGTACTGCTTGCCGGCCATGTCACCGCGCCCGTGCAGCGGGTTGTAGACACGGGTGCCGAGCTCCGCGGCCCGCGCGCGGAAGGCGTCGTACGCCTCCTGGTAGTGCAGGACGGGCCCGCTGTTGCGGACGACGACGGCGTCGAAGCCCTCCATCAGGGCGGCGGCGTCCCGCGGGTGGCACACGGCGAGGTCGAACTCCGCGCGGAGCCGGGCGGTGAGGTCGATGTCCTCGTCGCAGTAGCGGCGTCCGCGGGCCGGGTAGGAGAGGTCGCTGACGTAGAGGAGACGGGGGCGGCGGGCGGTGGGCACGGGCGGCTCCTTGTTCGGGGAAGACCGGGCCAACCTATCCGCTGCGACAAAACCGCAGGTCAGCGCTGTACAGCAGCCTTCTCGCCAGGAAATCCCGCACCGGATCACCGAACTAGTTGCGTGCGCGCACGCTCTCTGTCACAGTTGGTGCAGCGGCGGAGCTGCGCCCGCGAGACGGGCCGCAGCCTCCGCCGTCCGCCGTCCGGGAGCGCTCCGCGCCCCTCCCCCTTCGCCCGCGTCGAGCGCCCCGGACGGCACCCGCCCGCACCGCCCTCCCCCTTCTCCTGAGGAGAACCGTCATGACCACTCCCCCGAGTGCGTTCCCGGACGTCGAGAAGCTGGTCGTCGACGTCCTCAAGGCAGACCCGGCGCTGGCCGGCGTCACCGTCGCGGTCCAGGCCCCGGCGACCGGCTTCGACGGCACCCAGAGCGCCGTCTTCGTCAACCGCCGCGGCGGCGCCTGGATCGGCGACCTGCACGTCGACAAGCCGCTGATCGAGTTCGAGGTGTACGGGCCGACGAAGACCGCGGCCCACGTCCTCGCCAACGCGGCCCGCAAGGCGCTGCTCGCCACCATCGGCAAGCAGCTCGGCACGAGCTTCGTGAGCGACGCCGAGGAACAGGACGGGCCGCGCTGGATGCCCGACTACCTCTACCGGGGCGCCAACCGCTACCTCTGCGTCATCGAGCTCTCCCTGAGCGTCTTCTGAGCCGTCGCGGCTCCCCGACGGACGCTCACCCCACAGACCAGGCCTCGCCGACCGGCGGGGCCTTTGCCGTACCCGGGCCGGACCTCCGGCACTCCGGGGCGGTGCTCTTCCCCACCCCTCTCATCAAGGAGATACATCCATGGCTGGCAACAACTCCGCCGAGATCCGCGTCGCAGGCGCCGGCAAGCTCTACGTCGCCGACGCCGGCACCTCCCTCCCGGCCGCCTTCGGCGCGGACTCCACCGCCGACTGGACCGGCGCGGGCTGGAAGGACCTGGGCTTCACCACGGGCGACGGCGTCACGTTCTCGAAGAAGGACAAGCTGGAGGCCATCGACTCGTGGCAGTCGGTCTCCCCGGTCCACTACATCTACTCGAGCCGTGACCTGTCGCTGAAGTTCTCGATGCTGCAGTTCAACGAGGACACGCTGCCCTTCTTCATGGGCGGCGACGCGGTGAAGGCCGAGCCGACCCCGGCGGTCGACACCTACCGCTACGAGATCGCCGAGCGTCCGTTCGCGGACGTCCGCGCCCTCGGCCTGGAGTTCACCGACGTCAAGGCCGGCGGCACGACCCCGGTGAAGTACCGCTTCATCATCCCGCGCGGCCAGGTCACCGCCACGGACGACATCAAGCTGGCCCGCAAGGCCGCGTCCCAGCTGGGCATCACCTTCACCGCCATGTCGAAGGGCGACGGCAAGCCGCTGGCGACCTTCCTCATGAAGGACAGCCAGTACTCCGCGACCGTCTGATCCTTCTCCACCCGGGGCGGGACGGCCGTGAGCCGTCCCGCCCCACCCCTCTCCTCTTCACCCCTCCGAACAAGGAGTACGCATCACCATGGCCCGTTTCGACGTCAACGCCGCTCGCGCCCAGCGCATGGAAGCCACCGGTCGTACCTGGTCCTTCGAGCTGGACGGCGAGTCCTACACCCTCCCCACCGAGCTCTCCCGCGCGACCGCGAAGGCGCTGCGCAAGCTGGACGACAACGACGTGGACGGCCTGCTCGCGCTCCTGATGGGTGAGGAGCAGTTCGCGCGCTTCGAGCAGCACGACATCACCATGCAGGACGTCGCCGCCATCCTGGAGGCCTACGGCAAGGAGACGGGGCTCGGCCTGGGGGAAAGCTGAGCCTCGTCGAGTTCGTCGACGAACACGCCGAGGCTCTCGAAGCCGACCTGCTGCGGTACTACTCCGTCGACCTGCTCGACTGGTACCGCGGTGATCTCTCGAGTCGGCGCGTCGCCGTACTGATCAAGCACCTGCCGCACGACAGTGCCGTGCAGCGCGAGATCCACGGCGAGGCGGCGGAGTGGTCGCTGACCGACCATCTCCTCGCGGCGACGGTGGACCATCTGGCCGTCGCCAACTGGATGTTCTCGTGCGTCAACAGCTCCGAGGACGACGAGGCGCCCGAGTTCCCGAAGCCCGTTCCCCGTCCGGGCACCCCGGACGAGGAGGGCGAGGAGCCGGGTGAGGGCGCGCGGGAGGAGAACGCCGGCCAGGCGGTCTCCCCCTCGCAGCTCGCCCGCTTCTTCGGCTGACGCGCGAGCGGCGCACCGGCGGACGCCACACCGCCGGAGCCGCGCCACCGCATGCCACATCCCCACGGCCCTCGGAGCCCGTTCCCTCAGGGAGCGGGCTCCGGGGGCGCTTCCTGTGCTCGCTCGGCGGCCAGGTCCTTCTCCAGGGCCCTGGCCCGGTCGGAGAGGCGCTGGCCTCGCGCGCCCGCGCGCGCGTCCGCTTCGGCGGCCTCGCCGCCGCGCCGGTCGGACCCGTGCCCCGCCTGGCCGGGAACGCTGGTGAGCGGCGGCACGATCGGGCGCCCGCCCTTGCCGCGGACCACCTTGCGGACCGGCTGGGCGCTCCTGCGGGCGCGGCTCTCCTGGGCGGTCACCAGAAGCTCGGCGTCCGGCTCGGGGGCCGACGCGGGGTCCGGCCCGGGCAGCGCGTCCGGTTCGGGCGCGCGCTCGGGCTGCGGCTCGGGCTCGGGTACGTACTCGTGCTCGGGGCGCTGTTCGAACAGCTCGCGCTCCCTGCGGACACGTTCCTCGGCCTGGACCACGGCGGCCGGGGGTTCCAGGAGCCGGGCGAAGGGCAGCGCGATCACCCGGGCGCCGTCCTGGGAGGTGTCCGTACGTCGCTGGGGGCGCTTGATACCACGCGCGTCGCCCTGTCCCTGGGCGTACGCGTCGGCGACGCGCTTCTCGTACTCCCTGCGGATGCGCGGCAGTTCGTCGGAGACGGCCTCGGCCCAGCCGGCGGTGAACGCGGCGGTCTCGCGGCGGTCGACCTCGGCCCGGGGCAGCACGACGAGGTCCTCCGGGGCGTACCCGGAGAGGTGGACGAGCTCGGCGAGACGGGCGAACAGATGGGGCAGATCCGGGTGGGATTCGAGCCAGTCGACGGCTCGTTCCCGCCGGCTAGCCCCCGGCTCCGTGTCCATGAGTCAGCACTGCCTTCCAAGCCCCCTGGGGTCCCCGCGCGCCCCTCGCGCCCCGCCGCCCCCCGACTGTGTCAGGTCCGGGGAACGCGCCATCCAGAGTACCCCGGTCGAACACAAGCTCCGATCAAGGACCAACCCCCACAGGAAACCCCCAGGAAGACGCGCAGTCAGGCGTTTCGCGCTCGACAAACACCGAACAGGTGTTCCACACTCTGTTCGCACAGCAGTTCGAAAACGTGGTGCCCCCGCTCCTCACTCCGCGGCGCCGCCACACCCGCAAGGGCAAGCAACCGGAAGGCAGGCGTCCATGACTCAGCAGGCCGAGGCAGCGCGACCGCACATCCCGCTCCAGGACCGCCTCCGCCAGCTCCTCGACGGACCCGTCGCCCTCGACAAGAGAGCGTTGCTCGGCACGCTGTACGCCGAGGTCAGCCGCTATGAGTCCCTTGCGTACACGGCGGGCTGGAACGACGCCCTCGCAACCGTGCGCCGCGGCTCCCGCCGGAGCGACGACGCCTAGCCGCCCGACCGCCCCTACGCACGAGCCCCTGCCGAAGTTCCTTTCCGGCAGGGGCTTTTCGGCGCTTGGCCGTTCCCGGCCGGAAGCGGAGCAACCATGGCGAAAACCATCGACGATCTCTCCACCGAGATCACGCAACTCAAGGAAGCCCTGACCAGGAAGTCGGAGTCCCTCACCTACCAGGTCCCCGACGCCAAGGACGACAAGAAGCTGGAAGACAAGCTGGCCTTCGTCTCCCAGCTCAAGAAGCACCTCATCGGCGACGCCCCCAAGATCCTCACCGAGGAGGCCGCCGCACCGTGGATCAAGCAGATCGGTGACATCCACGAGGAGGCCACCAAGGCCCCGGTGACGGAGTGGCTCGAAGCCGCCGGACTTGACGGAGTCGCGGCCGGCGTCGAGAAGATCTCCGAGGGCAAGGGCTTCGGCACGTTCCTGCCGTACTTCTTCTCGGCCTTCATGGGCCTCGCGATCCCCGCGATCGGCCTCCTGCTGGCCGCCAGGTCGGTCGACATCGTCCGGAGGATCACGGCGGCGATCACCGGCGGCCGGATCCTCGCCGCCAACGAGAGCGGCGGCTGGAGCCTCCAGAACCGCACCGCCGTCGAGACGCGCGAGCGCCGGGTCTTCAACGGCGGCACCAGCCTCGCCGACATCCCGGCGAACGCGAACTTCGACAACCTGCGGAACCAGCTCAACCTGCTGAACCCGCACCTGGAGAAGTTCAACGCCGAGGCCCCCAAGTTCACCTCGGAGTTCCACAAGCTGCCGAAGGTCAACGCCGTCATCAAGGCGGCGGACGCGATCGACAAGGTCAAGACCGCCGTCGCCGCCATCGACCCCGACAAGGTCACCGCCCTCGCCAAGGCCCTCGGCAAGCTGACCGGCGCCGTGAAGCACCACGACCCGAAGAAGGTGCCCGACCCCGGCAAGATCGACCGGCTCAACACGGCGATGGCCTCGGCCAACCCGACCGCGATCAGGGAGATGGCCACCGCCACCGGCAAGCTGGCCAGCGCCCAGCGCCACTTCGACCCGAAGAAGCTCCCCAAGGCCGGCGGCCTCTCCTCGGCCGCGCGCGCCGCCGAGCGGCTCGCGAAGGCGGGCGGGGACGTGGCCCAGGCGTTCAACAACCTCCGGCTCGCCGCCCAGCGCACCGCCGCGGAACTCGGCACCAGCTGACCCACCCCACCCGAAAGGAGGTGACCCATGTCTCTCACCAGCTCCATGAAGAAGGCGTCCGACGCCCTGCGCACCATGAAGACGCAGGCCACCGGCGCAGCCACCTCGGTCAAGAAGGTCGGCGACGCCGGCAACTCGGCCAACGGGCAGCTCAAGAACCTCAAGACCAACGCCCAGGGCTCCGGCACCCAGCTCAAGAACCTCAAGACCGCGTCGGACAACGCCGAGAAGTCCATGACGAAGGCGGGCCGGACCGCCGAGACCGCCGGCACCAAGATGGGCAAGTACGAGACCGGCGCCGGCAAGGCCGCCAAGGGTCAGGACAAGCTCAACAAGTCGATGAAGGGCAACCTGCTCGCCCGCCTGATCGAGCTGTTCATGCCGCTCATCCAGAAGATCGTCGACATGGCGATGCAGTCGAAGACGATGCAGAAGATCATCAAGAAGGCCTTCGACGCCATCAAGGTCGTGATCAGCGCGGTCATGAAGGCCATCGGCCCGATCATGAAACAAGCCGGCCAGCTGATCAAGACGGTCTGGAACGGCATCAAGACGGCCATCTCCGTCGTCGTCAAGGCCGTCGCCACCGTCATCAAGACCTACGTCACCATCTGGAAGACCGTCATCACCACGGTGATGAACGCCATCAAGGCCGTCATCAGCACCGTCTGGAACGGCATCAAGGCCGTCATCATGCCGGTCGTGAACTGGGTCAAGAGCGCGATCCCGAGCGCCTTCCAGGCCGTCAAGGACAAGATGTCCTCGATCTGGGGCGCCCTCAGCGGCATCGCTTCCAGCGCGTTCAACGGCATCCGAAGCGCCGTCGCGGGCCCGATCAACGCCGTCATCGGCCTGATCAACCGCATGATCAACGCGGTCAACGGCGTCAAGGTCAGCGTCCCCGGCTGGGTGCCGCTCGTCGGCGGCAAGACCTTCGGCGTGCACATCCCGACCATCCCGATGCTCGCCACCGGCGGTGTCGTGATGCCCCGCTCCGGCGGTGTCCCGGCGATCATCGCCGAGGCCGGCGAGGCCGAGGCGGTCCTCCCGCTCTCCAAGCTGGACCGACTGCTCACCCTCACCGCCCGCCGCGCCCGCATGTCGGCGCAGATGCAGCCGGGCGGCGGCGGCGCCGGCCTGCACATCGAGCACTACCACGCGGCCCGCAACAGTGACCCGCAGTCGACGGCGGACGCGCTGATGTACCTGGCGAAGGCACGCGGATGAGTGCCGCCGCGGCCTTCCCCGACCCTTTCCGGGGTGTCGCTCCGGTGATGACCACGCTCCGGCGCGGTCTCGGTGGGGCGGGCGACGGGCTGAAGCGGCTGCAGCAGAGCGCCCGGTCCGCGGCCGGCGGCATGGACAAGTTCGCCGCCGCCCTGAAGAGCGCCGGCACCTCCGTACGGACCTTCGGCACCGCCGCGGGCGGCGCGGCCGGCTCCCTCGGCCGGATGCGCCAGTCGAAGGGCGCCACCGGCGTACGGAAGATCGGCACCGCGGCGGGAAGGGTGGGCGGCGCCGTCGGCCGCTTCAGCCCGGGCATCGGCGGTCTGCTCTCGCTCCTGCTGCCGCTGCTGCCGTTCGCCGACACCATCACCAGGCTCATGGACACCTACGGCACCGTCATGACCGTCGCCTCGGTCGCCATGACCGGCGTCAACCTCGCCATGCGCGGCAACCCGCTGGGCTTCCTCCTCGGCATCCTCGTCCCGGTCGCCGCCTGGCTCATCGAGTACGCGGTCAACACCGAGACCGGCCAGCGGATCATCGAGCAGGTCATGCAGCAGGTCATGAAGGGGTTCGAGTCGGTCCTGAAGTTCCTGCAGCCGGTGCTGGAGCTGATCGGCGAGCTGGTGTCGAACTACTTCAAGGCCTATCTGGTCCTCTTCACCACCGCCCTGAAGATCATCGGCGACGCGGTGCACGGCTTCTCCAACACCCGCTCCATCGTCGCCTCCGCGGTGAACTCGCTGCGCTCCATCGCCTCCAGCACGATCGGCTCCGTCAAGAACGTCCTCCACCCGTTCCTGTCCCTCTTCACCGACAAGATCCCCGGGTTCTTCAGCAACGCCAAGGACGCGGTGGGCAAGGCCCTGCACGGCATGGGCGAACTGATCAAGGGCGCCCTCACCGCCGTCGTCGGCGTCGTCAAGGGCCCCATCGACGGCCTCATCGCCTTCGCCAACTGGATCATCGACGGCCTCAACAAGCTGAGCTTCGACTTCCTCGGCAAGCACTTCGGCGTCGACATCCCCAAGATCCCGATGCTCGCCGAAGGCGGTGTCGTCTTCCCCGGCGCCGACTCCGCGCCGCGCATCGACCCCCTCACCGTGCTGGAGAACCGCAGCGTCCCGGCGATCAACGAGGCGCCCCGGCCGCCCCACCGCGTCCGGGACTTCCACGAAGACCCCGGCGCCGGCCCCCGCTCGACCGCCGAGGACCTGCTCTTCCTCATGGCCGCCCACGCCTGACGCCGCCCCCACCCACCCGACACCCCTCAGAAGTGAGGTGACGGCCTCATGGCCGAGACCAGCACCACCTATGCCGGAAGCAACTTCACCGCCGACCTCGCGCCCGGCTCGCTGATCACCCAGGACGGGCAGCTGCAGTGGGCCGGGCTGCTCATCGGGCCCGGTACGCCGTTCGCCGTGGACCGGAGCGGGCTCCAGGGCTGGGAGGACCTGCCCGAGTACGACTCCTCCGACGCCGACCGGCCCACCTCGCACGGTGCCTGGCCGGGCTCCCGCTACGCCAAGCCGCGCAAGATCGGCGGCACGATCGTCCTGATGCCGGAGTGGAACCAGGCCGGCGAGGCCATCCGCGCCCTGCGCCAGGCGCTCGCCCTCCTCGACGAGGAGCGCTGGCTCACCGTCCGGCTGCACGGCGAGATGCTCTCCGTCCGCGCCCGGATCGCGCAGCGCGTGGTCCCCGCCGACCAGGGCTTCGCCACCCAGGGCAGCTCCAAGATGTCGATCCAGTGGCTCGCCACCGACCCGCGCCGCTACACCGTCAACGAGCAGTCCGCCTCCACCACCCCGCCGCAGCCGGAGTCGGGCCTGGTCTGGCCGCTGACCTGGCCGCTCAGCTGGGGCGAGGCCAAGTCCACCGGTGACGCCGTCGCCGTGAACACCGGCTCCGCCGCCACCCACCCGGTGATCGTCTTCCGCGGCCCGTGCTCCATGCCGACCGTCACCGAACGGGTCAGCCGGCGCCGCCTGCGGTACGCCATCGACCTGGCCGCCGGCGACGAGCTGATCGTCGACACCGCCAACGGCACCGTGCTCCTCAACAACACCGCCTCCCGCCGCCACACCGCGATGGCCGACTCCAGCCCCGAGGAGCTGTTCCTCCTCGAACCCGGCCGCACCGAACTGGCCTTCCGGCCCGACGCGGCCACTCCCGAAGCCCTGATGACGGTCCGCTGGCGCAGCGCCGAGTGGTGACCGAGGGCCAGTGACCCACCCCGTAGAAAGAGGTGAACCATGACCGTACGGGCCGCCTGGCTCCAGCCCACGGGCCAGACCCGCGAGGACACCCGTCTCACCCTGGCCGCTCTGCTCACCCCGAGCGGCCAGAGCCCCGAGGAGACCCCGCTCCGCTCCCGGCAGGGCATCGTGCCGGGCGGCTTCGTGCTGACCGCGACGTCCGCCATGCAGTGCGCCATCGGCACCGGCCGGGCGATCATCCAGGGTGACGAGACCCGTCAGGGCGCCTACCTGGTCGCCGCGATCTCGCCGGAGACGATCACCGTCCCGGACGGCGATCCGCAGTACGACCGGATCGACCTGATCGAACTGGCCGTCATCGACGACGCCTACGACAAGACCGGCGTCACCGACGCCGTCGTCCGCCTGGTCAAGGGCACGCCGGCGGCCCAGCCGGTCGCCCCGGCCAGCGGCCCCGGCAGCACCCAGCCGCTGTACACGGTCCGGGTCCCCAAGGGCACCTCGGCCGGCACCGGCGGCATCGCCTGGACCACCGGCGGCGTCACCACCCAGCACTGGCCGGTGGTGGCGCTCGGCGGCATCCTGCCGACGAGCGGCTTCAAGGGCGCGTACGTCGGCCAGTACCGCGACACGAGCGGCATGCTCCAACGCTGGGACGGCGCGACCTGGGTCTCGTACCCCCGCGCCAACGGCGGCATCGCGCCCGGGACCCTGGTGTCCACCGGCAGCTACACCGGCCAGTACCGCGACAACGCCGGGACCCTCCAGCGCTGGGACGGCACGAACTGGCAGTACGCCGAGGGCACCGCGAAGATCCTGCTCGGCGTCACGCAGTGGCTGTCCGGCGAGCAGCAGACCGTCCCGCCCAACGTGTGGACCGTGCTCACCCTGCCGACCATCGAGATCGACGACAGCCGCGGCTGGAACGGGACCACCACCTACGTCGTGCCCCGCACCGGCTGGTGGCGCGTCTCCGGCCAGGCCACCTGGGCCAACGACTCCCAGACCGGCATGCGCGGCGCCCGCATCTCGGTCAGCGGCGTCGGCCAGTCCCGTACGACCTGGCTCGTCCCGGCCGGCAACGGCGCCATCTCCGTCGGCGGTACGGGCGTGATGCGCCTCGTCGCCGGCGACACCCTGCAGCTCGCCGGCTACCACAGCCACACCGCGCCGATCAAGACGCTCGGCGGCTCCGGCTACGCCTGCACCCTCACCGCCGAGTGGCTCAAGTCCTGATCCCCGCTCCACCGCCCCTCCTTTGGAGAACCCCATGAACCTGCGCAGCAGCTGGGTCGCCGAGACCGGCCAGACCCGCGAGGACACCCGGCTCACCCAGACGCCGACCACGATGATCAACCCCGTACAGGTGCGTTCCGGCGTCCTGCCCGGCTCCTACGGAGGCCAGTGGCGCCTCTCCGGCTTCTGGATGACGAACGCGTCCGCCATGGCCGCGACCGTCTCCGAGGGCCGGGCCGTCATCCAGGGAGACATCTCCCAGGGCGTCTACCCGGTCACCCTGCCCGCCGCCGAGCAGGTCACCTTCGCCGTGGGCAACGCCCAGTACGGGCGCATCGACCTGGTCGTCCTGAAGATCTACGACAACCTCTACGACGGCTCCACCCGCAACGAGGCCAAGATCGAGGTCATCCAGGGCGTCGCCGAGCAGACCCCGAAGGCCCCGGTCGCCCCGCCGCGCAGCCTCCCGCTGTACGAGGTGACCGTCCCGGCCGGCGCCAGCGCGGGCAACGGCGGCATCCCGTGGAACAGCGCCCTGAAGGACCTGCGCACCCCGGTCGTCGCGGTCGGCGGCATCCTGCCGGTCGAGAACGCGGTGCTGCCGGGCGCCTACCCGGGCCAGTACCAGGACACCGCGAACGACCAGTTCCAGCGCTGGGACGGCGGCAAGTGGGTCGCGTACCCGCAGGCCGTCGGCGGCATCGTGCCGAACTCCGTGCCCACCGCGAGCGCCGGCACCTACAACGGGCAGTACCGCGCCGTCGCCGACGGCCCGCTCCAGCGCTGGACCGGCTCGGCCTGGGCGCCGGCGTACCCCGGCCCGTACTTCAACGACTCGCTGGACGCCGGCTACACCGTCTCCACGACCTACGTGAACGCGCTCGTCGAGCGGGCCGAGAACCCGCTCGCGGTGACCTTCGTCGCCCCCGAGTCCAAGCAGGCCATCCTCAGCTTCGGCTCCCGGATGGAGCTCAGCCTGGCCACCGGCACCACGGGCATCGCCAGCTCGGCCTTCATGTGCGTGCGGATCACCCAGGGCGCCACCGTGGTCCGCGAGGTGGAGGACGAACTGGCCGCGATGTCCTCCAAGTCCGCCGACCCGACGGACGCCCAGTCGGTCGGGACCGTCCAGCGGCTCTACGCCCTGACGCCGGGTCAGACCTACACGGTCACCGCGTACTTCCGGACCTCCAACGCGAACGTGCGGGCCTGGTTCGACAACTCGTACATCCAGGTCACCCCGCAGTACTGAGCCGCCCGTCCGCCCCCTCCCGAGGAGAGATCCATGCCCGTACGCCCCGGCTGGCTGCTGCCCACCGGTCAGACCCGACAGAACACCCGCATCACCGCCATCGGCGCCACCACCCCCGTCAACCCGCTCGGCGTACGCTCGGGCGTCCTGCCCGGCACGTACGACGGCAAGTTCCGCGTCGGCGGGCTCTGGATGAGCTCCAACGGCCCGATGACGGCCATCGTCTACCACGGCAAGGCCGTCATCCAGGGCGGCAACACCGACGGCGCCTACCCGGTCGCCCTCGACGAGGACGTCGTCATCACCTTCGGCGACGGCGACCCGCTCAACCCGCGGCTCGACCTGGTCGTCGTGCGCGTGTACGACAACGACGTCGACGCCCTCGGCAAGTACACGGCCGGCATCGAGATCATCAAGGGCCAGCCGGCGGCCGTCCCGGTCCTGCCGACCGCCCCGGCGCGCTCGCTGGTCCTGTTCTCCGTCCTGGTCAAGAAGGGCGCCTCCGCCGGCACCGGCGGCATCGACTGGGTCGGCGGCGCCTCCACCGACCTGCGCCAGACCATCGTCGCGTCCGGCGGCATCCTGCCCGTCTACAACAACGCGGGCGTGGCCGGCTCCTACCCGGGCCAGTACCAGGACAACGACAACGCCCACTTCCTCCAGCGCTGGGACGGCACCGTCTGGGTCGCCTACCCGAAGGAGATCGGCGGCATCGCCCCCAGCGGCACCGTGTCGACCGGCTCCTACAACGGCCAGTACCGCGACAGCGGCGGCAACCTCCAGCGCTGGACCGGCACCTCGTGGGCGAACTACCAGCCGCCGGTGGAGAACGAGAACGTCACCAGCGGGGCCACCCCGCTCCCCAACTGGGGAGTCGTCCAGTTCTACGGCCGCAGGACCAAGAACGGCCTGTGCACCATGACCGTCACCGTCACCCGCACCGGCCCCACCGTCACCGCCGACAACACCGGCCAGATCAGCGACGAGCCGATCTGCACCCTGCCCGCCGGCTGGCGCCCCGGCATCTCCTTCGAGGCCGTCGCCTGCGACGGCTTCGGCTCGGGCGGCGCCAACATCAGCACCAACGGCCAGATCGACCTGCGCACCTGGTCCCCCAACGGCCAGCTGGCCGCCGGACGCAACATCCGCGTCTCCGCCACCTACGTCCTGTAAGGAGGCCCGTGATGGCACTCGACACGCCCTACCGGGCCATCTTCTGCGACCTGATCACCGACCAGACCATCGACATCCTGCCGCTGCGCGACGTCTCCTTCGACGACTACATCGGCAAGGCCGGCTCCCTGTCCGGCACCATCCCCATCCCCAACCAGGAGATCGCCGAGCGGGTCAAGAAGGTCCGCGAGGGCCGCACCGCGATCTACCTGGAGCGCGGCGGCGACCTGTGGTGGGGCGGCATCATCTGGACCACCACCCTCCAGTCCAGCGGGCGCGGGGTGCTCACCCTGTCCCTGCAGGCCGCCACCTTCGACTCGTACGCGGCCCGCCGGCGCATCCGCACCGACATCGCGTACACCGACACCGACCAGCTGGAGATCGCCCGCAAGCTGTGGACCGAGCTCACCAAGCCCCCGGGCTGCTTCACGGTCACCATGGGCGAGGAGACCTCCGACACCAAGCGGACGGTCAACTACCGCCTCGGCGACGAGACGGTCTACCAGGAGGCCGTGGACCAGCTCGCCGGCCTCCAGAACGGCTTCGAGTACCAGATCCTGGTCTACCGGGACCCGGACGACGGCAAGCGCGTCCGGCAGCTCCGGCTCGGCTCGCCCAAGATCCGTACCGGCGCCACCGACCTGCTCTTCGACCGGCCCGGCGTCATCCTGTCGTACTCCTTCCCGAACGACGCGACCCGCGGCGGCACCACGGCGATGGCCCGCGGCGCCTCGGTGAACTCCAACGCCGGCGCCGAGTCCCGGCCGCTGTTCTCCGCCGAGCAGGTCGACACCGGACTGCTCGTCGACGGCTGGCCCAGGATCGACCTGTCCTCGGACCACAACGAGATCGGCGACCAGCTCACC
The DNA here is from genome assembly GCF_040683955.1 of Streptomyces sp. NPDC093111. NCBI lineage: Bacteria > Bacillati > Actinomycetota > Actinomycetes > Kitasatosporales > Streptomycetaceae > Streptomyces > Streptomyces sp. NPDC093111. The sequence goes on along the minus strand of NZ_JBFBNW010000001.1, from coordinate 523,559 downwards.
CTCAACCAGGTGGCCGCCGCCGAACTCGCCGAGGCCCGCGGCGCCGTCCTGATCCCCGAGGTCAGCATCCACCTCGGCGGGATCGTCCCGCCGACGCTGCTCGGGCGGGTGGCCCGCATCCGGATCACCGACGAGTGGTTCTCCAACGGTCTCGACGCCCGCTACCGCATCATCGGCGTCAAGATCACGCCCCCGGAGCGGGGCCGCCCCGACACCGCCGAGCTCTACCTCGAGGAGGCCTGATGCCCCAGCTGCCCGAGGACATCATCGACCGGCTCAACCAGATGGAGCGCCGGCTGAAGGCCCTGTCCACCGCCGTCAACACCCGGCCGCCGCTCAACGAGATCCGCCCCGACCCGAACAGCGTGCCCGCCCGGCCGGTGATCCGGATGTACGACGGGTACGTCCACGAGATCTTCTCGGACGACATCGTGACCGGCGGCCTCGCCCGGCCCTGGCTCGCGCTGATGCCCCCGAAGGACACCAGCACCACCCGCTGGCCGCAGACCGCCAACGGCTCCTTCACCACCGTCGCCCGGTCCTTCAACCCGATCTGGCAGCCGAAGATGCGCATCTCGCTGAGCACCGCGGCCGGCGCCGGCGCGACCGGCCAGGTCCGGGTCATGGTCGACGACGTGCAGTTCGGCCCCACCGTCACCGCGGGCACCACGTACGACTACACCGGCCTGCTGCCGGGCGACTTCAAGACCCGGTTCAGCCAGACCATGAAGATCGAGATCCAGGCCCTGGCCTCCGGCGGCACCGTCTACGCCCAGCCCGTCCTCATCTACGGCACCCAGAGCTGACCGGCCCGTCCAGGAGCAAGAGGAGCACCCCATGAACATCGACCCCACCCAGCCCTGGGGCGTGGCCATCGACTACGCGGGCCGCGCCCGGGTGACCGAGAACGGCCACACCCTCGACATCCGCGTCTACGACAACTCCTTCGGCGGCGCCCTCGACCGGGACCCGGTCACCGGCCAGTACCCGTCGGTCCACGTCTCGGCCGCCTTCGCCGAGAACGGCTCCGGCGACGCCGTCCTGCGCGGCAGCGCCCTCGTCGTGGTCACCGCCCAGGACGGCAACCCGGCCGTCCCCGACCCGACCGCGGTCCGGCGGGCCGTCGACCTGGCGCTCGCCGACTTCGAGAACCGCCGCACCGCCTACACCGCGCTCTGCGCCACCTGGGCGCCGGCCGCCCCGGCCCCGGCCCCGTAGCGCCCCGCGGGCCGCCCCGCCCGCCCCCGTACGTCCCACGCCCCGTGCCGATCCGGCCGGGGTTTTCGCATGCCCGGAGGACACAGATGGCCACTCCCCTGTCCGCGGACCGCTTCGTCGCGGCACTCCGCGCCGAAGGCGTCACCGTCGTCGAGCACGACGGCTGGCGCACCCACAACCGCAACGGCCACGGCGCCTGGGGCCCCGTGACCGGTGTGATGATCCACCACACCGTCTCGGCCGGCACGGAGAACACCGTCGCCCTCTGCTACGACGGCTACGCGGGCCTGCCCGGCCCGCTCTGCCACGGCGTGATCGCCAAGGACGGCTCGGTCCACCTGGTCGCGAGCGGCCGGGCCAACCACGCCGGCGGCGGCGACCCGTCCGTCCTCCAGGCCGTGACCAGCGAGACCTACGGGGACCGCCCGCCCACGCCGCGCGCCCACCAGGGCAGCCCCGGCGCCGTCGACGGCAACGCCCGCTTCTACGGCTTCGAGTGCATCAACCTCGGCAACGGCAGCGACCCCTGGCCGCCCGCCCAGCTCGACGCCATCGAGCGGGTGTCGGCCGCCCTGTGCCGCGCCCACAGCTGGGGCGCCAAGTCCGTGATCGGTCACTCCGAGTGGTCCGACTGGAAGAACGACCCCCGCGGCTTCGGCATGCCGGGCATGCGCGAGCGGGTCCAGAAGCGGCTCGGCTCCGCCCCGGCCGCCAAGCCCACCGCCCCCAAGCCGGCCGCCCCGCGCTACCAGCCGTTCCCCGGGACCGCCTTCTTCCGGACCACGCCCAGCTCGCCCGTCGTCACCGCGATGGGCCGGCGGCTGACCGCCGAGGGCTGCGGCCGGTACCAGGTCGGGCCGAGCCCGCGCTGGTCCGAGGCCGACCGCCAGTCGTACGCCGCCTGGCAGCGGAAGCTCGGCTTCTCCGGCACCGACGCCGACGGCTGGCCGGGCCGCGCCTCCTGGAACGCGCTGAAGGTCCCCTACGTCCAGTAACCCCCTCGCACCGAACCCCCACGCAAGGAGAACCACCCATGTCCGAAGCCGCCAAGCGCACGGTCCGCACCGTGCTGCAGACCGCCGTCGGCATCGCCGTGGTGCTGCCGGCCCTGGTCGACGCCTCCGGCATCCCCGCGACCCTCCCCTGGGTCGCGGCGGCCCTGGCCGTCGCCGGCGCCCTCACCCGGGTGATGGCCTTCCCGGCCTTCCAGGCGCTGCTGCCGTCCTGGCTGCGCGTCGACCCGGTTCCGGCACCGGCCCGGGAGCTCGCTCCGGTCCACGAGCTCGCGCCCGCGGCCGACCCGGAGGTCCGCCCGGACACCCTTCCGGAGGCGGCCGATGACCGAGTCTGACCCGAACGACCCGGTCGCCGTCGCGCTCGAACTGGAACGGCTGCGCGGCACCCTGGAGGCCGGCTTCGCCCGCGTCGACGGCTCGCTCGCCCTGCTGGTCCAGCGCAGCGACCAGACCGACAAGCAGCTCGCCGACCACGAGGCGCGGCTCGACGCCCTGGAGCGCTCCCGCTGGCCGCTCGCCAGCATCGGCGCCCTCGCCGCGGTGGCCACGGTCGCCGTCACGGCCTGGGAGCTGACCGCGCGCTGACCCCTCCGGGGTGGGCGAACGCCGAAGGGCGGCCACCCCTCTCGGGGTGACCGCCCTTCGGTCAAGCGACTCGCTTACTGGTTGTACGGACCGTAGTCGTAGTCCTCCAGCGGAACGGCCTGGCCGGAGCCGGTGCCGAACGGCGAGTAGTCGATGTCGTCGTAGCCGACGGCCGAGTACATCGCGGCCTTGGCCTCCTCGGTCGGCTCCACCCGGATGTTGCGGTAGCGGGACAGACCCGTACCGGCCGGGATGAGCTTACCGATGATGACGTTCTCCTTGAGGCCGATGAGGCTGTCGGACTTGGCGTTGATCGCCGCATCCGTCAGGACTCGGGTCGTCTCCTGGAAGGAGGCGGCCGACAGCCAGGACTCCGTCGCCAGCGAGGCCTTGGTGATACCCATCAGCTGCGGACGGCCGGAGGCCGGGTGGCCGCCTTCCTGGACCACACGACGGTTCTCGGTCTCGAACTTCGAACGCTCGACCAGCTCGCCGGGCAGCAGCTCCGCGTCGCCCGACTCGATGATCGTCACGCGGCGCAGCATCTGCCGGATGATGATCTCGATGTGCTTGTCGTGGATAGACACACCCTGCGAGTTGTAGACCTTCTGGACCTCGCCGACCAGGTGGACCTGGACGGCACGCTGGCCGAGGATCCGCAGCACGTCGTGCGGGTTGGTGGCACCCACGGTGAGCTTCTGGCCCACCTCGACGTGGTCGCCCTCGCCCACGAGCAGACGGGCGCGCTTCGAGATCGGGAACGCCGTCTCGTCGGTGCCGTCGTCCGGGGTGATGACGATCTTCTTGGTCTTCTCGGTCTCCTCGATGCGGACGCGGCCGGCCGCCTCCGAGATCGGGGCGACACCCTTGGGCTGACGAGCCTCGAAGAGCTCGACGACACGGGGCAGACCCTGGGTGATGTCGTCACCGGCCACACCACCGGTGTGGAAGGTACGCATCGTCAGCTGGGTACCGGGCTCACCGATGGACTGGGCGGCGATGATGCCGACCGCCTCACCGATGTCGACCAGCTTGCCGGTGGCCAGCGAGCGGCCGTAGCAGAAGGCACAGGTGCCGACGGCCGACTCACAGGTCAGGACCGAGCGGGTCTTGACCTCCTCGACGCCCGCGTTGACCAGCGCGTCGATGAGCACATCGCCCAGGTCGACGTTGGCCGGCGCGATGACCTTGCCGTCCACGACGACGTCCTCGGCGAGCATCCGTGCGTACACGGAGGTCTCGACGTCGTCCGTCTTGCGCAGGCTGCCGTCCGCGGCGCGCTCGGCGATCTTCAGCTTCAGACCGCGCTCGGTGCCACAGTCCTCCTCGCGGATGATCACGTCCTGCGAGACGTCCACCAGACGACGGGTCAGGTAACCCGAGTCGGCGGTACGCAGGGCGGTGTCGGCGAGACCCTTACGGGCACCGTGCGTCGAGATGAAGTACTCGAGGACGGAGAGGCCCTCACGGAAGGACGCCTTGATGGGACGCGGGATCGTCTCGTTCTTCGCGTTCGACACCAGACCACGCATACCGGCGATCTGTCGCATCTGCATCATGTTTCCTCGGGCACCCGAGTCAACCATCATGAAGATGGGGTTCGTCTTGGGGAAGTTCGCGTTCATCGCCTCGGCGACCTCGTTGGTCGCCTTGGTCCAGATCGCGATGAGCTCCTGCGTGCGCTCTTCCTTGGTGATCAGACCGCGCTCGTACTGCTTCTGGACCTTCTCGTCCTGCGCCTCGTAACCCTTGACGATCTCCTTCTTCGCCTCGGGAACGACGACGTCGGAGATGGCCACGGTGACACCGGAACGGGTCGCCCAGAAGAAGCCCGACGCCTTCAGGTTGTCGAGCGTCGCCGCCACGATGACCTTGGGGTAGCGCTCGGCCAGGTCGTTGACGATCTCGGAGAGCTGCTTCTTGCCCACCGAGTAGTCGACGAACGGGTAGTCCTCGGGCAGCAGCTCGTTGAAGAGCGCGCGGCCCAGGGTCGTCCGGATCCGGAACGAATCACCCTGCTGCCACTCCGGCTCGCCCTCCTCGGCGACCGGGGGAACCCAGCCGCGCGGCGGGACGGTGCCGATCGGGAAGCGGATGTCGATCGGGGACTGCAGCGCCAGCTCGCCGGCGTCGAACGCCATGATCGCCTCGGCCGTGGAGCCGAACGCGCGGCCCTCGCCCTTGGTGTCACGGAGCTCACCGTCGGTGGTGAGGAAGAACAGACCGAGGACCATGTCCTGGGTCGGCATCGTCACCGGACGGCCGTCGGCGGGCTTGAGGATGTTGTTCGAGGACAGCATCAGGATGCGGGCCTCGGCCTGCGCCTCCGCGGAGAGCGGCAGGTGGACGGCCATCTGGTCACCGTCGAAGTCCGCGTTGAACGCGGTGCAGACGAGCGGGTGGATCTGGATGGCCTTGCCCTCGACCAGCTGGGGCTCGAAGGCCTGGATGCCGAGTCGGTGCAGCGTGGGCGCACGGTTCAGCAGAACCGGGTGCTCGGCGATGACCTCTTCGAGGACGTCGTACACGACCGTGCGGCCGCGCTCGACCATCCGCTTCGCCGACTTGATGTTCTGCGCGTGGTTCAGGTCGACCAGGCGCTTCATCACGAACGGCTTGAAGAGCTCCAGCGCCATGGCCTTCGGCAGACCGCACTGGTGCAGCTTGAGCTGCGGGCCGACGACGATGACGGAACGCGCGGAGTAGTCCACACGCTTGCCGAGCAGGTTCTGACGGAATCGACCCTGCTTGCCCTTCAGCATGTCGCTGAGGGACTTCAGCGGACGGTTGCCGGGGCCCGTGACCGGGCGACCGCGACGGCCGTTGTCGAAGAGGGCGTCGACCGCCTCCTGGAGCATCCGCTTCTCGTTGTTCACGATGATCTCGGGGGCACCGAGGTCGAGCAGACGCTTCAGACGGTTGTTGCGGTTGATCACGCGGCGGTACAGGTCGTTCAGGTCGGAGGTCGCGAAGCGGCCACCGTCCAGCTGCACCATCGGACGCAGGTCCGGCGGGATGACCGGCACGCAGTCGAGCACCATGCCGTTGGGCTTGTTGCTGGTCTGCAGGAACGCGGAGACGACCTTGAGGCGCTTGAGCGCGCGGGTCTTCTTCTGGCCCTTGCCGGTACGGATGATCTCGCGGAGGCGCTCGGCCTCCTCCTCCAGGTCGAAGGACTCCAGGCGCTTCTGCAGCGCCGCGGCACCCATCGAACCGTCGAAGTACGTGCCGAAGCGGTCACGCAGCTCGCGGTAGAGGAGCTCGTCGCCCTCCAGGTCCTGGACCTTGAGGTTCTTGAAGCGGGTCCAGACCTCGTCCAGGCGGTCGATCTCGCGCTGCGCACGGTCGCGCAGCTGCTTCATCTCACGCTCGGCACCCTCGCGCACCTTGCGGCGCACGTCGGCCTTGGCGCCCTCGGCCTCAAGCTCGCCGAGGTCGTTCTCCAGCTTCTTGGCGCGGTTCTCCAGGTCGGAGTCGCGACGGTTCTCGATCTGCTGGCGCTCGACGGAGACGTGCGCCTCGAGCGAGGGCAGGTCGCGCGTCCGGCGCTCGTCGTCGACGAACGTGATCATGTACGCCGCGAAGTAGATGACCTTCTCGAGGTCCTTCGGGGCGAGGTCGAGCAGGTATCCAAGGCGCGACGGGACGCCCTTGAAGTACCAGATGTGGGTGACGGGAGCGGCGAGCTCGATGTGGCCCATCCGCTCACGGCGCACCTTGGCGCGGGTGACCTCGACGCCACACCGCTCACAGATGATGCCCTTGAAGCGGACACGCTTGTACTTGCCGCAGTAGCACTCCCAGTCCCGGGTCGGACCGAAGATCTTCTCGCAGAAGAGTCCGTCCTTCTCGGGCTTCAGGGTGCGGTAGTTGATGGTCTCCGGCTTCTTGACCTCGCCGTGGCTCCACTGACGGATGTCGTCAGCGGTGGCCAGACCGATCCGGAGCTCGTCGAAGAAGTTGACGTCGAGCACTATGCGTCAATCCCTCTCAGGGTTGTAAGGCTGTGGGTCTGATACGGGGGTCCTGGGGCCGGCCGGGGGCTCATGCTGAGCCCCCGGCCGAACTCCCGTCAGACCTCTTCGACGCTGCTCGGCTCGCGCCGGGACAGGTCGATGCCGAGCTCCTCCGCTGCGCGGAAGACGTCCTCGTCGGTGTCGCGCATCTCGATGGACATGCCGTCCGAGGACAGCACCTCCACGTTGAGGCACAGGGACTGCATCTCCTTGATGAGCACCTTGAAGGACTCGGGGATGCCGGGCTCAGGGATGTTCTCGCCCTTGACGATGGCCTCGTAGACCTTCACGCGGCCGGTCACGTCGTCGGACTTGATCGTCAGCAGCTCCTGGAGGGCGTACGCGGCGCCATAAGCCTCCAGCGCCCACACCTCCATCTCACCGAAGCGCTGGCCACCGAACTGGGCCTTACCACCCAGCGGCTGCTGGGTGATCATCGAGTACGGGCCGGTCGAACGCGCGTGGAGCTTGTCGTCGACCAGGTGGTGCAGCTTGAGGATGTACATGTACCCGACCGAGATCGGGTCCGGGAACGGCTCGCCGGAGCGGCCGTCGAACAGCCTCGCCTTACCGGTCGGGAGCACCATGCGCTCGCCGTCGCGGTTCGGGATGGTGTGGTTCAGCAGGCCCGCGAGCTCGTCCTCACGCGCACCGTCGAAGACCGGGGTGGCGACGTTGGTGCCGGGGGCGACCTGGTCGGCACCGATGGCCTGGAGGCGCTGCGCCCACTCGTCCGCGAGGCCGGAGACGTCCCAGCCGCGGCTGGCGAGCCAGCCGAGGTGGATCTCCAGGACCTGTCCCGGGTTCATTCGGGACGGGACACCCAGCGGGTTGAGGATGATGTCGACCGGGGTGCCGTCCTCGAGGAACGGCATGTCCTCGATCGGAAGGATCTTGGAGATGACACCCTTGTTGCCGTGACGGCCGGCGAGCTTGTCACCATCGGTGATCTTGCGCTTCTGGGCGACGTAGACGCGGACCAGCTGGTTCACGCCCGGAGGAAGCTCGTCGCCCTCCTCGCGGTCGAAGACGCGGACGCCGATGACCTTGCCGATCTCGCCGTGCGGGACCTTCAGCGAGGTGTCACGCACCTCGCGCGCCTTCTCACCGAAGATCGCGCGGAGCAGGCGCTCCTCGGGGGTCAGCTCGGTCTCACCCTTGGGCGTGACCTTGCCGACGAGGATGTCGCCGGCGACGACGTCCGCACCGATGCGGATGATGCCGCGCTCGTCGAGGTCGGCGAGGACCTCCTCGGAGACGTTCGGGATGTCCCGGGTGATCTCCTCCGGGCCCAGCTTGGTGTCACGGGCGTCGACCTCGTGCTCCTCGATGTGGATCGAGGAGAGGACGTCGTCCTGCACGAGGCGCTGCGACAGGATGATCGCGTCCTCGTAGTTGTGGCCCTCCCACGGCATGAACGCCACGAGCAGGTTCTTGCCGAGCGCCATCTCGCCGTCTTCGGTGGCGGGACCGTCGGCCAGCACCTGGCCCTCGATGACCCGGTCGCCCTCGTCGACGACGACTTTCTGGTTGACCGAGGTGCCCTGGTTCGAGCGGGAGAACTTGTGCAGGCGGTACGTGATGTACGTGCCGTCGTCGTTGGCGACCGTGATGTAGTCGGCCGACAGCTCCTGGACGACACCGTCCTTCTCGGCCTTGAGCACGTCGCCGGCGTCGGTGGCGCAGCGGTACTCCATGCCGGTGCCGACGAGCGGGGCCTCCGACTTAATCAGCGGGACGGCCTGACGCATCATGTTCGCGCCCATGAGGGCACGGTTGGCGTCGTCGTGCTCGAGGAACGGGATCATGGCGGTCGCGACCGACACCATCTGGCGCGGCGAGACGTCCATGTAGTCCACGTCGGCCGGGAGGACGTAGTCGACCTCGCCGCCACGCTTACGGACCAGGACGCGAGGCTCGGTGAACTGGAGCTCGTCGTTCAGGGTCGCGTTCGCCTGGGCGATGACGAAGCGGTCCTCCTCGTCGGCGGTGACGTAGTCGACCTCGTCGGTGACCTGGCCGTCGACGACCTTGCGGTACGGCGTCTCGATGAAGCCGAAGGGGTTGATCCGGCCGTACGAGGCGAGCGAACCGATCAGACCGATGTTCGGGCCTTCGGGGGTCTCGATCGGGCACATGCGTCCGTAGTGGGACGGGTGCACGTCTCGGACCTCGAAGCCGGCCCGCTCACGGGACAGACCACCCGGGCCGAGCGCGGACAGACGACGCTTGTGCGTCAGCCCGGACAGCGGGTTGTTCTGGTCCATGAACTGCGACAGCTGGCTGGTGCCGAAGAACTCCTTGATGGAGGCGACGACCGGCCGGATGTTGATCAGGGTCTGCGGCGTGATCGCCTCGACGTCCTGGGTGGTCATGCGCTCACGCACGACGCGCTCCATACGAGCCAGACCCGTGCGGACCTGGTTCTGGATGAGCTCGCCGACGTTGCGCAGACGACGGTTGCCGAAGTGGTCGATGTCGTCGGGCTCGACGACGATCTCCGTGCCGCTGGCGCCGATCGTCTCGGTCTCGCCCGCGTGGAGCTTGACCAGGTACTTGATCGTGGCGATGACGTCGTCGGTCGTGAGGACGCCCGCGTTCAGCGGCTCGTCCGCACCCAGCTTCTTGTTGACCTTGTAGCGGCCGACCTTCGCGAGGTCGTAGCGCTTCGGGTTGAAGTACAGGTTCTCGAGCAGCGTCTGGGCGGCCTCGCGCGTCGGCGGCTCGCCCGGGCGCAGCTTGCGGTAGATGTCGAGCAGCGCGTCGTCCTGACCCTGGGTGTGGTCCTTCTCCAGGGTGGCGCGCATGGACTCGTACTCGCCGAACTCCTGCAGGATCTGCTCGGTGGTCCAGCCGAGCGCCTTGAGCAGGACGGTGACGGACTGCTTGCGCTTGCGGTCGATGCGGACACCGACCATGTCGCGCTTGTCGATCTCCATCTCCAGCCAGGCACCCCGGGACGGGATGATCTTGGCCGAGAAGATGTCCTTGTCGGACGTCTTGTCGATGGAGGAGTCGAAGTAGACGCCGGGGGAACGGACGAGCTGCGACACGACGACACGCTCGGTGCCGTTGATGACGAAGGTGCCCTTGCTGGTCATGAGCGGGAAGTCGCCCATGAAGACCGTCTGGGACTTGATCTCGCCGGTCTCGTTGTTCGTGAACTCGGCGGTCACGAAGAGCGGGGCACCGTAGGTGAAGTCACGGTCCTTGCACTCGTCGATCGAGTTCTTCGGCGGCTCGAAGCGGTGGTCGCGGAACGTCAGCGACATCGACCCGGAGAAGTCCTCGATCGGGGAGATCTCCTCGAAGATCTCCTCCAGGCCGGACTTCGTGGGGACATCCCGTCCCGACTCGAGAGCGGCCTCGACGCGACCCTTCCAGGCGGCGTTGCCGAGCAGCCAGTCGAAGCTCTCGGTCTGGAGCGCGAGAAGGTTCGGAACCTCGAGGGGCTCCTTGATCTTTGCAAAGGAGATGCGCAGCGGGGCGGTGCTGGCGCCGTTGTTCGTATTGGTCGAGGCGTTGCGCGAGGCGGCCAAGAGGGGGTCCTTCCGAGGGCTCGGACTCACTACGCGCGTACCGGTCCCTAGCGGAGCTTGTTGGAAGACGTTTCCCGATGTGGCTGAAAGGCCAGGTCAGAGTGGGTCGACCAGCGAAGCGGTTGCGAGGGGATGCCCCTGGTGACGGGCAGGGGGCAGTTAACAGGCAGCGCAAAGGGACAGTGTAGCCACTTGGCCCACTGATGTCCAGGGCGAGTTCTTCGCAACCCTCGTTGTTCTCAACTCCGCGGTACCACGCGCCGTGTGGCGCACCTCGATACTGCCCGTTCGATCGTCGATCCATGCCTCGGAAACGGATCGTTGTGACGACGCGTCCTGAGAATTGCGCGCTGCGTGCGGTTCGTCAAGGCCCCCGCCCGTGCGCGGCGCACGGCGAAGATCACCATACTCCGCATCCGGAGGCCCGTACGACCGCCGCCACGCGGTCCCAGGGGACGCCGAAAGGCGACCACCCAGATGGATGATCGCCTTTCGGTGCCTCCGCGTTACACGGGGGCAGGAGTCAGCTCAGCGAGCCGAAACGGTCTTACTTGACCGTGACGGAGGCGCCGGCGGCCTTGAGGGACTCGGCAGCCTTCTCGGCGGCCTCCTTCGCGACCTTCTCGAGGACCGGCTTCGGGGTGCCGTCGACGAGGTCCTTGGCCTCCTTGAGGCCCAGGGAGGTGAGCTCGCGCACGACCTTGATGACCTGGATCTTCTTGTCGCCGGCACCCTCGAGGATGACGTCGAACTCGTCCTGCTCCTCGGCCGCCTCGGCGGCCGGGCCGACGCCCGCGGGGCCGGCAACGGCGACGGCCGCGGCGGCGGTGACGTCGAACTTCTCCTCGAAGGCCTTCACGAACTCGGAGAGCTCGATGAGGGTCATCTCCTCGAACTGGGCGAGGAGGTCGTCCTGAGAGAGCTTCGCCATGATGGGCGATCCTTCCACTAATTCGGCAGGTGCCGGATGTATGTAAAGGCGGGCGTAACGGCCCGCTGTGACCCGCTCACATGTGCGAGCGGATCAGTGCGCGAGCCGAATTACTCGGCACCGCCCTGCTCGGCGAGCTTGACGCGAAGCGCTTCCGCGGTGCGGACGAACTTCGACGGCAGCGCCTGGAGGAGCGAAGCAGTCTGGGACTGCTTGCCCTTGAAGGCGCCGGCCAGCTTGCTGAGCAGAACCTCGCGGGACTCGAGGTCCGCGAGCTTCTTGATCTCGTCGGCGGAGAGAGCCTTACCGTCAAGGACACCGGCCTTGATGATGAGGTTCGGGTTCTCCTTGGCGAAGTCACGCAGAGCCTTCGCCGACTCCACCGGGTCACCGGTGACGAAGGCGACCGCGGTCGGACCAGCGAAGTGCTCGTCCAGTGCGGTGATCCCGGCCTCGTTGGCCGCAATCTTGGTCAGCGTGTTCTTCACCACGGCGTACTGGGCGTTCTCACCGAGCGAACGACGCAGCGTCTTGAGCTGCGCAACGGTGAGACCCCGGTACTCGGTCAGCACAGCGGCGTTCGAGCCACGGAACTGGTCCGCGAGCTCGGCCACCGAGGCAGCCTTGTCGGGCCTTGCCATAGAGCGTCGGCCTCCTTCCGGGTGATGTGACCGCACGGAAGGGGCTGAACAAAACAGAACGCCCCGGGCGCAGGCGCACGGGGCTCAGCTCGACCGGATCGAAATCCGGGAACTCATCCACAGTCACCTGCGCGGGTCGTTCGCCACTCAGCGAATCCTTCGGCCACCGCACCTATAGGGGCGCAGCGACGACCAGCGGTCTTTGGCTTCTGTGGAAGCGTACGTGAAGGGGCGGCCCAGGAGCAAATCAGCCCTGGGGGGCGCCGCCCTTGAGTCCCTTGAGCATCTCGAAGAGGTCGAAGGTGTCCTTGGCGGGCGGGGCCTGCACGGCCGCCTTGGCGCCGTAGTCGGTGTAGTCGGTGCGTATGTGCATCGAGCCCTTGGCCATCTTGACGTCGACGACCATCCGGGACGGGTAGCCGTCCTTGTTGACCCAGACCTCGGTGTCGTAGCCCTTCATGCCCATCTTCTTCATGGCGGCCACGAGCTGCTCGCGGTCCTTGGGCGCGAGCAGCTCGGACTGCTTGTTGGCGTCCAGCATCTGCTCGAAGGTGAGGTTGCCCTTGTAGTGCTCGGCGTCGGCGCCGTTGATCTTCTCCGAGCCGATGTGCTTCAGGTTCGGCGACTCCAGGAGCAGGGCGAGCTGCTGGGAGGGGTCCTGGTTCATGTTCTCCAGGCCGCCGGCCATCTGGTTCTGCAGGGCCGGGTCGCCGGCGGCCTCGGCGGCCGCCTTGAGGTCCAGCTTCATCCAGCGCTTGCCGTCCATCTCGGCGGCCTGCTTGGCGCCCATGTCCACGTACATGACCTGGTCGAGCAGGATCATGCGGGACTCCTTGGGAGCGCCCGGGCCGGCGCCGGCGAGCGCGGAGCCCGCCATGGTGATGTCCATGGCGCCCGGGTTCCACGACTGGACACCGGTCATCTCCGTGGTGCCCGATTCCTCGGGGGACGCCGGGTTCTTCATGTCCATGGTCATCTTGATCTTCGCGGAGCGGGCGTCCGCGGTCTTGCGGTAGGCGGCCTGGATGACCTTGGTCATCTCGTCGCGCGTCTGGCCGGCCTGGTGCTTCTCCGAGCTCGCACCCGCCGCCTTGCCGTCGCCGTCCTGGCAGCCCGCCACACCGGCGATGACCGCCACGGCCGCCATCGAGACGCCCGCGCGCTTCCATGCGGACATGCTCATGCGTCCCCACCCCACTCAGTCTTCAATGTGTTCGCAAAGCTTTTCGGTCCCCAGCACCGTAACGCACGGTACCGACAGCACCCGAACGAAAAACCGCCCCCCACGGCTCCGAGGAGCCGTGGGGGGCGGTTTCAGGACGCTTGAGTCAGGAGACTCAGACCGCGGCCGGGTCCTCCTCGACGAGGAGGTTGCGGGTGCGGTTCGAGTCGACCGGAATGCCGGGGCCCATCGTGGTGGCGATGGCGGCCTTCTTGATGTAGCGACCCTTGGCGGCGGACGGCTTCAGACGGAGGATCTCCTCCAGGGCCGCACCGTAGTTCTCCACCAGCTGCGCGTCGTCGAACGACACCTTGCCGATGATGAAGTGCAGGTTCGAGTGCTTGTCGACGCGGAACTCGATCTTGCCGCCCTTGATCTCGTTGACGGCCTTCACCACGTCGGGGGTGACGGTGCCCGTCTTCGGGTTCGGCATCAGACCACGCGGGCCGAGGACGCGGCCGAGGCGGCCGACCTTGCCCATGAGGTCCGGGGTGGCCACCACGGCGTCGAACTCGTTCAGGCGGTTGCCCTTGGAGATCTCGTCGATGAGCTCGTCGGAGCCGACGATGTCGGCGCCAGCGGCGATCGCGGCCTCGGCACGGTCACCGGTCGCGAAGACCAGGACCCGGGCGGTCTTGCCGGTGCCGTGCGGAAGGTTCACGGTGCCACGGACCATCTGGTCGGCCTTGCGCGGGTCGACACCCAGGCGGAAGGCGACCTCGACGGTGGCGTCGAACTTCGTGGTGGAGGTCTCCTTGGCAATACGGACGGCCTCGAGCGGGGCGTAGAGCTTCTCCCGGTCGATCTTGCTGTCCGCAGCGCGGAGAGACTTGCTGCGCTTCACTTCTGCTCCTGTGTGTTTCAGGGGGGAGTCGTGGTGCGGGCCGGCGCAGGCCCTACCACTGGGGACTTACGGGGCTTGTCAGCCCTCGACCGTGATGCCCATGGAGCGGGCGGTGCCGGCGATGATCTTCGACGCGGCGTCCAGGTCGTTGGCGTTCAGGTCGGGCAGCTTGACCGTGGCGATCTCGCGGACCTGGGCGGCCGTGAGCTTCGCGACCTTGGTCTTGTGCGGCTCGCCGGAGCCCTTGTCCACACCCGCGGCCTTGAGGATCAGCTTGGCAGCCGGCGGAGTCTTGGTGATGAAGGTGAAGGAACGGTCCTCGTAGACCGTGATCTCCACCGGCACGACCATGCCACGCTGCGACTCGGTCGCGGCGTTGTAGGCCTTGCAGAACTCCATGATGTTGACGCCGTGCTGACCGAGCGCGGGGCCGACCGGCGGGGCCGGGTTGGCCGCACCGGCGTTGATCTGGAGCTTGATAAGCCCCGTGATCTTCTTCTTCTTGGGAGGCATGTGCTCTCTCCGGGTCCTAGTGAGAGTTTTCAGCCGTTCCGTCCGGTCTCCGGACGGAGGCATACCGCACAACGATAACGGGTATAGACGTGCGGCTAAAAACCGAGCAGGTCAGAGCGGCTCTGGGAGCCACTCTGACCTGGTCGGAAACCTGTGTGGATCAGTTCTTCTGGATCTGGTCGAAGCTGAGCTCGACCGGGGTCTCGCGACCGAAGATCTCGACGAGGCCCTTGACCTTCTTCGAGTCGGCGTTGATCTCGTTGATCGTGGCCTGGAGGGTCGCGAAGGGGCCGTCGGTGACGGTGACCGAGTCGCCCACCTCGAAGTCCAGGACCTCGACGGTGACCTTGCGGGCCGGAACCGGCTTGCCCTCGGCCTCGGCGGCCTCGCGGGCGGCCTTCTCCTCGGCCTCCGGGGCGAGCATCTTGACGATCTCGTCCAGGGTCAGCGGGTACGGGTCGTAGGCGTTGCCCACGAAGCCGGTGACGCCCGGCGTGTTGCGGACGACGCCCCAGGACTCGTTCGTCAGATCCATGCGGACGAGAACGTAACCGGGCAGCTTGTTCTGCCGGACGTTCTTGCGCTCGCCGTTCTTGATCTGGACGATCTCTTCCTCGGGCACCTCGGCCTGGTAGATGAACTCCTCGACGTTCAGCGAGACGGCACGCTGCTCGAGGTTGGCCTTGACGCGCTTCTCGTAGCCCGCGTAGGTGTGGATGACGTACCACTCGCCGGGCAGGGTGCGCAGCTCCTCGCGGAGCGCGGCGATCGGGTCGACCGGAGCGGCGGGCTCGGCCTCCTCGACCTCGGCCTCGACGTCCGCGTCCTCGGAGTCGTCGCCCTCGTCCTCGGCGGCCTCTTCGGCGTCGTCGTCGGACTCGGCGTCCTCGTCGGCGGCCTCTTCGTCGTCCTCGGACTCGTCGGCGTCATCGGCCTCGTCGGCCTCGGCGTGGAGCGCGGCCTCCTCGGCGGCCTGGCCGGCCTCGGCGTCAGCAGCGTCGGCCTGGTCCTCGTCGGCCGCCTCGACGATGTCCTGCTCGTCCTCGACGGACTCGGACTCGAAGGCGTCGTTCAGGTTCGCGTCAGACACGGTGGCTGCTTCTTCCTGCGATACAGATGGGGTGGAACAAAAAGTCAGCCGAAGACGTACTTGACTGCTTCCTGGAAGCCATAGTCAATCACGGTCACAAGGCCGATCATGATGACAACGAAGACAATCACCACAGTGGTGTACGTCGACAGCTGGCTTCGCGTGGGCCAGACGACCTTGCGGAGTTCCGCGACGACCTGGCGGTAGAAAAGCGCGAGGCGGCCCAGAGGGCCCTTCTTTCCGCGCTTGCCGCCCTTGCGGGTCTTCTTCGAGTCCGGAGCGGCGTCTTCGGCATCAGGCATGTCGATGGAGCCTACGGCGTCCGTCACGATCTTTCACCTGATTCCGGGTCTGGCCGTGCCGCGCCCGGATGGGTGGAGCCGCACGGCGTGCAATGAAGTAATGAAGTACGTACAACATGCGCACACGCCTGGCGGTGTGTGTAGCAGGGCCGGAGGGACTTGAACCCCCAACCGCCGGTTTTGGAGACCGGTGCTCTACCAATTGAGCTACGACCCTTTGCGATGCCCCCCAACCTACCGCATCGTGAGATGTGGTCGGTGCGGGCCAACGAGCAGTGAGTGTACGTGGTCATGGGGCCCCGCGTCGAACAGAAACGGCTCCGACCTGCGTACGGCCGTGTCCCAACCCCCTTTGATCCGCCGGGGGACGGCGAGTACGACCGGGATTGACCGTTCCTGTCCGCTCCGTGAAACCTGTGCACCGGGCCCGTTCGAGGTCTGGGACGATGGGCTGCATGAGCTCTGCTACCTCTCCCACCGAGCGCCGGGTCTCCGCCCGGATCGGTGCGATCTCCGAGTCCGCGACCCTCGCCGTCGACGCCAAGGCCAAGGCCCTCAAGGCCGCCGGGCGCCCGGTCATCGGCTTCGGCGCGGGTGAGCCCGACTTCCCGACGCCGGACTACATCGTCGCGGCGGCCGTCGAGGCCTGCAAGAACCCGAAGTTCCACCGCTACACGCCGGCCGGCGGTCTGCCCGAGCTGAAGGCCGCGATCGCCGCGAAGACGCTGCGCGACTCCGGCTACGAGGTCGACGCCTCCCAGGTCCTGGTGACCAACGGCGGCAAGCAGGCGATCTACGAGGCGTTCGCCGCGATCCTCGACCCGGGCGACGAGGTCATCGTCCCGGCCCCGTACTGGACGACGTACCCCGAGTCGATCCGCCTCGCGGGCGGTGTCCCGGTGGAGGTCGTGGCCGACGAGACCACCGGCTACCGGGTCTCGGTGGAGCAGCTGGAGGCGGCGCGCACGGAGCGGACCAAGGTCGTCCTCTTCGTCTCCCCCTCGAACCCGACGGGCGCGGTGTACAGCGAGTCCGACGCCGAGGCGATCGGCCGCTGGGCCGTCGAGCACGGCCTGTGGGTCCTCACCGACGAGATCTACGAGCACCTGGTCTACGGCGACGCGAAGTTCACCTCGCTGCCGGCGATCCTGCCCGAGCTGCGCGACAAGTGCATCGTGGTCAACGGCGTCGCCAAGACGTACGCGATGACCGGCTGGCGGGTGGGCTGGATCGTCGGCCCGAAGGACGTCGTGAAGGCCGCGACCAACCTGCAGTCGCACGCCACCTCGAACGTGAGCAACGTGGCCCAGGCCGCCGCGCTGGCCGCCGTCTCCGGGAACCTGGACGCGGTCGCCGAGATGCGCACCGCCTTCGACCGGCGCCGCCAGACCATCGTGCGGATGCTCAACGAGATCGAGGGCGTGTACTGCCCGACGCCGGAGGGCGCGTTCTACGCGTACCCGTCGGTGAAGGCGCTGCTCGGCAAGGAGATCCGCGGCAAGCGCCCGCAGAGCTCGGTCGAGCTGGCCGCGCTGATCCTGGACGAGGCCGAGGTCGCGGTCGTCCCGGGCGAGGCCTTCGGCACGCCGGGCTACCTGCGCCTGTCGTACGCGCTCGGTGACGAGGACCTGGTGGAGGGCGTGTCCCGGCTCCAGAAGCTGCTCGGCGAGGCGCGCGACTGACCGCACCACCTGGTGACGTCACCGGCTGGTCCGGGCCCCCGGTTCTTCCGAACCGGGGGCCCGTTTTTGCGTTCTAGCAAGGTCCCGATCGGGGAAAGGGACTGTCCTCGTCCATTCGGGTGCGGCAAGATCGGTCGATGGAGCACGTTTACCGCGACCTCGCCACCCTCCCCAAGGCCCATCTGCACCTGCACTTCACGGGTTCGATGCGGCCCTCGACGCTGATCGAACTGGCCGACAAGTACGGGGTGCATCTCCCCGAGGCGCTCAAGAGCGGGACACCGCCCAAGCTGCGGGCCACCGACGAGCGCGGCTGGTTCCGCTTCCAGCGGCTCTACGACCTCGCCCGGTCCTGCCTGCGCGAGCCCGAGGACATCCAGCGGCTGGTGCGCGAGGCGGCCCAGGAGGACGTCCGCGACGGCTCGGGCTGGCTGGAGATCCAGGTCGACCCCACGTCGTACGCCCCGCTGCTCGGCGGTCTGATCCCCGCCATGGAGGTCATCCTCGACGCCGTGGAGTCGGCCGCGCGGGAGACCGGGCTCGGGATGCGGGTGCTCGTCGCGGCGAACCGGATGAAGCACCCCCTGGAGGCGCGCACGCTGGCGCGGCTCGCGGTGCGGTACGCGGACCGGGGCGTGGTCGGCTTCGGGCTCTCCAACGACGAGCGGCGGGGCATGGCCCGCGACTTCGACCGGGCCTTCGCCATCGCGCGCGAGGGCGGTCTGCTCGCGGCCCCGCACGGCGGCGAGCTGACCGGCCCCTCGTCCGTACGGGACTGCCTGGACGACCTGCGGGCGGCCCGGGTCGGCCACGGCGTCCGGGCGGCCGAGGACCCGCGGCTGCTGCGCAAGCTGGCCGAGCGCGGGGTGACCTGCGAGGTGTGCCCGTCGTCCAACGTGGCGCTCGGCGTGTACGAGAAGCCGGAGGACGTGCCGCTGCGCACCCTGTTCGACGCGGGGGTGCCGATGGCGCTGGGCGCGGACGACCCGCTGCTGTTCGGCTCGCGGCTCGCGGCGCAGTACGAGATCGCGCGCGCCCACCACGGCTTCACGGACCTGGAGCTGGCCGAGCTGGCGCGGCAGTCCGTGCGGGGCTCGGCGGCCCCGGAGGACGAGCGGCGGCGGCTGCTCGCGGGCATCGACGCCTGGCTGGCGGCGCCTGCTAGCTGAGGCCGCGCATCAGGGTGCGGGCGATCGAGCGGGCGAACGCGTCGAGGGACTGCGGGGGCCCGTCCGGGGCCGTCTCCCAGGCGAAGCAGCGCTGCACACAGGCGCCGAGCAGCAGGGCGGCGGCGGCCTCGGGGTCGGCGTCGGCGCTGATCCTGCCGTGCTCCCGCTCGGCGCGCAGATAGGCCGCGAGGCCCTCGATCGGCTTGTGGGGGCCGGTGCCGAGCTCGCGCATGCCCTCCTCGTGACGGCGCTTGAGCTGGGGCTCGGCGTAGAGGGAGGCGGCCATGGGGAAGGTCTGCTCGTAGAAGAGCGCGGCCTGGCGGGCGATCTCGACGAGGTTCTCCTCCACCCCGCGCCCCTTGGGGTCGACGGCGAGGCTGCCGAGCAGGTCGCCGAGGCGGGGCAGCCGTTCGTGGAGGACCGTGACGAACAGCTCCTCCTTGCTGCTGAAGTACTTGTAGAGCGCCGCCTCGGAGCAGCCGGCCGCCTTGGCGATCTCCTTGGTGGTGGTGCGGGCCAGGCCCGCCGTGCGCATGAGGTCGCGGGCGGCGTCGACGAGCCGCGTCCGGGTCGGCTTCTGCTCCACGGGGACTCCTGAACTCCTGGGACGGCTTGACGGGTGAGTGAGTACCCACTCACTCTAGAGGTGAGTGAATACTTACCCACCCTTGGAGGGGTGTGCCATGAAGCTCACAGTCTTCGGTGCGACCGGCGGCATCGGCCGGGAGATCGTCCGCCAGGCCCTGGCGTCGGGACACGAGGTGACCGCCGTGGTCCGCGATCCGGCGGGGTTCACGGCCGGCGGCGACAAGCTGACGGTCTTCCGCTCCGACCTCTCCGACCCGGAGGCCCTGCGCGAGGCCGTGGCGGGCCGGGACGCCGTCCTCTCGGGCCTCGGCGCCCGCTCCCGCGCGGACGCCGGCGTCGCGGCCCGGCTCACCCGCTCGGTCCTGCGCGCCATGGAGGCGGCGGGCACCCGGCGGCTCCTGGTGGTGAGCGCCGCCCCGGTGGGCCCGGTCCCGGACGGTCAGGCCGTGGTCGACAGGGCGATGCTCGCGATCGTCAACTCGTTGCTCAAGGGCGTCTACGACGATCTGCGCGCGATGGAGGCGGAGCTCGCGGCGAGCGCCACCGACTGGACCTCGGTGCGCCCGCCCAAGCTCACGGACAAGCCGCTGACGGGCCGCTACCGCTCGGTCGTGGGCGGCAACCCGCCGCGCGGCCGTTCCCTCGCGCGCGCGGACGTGGCGCACGCGATGCTGGCGATGATCGACGACCCGGCGACGGTGAAGCAGGGCGTGGGGGTCGCGTACTAGAGGGCGACGCCCACCGTCACCGGCTCGTTGACGAGGGTGATCCCGAAGGCGTCCCGCACCCCGGTGACGACCTCGCGGGCGAGCGCGAGGAGGTCCTCGGTGGTCGCCTCGCCGCGGTTGGTGAGGGCGAGGGTGTGCTTGGTGGAGATGCGGGCGGGCCCGGAGCCGTAGCCCTTCACGAAGCCGGCCTTGTCGATCAGCCACGCGGCCGAGGTCTTGACGGAGTGCTCGCCCGCGGGGAACGCCGGGGCCTCGGCGTCGGCGCCGAGGCGCTCGGTCACCCGCTTCCGGAAGGCCGCGAACTCCTCGTCGGTCAGGATCGGGTTGGTGAAGAAGGAGCCGGCCGACCAGGTGTCGTGGTCCTCCGGGTCCAGGACCATGCCCTTGCCGGCGCGGAGCCGCAGGACGGTCTCCCGGGCCCGCGCGAGCGGTACGCGGTCGCCGGCCTCGACGCCGAGGGCGCGGGCGGTCTCCGGGTAGGCGATCGGCGCCGACATCCCGGCGGCGTCCTCCAACCGGAAGCGGACCCGGAGCACGACGTAGCGGTCGGGCTGGTCCTTGAAGCGGCTGTGCCGGTACGAGAAGGCGCACTCGGCGTTGGTGAGGGTGACCGTCTCCTCGGCCCGCCGGTCGTACGCGACGACCTCGGCGACGGTGGCGGAGACGTCCTGGCCGTAGGCGCCGACGTTCTGGATGGGGGTGGCGCCCGCGGAGCCGGGGATGCCGGCGAGGCACTCGATCCCGGCGAGCCCGGCCTCGACGGTCCGCGCGACGGCGTCCGTCCACACCTCTCCGGCCGCCAGTTCCAGGCGGGTGCCGTCGAGGGAGAAGCCGGTGGTGGCGATGTGCAGGGCGGTGCCGTCGAAGCCCTTGTCGCCGATGACCAGATTGGATCCACCGCCGATGACGAGCAGCGGCGTACCGGAGGCGTCGGCCTCGCGGACCGCGGCGATCACCTCGTCGTCCGTGGTGGCGGTCACGAGCCGGGTGGCGGGCCCGCCGAGCCTGAAGGTGGTCAGGGGGGCGAGGGGGGCGTCGTTGAGCTGCTGCACGGGCTCAAGAGTACGGGCCCCTCCCGTACGGAAGGGGCCCGTGCCGTCGACGGCGTCAGGCGAGCTTGACCACAGCCCGGCTCATGCCGAGGACCTTCTGGCCCGCGGCCATGGCGGTGAGGTCCACGCGGACCTTCTGGTCGTCCAGCTTGGCGGCCACCTTGGCGGAGACCTCGATCACGGCGCCCTCGGCGTCGTCGGGGACGACGACCGGCTTGGTGAAGCGGACGCCGTACTCGACGACGGCGGCCGGGTCGCCGGCCCAGTCGGTGACGACGCGGACGGCCTCGGCCATGGTGAACATGCCGTGGGCGATGACGTCGGGCAGGCCGACCTCACGGGCGAACTTCTCGTTCCAGTGGATCGGGTTGAAGTCCCCGGAGGCGCCGGCGTACCGCACCAGGGTGGCGCGGGTCACCGGGAAGGTCTGCGCGGGCAGCTCGGTGCCGACCTCGACCTCGTCGTAAGCGATCTTCGCGGTCACGGTCAGGCCTCCTCGGGGGCGCGGGACACCAGCTTGGTCCAGGCGGTCACGACGTGCTCGCCGCTCTCGTCGTGGACCTCGCCGCGGATGTCCAGGATGTCGTTGCCGGCGAGGGACTTGATCGCCTCGATGGTCGAGGTGACCGAGAGGCGGTCCCCGGCGCGCACCGGGCGGGTGTAGGCGAACTTCTGGTCGCCGTGCACCACCCGGCTGTAGTCCAGACCCAGCTGGGGGTCGTCGATGACCTGGCCCGCGGCCTTGAAGGTGATCGCGAAGACGAAGGTCGGCGGGGCGATCACGTCCGGGTGGCCGAGCGCCTTGGCGGCCTCCTGGTCGGTGTACGCGGAGTTCGCGTCCCCGATCGCCTCGGCGAACTCGCGGATCTTCTCGCGGCCGACTTCGTACGGCGCGGTGGGCGGATAGGTCCGGCCCACGAAGGACTGGTCGAGCGCCATGGCCTCGATACCTCCTGGTGTGTTGCCTGTACAAACGACACGAGGCCGCCCCCAGAGGGGACGGCCTCGTGTACGAGCCTGATTAACGCGTCTCGCGGTGCGCGGTGTGCGAGTTGCAGCGAGGGCAGTGCTTCTTCATCTCAAGTCGGTCCGGGTTGTTACGCCGGTTCTTCTTGGTGATGTAGTTCCGCTCCTTGCACTCCACGCAGGCCAGCGTGATCTTCGGGCGGACGTCGGTGGCAGCCACGTGAGTGCTCCTTGACGGACGGATTGACGGATGAACGCAGAAAAGAGTAGCCGATCGTAGGACCGACCCCACAATCGGCTACTTCTTGTAGCGGTGACCGGACTTGAACCGGTGACACAGCGATTATGAGCCGCTTGCTCTACCGACTGAGCTACACCGCTTTGATGGTCTGGATCCCACCCGGAGGTGGGATCCTTCTCACCAGAGCCCCAATACGGAATCGAACCGTAGACCTTCTCCTTACCATGGAGACGCTCTACCGACTGAGCTATTGGGGCGAGCGAGGAAGACATTACACGGTCCTCCGCCCATCACCCAAATCCGTTTCCCCCGCCACCTGCGCGACCTTGCCCCGGGCGCCTCATAGGCCACTCGTGCCCTCATCAGTACGACTATTGCGCTCCTCCTCGAAGGCGGCTGCGGGCGCCCCTAGGCTCGGGCGCACGCTGCATGATCTTGATCTTGGGCAGCGGTGGAACCGGAGCCCGAGGAGCCCGATTGTCAGCCGACAGCAAGCAGCCGCAGCCGTCGCCCGAGGACCGGGCCGCGGCCACCGCCGACACCACGTCGCTGCTGCTCTGCAACGCACGGCTGACCGACGGGCGCACCGTGGACGTGCGGCTCGCCGGCGGCCGGATCGAGGCCGTCGGGACGGCCGGCAGCCTCGCGGCCGTCGGCGCCCGGGTCGACCTCGTCGGCCATCTGCTGCTGCCCGCGCCGGTCGAGCCCCACGCGCACGCCGACACCGCCCTCACCGCGGACTCCCCCGGCCCCGTCTCGTACGCCCCGGAGGAGGTGCAGCGGCGGGCCACCGAGGCGGCGCTGTTCCAGCTCGGGCACGGCGCGACGGCGCAGCGCGCCCAGGTACGGATCGGGGACGTGCACGGTCTGGGGCCGCTGGAGGCCGTGCTGCAGGCCCGGCGCTCGCTGCGCGGCCTGGTCGACCTGACGGCCGTGGCGGTGCCCCGGCTGCTGACGGGGGTGGCCGGGGCCGACGGGCTCGCGATGCTGCGGGACGCCGTGAAGATGGGCGCCGGGGTGGTGGGCGGCTGTCCGGACCTGGATCCGGATCCGACGGGGTACGTGGAGGCGGTGCTGGAGGTCGCCGCGGAGCACGGCTGCCCGGTGGACCTGCACACGGACGGTGACGATCCGGCGCGGCTGGCCCGGCTCGCCGCGATGGCCGGCGGGCTGCGCCCCGGGGTGACGCTCGCGCCCTGCGCGGGGCTCGGCCGGCTGCCCTCGGAGGCGGCCCGGCGGGCGGCGGACCAGCTGGCGGCGGCCGGCGTGACGGTCGTCGCGCTCCCCCAGGGCGGCTGCGGCGCGACGGAGCTGCGCGGCTCGGCCCCGGTGCGGCTGCTGCGGGCCGCCGGGGTGCGGGTCGCGGCGGGCAGCGGGGCGCTGCGGGACGTGTGCAACCCGGTGGGGCGCGGGGACCCGCTGGAGGCGGCGTATCTGCTGGCCTCGCTGGCGGGGCTGCCGGCGGGGGTGGCGTACGAGGCGGTGAGCGCGGACGCGCGGGCGGCGCTGGGGCTCCCGGAGGTGCGGGTGGAGGCGGGCTTCCCCGCGGAGCTGCTGGCGGTGCGGGGCGAGCGGCTGGCGGGCGTGCTGTCCCTCGCGTACAGCCGGATCGTGGTGCACCGGGGCCGGGTGGTGGCCCGGACGAGCGCGGTGCGGGAGTACTGCGACTCGGCGGCGGCGTTGGACCTGCCGAGGCAGACACGCCCTGAGCGGCCCGATCCGGGGAGCAGCGCGGCGCGCTGAGCCGTACGGTCGGGAGTATGCGCGTAGTCATCGCTGGTGGACACGGACAGATCGCCCTGCGGCTGGAGCGGCTGCTCGCCGCGGGCGGACACGAACCGGTGGGGATCATCCGCCGCCCGGAGCAGGGTCCGGCCCTGCGGGAGGCGGGTGCCGAGCCGGCGCTCATGGACCTGGAATCGGCCTCCGTGGAGGAGGTCGCCGGGATCCTCCAGGGCGCGGACGCGGCCGTCTTCGCGGCGGGCGCGGGTGCGGGCAGCGGGGCGGCCCGCAAGGACACGGTGGACCGCGGGGCGGCGGTCCTCTTCGCCGAGGCGGCGGAACGCGCGGGCGTGCGCCGGTTCGTGGTGGTCTCGTCGATGGGCGCGGACGCCGGCCATCAGGGCGACGCGGTCTTCGACGCGTACCTGCGCGCGAAGGGCGCCGCGGACGACGCCGTACGCGCCCGCCAGGGGCTCGACTGGACGATCCTGCGCCCCGGCATGCTCACCGACGACGCGGGCACGGGCCTGGTCCGTCTGGAGGCCCGCACGGGCCGCGGTCCGATCCCCCGCGACGACGTGGCGGCGGCGCTGGCGGAGCTCCTGGAGACCCCGGCGACGGCGGGCCTGACCCTCGAACTGATCTCGGGCACGGTCCCGGTCTCGGTCGCGGTGAAGGACATCGCGGGGAACTGAGCGCCGGCGGGCTTACGTTGGACCCTCCACATCGTGCCGGGGGGTCCCACGCATGCGCGTCCTGCTCTACTACCCGCTCGTCTCACCGCCGGTGGAGGTCATCCACCAGGCGCTCCTGTACTGGGACGCCATCGCGTCCGTCACACCGCTCGACCGCGAGGTCCGGCGGGCCGCGACGAGCCCGGAGCTGAGGGAGCTGGGGGAACGCGGCCTGTACCACCCGATGGACCACTTCCGGCTCTTCGACAGCGCGCTGCCCGACCAGGAGTTCACCGGCCGGATCCGGGCGGAGCTGCACCGGCTGGCGGCCCGTCAGGAGGCGGCGCCCGAGCCCTTCGACGCGTACATCAACTCCTCGAAGTGGTCGTGGTCCCTGGAGGAGGTGGTCGTCCGTCTCGGGCTCGGCACCCGGCTGCCGGGGCGCTGGTCCGTCGCCGTGACGGCCGGGACCGCGCAGACCGTCATCGGCGCGGCGGCGCGGATCGCCGCCGCGGAGGCGAGCCGCGGCACCACGGCGTACATCCCGTACACCGACCGTCCCGTCGCGCACCGGGCCGCGCGCGAGTTGTCCCCCGGCGCCCTGGCCGGCGGCTACGAGGTGGACCTGGGGCGCGTCCTGCCGCTGCCCGCCCCCGGCACCCCGCTCTCGGCGGTCCTGGCCTTCCGCGAGCGCCACGAGGACGAGCGGCACCGGCTGCTGCGGGCCGTCCACCGCCTCCTGGGCGAGCTGCGCCGCGACTACGCCCACCCGGCCGAGCTGCTCGCCGAGCTGGAGCGCGAGATCTCCGCCGCGGCCGCCGACTACCGGGCCGCCGGCACGGCCCTGCGGATGGCCTGGCGGACCCGCCTGATCACCGTCGCCGTCGCCCTCACGGGCACCGCCGGCGCCGCGTCGTCCCTGCCGGACTGGGCCACCGTCACGGCGGCCACGGCGGGCGCCTACGCGATCAACGTCGCCACGACCCCGGTCCGCCCGCTGAAGACCCGCCGGGACGGGCACGACTTCGCGTATCTGCACCACGCCCGCGAGGAACTGGGCTGAGCCCCTACGGGCATGCGAACAGAACGGCCCCCGATCCGCGTTTCCGCAGATCGGGGGCCGTTCCTTCCATGTGGCGGCGCCAGGATTCGAACCTGGGTAGGCTAAGCCGACGGATTTACAGTCCGTTCCCATTGGCCACTCGGGCACACCGCCATGGGTTTGTCGCTTCGGTTGGCCGCTTTTCGGCGGTGCTCCTTGGCAACGACGTAAACGATACCTGATCCCGAGGGGTGCTTCGCCACCGGTTTGATCACGAGTTTGCGACGCCGCGGGTGGCTACGCTTTGTGCCGTACCCGAACGCATCCGAGCAAGGAGCCACACCTCATGGCCGACTCCAGTTTCGACATCGTCTCCAAGGTCGAGCGGCAGGAGGTCGACAACGCCCTCAACCAGGCCGCCAAGGAGATCCAGCAGCGCTACGACTTCAAGGGCACCAACGCCTCGATCGACTGGTCGGGCGAGAAGATCCTCATGCAGGCGAGCGGCGAGGAGCGGGTCAAGGCCATCCTCGACATCTTCCAGTCCAAGCTGATCAAGCGCGGCATCTCGCTGAAGTCGCTGGACGTGGCGGGCGAGCCCCAGCTGTCGGGCAAGGAGTACAAGCTCTTCGCCTCGATCGTCGAGGGCATCTCCCAGGAGAACGCGAAGAAGGTCTCCAAGGTCATCCGTGACGAGGGCCCCAAGGGCGTCAAGGCCCAGGTCCAGGGCGAGGAGCTGCGCGTCAGCTCCAAGAGCCGGGACGACCTCCAGGAGGTCATCGCGCTCCTGAAGAACCAGGACTTCGACTTCGCCCTGCAGTTCGTCAACTACCGGTAGGTCCCGGATTCCATGTCCGAAAGCCGCCAGCCGTGAGCCGGCGGGGCTCGCACACTGGAGACATGGACGACATCACCGTGTACGCGTACGCCGACGGCCCCCTGGGCGAGATGCTCCTGGTCGGAGAGCTCGCCGAAGGGGGGCGTACGGCGCTGCGCTCGCTGTCGCTGCCCGGGCAGAAGGGCGGCGCGACGGTCGAGGACGGCTGGGTGCGCGATCCGGCGGCCTTCGAGGAGGTCGTGCGGCAGCTCCGGGAGTACTTCGCGGGCGAGCGCGACTCCTTCGAGCTGCTCTTCGCCGGCGGCGGGACCGACTTCCAGCGGCGGGTGTGGGCAGCGCTGGAGGAGATCCCGTACGGGACGACCGTGTCGTACGGGGACGTCGCCCGGCGGGTCGGGTCCTCCGGTGCCGCCGTACGGGCCGTGGGCACCGCGATCGGGCGCAATCCGCTGCTCGTCGTGCGCCCCTGCCACCGGGTGGTCGGGGCGGACGGCAGCCTGCGCGGCTACGCGGCCGGCCTGGAGCGCAAGGAGCGGCTGCTGGGGCTCGAAGGGGCGCTCGGCGGGTGACCGGCGGGGACGGGCTCTTCCCCAGGGAGCGGGCCGCGCCCGCGCCCGGGGCGGTGCACGTGCCCGGGTGGCTGCCGTTCGCGCGGCAGCGGGAACTCGTCGACGCCTGCCGTGAGTTCGGGCGGGGACCCGTACCGTACCGGCGGACCGTGCTGCCCGGCGGCGGCGTGATGTCGGTGCGCTCGCTCTGCCTGGGGCGGCGCTGGGAGCCGTACCGGTACCTGGACGGCGTCGATGTCGAACTGCCGGGCTGGCTGGCCGAGCTGGGGCGGGAGGCGCTGGTCGAGGCGTACGGCGCGCACGGCGGGTTCGCGCCGGACACCGCGCTGGTGAACTTCTACGCGGACGGCGCGCGGATGGGCATGCACCAGGACAAGGAGGAGCGCTCCCCCGCTCCCGTGGTGTCGCTGAGCCTCGGCGACACCTGCGTGTTCCGGCTCGGGAACACCGAGGGCCGCGGCCGGCCCTACGCCGACGTGGAGCTGGCCTCCGGGGACCTTTTCGTCTTCGGGGGGCCGTCCAGGTTCGCGTACCACGGCGTGCCCCGGGTGTACGAGGGGACGGCCGACCCGGCGCTCGGGCTGGCCGGGCGGCTGAACATCACCCTGCGCGAGACCGGGCTCTGACGCCGGGTCGGCGCGCGCTCAACGCCCCCGCGAGTGGCCGAAGAGGACCCGGTATGCGATCAGCAGCACCAGGGAGCCGCCGATGGCCGAGAGCCAGGTCGCCCCGTCGTAGAAGTCCGTGGTGATCGGGCGGTCCAGGAAGCGGGCCGACAGCCAGCCGCCGAGGAACGCGCCGACGACGCCGATCAGCGTCGTGCCGATCAGGCCGCCCGGATCGCGGCCGGGCAGCAGGATCTTGGCGATGACTCCGGCGAGGAGTCCGAGAACGATCCAACCGATGATGCTCATGCCAGGAAGGACGCCCGGCCGGCGCCGCCGGTTGCCCCGCTGACTAGGGTGCGGCCCATGACACAGGAACTGCGGCGCTCGCTCGGGGTGTTCGACGCCGTCGTCATCGGGCTCGGTTCGATGATCGGTGCCGGGATCTTCGTGGCGCTCGGCCCGGCGGCCCGCGCGGCCGGCACGGGACTCCTGCCGGCGCTCGCGGCCGCCGCCGTCGTCGCCTACTGCAACGCCATGGCCTCGGCCCGGCTCGCCGCCCGCCACCCCGCCTCCGGCGGCACCTACGTGTACGGGCGGGCCCGCCTGGGGCCGTTCTGGGGGTACCTGGCGGGCTGGGCCTTCGTCGTCGGCAAGACGGCCTCCTGCGCGGCGATGGCGCTCACCGTGGGCAGCTACCTGTGGCCGGAGCAGGCGCACGCGGTCGCGGTCGCCGCCGTGGTCGCGCTGACCGCCGTGAACTACCGGGGCCTGCGGAAGTCGGCGCTCGTCACCCGGGTGCTCGTGGCCCTCGTCCTGGCCGTGCTCGCCGCCGTCGTGACGGTCTCCGCGGGAGCCGGCGAGGCGGACCGGCTCGGACTCGACGGCGACGCGCCCACGGGCGGCGTCCTCCAGGCCGCGGGGCTGCTCTTCTTCGCCTTCGCCGGGTACGCGCGGATCGCGACGCTCGGCGAGGAGGTCCGCGACCCGGCCCGGACCGTCCCGCGGGCCGTGCCGATCGCCCTGGGCATCGCCCTCTGCGTCTACGCGGCCGTCGCCGTGAGCGTCCTCTCCGTGCTCGGCGCGCCCCGGCTGGCGGCCTCCGCGGCCCCGCTCGCCGACGCCGCGCGCGCGGCGGGCGCGCCGTGGCTGGTCCCCGCCGTCACCGTGGGCGCGGCCCTCGCGGCCCTCGGCTCGCTGCTCGCGCTGATCCTCGGCGTCTCCCGGACCGCCCTCGCGATGGCCAGGGACGGCTACCTGCCGGCCCCGCTCGCGGCCGTCCACCCCCGCTTCGGGGTGCCGCACCACGCCGAGCTCGCGGTGGGCGCGGTGGTGGCCCTGCTGGCGGCCACGGCCGACGTGCGGGGCGCGATCGGCTTCTCGTCGTTCGCCGTCCTCGTCTACTACGGCATCGCCAACGCCGCCGCCTGGACCCTGGGCCCCCGCGAGCGCCCGCTCGCCGCGCTCGGGCTGCTCGGCTGCGGCGTGCTGGCCTTCGCGCTGCCCATGGGCGCCGTCCTGGCCGGGGTGGGCGTCCTGGCGGCGGGGACGGTCGCGTACGCCGTCGTGGGCGCCGTCAGGCGAACTCGACCGTGAGGCCCGAGCAGGCCAGGCCGACGACGAGCTCCTCGAAGGTGGGCGGGCGCTCCCGCGCGCGCGGGACGACGCCCAGGCAGGCGCGCGCCACATGGGCGTCGTGCCAGACCAGGGTGGTGCCGGGCGCGAACGGCGGGCGCAGCTGGTCGAGGTCGTCCGCGAGATAGCCGCCGGGGCCCAGGAACGCCTCCCCCAGGGCGCACCAGAAGGAGTCCGCGTCGACGACGTGGGTGCCGTCCAGGTGGTACGTGTCGGCCGGCGGGTCCGGGGTGTCGGAACGGCGCCTGGCCTGCTCCAGCCAGGCGCCGCGGGTCCCGGAGGGGAAGCGGGCCCAGGTGCCGGGCTCCTCGGGGCGCGCCCACCACCACAGCTCCCAGATGTCCGCGACGGCGGGCGGGCGCAGGTCGCGGCGGTCGACGAGCACGGTCACGTCGAGGAGGCCGCGCTCGTGGCCGGACGGCGCCCAGCCGGTGACCCGGCCACCCCGGACGCCGAAGGCGGCCGTGCCCACGGAGGCGAGGCGCTGGTACGTCACGGGGACGGCGGGGAGCTCCGGCGTGCCCGACTCCACGGCCGCCCGGAGCGCGCCGCGCGGGGCGCAGCCGAGGAAGGTCACCTCGGTGTGGGTGGCGGTCTCCGGCTCCTGGGGGGAGACCCGTATGAGATTGGCGCAGTCGACGGCGTCCCGCCGGTGCGGCTCCCGCAGCGGCGGGGTGCGGGCCTCGACGGTGACGACGTCGCCGCGTATGCCGAGGACGCGGACGTCCCGCAGGCCGAAGACGCCGTCCGCGGTGCGCACGTACAGCTCGCCCTGGGGCGCGCTGCCCTCGACGACGGCCTGGGTGACGGCGCGGCCGAGGGGTCCGCGCGGCTCGCAGCCGCGCAGCTCGTAGCGGGCGCGGGCGGGCGGCGCGGGCTCGGCGAACAGGCCGTCCACTCCGGCGCACAGGGCGAGGACGTCGGCGCCGGCCAGCAGCGCGTACTTCGCGTTCCGCACTAGCGGGCTGCGTAGCCGTAGCCGGCCTGGTCCGTGGGGACGATCTCCTTGCCCAGCGGCATCAGCGAGACCGGCACCATCTTGAAGTTCGCGATGCCGAGCGGGATGCCGATGATCGTGATGCACAGCGCGATGCCGGTGGTGATGTGGCCGAGGGCCAGCCACCAGCCGGCGAGGATCAGCCAGAGCACGTTGCCCACGCAGGAGGGCGCGCCGGCGTCGTGGCGGTCGACGACGGTCTGCCCGAAGGGCCACAGGGCGTAGAGGCCGATCCGGAAGGCGGCGATGCCGAAGGGGATGCCGATGATCGTGATGCAGAGCAGGACGCCCGCCAGCATGTAGCCGAGGAACATCCAGAATCCGCAGAGGACCAGCCAGATGACGTTCAGGATTGTCTTCACGGGCGTCGACCTGCCATCTGTTCGAGCCGGGCGATGCGCTCGGCCATCGGCGGGTGGGTGGAGAACATCTTCGAGAGTCCCTGTCCCGGGCGGAAGGGGTTCGCGATCATCATGTGGCTCGCGGTCTCGATCTTCGGCTCGGGGGGCAGCGGAAGCTGCTTCGTGCCCGCCTCCAGCTTGCGCAGGGCGCTGGCCAGGGCGAGCGGGTCGCCGGTGAGCTGGGCGCCGGAGGCGTCCGCCTCGTACTCGCGGGAGCGCGAGATGGCGAGCTGGATGACGGAGGCGGCGATGGGCCCCAGGATCATGACCAGCAGCATGCCGAGCAGGCCGGGGCCGTCGTCGTCGTTGGAGCGGCCGACCGGGATCAGCCAGGCGAAGTTCACCAGGAACATGATCACGGAGGCGAGTGCTCCGGCGACCGAGGAGATCAGGATGTCCCGGTTGTAGACGTGGCTGAGCTCGTGGCCGATGACCCCGCGCAGCTCGCGCTCGTCGAGGATGGCGAGGATGCCCTCGGTGCAGCAGACGGCCGCGTTGCGCGGGTTGCGTCCGGTGGCGAAGGCGTTGGGCGCCTGGGTGGGCGAGATGTAGAGCCGTGGCATCGGCTGGCGGGCCTGGGTGGAGAGCTCCCGGACCATCTTGTAGAGGGCCGGGGCCTCGAACTCGCTCACGGGCCGGGCCCGCATGGCGCGGAGCGCCAGCTTGTCGCTGTTCCAGTACGCGTACGCGTTGGTGCCGATCGCCACGAAGAGCGCGACGATCAGGCCCGTACGCCCGAAGAAACTGCCGATGACGATGATGAGGGCCGAAAGCCCTCCGAGGAGTACGGCGGTCCTCAGCCCGTTGTGCCGGCGGTGCACGGTACGCCCTCCAAGTGGTGCGGCAGGGGAACCCTTTGCTCTATAAGGGTCCACCGTCCAGTGGACCCTCCCCTCCTGGTCAACGCCAGGCGGGAGGCTCGGGTTCCCCGGGCCGCACGGGACGCCGTGTGGGCCGTACGGGTGACTAGCGGGGCGTGGGGACGCCGAACGACTCCAGGTGCGCCTTCTCCGGGGCGTCGGACAGCGGCTCGACCTCGCTGGTGCAGTGGGCGCAGCGGGAGGCGATGGCCGGGATCTCGGTGAAGCAGCGGGGGCAGTCGCGCTTCGCGGACTTCGGGTCGGCCGCCTCCTCCTTGGCGAACTTCGTCTGGATCTTCGTCATGGGGACGACGATCAGGAAGTAGAGGACGGCCGCGGTGATCACGAACGCTATGGCGGCGGCGATGGCCAGGCCGTACGGGAAGACGGTCTTGCCGACGGTGAACTGCGCCTCGCTGAAGTCGCCGACCGAGCCGGTGGCCAGACCGATGAGCGGGGTGATGAACGCCTTGCTGAAGCCGGTCACGACGGCCGTGAAGGCCGAGCCGACAGCGAGGCCGATGGCCATCGAGACGACGTTCCCGCGAAGTATGAAGTCCTTGAAACCGTTCAGCACGGGGTACTGCTCCTTGGTGTGTTCCGTGGGGGGATCAGAAGAGGCTGTTCGCCGCGAAGCGGAGGGCGATCTGCGGGTAGCCCGACAGCACCACGCCCGCGACGGCGGTCAGCGCGACCGCCAGGGTGACGGGGGTGGGGACCCCGGCGCGTACCGTGCGCGGCTCGCCCTCGGCCATGGGCGCGGTCTCCGGCGCCTGGAAGAGCAGCGCGGTCCACCGCAGGTAGTAGTAGAGGGCGATCACGACGTTGACGCCCATGATCACGGCGAGCCAGCCGAGGCCGGCGTCGACGGCGGCCGAGAAGACGGTCACCTTGGCGAAGAGGCCGATGATACCCGGGGGCAGACCGGCCAGATTGAGCAGGAAGAACCCGAGCGCGAGGGCGGCGGCGGGGCGCTCCGCGTACAGGCCGCGGAAGTCGGAGATCCGCGCCTGGGGGTGCGTCCGGGCGACGAGCACCACGACGGCGAAGGCGCCGAGGTTCACGACGGCGTACATCAGGGCGTACGCGACGGTGGCGCCGACCTGGTCGTCGCTGGAGTACGCGGCGGCGGCGATCGGCACCAGGAGGTAGCCGGCCTGGGCGACGGAGGACCAGGCGAGCAGCCGTACCGCGCTCCACGCGCGCGTGGAGCGCTGGCGCAGGGCGGCCACGTTGCCGACGGTCATGGTGAGCGCGGCCAGCACGGCCAGCGCCGGGCCCCACACGTCCGCGTACGAGGGGAAGGCGACGACGGTCACCAGGATGACGCCGGTGAAGCCGACGGCCTTGCCGACCACGGACAGGTAGGCGGCGACGGGCAGCGGGGCGCCCACGTAGGTGTCGGGCACCCAGAAGTGGAAGGGGACGGCGGCGGTCTTGAAGGCGAAGCCGACGAGGGTGAGGACGACGCCCGCCTGGGCGAGGGTCTGCAGCTGGCCCGGGACCCCGCCGAGCCGCGCGGCGACCTCGGTGAGGTGGAGGGTGCCGGTCGCCGCGTAGACGAAGCTGACGCCGAGCAGGGTCACGGCCGTCGCGGTGACCGAGGAGAGGAAGAACTTGAGCGCCGCCTCGCTGGACATGCGGTCGCCGCGGCGCATGCCGACCAGCGCGAAGGCGGGCAGCGAGGCCACTTCGAGGGCGACGACGAGGGTCGCCAGGTCCCGGGCGGCGGGCAGCAGGGCGGCGCCGGCCGCGGAGGACAGCAGCAGGAACCAGTACTCGCCCGCGGGCAGCTTGTCGCGGGTGTCGGCGAGCGACAGCAGCGCGGTCACGAGCGCGCCGCCGAGCACCAGGAACTGGATGACGACGGTGAAGTGGTCGGCGGTGTAGCTGCACGCCCGCAGGGCGGTGTCCGGGGTGAGGCAGAAGGTCGCGCGGTCGCCGCCGCGCAGCGGCACGAGCAGCGCGAGGGCGGCGACGAGGCCGCCGACCGCGGTCCAGCCGAGCAGCTGCTTGCGGGCGGCGGGCACGAAGAGGTCGGCGACGAGGACGCCGACGGCGACCACCGCGGTGAGGGTGGGCGGCGCGATCGTGAGCCAGTCGACGGACTGGACGAGGGACATCACGACTTTCCTCCGGCGAGCAGGCGCTGGACGGCCGGGTCGGTGAGGCCGAGGAGGACCGCGGGCCACAGTCCGGCGAGGACGGTGAGGGCGACGAGCGGGCTCCAGGCCACGACCTCGTACGCCTGGACGTCGGCGATGGCGGCCTCCCCGGCCGGGCGGGGGCCGCCCATGCAGACGCGCCGGACGACGAGGAGCAGGTAGGCGGCGGTGAGGAGGGTGCCGAGGCCGCCGATCGCCATGAAGGTGAGGAAGGCGGGCCGGCTGAGCCCCTCGGCCGGTTCGAAGGCGCCGAACAGGGCGAGCATCTCGCCCCAGAACCCGGCGAGACCCGGCAGGCCGAGGGAGGCGACGGCGGCGAAGGCGAGGAGGGCGCCGAGGCGGGGGGCGCGGCCGTAGAGGGCGGCGCCGGTGGCCCCGGCGAGGGTGTCGAGGTCGGCGGTGCCGTAGCGGTCCTTGAGGGCGCCGACCAGGAAGAAGAGCAGGCCGGTGATGAGGCCGTGGGCGATGTTGGCGAACAGGGCGCCGTTGACGCCGGTGGGGGTCATGGTCGCGATGCCGAGCAGGACGAAGCCCATGTGGCCGACGGAGGAGTAGGCGATCAGGCGCTTGAGGTCGCCCTTGTTGCCGGGCCGTACGAGGGCGAGGCAGGCGAGCGATCCGTAGATGATCCCGGCGACGGCGAAGCCGGCGAGGTACGGGGCGAAGACGCGCATGCCGTCGGGGGCGATCGGCAGCACGATGCGGACGAACCCGTAGGTGCCCATCTTCAGCAGGACGCCGGCGAGGAGCACCGAGCCGACCGTCGGGGCGGCGGTGTGGGCGTCCGGGAGCCAGCTGTGCAGCGGCCACATCGGGGTCTTCACCGCGAGCCCCAGACCGATCGCGAGGACCGCGACGACCTGCACGGACGTGGTCAGGCCCCGGCCGTTGTCAGTGGCCAGTGCCACCATGTCGAACGTGCCCGCCTTCACACCGATGAGGAGGAGACCGAGCAGCATCACGACCGAGCCGAGCAGCGTGTAGAGGATGAACTTCCAGGAGGCGGCCCGCCTCCCCTCGCCGCCCCAGCGGGCGATGAGGAAGTACATCGGGATGAGGACCATCTCGAAGGCCAGGAAGAACAGGACCAGGTCGAGGACGGCGAAGGTCGCGAGGGTGCCGGACTCGAGGACGAGCAGCAGCGCGACGAATGCCTTGGGTGACGGGCCCGAAGGCATCTTGAAGTAGCTGTACAGCGCGCACAGGAAGGTCAGCAGCGCGGTCAGGAGCAGGAGGGGGAGCGAGATGCCGTCGACACCGAGGTGGATGCGCACGCCGAGCGCGTGGATCCAGCTGACGTCCGTCGTGGCCTGCATCGTCGACGGGTGGGCGTGGTCGAAGCCGAGCGCGAGGACGATCGCGGCCAGCAGGATCACGCCGGTGACGGTGACGCCGTGCCGGAGCACGGCCTGGTCGGGCGACTTCCCCTTCAGTCCGGGCGGGGCCGGCAGGAGGGCGGCGACGGCGCCGACCAGCGGTCCGGCGACGATCAACGCGAGAAGGAACTGCATCACGGATTCGCTGATATCGATCACGGCTCACGCTCCGGCGACGTTGGCGAGGACGACGGCGACGATCGCCAGGACGACGGAGCCGGCGAGCAGGGCACTGAGGTAGCTCTGCACGTTGCCGGTCTGGGCGCGGCGGACGAGCCAGCCGAGGCCCTTGGCGCTGTCGGCCGCGCCGCGTACGTAGGTGTCGACGACCTCGCGGTCCAGGAAGCGGACCAGGGAGGCGGCGGCGAGCACGGGGCGGACGAAGGCGGTCCGGTAGACGGCGTCCAGGTGGAAGCCGTCGGCGGCCGGGCGGTGCAGCGGCCCGAGCAGGGCGCGGCCGGGGTCGGCCGGGTCCCGCGCGGGGTGCGGCAGGTCCAGGGCCTCCGCCTCGACCGCGCCCGCCTCGGCGTCGGGGTGGGCGACGGTGGCGCCGGCCGGGACCGCGCGCTTGGGGGCGAGCGCCCGCCAGACGGCGTACAGGACGGCCGCGCCGACGACGGCGAGGCCGGTGCCGAGGACCGCGGTGGTGACGGTCGGGGTCAGCGGCTGCCCGTCGAACCAGTCGTCGAGGTAGGCGGCGGTGAGTCCGAAGCCGAGGGAGGGGATCGCGAGCACCCACAGGACCGTGGTCATGGCGAGCGGCTGCCGGCCGTGGTCCGGGGCCTCGGTGCCCCGGCCGCGGAAGGCGAGCAGCCACAGGCGCATCGCGTACGCGGCGGTGAGCAGCGCCGTCAGCAGGCCGGCGACGAAGACGATCCAGCCGGCCCCGGCGGGGGCGACGGTCGTCTCCCCGGTGGCGGTGTGCTCGGCGGCGACCAGGACGGCTTCCTTGGAGAAGAAGCCGGCGAAGGGCGGGATCGCGGCGAGCGCGAGCAGGCCGACGGTCATCGTCCAGTAGGCGTCGGGGACGCGCTTGGTCAGTCCGCTCATCCGGGACATGGCGGAGAGCGAGTTGGTGCCGGCGGCGTGGATGACCGCGCCCGCGGCGAGGAACAGCAGCGCCTTGAAGGCGCCGTGCGACAGGAGGTGGAAGACGGCGGCCCCGCGGTCGCCGACGGCGAGGGCGCCCGACATGTAGCCGAGCTGGCCGATCGTCGAGTAGGCGAGGACCCGCTTGATGTCGTCCTGGGCGAGCGCGGCGAGCGCCGAGCCGACCATGGTGACCGCGGCCATCACGGCGAGCACGACGAGTGCGGCGGCCGACTCGGTGAAGACGGGCAGCAGCCGGGCCACGAAGTAGATGCCGGCGGCGACCATCGTCGCCGCGTGGATCAGCGCGGAGACGGGGGTGGGGCCGGCCATCGCGTCGGGCAGCCAGGTGTGCAGCGGGAACTGGGCGGACTTGCCGGCCACGCCCGCGAGGAGCAGCAGCGCGATCAGGGTGGGGTGGTCGAGGCCGCCGCTCGCGACGGCGCCGAGGACCCCGGTGATGCGGAAGGTGCCCGCGTCGGTGGCCAGCGCGAAGAGGCCGAACAGGAAGGGGACGTCGCCCAGCTTGGTGACGAGGAACGCCTTCAGGGAGGCCGAGCGGGCCTCGGGGGTCTCCCAGTAGTGCCCGACCAGGAAGTACGAGCAGATGCCCATGATCTCCCAGCCGACCAGGAGCACCATCAGGTCGCCCGAGTAGACGACGAGCAGCATCGCGGAGGTGAAGAGGGAGACCAGCGCCGCGTACGAGGGGTAGCGCGGGTCGTGCCGGAGGTAGCCGGTCGAGTAGACCTGCACGCAGGTCGCGACGGTGCCGACGAGGATCGCGACGAGGGCGGCGAAGCCGTCGATGTGCAGCGCCAGGTCGATCGGGACCGAGCCGGTGGGCGTCAGCTGGGTGGCGGCGTCGATCGCCTTCCCGCCGCCCTGCCGGACGGCGACGGCGACCGCGAGGCCGGCCGCGGTGAGCGTCGGCAGCACGGCGAGCGGGCGCACGAAGCCGGGGGCGGTGCGGCCCAGGAACAGGCCGGCGACGGCGCCGAGGAAGGGGAGGAGGGGGACGAGGACGGCGAGGGTCGTGGTGGTCACGCGGTGGCCTCGGCCTTCTCGTCCTCGGACGGCGATTCCTTGGTGTCGCGGAGCCGGTCGACGTCCGAGGTGCCGCGGTTGCGGTAGACCATCAGGACGATCGCGAGACCGATGCCGATCTCCGCGGCGGCGATGGCGATGGTGAAGAGGGTGAGGGCCTGGCCGGCGTGCAGGGTGTCCCGGAGCCAGACGTCGAAGGCGACCAGGTTGAGGTTGACGGCGTTGAGCATGAGCTCGACGGACATCAGGACCAGGATCGCGTTGCGGCGGGCGAGCACGCCGTACAGGCCGATGGAGAAGAGGAGGGCGGCCAGGACCGCCGGATAGACGAGGTGCATCAGTCCCGCTCCCCCTCGGTGGTGCGCTTCGACAGGACGATCGCTCCGACCAGGGCCGCCAGCAGCAGCACCGACAGCGCCTCGAAGGGCAGCACCCAGTGCCGGAAGAGGATCTCGCCGGTCACCGCGGTGGAGCCCTGGACGGTCCCGCCGGGCCCTTCGAGCTCGATCCAGGTGGTGCGGAAGGCGTCCACGACCACCCAGACCAGGGCCGCCGCGGCCACGACCGCGACGGCCAGGGCGACCGGCCGGTTGCCCGAGTCGGAGTCCGGGGAGCGGCCGATGGGGGCCTTGGTGAGCATGAGCCCGAAGAGGAGGAGGACGACGACCGAGCCGACGTAGATCAGCACCTGGACCCAGGCGATGAACTCGGCGGTCAGCAGCAGGTACTCGACGGCGACGCCGCCGAGCGCCACGACCAGCCACAGGGCGGCGTGCACGAGCTGCTTGGTGGTGACCGTGACGAGGGCCGCGCCGACGGTGACGAGGCCGACGAGGACGAAGGCGATCTCGACGCCGGTGGGCGACAGGAAGCCGTGGGCGTTCGGGGCGGCGAGGATCACTGCTGCTCCCCCTCGGGCGCCTCGGGCGCGGCCTGGGCCGCCTGGGCCGCCTCGGCCGCGGCCTGGGCCGCCGCCTTCTCGGCCGCCTTGCGGGCCGCGGCGATCTCCTTCGGCTCCTCGGCGCGCGGGTCGAGCGCGGGCGGCTCCGGGACGGTCCACATCCACTCGCGCAGCTTGTCGCGCTCGTGCGTCAGCTCGTGGATGTCGGTCTCCGCGTACTCGAACTCGGGTGACCAGAACAGCGCGTCGAAGGGGCACACCTCGATGCAGATACCGCAGTACATGCAGAGGGAGAAGTCGATCGCGAAGCGGTCCAGGACGTTGCGGCTGCGCTCGCGCCCGCCGGGGGCCGCCGCGGGCACCGTCTCCTTGTGGGAGTCGATGTAGATGCACCAGTCGGGGCACTCGCGGGCGCACAGCATGCAGACCGTGCAGTTCTCCTCGAACAGCCCGATCACCCCGCGGGTGCGGGGCGGCAGCTCGGGCTGGGCCTCCGGGTACTGCGCGGTGACGCTCTTGCGGGTCATCGTGCGGAGGGTGACGGCGAGGCCCTTGGCGAGGCCGGAGCCGGGGATCGGAGCCATGGTTACTGGATCGCCACCTTCACGATGCCGGTCAGCGCGATCTGCGCGAGGGCGAGCGGTACGAGGGTCGTCCAGGCCAGCTTCTGGAGCTGGTCCTCGCGCAGCCGGGGGTACGACACGCGCAGCCAGATCACGACGAAGGCCAGGACGGCGGTCTTGAGCAGGGTCCACACCCAGCCGAGGCCGTCGGCGCCGAACGGGCCGTGCCAGCCGCCGAGGAAGAGGACGGTGGTCAGACCGCACAGGACGACGATGCCCGCGTACTCGGCGAGCAGGAACAGCGCGAAGCGGAGACCGGTGTACTCCGTGTACGCGCCGAAGATGATCTCCGAGTCGGCGACGGGCATGTCGAACGGCGGGCGCTGGAGCTCGGCGAGGCCCGCGGTGAAGAAGACGAGCGCGCCGACGATCTGCCAGGGCACCCACCACCACGCGAAGGCGTTCAGGATCCCCGGCAGCGAGACCGTGCCGGCCGCCATCGCGACGGACGCGGCGGCGAGCAGCATCGGCAGCTCGTACGCGAGCAGCTGGGCGGCGGTACGGAGACCGCCGAGCAGCGAGAACTTGTTGGCCGAGGCCCAGCCCGCCATCAGGCTGCCGAGCACGCCGACGCCCATCACCGCGAGCACGAAGAAGATGCCCGCGTCGATCACCTGTCCGACCGCGCCCTCGCTCGGCCCGATCGGGATCGCGACCAGCACGAGCAGGTACGGCAGGAGCGCGACGGCCGGCGCGAGCTGGAAGACCCGCCGGTCGGCCGCGGCCGGCACGACGTCCTCCTTCTGCGCGAACTTCACCCCGTCCGCGACGAGCTGCGCCCAGCCGTGGAAACCGCCCGCGTACATGGGGCCGAGGCGGCCCTGCATGTGCGCCATGACCTTGTGTTCCGTCTGCCCGACGACGAGCGGCAGCACGAGGAAGACCGCGAAGACGATGAGCAGGCGGAGGGCGACGTCGAGTACGTCGTTCACGCGGGATCGCCTCCGGCGGGGGTGTCGTGGGGGTCGGCGGGCGGGGGGTTCGGAGCCGGGGGGTTCGGAGCCGGCTCGTCGGGGGCCGGCTCGCTGGGAGCCGCGTCCTTCGGAGCCGGGGCGTCGGGAGTCGGCCCGTCCGGAGCCGCGTCCTTCGAAGCCGAGGCGTCGGGAGTCGGCCCGTCGGGATTCGGCTCGCTGGGAGCCGCATCCTTCGGGGCCGGGGCCGGGGCATCCGGAGCCGCGTCCTTCGGAGCCGCCTCCTTCGGGCCGGCGTCCTCTTCGGCCGCGGGCTTCTCGCCGGCCGCGGACTTCTCGTCCGCCGCGGGCTTCTCGTCGAACGCCGGGCGGGCGTGGTGCCACGGGGCGTCCGCGCTGCGGGTGCGGGGCGCGGGCTTCTCCTGCGCCTCGGGTGCCGGGGCGGCGGGTGCCTCGGGAGCCGGGGTGCCGGAGCCTTCGGCGGGTACGGGGGTGCCGGAGCCCTCGGCGGGCGCCGGGGTCTCGGCGCGCTGGCTCGCCGAGCCCGCGCTCGCGCTGCGGGAGCGGCGGACCGGGGCGGACGGGTCCGCCTGGCTCGTCTGGCTCGCGGAGCCGTCCGACGCCGAACGCGACCGGCGGACCGGAGCCGACGGATCCGCCTGGCTCGTCTGGCTCGCCGAGCCCTCCGACGCCGAACGCGACCGGCGGACCGGAGCCGACGGATCCGGCCGGCTCGTCTGGCTCGGCTCGCTGGGCTCGTTCGGCGGGGGCGGCTGGCTTGCCGAGCCCTCTGTGACCGAGCGGGAGCGGCGAGGCGGGGTCGCGGGGGCCGGCTGGGTGGTCGAGCCCTCGGCTGTCGTGCGGGTGCGGCGGGCCGGTCGGTCGCCGGCGGCGGCGCGGGCCGGGCGGGCGGGGGCCGGGGGGAGCTGGCCCTTCAGGGGGCCCCACTCGTTGGGGTCGGGGACGCCCGGCGGGAGCATCTGGCGCCGCTTGGGCGCGTTCGGGTCGTGCGACTCGCCCGGTTCCTTGGCGCCAGGCCATGCCTTGGCCACGCGGGCGGCGAGGACGAAGTCCTTGCGGAGGGGGTGGCCCTCGAAGTTCTCGGGGAGGAGCAGGTGGACCAGGTGCGGGTGGTCCGTGAAGGTCACGCCGAACATCTCGTACGTCTCGCGCTCGTGCCAGGCCGCCCCCGCGTACACCGCGATGGCGGACGGCAGGGAGGGCGCCGCGTGCGGGACCGTCGTACGGAGCATGAGGCGGCGGACGTGGCCGGTGCCGAGCGAGGCCACGTGGGCGCAGACGCGGAAGCCCGTGCCGGGCTCGTCGACCGCGCTGAGCCAGTCGAAGTAGGTGCAGCCCAGCTTGTCGCGGGCGATCTCCAGCGCGGCGATCCAGGAGGCCGTGGGGACGTCGACGGTCAGCAGGTCGTAGGCCCGCTCCGCGGTCGCCTCCTCGCCGAAGAGCTCCGTGACCGCGTCGGGGAGGGTGTCGTAGGCGTTCCGGTCCGGCGTCATGCCGTCGCTCCCGGCTCCGGGGGCCGCACGAGGCCGCTGGTCAGCTGCGCGACCGAGGGCGCGCCGGCGCCGTAGCGCTCGCCGAGGCTCTCGTTCGCGATCTTCTCCTGGAGTTTGAGGATGCCCTGGAGGAGGGCTTCCGGGCGCGGCGGGCAGCCGGGCACGTAGACGTCGACCGGGATGATCTGGTCGACGCCCTTGGTGACCGAGTACGAGTCCCAGTACGGTCCGCCGCAGTTCGAGCAGGCGCCGAAGGAGATGACGTACTTGGGTTCCGGCATCTGCTCGTAGAGGCGCTTCACCGCGGGCGCCATCTTGTCGGTGACCGTGCCGGAGACGATCATCAGGTCGGCCTGGCGCGGGCCCGGCGCGAAGGGGATCACGCCGAGCCGGATGAAGTCGTGGCGGGCCATCGACGCGGCGATGAACTCGATCGCGCAGCAGGCGAGGCCGAAGTTGAAGACCCACAGGCTGTAGCGGCGGCCCCAGTTGAGGACCACCTTCATCGGCTCGGGGGCCAGGCGGGCGAGCGGGCCCAGCTTGGGGGCCGGCAGGGGTGTTACGTCCATGCCAGGACGCCCTTCTTGTACGCGTAGAGCAGTCCCACGGCCAGGAAGCCGAGGAAGACGAACATCTCGACCAGCGTCGTCGCCCCGTAGCCGGGCGCGG
This sequence comes from Streptomyces sp. NPDC093111, assembly GCF_040683955.1. Taxonomy (NCBI): domain Bacteria; kingdom Bacillati; phylum Actinomycetota; class Actinomycetes; order Kitasatosporales; family Streptomycetaceae; genus Streptomyces; species Streptomyces sp. NPDC093111. The sequence goes on along the minus strand of NZ_JBFBNW010000001.1, from coordinate 481,578 downwards.
CGAAGACCGTGGCCCAGGGGAAGAGGAAGATCGAGTCGACCGCGAAGATGACGTAGAGGAAGGCGTAGACGTAGTAGCGGACCTGGGTGTGGGCCCAGCCCTCGCCGACCGGGTCGACGCCGCACTCGTACGTCAGCAGCTTCTCGGGGGTCGGCACGACGGGCCGCAGCAGCCGGCCCGCGCCGAACGCGACGGCGACGAAGAGGACGCCGACGACGGCCAGCAGCCCGACGACGGAGTACGTCTGAAAGTAGTCCGCCGCGACAAGAACGGTCGGTTCCGGCACGTCCGCCCCTCGGTCTCGTTGTCTCATCCGGTGTGTTTACGCACGCGAGTCTAGGCCCTGCTAAAGGGACCGTAAGCAGTCCGGGGCGGGGTTCGGGGCCGGTTCCCGGGCCTGTTCCCGGGTCGGTTCCCGGGTCGGTTCCCGGGTGGGGTTATCCCCCCTCCGCTTCACCGACCTCCCCCATGGCGTGTCCGGGTGCCCAACCGGCAGCCTTGTCCTCATGAGTGACCACACCGCCACCGAAACCGACGCCGGCACGCCTCCGCCGCCCGCGCGTCTCGCGTACGACCGGTACACCTGGAAGGAGGTCGCGCACCTCCTCGCCGATCTGCCCTGCGCGCTGGCGGGTTTCGTGTACTCCGTCGTGACGATCGCGCTCGGCGTCGGGCTCGCCGTGACCGTGATCGGTCTGCCGCTGCTCGCGCTCGGGCTCGCCGGGGCGCGCGGCATGGCGCGGGCGGAGCGGGCCCGGGCCCGGGCGTTGCTGGGCGTACGGGTCGAGGAGCCGAGCCGGCTGCCCCGCCGGCACGGGTTCTTCGGCTGGCTGTGGGCGCAGCTGAAGGACCCGGTGGCGTGGCGGAGCCAGCTGTACGGCTTCGTCCGGCTGCCGTGGGGCATCGTGACGTTCACGGTGACCCTGGTGTCGCTGTTCGTGCTGTGGCCGGTGCTGCCGTTCCTGGCCCGTGGCCTCGGCAACGTCGACCGGGCCATGGTCCGCGGGCTGCTGTCGCCCTCGGACGAGCTGGAGCGGCGGATCGCCGAGCTGGAGTCGGACCGGGGGGTCGTGGTGGACACCGCGGCCGCCGATCTGCGCCGCATCGAGCGCGATCTGCACGACGGCGCGCAGGCGCGGCTGGTGGCGCTCGCGATGGGGCTGGGGCTCGCGAAGGAGAAGCTGCTGGACGACCCGGACGCGGCGGCGCTGATGGTCGACGAGGCGCACGGCGAGGTGAAGCTGGCGCTCCAGGAGCTGCGCGATCTGGCCCGGGGCATCCACCCGGCCGTCCTCACCGACCGCGGCCTCGACGCGGCCCTCTCCGCGATCGCCGCGCGCTGCACCGTCCCCGTCAAGGTGGGCGTCGACCTGCCGGCCCGGCCCGCGGAGGCCATCGAGGGCATCGCGTACTTCACCGTCTCCGAACTGCTCCAGAACGTCTCCAAGCACGCCCGGGCCCGGGCGGCCTCGGTGGAGGTGTGGCGGTCCGAGGACCGGCTGATGATCCAGGTCCGCGACGACGGCGTGGGCGGGGCGCGCCTGGACGGCGGCGGTACGGGCATGGCGGGGCTCGCGGAGCGGCTCGGCGCGGTCGACGGGCTGTTCGTCGTGGACTCGCCGGAGGGCGGCCCGACGGTGGTGACGGCGGAACTGCCGTGGCGCGACCGGGCGCCGGCGGGCGGCCGGTAGGACCTGCCGGACGCGACGGCCCGGGTCCCCGGGCCCCGGACGCCCGGGACCGCCCGCCCCGGCCGCCGACCCCCGGGCCTGCACGCCCGGCTCCCGGGCCCCAGGCCACACACGCCGGCCCCCGGAATCCGGGGCCCGCACGCCAGGCCCCCGGACTCCCGGCCACACACCCGCCCCCCCGGGGCCCCGCACCCCGGGCCCGCACCCCCGGCTCCCGGGCCCGGGCCCCTTCACCCCGCACCCCCGGGCCCGCACCCCCGGCTCCCGGGCCCGGGCCCCTTCACCCCGCACCCCCGGGCCGCACGCCCGGCCCCAGGACTCCCGGCCACACACGCCCGGCCCCCGGGCCCCCGCACCCCTCCGGTAGGGAAAACCCCCCACCGCAGACGCCGACCCTCCTCATGGTCCGGACCCCTCCCCTCCCGGGAGGCTGGAAGCGACCGACCGACCGCGTGAGAAACGGAACCTTCCGATGGCCTCCCCCCGTCTGCCCGCCGCCGTCCGCGCGCCGTTCGAAGGGCGCACCTGGCGTGAGCTCGGCTACGTCCTGCTCGGTTTTCCGCTGAGCGTCGTCTACTTCTGCTTCGCCGTGTCCTTCTTCTCCGCCGGGGCCGGGCTGCTCATCACCTTCCTGGGCATCCCGGTGCTGGCCGGCACGCTCGCGATGTGCCGGGGCTTCGGCTCGGTGGAGCGGGCGCGGGCGCGGGGGCTGCTGCGGCTGGACGTGGGGGCGCCGGAGCCGGTGCGCGGCCGGACCGGCGGGGCGCTGTCGTGGATGGGCGCGATGCTGAAGAGCGGGGCGTCCTGGCGGCACCTGCTCTACGCGCTGCTGCACCTGCCGTGGGCCGTCTTCTCCTTCTCCGTGGCGCTCGCGCTGTGGACCTGGGGCTGGAGCCTGTTCACGTATCCGCTGTGGCAGTGGGTGTTCCCGATGTACGCGGGTCAGGCCGGGCTCCAGCTGTACGGGGACGACACGCACTCCTTCTACCTGGACTCGGGTTTCGAGATCGCGTTCACCAGCCTGGTGGGCCTGCTGTTCGTGCTGGTCGGACCGTGGGTGCTGCGGGGCCTGGTGGCGGTGGACCGGCTGATGCTGTCGGGGCTGCTCGGGCCGTCCCGGCTGGCCTCGCGGGTGTCGGAGCTGGAGTCGGACCGGGGCGTGATGGTGGACACGGCCGCCGCCGACCTGCGGCGCATCGAGCGGGACCTGCACGACGGGGCGCAGGCCCGGCTGGTGTCGCTGGCGATGGACCTGGGTCTGGCGAAGGAGAAGCTGGCGCACGATCCGCTGGCCGCGGCGGCGATGGTCGACGAGGCGCACGGCGAGGTGAAGCTGGCGCTCCAGGAGCTGCGCGATCTGGCCCGGGGCATCCACCCGGCCGTCCTCACCGACCGCGGTCTGGACGCGGCGCTCTCGGCGGTCGCCGCGCGGTGCACCGTTCCGGTGACGGTGGAGGTGGAGCTGCCGGGCCGCCCGGTCGCGGCGATCGAGGGCATCGCGTACTTCACCGTCTCCGAGCTGCTCCAGAACGTCTCCAAGCACGCGCGGGCCCGGCGGGCCTGGGTGGACGTGTGGCGGTCCGAGGACCGGCTGATGATCCAGGTCCGTGACGACGGCGTGGGCGGGGCGGCGCCGGCGGAGGGGCGGGGCCTGGCGGGGCTCGCGGAGCGCCTGGACGCGGTCGACGGCGTCCTCGCGGTGGACTCCCCGGCGGGCGGCCCGACGACGGTCACGGCGGAGCTGCCCTGGCGGGTGTGACGGCCGGGGGGGCCTCCCGCTCCCCACTCGCCGAGTTGAACCCCCGCGCCCTCTCGCGCGTCCCTTCTGCTGCGATGCTTGCGATGCTGAGGAGTGCTCAGCACGGGCAGAAAGGCAGGGCCGTGACGGACATGGGCGCGGAGGCGGTACGGGTGGTCATCGCCGAGGATTCGGTGCTGCTCCGTGAAGGTCTGACCCGGCTCCTCACCGACTTGGGGCACGAGGTCGTGGCCGGGGTGGGTGACGGCGAGGCGCTGGTGAAGACGGTGTCCGATCTGGCGGCCGAGGGGGCGTTGCCGGACGTGGTGGTGGCGGACGTGCGGATGCCGCCGACGCACACGGACGAGGGCGTGCGGGCGGCGGTGCGGCTGCGCAAGGAGCATCCGGGGATCGGGGTGCTGGTGCTGTCGCAGTACGTGGAGGAGCAGTACGCCACGGAGCTGCTGGCCGGCTCCAGCGTGGGGGTCGGCTATCTGCTGAAGGACCGGGTCGCGGAGGTCCGGGAGTTCGTGGACGCGGTGGTGCGGGTGGCCCGGGGCGGCACGGCGCTGGATCCGGAGGTGGTGGCGCAGCTGCTGGGCCGGAGCCGTAAGCAGGACGTGCTGGCGGCGCTGACGCCCCGGGAGCGCGAGGTGCTGGGGCTGATGGCGGAGGGGCGTACGAATTCGGCCATTGCCCGGCAGCTGGTGGTGAGCGACGGCGCGGTGGAGAAGCACATCAGCAACATCTTCATGAAGCTGGGCCTCTCGCCGAGTGACGGGGATCACCGTCGGGTACTCGCGGTGCTGACCTATCTCAATTCCTGATTGCCTGACACCCTGTCAGATACCGGGAACGCCACCGCGTGACCGACAATGGACGGAGCGTGACCCTCGGTGGACCCGGGGGTTCGCAGAGCGAGACAATTGACAAGAAAAGGACGTCCCAGGCGTCTCAAAACAGCGTCCACCATGCGAGAAGTGCCGGGAGGGACTCCCGCACGGACGTAGGGTGGGCCACGGGACGACCGGTCGGCCGGTCGTCCTCCGAGCCTTCTCCGCCCCTGCGGAGAGAGAACCCCTGCCGCGAGGGAGGTCCAGTTCAGTGACCAGCCAGGTCAGTAGCGAGGCCGGCGAGGCCCTGGTCGGGGAGCAGCGCAGCGCCCCGGCGACGGCCGACCACGGTTCCGCCAAGGAAGTCCGCCGGCTCGACCGGGTGATCATCCGCTTCGCGGGTGACTCGGGTGACGGCATGCAGCTCACGGGTGACCGTTTCACCTCGGAGACCGCGTCGTTCGGGAACGACCTCTCCACGCTGCCGAACTTCCCCGCGGAGATCCGGGCCCCCGCCGGCACCCTGCCGGGCGTCTCCTCGTTCCAGTTGCACTTCGCCGACCACGACATCCTGACCCCGGGCGACGCTCCGAACGTCCTGGTCGCGATGAACCCGGCCGCGCTGAAGGCGAACGTCGGGGACGTGCCGCGCGGCGGCGAGATCATCGTCAACACGGACGAGTTCGCCAAGCGCGCGATGGCCAAGGTGGGCTACGCCACCTCCCCGTTGGAGGACGGCTCGCTCGACGCCTACCGGGTCCACCCGGTGCCGCTGACCACCCTGACGGTGGAGGCGCTGAAGGAGTTCGGCCTGTCCCGGAAGGAGGCCGAGCGCTCCAAGAACATGTTCGCGCTCGGGCTGCTCTCCTGGATGTACCACCGGCCCACCGAGGGCACGGAGACCTTCCTGCGGCAGAAGTTCGCGAAGAAGCCGCAGATCGCCGAGGCGAACGTGGCCGCGTTCCGGGCCGGCTGGAACTTCGGCGAGACCACCGAGGACTTCGCCGTCTCCTACGAGGTCGCCCCGGCGACCCGGGCCTTCCCCACCGGCACGTACCGCAACATCTCCGGGAACCTGGCCCTCTCGTACGGCCTGATCGCCGCCGCCCGTCAGGCGGACCTGCCGCTCTACCTCGGCTCGTACCCGATCACCCCGGCCTCGGACATCCTCCACGAGCTGTCCCGGCACAAGAACTTCGGCGTGCGCACCTTCCAGGCCGAGGACGAGATCGCCGGCATCGGTGCCGCGCTCGGCGCCGCCTTCGGCGGCTCGCTGGCCGTGACCACGACCTCCGGCCCCGGCGTGGCGCTCAAGTCCGAGACCATCGGCCTGGCCGTCTCGCTCGAACTGCCGCTGCTCATCGTCGACATCCAGCGCGGCGGCCCGTCCACCGGTCTGCCCACCAAGACCGAGCAGGCCGACCTCCTCCAGGCCATGTACGGGCGCAACGGCGAGGCCCCGGTGCCGATCGTCGCCCCGAAGACCCCCGCCGACTGCTTCGACGCGGCGGTCGACGCGGCCCGGATCGCGCTCGCCTACCGCACCCCCGTCTTCCTGCTCTCCGACGGCTACCTGGCCAACGGCTCCGAGCCCTGGCGGATCCCGGAGGTCGCGGAACTCCCCGACCTGACCACGCCCTTCGCCGCCGGCCCGAACCACACGCTGGCCGACGGCACCGAGGTCTTCTGGCCGTACAAGCGCGACCCGGAGACCCTCGCCCGGCCCTGGGCCGTGCCCGGCACCCCCGGTCTCGAACACCGCATCGGCGGCATCGAGAAGCAGGACGGCACCGGCAACATCAGCTACGACCCGGCCAACCACGAGTTCATGGTGCGCACCCGGCAGGCCAAGATCGACGGCATCGAGGTGCCCGACATCGAGGTCGACGACCCGGACGGCGCGAGCACCCTGGTCCTCGGCTGGGGCTCCACGTACGGCCCGATCACCGCGGCCGTGCGGCGGCTCCGGGTGGCCGGCCGCCCCATCGCGCAGGCTCATCTGCGCCACCTCAACCCCTTCCCGAAGAACCTCGGCGAGGTGCTGAAGCGCTACGACAAGGTGGTGGTGCCCGAGATGAACCTGGGCCAGCTCGCCACCCTCGTCCGGGCCCGCTATCTCGTCGACGCCCGCAGCCACACCCAGGTCAACGGCATGCCTTTCAAGGCCGAGCAGCTCGCCGCCGCTCTCAAGGAGGTCATCGATGAGTGAGTCGCTGCTGCACCTGGTGCCCAAGGCCGAGGCCGCCCAGTCGATGAAGGACTTCAAGTCCGACCAGGAGGTCCGCTGGTGCCCCGGCTGCGGCGACTACGCCGTGCTCGCCGCCGTCCAGGGCTTCATGCCGGAGCTCGGTCTGGCGCGCGAGAACATCGTCTTCGTCTCCGGCATCGGCTGCTCCTCCCGCTTCCCGTACTACATGAACACGTACGGGATGCACTCGATCCACGGCCGCGCCCCGGCCATCGCGACCGGCCTCGCGACCTCGCGCCGCGACCTGTCGGTGTGGGTCGTCACGGGTGACGGCGACGCGCTGTCCATCGGCGGCAACCACCTGATCCACGCGCTGCGCCGCAACGTGAACCTGAAGATCCTGCTCTTCAACAACCGGATCTACGGTCTGACGAAGGGCCAGTACAGCCCCACCTCCGAGCTCGGCAAGATCACCAAGTCGACGCCGATGGGCTCCCTCGACGCGCCCTTCAACCCGGTGTCGCTGGCGATCGGCGCCGAGGCCAGCTTCGTGGCCCGCACGGTGGACTCCGACCGCAAGCACCTCACCGAGGTCCTGCGGCAGGCCGCCGACCACAACGGCACGGCCCTGGTGGAGATCTACCAGAACTGCAACATCTTCAACGACGGCGCCTTCGAGGTCCTGAAGGACAACGAGCAGGCCAAGGAGGCGGTGATCCGCCTGGAGCACGGGCAGCCGATCCGCTTCGGCGCCGCGCTCGACAAGGGCGTCGTCCGCGACCCGGCCACCGGCGACCTCCGGGTCGTCGCCGTGACCCCGGAGAACGAGCACCGGATCCTCGTCCACGACGCCCACTCCGCCTCCCCCACCACCGCCTTCGCCCTCTCCCGGCTCGCCGACCCCGACACCCTGCACCAGACGCCCATCGGGGTGTTCCGGTCCGTGGAGCGGCCGGTGTACGACACGCTGATGGCGGACCAGCTGGAGAAGGCCGTGGAGCAGCAGGGCAAGGGCGACCTGGCGCAGCTCCTCGCGGGCAACGACACGTGGACGGTCGTCGGCTGACACCTCGTCCGGCCGCATCGCCCGTCCGCTGACCGCGGGCCCCCCGGGGGTCCGCGGTCAGCCGCGTTTCGCCGCTTCGGCGAACGGGCCGAGGCAGTGGGGGCGGCCGGAGCGGATCTGCCAGAGGGTGAGGCCCTCGATGACGGTCGACGCGCTGTCGCTGGACCGGGAGTCGTAGGACCTGGCCACGCCCCGGTAGACCTTGTCGTCCTTCATGAACGCGTTCGCGACCGCCGCGCCCGGGTTCACCGCGTTCCGGCCGAGGACGGTGGCCAGCGCCTTCCCCGTCCACAGCAGGGCGTCGTACGACTCGACCGCGAACCGCTCGATCGGTTCGCCCGGCGCGAGCCGCCAGCGCCGCCGGTAGGCCGCGGCGAACTCCTTCGCGGACGGCACCGTGTCGGGGTCGGTGTAGCCCGCCCCGAAGTACCAGCCCTCGGCGGCCGGGCCCGCCACGGTGAGGAACTCCGGCTGGAGCGCGGGCTCGACGCTGCCGACCGGCCCCCGGTACCCCTGCCGCTTCAGGGCCTTCGCGCACAGGCCGGCCCGGCGCGGCGACGTCCCCACGTACATCACGCCCGTCGGCGAGGTGGCGAGCGCGGCGCGGACCGCCGCGCCGAAGTCCTCGCTGTCCGCCTCGACCGGGTGCGTGGTGACCGTGCCACCGGCGGGCGGCGAGGTCCGCACGCTGCGGACGCCGAGCCAGCTGTACGTGCCGGCGGCCCGGTCCTCGATGACGGCGGTGCGGCCCAGGCGGTGCTCGGTGAGGTAGCGCTTGAAGGCGACGACCATCACGTCGGGGTAGGGCCGCGCCTCGAAGTAGGTGCGCAGTTGCGGTGTCTGACCCTGGATCACCCCGTCCGGGACGGACGCCACCGCGCTCAGCACCGGCACCTTCAGGTCGACGAGCGCGTTCGCCGCCGCGATGGCCGTGTCGGTGGTCGTCAGGCCGAGGACGGCCACCAGGGCCCGTTCCTTCAGCAGGGCGCGGGCCCCGGCGGCGGCCCGCCGGGCGTCGGCGCCGTCGTCCGTCACCTTGAGGACCAGGTCGAAGGGGCGGTCGGCGCGGGCGTTGAAGGTCTCCGTGGCGAGCCGCAGCCCGCGTTCCTGGGCGCGCCCGTCCACCCGGGTGGGGCCGCTCAGGTCGGTCAGCACACCGACGGTGTACGCCGCGCGCACGAGGCCCGCGCCGGTGCCCGCACCCGCGCCGGAGGGGTCGCGGCCGAGCAGCCAGGCGGTGAGTCCGCCGGCGCTCGCGACGGCCGCCGCGGAACCGGCGATCAGGAGCCTGCGACGGGAGGGGCCCGGCGGCTCCTCGCCCGCCACCAGGAGGGTCGGTTCGGCGACGGGCAGGTCGAGGACGCGGGCGGAGCCGGTGGCGATCAGCGCGGGCAGCCCGGCCGGGAGCCAGTCGCGGGCGGGCTGGTCGGCGGCGCCGAGCCGGTCCCGTACCTCCCGCGCGGTGGGCCGCAGCGCCGGGTCCTTGGCGAGGCAGGCGGTGACGAGCGGCAGCAGGGTGTCCGGTACGTCGTCGAGGTCGGGCTCCTCGTGGACGGTGCGGTAGACGACGGCGGCCACCGGGCCCGTACCGAAGGGGCGGCGGCCGGCCAGCGCGTACGCGAGGACGCAGCCGAGCGAGAACACGTCGCTGGACGGGCCGACTTCGCCCGCGCCCGTGACCCGGGCCTGTTCGGGGGCGAGGAAGCCGGGCGTGCCGATCATGGCGTCGGTGGCGGTGAGCGCGGTGGCGCCGCTGACCCGGGCGATGCCGAAGTCGATGAGCCGGGGCCCGTCGAGGGCGAGCAGGACGTTGCCGGGCTTCACGTCGCGGTGGACGAGCCCGGCCCCGTGCATGCCGTCGAGGGCGTCGGCGAGCCGGGCGCCGAGAGCCCGTACGGTCGGTTCGGGCAGGGCGCCGTGCGCGGCGACGGCCTCGGCGAGCGAGGGGCCGGGCACGAACTCGGTGGCCAGCCACGGTTCGCGGGCCTCCGGGTCGGCGCCGAGGACCCGGACGACCCAGCGCCCGGTGATCCGCTCGGCGGCCCGCGCCTCGCGGCGGAAGCGTTCGCGGAAGCCGGGGTCGGTGGCGTGCTCGGCGCGGATCAGCTTGAGCGCGGCGAGCGCGCCGCCCGAGGAGCGGGCGAGGTAGACCACGCCCATGCCGCCGGTGCCGAGCCGCCCGAGCAGGCGATAGCCCGCGATCGAGGACGGGTCGGCCTTCTTGAGGGGGCGCACGGTCCGTCAGGCCGTCTCGGGATTGCCGGATTCGTTGGGCTTGCCGGCCTTGTTGGGCTCGGACGGTGCGGCCCCGATGAAGCCGTAGGCCCCGTTCCGCACCGCGTACACGAAGGTCCCGACGCCCTTGAGCTCGCCGTTGTCGCCGAACCTGTAGGCCCCCATGGCCCCGGTGTACTCCTGCTTCTGCAGCGCCTGCCACAGCCCCTTGTGGGTGAGCGGGGCTCGGGCGGTGTTGTCCGCGATCCGGCTCAGGACCATGCTGACCACGTCGAAGGACTCGCCGGTGTAGTACGCCGGGGCGGTGCCGTAGCGCTTGCGGTGGGCGTCGACGAACTCCTGGGCGAGCTTGTGGTCGGCCGCCTTCTGCTTGGGGTCGGCGGCCCGCTGGACGGGGTCGACGACGGGCGCGCAGACGAACCAGCCCTCCGCGTCGCTCCCGGCCTCCTTCAGGAACTGCGAGCCGAAGACCCGCTGACCGGTGAACCGGGGCCCGGTGAAGCCGAGTTGGTTCAGGGCGCGGGCGGCGAGCACGGCCGTGGAACGCACCCCGCAGTGGACGTACGCGTCGATGCCGGCGTCGATCATCTCCGCGAGGACCGCGCGGTAGTCGGTGACCCGGGCCGGGACCACGCGGAAGTGCGGCTCGATCCCGGCCTGTCTGAAGCCGAAGCGGACCCCGCCGGTGTACTGCCAGCTGTACTGGTCGTCGGTGCGTTCCTGGAGGACTCCGGGGCGGCGGATCCGCGGCAGCAGCGTGGCCGACCAGGCGAGGTAGGTGCCCGCCAGGATGTGGTTGGGGATGGCCCGGAGCACGGTGGTGTTCGACGACACGCCGTCGCCGAGCAGGGTGAGCAGGTGGTAGCCGGAGGAGACGGTGAGGAGCGGCACGCCGGACTCCTCGAAGGCGGGGAGCGCGGCCTCGCCGGTGTCGTCGGAGGTGGGGCCGAGGACGGCGAGCACGGAGGGGTCGGAGGTGAGCCGGCGGGCGGCGGCGAGGGCGCCCGCGCGGTCGCCGCGGTCGTCGGAGACCTTGAGTTCGAGGGTGAAGGGCTTGCCCTTGTGCGCGGCGTTGAAGCGCTCGACGGCGAGCCGGGCGCCGCGCTCCTGGGCGCGGCCGATCTCCTGGGCGGGTCCGGACAGGTCGGCGAGGACGCCGATGGACCAGGTGGTGCGGCGTTTCGGGGCGGGGGGCTTCCCGTCGCCGGTGCCGTCGCGCCGGGAGTTCCACAGGGCGAACGCGCCGCCGCCGGCCGCGAGCGCGGCGGCGCCCGCGCCGAGCGCGAGGAAGCCTCGGCGGCTCGGCTTCGGCGGGGCGGTGGGGTCGGTGCCGGGCGCGGTGGGGTCGATGTCGGGCAGCGCGAGCATGGCCGTCGAGCGTTCGGCGATGGTGGTGACGACGGGGGCGGGCAGCCAGTCGGCGGCGTTGCCGGGGGCGTCCTCGGTGAGCCGGGCGGCGACCTCGTCGGCGGTGGGCCGGTCGGCCGGGTCCTTGGCGAGGCAGGCCGTCAGGAGCGGCAGCAGCTCCTCGGGGACGCCCGCGAGGTCGGGTGCGTCGTGGACGGTCCGGTAGAGCAGGGCGTCCACGGTCCCGCTGCCGAAGGGCGGGCGGCCGGTCGCCGCGAAGGCGAGGAGGCAGCCGAGCGCGAAGACGTCGGCGGGCGGGCCGATCTCGGCGGCGCGGGCCTCGGCCTGTTCGGGGGCGAGGAAGCCGGGGGTGCCGACGACCATGTCGGCCGAGGTGAGCCCGGACTCGCCGGTGGCGCGGGCGATGCCGAAGTCGATCAGGCGGGGGCCGTCGATGGCGAGCAGGACGTTGCCAGGCTTCACGTCGCGGTGGACGAGCCCGGCGGCGTGGACGGCGGCGAGCGCGCGGGCGATGCTCCCGCCGAGGATCCGTACGCTCCGCTCGGGCAGCGGCCCGTGGGCGCGGACGGCCTCGCCGAGGGACGGGCCCGGCACGAAGGCGGTCGCCATCCAGGGCTCGGGGGCGTCGGGGTCGGCGCCGGTGACGGGGACGGCCCAGGGGCTGGCGACCCGGCGGGCGGCCTCGACCTCGCGGCGGAAGCGGGCCCGGAAGTCGGGCTGGTCGGCCTGGTCGGCGTGGGTGACCTTGACCGCGGCGAGTTCGCCGTTGCCGGTGCGGCCGAGGTAGACGACGCCCATGCCACCGGCCCCGAGCCGCCCGAGCAGCCGGTAGCCGGCGATCGTCGACGGGTCGGCGGGCACCAGCGGCTGGAGGGCGGCGGGGCGCGGGTCCGGCTGGGGAGTGGCCTGCGCGGCGGGCGTCGGCCGCGGGTCCGGCTGGGAGGCGGACTGCGGGTCCGGCTGCGGAGTGGGCTGCGGGTCCGGCTCGGGGCCGGGGTGGCTCGTCGGGCTCACGACTGGGCTCCCAACTGCTTCTTCGCGCGGTCCTGCATGATGACGCTGGCCCGGGCCTGGGCGGCGGTGATGTCCGCCTCGGTGTAGCCGGGGGCGCCCTTGACGACGACGGCGACGGTGACCTGCGCGACGCGGGTCTGCATCCAGGTGTAGAACTGCGGTCCCTTGAAGGCGTCGTTGAGGTACGAGCCGCGTTCCAGGAGGGTGTCGGTCGCGTACGTGTTGTTGGCGGTGCCGTAGGGGACGCCGAGGGACAGCAGGCGGCTGATGCGCTCGCCCTGGCGCAGTTGCTGGTCGGGGCAGCGCAGCGCCTCTTCCAGGGTCCCGGCCATCTCCCAGTCGGCGTCGGAGTCGGTGCGGTGCACGGTGACGGTGGCGGCGACCCGCAGCGGGCCCTTGCCACCGGCCGCCGGGATCTGGCTGTAGGCGGTGACGCTGTAGAGGACGGAGCCCGGCGGCGTGCCGAGCTCCCACTCGCAGCCCGGGTCGAGGACCGGCCAGGCGCCGGGTTCGCTGAGGTATGGGGTGCGCTTGACGTACTCGGGCCCCCAGTCGTCCGGGCCCGCCACCAGCGCGAGCGCCAGGCTCTTCGCGGCGGCGGCGTCGCGGGGGGCCCGCTTCGGGTCCGGGGTGAAGGCGGGGCCGGTCGGGGCAGGGACCGGGGTGCCGGAGGAGGAGGCGGAGGGGGAGGCGGTGGGGGCGGCGCCGGTGGTGGGCGTCGCCCGCGGGGGTTTCCCGCCGTCCCCGCCTCCGCCCCCGGAAGAGCACCCCGCCACTAACGTCAACACCACGCCGGCCGCCAGCAGGCCCCCGGCGCGCAGCGCTCTTCCGTACGCGTCCCTCACGATTCCCCCACGGTCGTTCGCACGATCCCCCCGGTCGGTGAAGGAGATCGTACGGCTCGGGGGATCAACTCGCCCGGTCTACAACGTCATTGGGACGAGCCGCGGACCTCGTCGTAACGCTCCCGGGCCTCCTGCACGGCGGGCAGCCGCCGCTCGGTCCAGCGGGCCAGCGCGGTGACCTGCTCGGCGGCCTCGCGGCCGAGGGCGGTGAGGCTGTAGTCGACGCGGGGTGGGATCACCGGCTTGGCGTCGCGGTGGACGAGGCCGTCGCGCTCCAGGGTCTGGAGGGTCTGGGTGAGCATCTTCTCGCTGACCCCGCCGATCGCGCGGCGCAGCTCGCTGAAGCGGTACGAGCGCGCCAGCAGGGCGATGAGGATCAGCACGCCCCAGCGGCTGGTGACGTGCTCCAGGACGCGCCGCTCGGGGCACAGTGCGTCGACGACGACGGTCCGGGTGACTCCGTCCACACTTACTTCCATACCAGTACCTTACTTCAAAGTGGGTACTTACGAAAGGTTAGTGCCCGCCGTACGGTGAGTGGAGCAGGACCGCCGGGCACCCCCCGCCGCACCCACCACAGGAGCCCCACCATGAGCATCGTCGTCACCGGAGCCACCGGCCAGCTGGGCCGCCTCGTCATCGACGCCCTCCTCGCCACCGTCCCCGCCTCTTCCGTCGCCGCGGTCGTCCGCGACAAGGACAAGGCCGCCGGTCTGGCCGAGCGCGGGGTCGAGCTGCGGATCGCGGACTACAGCCGCCCGGAGACGCTGGCCGGCGCCTTCGAGGCGGGCGACCGGGTGCTGCTGATCTCCGGCAGCGAGGTCGGGCAGCGGGTCGCGCAGCACACCGCCGTGGTGGCCGCCGCGAAGGCCGCGGGCGTCGCCCAGCTCGCGTACACCGGCGTCCTCGGCGGACCCGAGGCCGACTTCCTGCTCGCCGAGGAGCACAAGGCGACCGAGCGGGCGATCCTCGACTCGGGGCTGCCGTACACCTTCCTGCGCAACGGCTGGTACACCGAGAACTACACGGCGAACCTGGCGCCCGTGCTCGCCCACGGCGCCGTCGTCGCCAACGCGGGCGAGGGCCGGATCGCCTCCGCCTCCCGCGCCGACTACGCCGCCGCTGCCGCCGCCGTCCTCACCGGACCGGCCGAGGAGCACCTGAACCGGGCGTACGAGCTGAACGGCGACGTGTCCTGGTCGCTGGCCGAGTACGCGGCGGAGGTCGCCCGCCGGTCCGGCCGGGAGATCACGTACAGCAGCGTGCCCGCCGCCGCCCACCTGGAGATCCTCACCGGCGCCGGGGTGCCGCTGCCGTTCGCCGAGATCCTCGTCGACGTCGACCGGGCCGTCGAGCACGGCGCGCTCGCGAGCCGCGGCGACGACCTGGCGCGGCTGATCGGCCGCCCGACCACGCCGATCGCCGAGACGATCGGCGCCGCGCTCGCCACCGCCTGACCGGCACCAAGATCCGTCAGGACCGTATGGCGATACGGACATGACAGCCCGCCCCGTGCGGCGCTACCTTCGACGGGACAGCGCGGCTAGGGGCGGGGAGGTTCGATGAAGGACGACAACGAGGCCCGGACAGGGCTCATCTACGGGATCGGTGCCTATGGGATGTGGGGCCTGGTCCCGCTCTTCTGGCCGCTCCTCAAGCCCTCGGGCGCGGTCGAGATCCTGGCCCACCGGATGGTCTGGTCGCTCGCCGTCGTCGCCCTCGCGCTGGTCGCGATGCGCCGCTGGAGCTGGCTGCCCGCGCTGATACGCAGCCCGCGCAAGCTGGCCCTGATCACCGTCGCCGCGGCCGTGATCAGCGTCAATTGGGGCCTGTACATCTGGTCCGTCAACAACGGCCAGGTCGTCGAGGCGTCGCTCGGCTACTTCATCAACCCACTCGTCACCATCGCGCTCGGCGTCCTCGTCCTCAAGGAACGCCTGCGGCCCGCCCAGTGGACGGCGGTCGGCGTCGGCTTCGCCGCCGTCGTCGTGCTGTCCATCGGCTACGGGCGCCTGCCGTGGATCTCCCTCACGCTCGCCTTCTCCTTCGCGATCTACGGCCTGGTGAAGAAGAAGGTCAACCTCGGCGGCGTGGAGTCGCTCGCCGCCGAGACGGCCGTACTCTTCCTGCCCGCGCTCGGCTACCTCGTCTGGCTCGGCACCCAGGGCACGCTCAGCTTCGGCGCCCACGGCACCGGCCACGCGTCCCTGCTCGCGTCCACCGGCGTGGTGACGGCCGTCCCGCTGATCTGCTTCGGCGCCGCCGCGATCCGCGTCCCGCTCTCCACGCTGGGACTGCTCCAGTACCTGGCCCCGGTCTTCCAGTTCCTGCTCGGCGTCGTCTACTTCCACGAGGCGATGCCGGCGGAGCGCTGGGCGGGCTTCTCGCTGGTGTGGCTGGCCCTGACGATCCTGACCTGGGACGCCCTGCGCACGGCCCGCCGGAGCCGGGCGGCGGTGGAGGCGGCGAGCCGGGAGGCGGGGGTGGCGGCCGGCCTGGAGGCGGGGGCGCCCGCGTCTGGACCTGCTTCCCCGTCCGGTGCCGTGGCCGCGTCGGGGGCCGTGTCCGCGTCCGCGTCCGGGGCCGTGTCCGGTCCCGCCGCTTCCGCGGCTTCTCCGGTGACGGCACCCGCGGCGGCGCAGCCGGCCGCCGATCCGGCGTAGGGCCCGGCATCGGGCCCGTCTTCGGGCCCGTCTTCGGGCCCGTCTTCGCGGGCCCCGGCCGCTAGCGTCCGGTGTCCAGCAGGTCGTGGTCCCGGATGAGGCGGCAGACGGCGGTGAGCCGCAGCGTCGCGAAGTCGTGGCCGGCCGGTTCGGTCCAGGCGACCTCGGCGAGCCGGTCGGTGAAGCCGAGGACGTAGTCCCCCAGCTCCTCCCGCCCCACGCTCCGGCCCCGGGCCCCGCGCCGGTCCGGGACCAGGGCGTCGCACACGGCCGCCGCGTGCTGGTCGAGCGCGGCCACGAGCCCCGGCTCGGAGGAACACTCCGAGAGCCGGGGCGCGTACGCGGCGGCGACATCGGCCAGGGGACAGCCGGGCGAATCGTTCATTCCCCCACATTAGGCACGTCGGGAGCCGAGCCGGACGCCCTTCAGGCCGTGACCTTGGTCGCAGCGGAAGCACCGTCGGGGGCCGATCCGGACACCGGTGCGGAGCCGGAGCCGGTGGCCGAGCCGGTGGCCGAGCCGGTGGCCGATCGGTTCCCCCTCCCCCGTACCCCCGTCGCGGAGATCACCGCGCCGAGCGCCACCATCGCCGGCGGGACCACGAGCGCCCCCCGGATGCCCTCCATGCCGCCGCCGGCGATCCCGTACACCGCGGTCACCGCCGCCACGCCGACGGCCGAGCCGAACTGCGTGGCCGTGGTCAGCAGCCCGCTCGCGAGGCCCTGCTCCTCCTCCGCCACGCCGTCCGTGGCGGCGATGGCGAGCGGCCCGTACGCCAGGCTGAAGGCGAGGCCGGTGAGCAGCAGCGCGGGGAACATCGCCGCGTACGAGCGGTCCGGGCCGACCGGCAGGAAGAGCGCGTACGAGAGGACCGCGAGGACGAAGCCGCCGAGGATCACCTTGGCGTTGCCGTAGCGGGCGACGAGCCGGGGCGTCAGGGTCGGCGCGAGGATCGCGTCGACGCCCATCACGAGGAGCGCGAGGGCGGTCTGGAGCGAGGGCCGGGCGGGGCGCGCCGCTCGCGCTCCGCCGGACTGTCAGCCCCCTCCCGTATAAACGCACCCATGACCACTCCCGTGCACTGGAAGCTCGTCGTCGACTGCGCCGATCCGCATGCCCAGGCCGCCTTCTGGGCCGCCGCGCTGGCGTACGCGGAGGAGGACCACAGTGCCCTGATCGCCGCGTTGCTCGCCGCCGGAGCCGCCCCGCCCGAGGCCACGCTCACCGTCGGGGGCCGTGCCGCCTGGCGCGACCTGGCGGCCGTGCGGCATCCGGAGGACCCGTTCGACCCGGCCTCGGACACGGGTCTCGGCCGCCGCATCCTGTTCCAGCGCGTACCGGAGCCGAAGACCGTCAAGAACCGCCTCCACATCGACCTGCACCCGCAGGCGGACAGCCGGGAGGCGGAGGTCGCCCGGCTGACCGCGCTCGGCGCCGCCACGCTGCGGGAAGTGGCGCAACCCGGCGGGAGTTGGGTCGTGATGTCGGACCCGGAAGGCAACGAGTTCTGCGTACATTGACCCGCATGATCCGAGTCTGCTTCGCCGGTGTCACCGGCTGGACCGCCCCGCCGATCCTCGCGGGCATCGCCCACGCCGCCGACCTGGAACTCGCCTCCGGGGTGTCCCGGTCGGCGGCCGGGCGCCCGCTCGCCGAGGTGACGGGGGTCCGCTCCGAGGGCCCGGTGCACGGCACGGTCGCCGAGGCCCTCGCGGCCGTCCCGGCGGACGTGCTCGTCGACTACACGAGCGCCGCCGCCGTACGGGACAACGTGTGGGCGGCGGTCGACGCGGGCGTCCACGTGGTCGTCGGCTCCAGCGGTCTCACCGCCGAGGACTACGCCGAACTCGACGCGCTGGCCCGCGCGCGGGGCGTCGGGGTGATCGCGGCGGGCAACTTCTCCGTGATGGCGGCGCTCCTCGCCCGCGCCGCCGAACTCGCGGCCGAGCACCTGGACCACTGGGAGATCATCGACTACGCGAGCGCCGCCAAGCCCGACGTGCCGAGCGGCACGGCCCGCGAACTCGCCGAGACCCTGGGCGGCATCCGCGCCCCCGAACAGGGCGTCCCACTGGCCGAGTTGCACGGCCCGGTGGAGGCGCGGGGCGCGGACGTGGCGGGCAGCCGCGTGCACTCCGTACGCCTCCCCAGCTTCCTGCTCAGCACGGAGGTCGTCTTCGGCGGCGACGGCGAACGCCTGACCCTCCGCCACGACGCGGGCCCGACCCCCGACCCGTACACGGCGGGCACGCTGCTCGCGGTCCGGCGAGTCGGCGAGGCGGTGGGGGTGCGGCGGGGGCTGGGGTCGGTGCTGTTCGGCGACGGCCCGTCCGGCGGATCTTGAGTGAGCGATGCGCTTCGGTCCACCCGTCAGCCGCGCTGTCAGCTCCGTTCGCTAAGGTCTCCAGCCATGATCGAGAGCAAGGCCGAAGCCTGGCCGGAACCTCCCCTCGCCGGCACCGAGGCCGCGGCGATCCTCGGCGCCCTCGAACGTCAGCGTGCCACCCTCGCCTGGAAGTGCTCCGGCCTGGACGCCGCCGGTCTTCGCGCCACGCTCGGCACGTCCGCCATCACCTTGGGCGGCCTCCTCAAGCACCTGGCGCACACCGAGGACCGTCACTTCGCCCGGTTGTGGCTCGGCTCCCCCGTCGGCGCGCCCTGGGACACCGTCGACTGGGACAGCACGCCTGACTGGGACTACCGCTCCGCCGCCGAGGACACCCCCGATCAGCTGCGCGCCCTCTGGAGGGAATCGGTCGCCCGTTCACGTGCCATCGTCGACGAGGCGCTCAGCACGGGCGGGCTGGACCAACTCGGCGCCTACACCACGCGAAGCGGCGAACGTCCGAACCTCCGCCGCGTTCTCCTCGATCTCATCGAGGAGTACGCCCGCCACGCCGGTCACGCCGACCTCATCCGTGAATCCGTCGACGGGCTCACGGGTGAGGACCCGCCGAGGTGAACTGAACCACGACGTGCCGGCGAGGACCACTTCACCCTGGAGTTCGCCGGCCGCGCACCCGGCGGATGCGGCCCGCTGATCACCGACGTCGTGGCCAAAGCGATCGGCCACGCCCACCTCTGACGCCGCCGGACGCATGACACGCCTCGTCGCCGCGCCTCGTGCGGAAGCGTGCGGGCCCCGCCGATCCGGCGGGGCCCGCGCGCCCACACACGCTCACGCGCGCCGCACCTCGAACTGGAAGCAGCCGTACTCCACGGCCCTGACGTGCACGAGGGCAACGGCCGGATCCGCGAACGCCTCGCCGAAGGCCCGGTCGAAGCCCTCGCCCGCCGCCTCGGGAATCTCCAGGAGCCGCCCTCCGACGATCCGGCCCCGGGCGTCGTACCGGCGCAGCGTCCGCAGCGCGCCGGGCCGGTCGAAGGGGTACGCGGCGGCGTCCGGGTCCGGCCCTCCGCACTCCTCGGCGTGGATGAACACGGGCCCCTGCTCGTCGTACGCACCCGGCTCGGCCCCCGTCTCGGCCGCCCACCGCCGCAGCGGCGCGTACGAGACGAGCGCGATCCGCTCCCCCGCCGCCACCGGCCGCAGACAGCACCGCAGCGGACTGCCGGCGCCGTCCTCGGTCACGGCGTACGGAAGACAGGGCTGCCCGGCGTCGTCGACGCGGCGAAGCTGGGCGAGGGCGGTGGGCGGGATGGGGAGCGCGGTGTACGCGGTGGTCGTCATGCCTCCAGCGTCACGCGCGACCACCCCACACGCTGGCGCTATTCGGACGCGAAGCTCAGGAACCCGGCCCAGGCGTCCCGCCCGAACCCGAGACGAGCGCCGTCGGCGTCCTTGGAGTCGCGGACGTGGACGGTGCCGGGGGTGGCGGCGACCTCGACGCAGTCGTTGCCGTTGCCGCTGCTGCTGTAGCTGCTCTTGAACCAGTCCAGCTCGGGGGTGCGGATCATGTCTCTCCCAGCAGTTGCTCGATGAAGTCCCGTGACTCCGCAGGAGTGAGGGCCTTGGACCGGATGATGCCATAGCGCAGATCCAAGATCCGGAGCCTTTTGAGGTCGGAGACCGGGCGGCCTCCGAAGTCTCCGTCCATGCGCCCGACCGCTGTACCGTCCCCGAACTTCAGCATCTCGATCACCCCTCCTGTACCGGGATGGTCAGCGCGCTCCGTCGGCATCACCTGAATCTCGACGTTGGGCAGCTCACTCACCTCCAGGAGACGTTCGAGCTGGCGACGCAGCACCATCCTCCCTCCGATGGGCCGTCGCAGCGACACCTCTTCCTGGATAAAGCTGAACTCGGGTGCAGGGTCCTTCTCCAACACCGAGCGACGAGCCACCCGTGCCGCCAGGTACCGCTCCAGTTCCTCAAGGCCGTACGCCGGACGCCACGTCCGCATGATCGCTCGCGAGAACTCCTCGGTCTGCAACAGGCCGTGGACGTTGAAGTTCGAGTAGAGGCAGAACTCGACCGCCCTCGCCTCCAGTTTCGCCAGGTTGCGCACCTGCTTCGGATAGCGGACCTCCTCCACGTCCTTCTTCATCGCCGAGATCAACCCGGCCGCACCCAGCACCTCGTCCGACTTGTCCAGGAACTCGGGGCGCGGGATGCGCGCCCCGCGCTCGACCTTGCGCACCAGGTCCTCCCCGTAGCCGATCCGCTCCCCGAGCTCTACCGCTCCGAGCCCCTTCGCCTCCCGCCACAGCTTGAGCTGGCGGCCCACGGCGGCCACGACCGCCGCACCCGACTCGTCGCCGGGCTCCACCTCCCAGCCCGCGTCCTCCGTACCCGCACCGTCCACCTCGTCCACGCTCATGCGCGCCCACCTCCTTCGGCCCCGCCCTACCCCTGGGGTGGCCCCGGACAGTCGGGACAGGGCCGGACAGTCGCGGGACAGTAACCGTACGTAAGGGCATGTTCGATGGGCAGCGTAAGCAGTCGCCGCCACTCTGGGTGACATGAACGAAGAACCCACCCAACTCTTGGCGCCCGTACGCCAATTCGGAATCCAGCTCTCCGCCACCCGCCGGGGTGCCCGGCTGGCCCGGCTGCTCGCCGTGGAGCAGCTGCGTTCCTGGGATCTGCTGTGTGTGGCGGAGCCGGCGGCGCAGATCGTCGCCGAGCTCGCGGCGAACGCGGTGACGCACGGCCACGTCTCGGGACGGGACTTCCACCTCGCGCTGTTCGCGCGGGAGGACGTCCTGCGGATCGAGGTCGCGGACACGCGGGGTGACCGGATGCCCCGGCTCGGGAGTCCGGGCTTGGCCGAGTCGGGGCGCGGGCTGCTGATCGTGGAGGAGTTGGCGTCGCGGGGGTGGGGGGTGCAGGCCGGGCCCGTACCCCGGAAGACCGTGTGGGCGGAACTGGCTCTGGCGTAGCAGCGGACCGCGTCGCGGACGGGCGCGACGCGGGGGTCCGCGCCGTAAAGGCTTTAAAGCCCGGGGGAATTCCCCTCCCAACCCCTCCAGCCTCCCCCGGTCCGCTCGGGACCGCCCGTCACCCGGACGGGTGACTTGGGCCAACTCGACTGGATTTGGCGCGGGTTGCGTGGCATATGCTCCTGCCCACAACCCCACACATACGTCGGCCCCCGGCCGGGACTGGAATCCCGATCGAGGGCCTGACCACCGAGGAAGAAGCACCTTCCCGATGGATACGAAGAAGACTAGCGCGCGCCCGCACGCCTCCGGGCTCGTACACGTCAATGTCCGCCACACGACCCGCTACACGGTCGTCGGCAACCACCTCGCCCAGCACCGCGGGCTCTCGCTGCTGGCCAAGGGCCTGGCCCTGTACCTCCAGTCGCTGCCCGCCGGGGCGAGCGTCGGCATCAAGGCCGTCGCGGCCCTGCACCCGGAGAGCGAACTGCGCGTCGCGGCGGCCATGCGGGAGCTGGAGAAGCACGGCTACCTGGCCCGGACCCGGGAACGACTCCCGGACGGACGCTTCGTACCGCGCACCGTGTCGTACAACCGCCCGGGGGCTGAGCCGGAGCCCGTACGGGCGACCCCGAGGCGCGAGAAGCGTCCCCGCCCGGCACCGGCCCAGGCACCCCCGATCCCGGCACCCCCGACCCCGGCACCCCCGGTCCCGCCCCCGCCGCCACCGCCGCTCGCCGAGCACCACCTGCCTGCCGCCGCGCTGCTTGAGGACCTTCGCGTACGCGAGCCCCGGCTGCCGCTGGGCGCGCGGGACATCGCGCGGCTGGCGCCGGGGGTCGCGGCCTGGCTGGGGCAGGGGGCCCGGCCCGAGGCGGTGTGCCGGACGCTCACGGCGGGGCTGCCGGACCGGCTGGCCCACCCGGCGGGCCTGCTGGCGCACCGCCTCGCGACGCTGCTGCCGCCCCCGCCGCCGCCCGTCGTCTCGCGCGGCGGCCGGATGACGCTGACCTCACCCCGCTCCCCGTTCCCGGAGTGCGACGACTGCGGGCGCCCCTTCCTCGACGACTCCTCACCCGACGGACTGTGCCGCGACTGCCGCCCGCCGAGAAGCGACGCGGCCTAGCCAGGACTCCGGTCGATCGGGCCCGGGCCAGGCTCAACGTCCGCGCGGTGGTTGCCCACTGGGGGTACGGGGCGGGGCGGCGGTGTCCGGCCGGTCAGGCGAGGGGCAGGTCCAGGTAGGACGGGGCGCCCTCGGGCGAGGAGAAGGTGAGCTTGCCGCCCGCTTCATTGACGTCCCCGTAGAACGGGTCCTTGGTGTCGACCACGAGCATCAGGCGGTGCCCGGCCGGCACGTCGTAGCCGGCGGCCTGGAGCTGGATGTCCGCGACGACCGGCTCGCCCGGGGACGCGTCCCGGACGGTGAAGGGCGCGTGGGTGATGATCGAGGCGTTGCCGTCCGGGGCGACGTCGAAGAGGTAGGCGACGAATCCGGCGTTCGCGGCGCTCGGCTGGAAGGTCAGCCGGAGGCCGGGGATGCCGCGGACCTTCGCCGTCCCGGTCAGGGGCTCGCCCGTCCACACGGCGGCGTCGGTGCGGCTGATCTCGGCCGTCGGGTAGACCTTGGGCTTGCCGAGCATTTCGGCGTAGCCGGTCTTGATGATCGCGCCGGCGACGGTGGCCGGGGTGTCCGTGCCGGTGGCGAGGACGGTGCTCCAGCCGTTGAGGGGCTTCTCCGCGAGGCCGCCGTCGGTGGCGCCGGCCACGGGCCCGGTCAGGTGGAGGCGGGTGGGGGTGCCGGTCGCCGCGTCCCAGTCCGGGCTGGACTCCAGGGTCTTGCTCCACATGATCTGGCTGACGACCGTGTTTCCGTCGAGCTCGCCCAGGCCCTTGAGGTGGTAGTCGAGCCAGCGGTGGGCGTCGCTCCAGATCCGGTTGGGCAGGCCGATCAGGCCCGACATCTCCGGGGAGGAGTGGTCGCCGATCGACAGGTCGAGGAGCTTGGTGGCGGCGCTGAGGGTGTTGAAGAGCTCCAGTGTCTGGTTGACGGGGAAGAGCGTCTCGTGCCAGGCGTGCGCGAAGAAGATCGACAGGTCGGACCGGTCGAGCCGGTCGACGGCCTTGAGCGGGGAGCGCTCGTCCGCCCAGTCCCGGAGCTCGTCGGAGATGTTGTCGCCGTTCTGCATCTGGTCGAAGGCCCACTGGGTCCGCTCGCTCAGCCGGGCGTTGGCGGCGGCGCCGCGGAGCGCGTCGACGGAGGCGGTGTGCTGGGTGTCGTTCTCGTAGAACGCCGAGAACAGGCTGCCCCAGGTGCTCAGGGCGCCGACCACCTTCACCCGGGGGTCGTTCGCGGCGACGAGGAGGCTGATGCCGGAGCCGTAGGAGTCGCCGAGGAAGGCGATCCGGCTCGGGTCGGCGGCGGGGAGGTTCGCCAGCAGGAAGTCGGTGACGGCGCTGCCGTCCCGGATGTCGAGCGAGCCGCCGACCTCGACCTGGCCGCCCGACTTGCCGAAGCCGCGGGGCGTGTACGCCAGCACGATGTAGCCCTTGAGCGCGAGCTTCGCCGCCTGCGCGATGTACGCGACCCAGCCCAGGTCCGCCCACGGCGCGGGCATCACCACGCAAGGGAACGGCCCCGAACCCCTCGGCATGCACACCGCCGCGTCCAGCTCGACGCTCACGCCCGGCTCGGCGGGGGAGGGATCGACCGGCACCCGGCACTTGAAGAACTCGATGCTCCCGCGGGCCTGGTTCGCCTCGTCGGCCAGCTCGGAGGAGAGCGTCGAGGTGCCACCGCCCTCCAGGGCGGTGACGAACTGCGCGAGGGCCGCCTCGTTCAACTCCGGGTACAGACCTGCCGATGCCATGTTGCTACCGCCTTCTAAAGTCACGTCGGTCCATCTCTGCTCGTCACATGCCCTGGTCACCCACACCGTGGAACCACGAGGACGTGGAACCACGAAACCGTGGACAACGGCAGGAGCCCAGGGCCGGGTTCAGTATCGACAGACTGATATGCCACACGACGATCCGCTTCAGGATTGATCGAAAATGATCAAGAGAGATCGGGATGAGTGAACGTTCCCGGCCTGGGGCGGCTCGTCTGGCCGGTAATCGCCGGGGCGCACCGCCACGGACGCGGATCCTCTCCTCCTCTCCAGCACGGCGATGAACTGAGCGCGATCCAGCTGCTTCAGGAGGCCGCCCGAGGTGACGGTGGGCGTGGTTCCGACCACGCCGGTTCGGCCTGCCCTCCGTCCCGGCCGCGGGCCTCCGCCGCGAGCGGGCGGGGCCGTCGCTTGCGCGTCCGGTCCGCAGTACTGCCCCTCCGGACCTGGCGCGGCCCGTCCCCCACGGCGTAGGGAGGAGGAGGCCATGAACTCACGTGAAGGAGTGTCCCGTTGAACGGTTCCGAGCACGTCAAGCCCACCAGGGCCGACAGTGAACGCACGCCCGCCAGGAAGCAGGCACCCACCCGGCAGACGGAACCGCACGGTCTGCTGGCCTTGCAGGCCACGGCCGGCAACGCCGCGGTCGTCCAGATGCTGCGGCTGGCCGGCCACCCCGGGGCCCGGACTCAGGACCCGCACCAGCACGGGGCCGGCTGCGGTCACCCGCAGAACGAGGAGGTGGCGTCCCCGGTGCAGCGTTCCGCCGTCCACGGCGTGCTGCGCGCGCCGGGGCGTCCGCTGGACGATGCCACCCGCACCGACATGGAGTCCCGGCTGGGGGCGGACTTCTCCGACGTCCGCATCCACACGGACAGCGCCGCCAAGGAATCCGCGGCCGAGGTCGGCGCCCGGGCCTACACCTCCGGCAACCACGTCGTCATCGGCGACGGCGGCGCCGACCGGCACACCCTCGCCCACGAGCTGACCCACGTCATCCAGCAGCGCCAGGGGCCCGTCGCCGGGACCGACAACGGAAGCGGCCTGCGGGTCAGTGACCCCTCGGACCGGTTCGAACGCGAAGCCGAGGCCAACGCCGCGCGGGCGCTGGCGGGCCCCGCACCCGACACCGTCCAGCGCGCCCGGGACGAGACGGCCACCGGGCCGACCGAGCAGGCCACGCAGGCCACGCAGGCCACGCAGGCCACGCAGGCCACGCAGGCCGGGCCAACCACCCGAGCCACCGCGACCGTGCAGCGCTACCACACTCAGCCGCAGCAGATCACGACGGCCGGAGGCGACGGTCCGCACTTCCAGACGCAGGGCCCGAGCGGGGTGCTGGACGACAACCACGCCGACGGCCAGACGCAGTGGAAGATCGACCACGTGGTCACCACCCACACGCCGAGCGCCGCCACACCGGTGAACGTGCGCGTCTCACAGGACTACTCGCTCGCCGTGCTGGACAGCGAGGACGAGCCGAAGGAGTTCTACGCCACCGCGGAGCGCCTCGCCGAGGCCAACACCGCCCTGGCGGAAGCCGGAAGCGCGATCGAGCTCACGGCGGTCGGGAACACCACGATCGCCGTCGACGCCGCGGGGACGCCCAGGACCCTCCAGAAGGTGACCGCGATCCGGCGCGGCAGCGCCTTCCAGGCCGGGCAGTTCGCGAATCTCGTGGAGCACCAGTGCATCCGCGTCGCGGGCGGGGTCATCGGGATGGCGGTACGGCAGGACTTCCACGGCAACGCCAACTTCACACCGGCGCCGAAGAAGCACACCACACCGGGCGGAGAGGTCTTCGAGGCGAAGGACCTGGCCGGCAGGCTGGCTGACGGCCCGAACGCCCAGGCGGGGAACGAGACGCCCCTCGGCGAGCGGTACGGCCTGGCTCACGCGGCCGGAGCGTTGCAGGGGACCGAGGAGCTCGGTGCCAACGAGCACGCGGCCCCGGCGGTCGGCGAGGCGTTCGGCATCTACTCCGTCGGCGACAACGGCACGCACAACCAGACGGACTACGCCGCCCCCGGCGGCCCCTCGGTGTCGCAGGGGCTGACGTGGAACTTCCACTTCGCCGGTGTGGTCGCCCAGGCCGACAACGACCGCGTGACCCTGGAGAACTACACCAGGGACGACAACTTCAACGACGCCCAGATCATGCTCTACAAGGAGCTCCTCTACCGCTACCAGGAGACCCTCACGGGCAAGGTCAAGGCACTTCTCGGCAAGGGCTACCCGGAGAACCCCGACAGCACCGAGTTCCAGCAGCTGCTGAAGGAGCTGGTGATGGAGGAAGCGAAGAAGGCGGGGGCCAACGCGAACGCGGAGTACACACGGCTCGCCGGGGACGTCGAGGCACCCACCCGCTGGTTCTTCCGCATGTACGGCACCGATCAGGGCCAGTCGTTCCACGAGCAGCAGTACGGCGGCGGCCAGAACATGATCATCAACCCGCTCACCACGCGCAGCCGCAAGCCCTAGGCGGCCACGTGGGAGCGCGTATCCGCTGAGCGAACACCCCTGACCGAATTCCGCCCTTGACGCGATGTCAAACTCTCGCTGAACATTCGTCACACACAGCGCAACCGCACAGCAGAACCGCACAGCTCCAACGCCTCGTACCACCCATGGTGCGAGGCGCTCGCACGTTCCGTACCATCCCCAGTTCGGAATCCGGAGCCCCCACATGAAACTCTCCGCGAGACTTTCCGCTGCCGTCGGAGCCTCCGCGCTCGTGCTCGGCGCGTTCGCCGGTGCCGCGCCGGCCGCCTCCGCCTCGGAGCAGGCCGTGACGCCACCCGACATATCCGTGGCCAACGTCAAGCAGCACCTCACCGACCTCCAGGCGATAGCCACCGCCAACGGAGGCAACCGGGCCCACGGCCGTACCGGCTACAAGGCCTCGATCGACTTCGTGAAGGGCAAGCTGGACGCGGCCGGGTACACCACCACGCTCCAGTCGTTCAGCTACAACGGCGCCACCGGCTACAACCTGATAGCCGACTGGCCGGGCGGCGACCCCAACCAGGTCGTGATGTCCGGCTCGCACCTCGACTCGGTCACCGCGGGCCCCGGCATCAACGACAACGGGTCCGGCTCCGCGGCCATCCTGGAGACCGCGCTCGCCGTCTCCCGCGCCCAGCTCCAGCCCTCCAAGCACATCCGCTTCGGCTGGTGGGGCGCGGAGGAGTACGGGATGATCGGCTCGAAGTACTACGTCAACAACCTGCCCGCGGCCGAGCGTTCGAAGATCACGGGCTATCTGAACTTCGACATGGTCGGCTCGCCGAACCCGGGCTACTTCGTCTACGACGACGACCCCACCATCGAGCAGACCTTCAAGAACTACTACGCCGGCATCGGCGTCCCCACGGAGATCGAGACCGAGGGCGACGGGCGCTCCGACCACGCGCCGTTCAAGAACGTCGGCATCCCCGTCGGCGGGCTCTTCTCCGGCGCCGACTACATCAAGACCGCCGCCCAGGCGCAGAAGTGGGGCGGCACCTCGGGTCAGGCGTTCGACCGGTGCTACCACGCCTCCTGCGACACCACGGCGAACATCAACGACACCGCCCTGGACCGCAATTCGGATGCCATCGCGTACGCGGTGTGGAACCTGTCCAGCGGCTCGACGACCCCGCCCACCGGCACGGTCTTCACCAACGACACCGACGTGTCCGTCCCGGACAACGGTGCCGCGGTGACCTCGTCCGTGACCGTCTCGGGTGTGACGGGCAACGCCCCGGCCACCCTCGCGGTCGGCGTGAACATCGTCCACACCTACATCGGTGACCTCGTCGTGGACCTCATCGCCCCCGACGGCTCGGTCTACAACCTGCACAACCGTGCCGGCGGCAGCACCGACAACATCAACCAGACCTACACCGTGAACGCCTCCTCCGAGGTCGCCAACGGCGTCTGGAAGCTCCGCGTGCAGGACAAGGCGTCGGCCGACACCGGTTACATCAGCCAGTTCAAGCTGACGTTCCCGTAAGCCTCCGCACGTCCCCGAAAGTCTCCCGGGTGGGTCGGTGACCATCGCCCCCGACCCACCCGGGGTCCCAACTCGGCCGGACCGAACCGGCCCCGCGCGTCCGCTACTTGGCCGCGTTCGCCGTTTCCACCAGCTTCTGCGGGGTCACCGCGCCGACGTACACCTTGCCGTCGTCCGTCATCAGCGCGTTGACCAGCTTCGTCTTGAAGACCGTGCCGGAGCCGAACTTCCCGCTCACCTTGTCGCCGAGCGCGTCCAGGAAGCCCTGGACCTCCTTCGGCGCCTCGTCCGTCTTGGGCGCGGGCGCGCCGGAGTCCAGCTTGGCGATGGTGGTCCAGCCCTCGCCGATGACGTCGACGGAGCCGTCCTTGCCGTCGAGGCCGGCGCCGAAGCCGCCCAGGTCGGCCAGGCCGCCGAAGGGCTTGTCCGCGCCCTCGCGCGCGCCCTTCTCGGCGGCGCCCTCCGTCACCTTCGCGCCCTTGGGGGCCTTGAAGTCGAAGGCCGAGGCGTCCGGCTTCCCGAAGTCGATCTTGGTGAAGCCCGCGTCGACGACCGGCTTGCCGCCGTCGACCGAGGCCAGCGTGAACTTCAGCGGGGTGCCGGTCTTCGCGTCCACCGAGATCTTGACCGACTCGACCGTCGAGCCGGACTGCTTCGGCTTGATCACCAGCTGGTAGGCGTCCCGGCCGGCCACCTTCGCCGTGCCGCCGACGGTGATCGAGGTGGTGTCGCCGGCGGCCTTCAGGACCTCGTCGGCGAGCTCCTTCGGAGTGCCGGGGAGCCTGCCCTCCTCCGCCTCGGCGCCGTCCTTGCCCTCGGCCTTCTCGTGGAACGCCTCGTTGGACTTGCTGTCGTAGGCCCAGACGTCGTTCCCGTTGTGGATCAGGCTGTACTCGTCGGAGCCGTCCAGCAGGGTCAGCTTCTGCCGGTCGGGGCCGTCCGCCGCGAGGCGCAGCGTGTGCGAGCCGGAGACCAGCTCGGTGAGCTTGTCCGCCGGGTCGGCGGACGCGGAGCCGGACGGGGCGGGCAGCAGGCCCGCGAAGGACGGCAGGCCCAGGTCGGTGCTGATCTTGAACGTGCCGGAGAGGGTCTGCGTGTCCGAGCCGGCGATCTTCTCGATCAGCTGCTGCGCGGTGATCTCGGGCAGGTCCGGGTCGCCCGACGCGGCGAGCGCGGGGACGAGACCGATCGTCGCCGCCGCCACCCCCGCCACGACGACCGGAACGACGTAACGGCTCGCCTTACGCTGACGGTTTTCGTTCGTTGCCATGGTCTGCGCTACCTCCGTGGGCACCTTGGTCGATGGATCCATCTCACCAAACAGGCGGCGCGGAAACGTCAGCCCTCGGGATCAACCTGGCGTACCCCTCCAGGATGACCCCACCCCGAGAACCCCTAGCCCGTGCGGTCAGCGCGCGCGGTGCACCACGGCGTCGCACATCTCCGCCAGCGCCGACTTCGCGTACCCCTCGGGCAGCGGGTCCAGCATGGCGCGGGCCTCCTCCGCGTACCGCACGGTGTCGCGGCGGGCCTGCTCCAGGGCGGGGTGGACGCGGAGGCGGCGCAGGGCCTCGGCGTGCCGGGCGTCGTCGGTGAGGTCGCCGTCGACGAGGGCCACGAGCTCCAGGTCCTCCGGGCGTCCGTGGGCCGCGGCGGCGGCGCGGAGGCGGAGCACCGGGAGGGTGGGGATGCCCTCGCGGAGGTCGGTGCCGGGGGTCTTGCCGGACTCGTGGGAGTCGGAGGCGATGTCGAGGACGTCGTCGGCGAGCTGGAAGGCGACGCCGAGCCGCTCCCCGTACTGGGTGAGGATGTCGACGACGCTCTCGTCGGCGCCGGACATCATGGCGCCGAAGCGACAGGAGACGGCGACGAGCGAGCCGGTCTTGCCGCCGAGCACGTCGAGGTAGTGGTCGACCGGGTCGCGGCCCTCCTGCGGGCCCGCGGTCTCCAGGATCTGACCGGTCACGAGCCGTTCGAACGCCTCGGACTGGATGCGTACGGCCTCGGGTCCGAGGTCCGCCAGCGTGTGCGAGGCGCGGGCGAAGAGGAAGTCACCCGTGAGGACGGCGATGGAGTTGCCCCAGCGGGTGTTCGCGCTGTCGACGCCGCGGCGCACGTCCGCCTCGTCCATGACGTCGTCGTGGTAGAGCGTGGCGAGGTGGGTGAGCTCGACGACGACGGCCGAGGGCACGACACCCGGCGCGTAGGGGTCGCCGAACTGGGCGGCGAGCATCACGAGCAGCGGCCGGAACCGCTTGCCGCCGGCCAGCACCAGATGCTGGGCGGCCTCCGTGATGAACGGCACGTCGCTCTTGGTGGCGTCGAGGAGGCCGGCCTCCACCGCCGCCAATCCGGTCTGGACATCGGCTTCGAGAGCCTGGTCCCGCACGCTAAGACCGAACGGCCCGACGACGGTCACGAGGGGGTCTCCTGTCTGCTGACGCCTGCTGACGCTGTCCTTGACGCTGTCCGAACCGACGCTGTCCGAACCACTCGCCGATCGCGCCGATCACTCGGATTGTCGATGTGTCGGTCGATTCGCTCAAGCCAGCGTATCCGGTCACGTTTCGATCACCGTGGGCGCCTTCCCGTCACCCCCGGTATGTTCGTGATCAGCTCATACGACCAGGAGTGCGCGTTTTGTCCCGAACAACGATCGATACCGACACGAACGGCGAGCAGCCGCCCCCCGAGGACGACGCCGCCTTCTTCGGGCAGCCGAGGGGTCTGCTCACCCTCTCCGGCCTGGAGGTCTGGGAGCGCTTCTCGTTCCTCGGTATGCAGGCGATCCTCGTCCTGTACTTCGCCGACACCGTCGCGCACGGCGGCATGGGCATGGACCCGGGCACCGCCGCCTCGGTCTCCGCCGCGTACGGCACCCTCGTCTACCTGGTCTCCGTGGCCGGCGGCTGGCTGGCCGACCGGATCCTCGGCTCGTACCGGGCGGTCCTCTACGGCGGCATCCTGATCGCCTGCGGCCACTACGCGATGGCGATCCCCACCGCCGCGATGACCTGGGTCGGACTGGGGCTCATCAGCGCCGGCACCGGACTCCTCAAGCCGAACGTGGCCACCATGGTCGGCAAGCTGTACCGCACCGACGACGAGCGCCGCGACGCCGGATTCGCGCTGTACTACATGGCGATCAACATCGGCGCCTTCGCCGGCCCGCTGATCACCGGCTGGCTCGGCGACCACAAGGGCTGGCACTGGGGCTTCTCGGCCGCCGCCATCGGCATGACCTTCGGCCTGATCCAGTACGTGGCGGGCCGCCGTCACCTGGCCGGGCGCAAGCACTCCGCCGAGTACGCGCTCGCCCCCGAGGCCCTGCGCCGCGCCGTCCGCAACATCGTCCTCGGCGTGCTGGCCGCCGCCGTCCTCGGCGGCGCGCTCGCCCTGGCCGGCTGGCTGACCATGGACCGCTTCGTCGACCTGCTCACCCTCGTCTCGGTGATCGCCCCGGTCGTCTACTTCTGGGTCATGTTCGCGAGCCCCCGGGTCACCGCCGAGGAACGCGGCCGCCTCAAGCCGTACGTCGTCCTCTTCCTGGCCTCGGTGGCGTTCAACTTCATCCTCTTCCAGGCGTACTCGACGATGATCCTGCTGGCGTCCACCAACGCCCGCACGACCATCCTCGGCTTCGACTTCCCGGCCAGCTGGTACGCCTCCGCCCTCGGCGCCTTCGAGGTGCTCCTGGCGCCCGTCGTGGCCGCCGTCTGGGCCCGGATGGGCCCCCGCCAGCCGCACGCCTCCAACAAGATCGCCTTCGGCGTGATCCTCGGCGGCCTGTCGTTCCTCCTGATGGTCCTGCCGACCTCCGGGCACGCCGACGACACCTACCAGATGGCCGCCTGGTGGATCGTCGGCTCGTACCTGCTGCTCGGCCTCGGCGACGTGCTCCTGGAGACCTCCGGGATGTCCGCCACCAGCAAGCTGGCGCCGAAGGCGTTCGCCAGCCAGACGATGTCGCTCTGGTTCCTCTCCCTCGCGCTCGCCAACGGCATCCAGGCCCAGACGGTGAAGCTCTACGACGACGTCTCCAAACCCGCCTACTTCGGCGTCAACGGCGCCATCGCGGTCGCCGTCGGTCTCGCCGTGATCGCCCTGGCGCCCTGGCTGCGCCGCACCATGCACCCCGTCCACTGACGCAGCCCCGAGGTGACCCCGATGCCCGCCGCGCCGCACATCCGCACCGACTTCCCGTACGAGACCCGCCACGAGGACATCCGCATCCCGATGCCCGACGGGACCCGGCTCTACGCCCGCGTCTGGCGCCCGCTCACCGACGAGCCCGTACCGGCGCTCCTGGAGTACCTGCCGTACCGCCTGACCGACTGGACCGCGCCCCGCGACTGGCAGCGCCACCCCTGGTACGCGGGCCACGGCTACGCCTCCGTACGGGTCGACGTCCGCGGCCACGGCAACAGCGAGGGCCTGCCCGGCGACGAGTACGACGCCCTGGAGCTCGCCGACGGCGTGGCCGTCGTGAACTGGCTCGCCGAACAGCCCTGGTGCACCGGGAAGGTCGGCATGTTCGGCATCTCCTGGGGCGGCTTCAACTCGCTCCAGATCGCCGCGCTCGCCCCCGAGCCGCTGAAGGCCGTCGTCACCGTCTGCTCCACCGACGACCGCTACGACAACGACGTGCACTACATGGGCGGCTCCGTGCTCGCCGTCGACATGCACGCCTGGGCGGCTACCATGCTCGCCTTCGTCGCCCGGCCGCCGGACCCGCTGTACGCGGGCGAGGAGTGGCGCGAGCTGTGGCTGAAGCGCCTGGAGGCCGTCGAACCGTTCCTCCACACCTGGCTCGCCCACCAGACCCGCGACGCCTACTGGCGGCACGGCAGCGTCTGCGAGGACTACTCCGCGATCGGGGCGGCCGTCCTCGCCGTCGGCGGCTGGCACGACCCGTACCGCGACACCGTCCTCCGCCTGGTCGAACACCTCCCCCAGGACCGGGTGCGCGGCATCATCGGCCCCTGGTCGCACCAGTACCCGGACCGCGGGCTGCCGCCCGGCCCCGCCATCGGCTTCCTCCAGGAGACCCTGCGCTGGTGGGACCACCACCTCAAGGGCGCCGACAACGACGTCATGGCCGAACCGCTGCTGCGCTCCTGGATCAGCGGCTCGCACCCGCCGGCCACCGTGTACGAGGAGCTGCCCGGCCGCTGGGTCACCGACCCCGCCTGGCCCTCCCCGCACGTCACCCCCGTCACGTACGCCTTCGCGGGCGACCCGGTGCCGGTCCGCTCCCCGCAGCAGACCGGCCTCGACGCGGGCCGCTTCTTCCCCTTCGGCAACGACGCCGACCTGCCGCCCGACCAGCGCCAGGAGGACGCCCACTCGGCCTGCTTCGACTTCCTCGTACCGGACGCCACCTCGGGAGGCGGCCCCATCGAGATCCTCGGCCGGCCCTCCGTCGGCCTGCGCCTGCTGTCCGACGCCCCCACCGGCCAGGTCATCGCCCGGCTCTGCGACGTCGCCCCCGACGGCTCCTCCACCCTGGTCACCCGGGGCGTCCTCAACCTCTCCGCCCGCTACGGCCGCGACCGCGCGGTGGAGGCGCAGGTCGGCGAATGGGAGGACGTCACCTTCGAGCTCAACTCGATCGGCCACACCTTCCCGCCCGGCCACCGCGTCCGACTGGCCGTCTCCTCCACGTACTGGCCCTGGATCTGGCCCCAGCCCGACGCCGCCGGCTTCACCCTCGACCCGGCCGGCTCCGCCCTCACCCTGCCGGTCCGCGCCCCCACGGTGGACGCCGTCGTCTTCGCCGCCCCCGAACAGTCCGAACCCCTCGGCGTCAGCTACCCCGCCACCCTGGAGGAGCCCCGCCCCGAACGCCTGGTCGTCCGGGACGTGGCCAAGGGCGAATGGCGCCTGGAGGTCGACCCGCGCTACGGCGGCACCCGCGTCTACCCGGACGGCCTCCAGTTCACCGAGGACGCCCTGGAGACCTACACGATCGCCGAATCCGGCCCCCTGACCGCCCGCACCCGCTCCGACTGGTCGATCCGCCTGCACCGCCCGGAGCTGGCCTGGGACGTCACGATCGACACCCGCTCCGAGATCAGCTGCGACGCGGACGCGTTCCTGACGTCGAACGAGGTGATCTGCAAGGAGGGCGGGGAGGTGGTGTTCCACCGGACGTGGGAGCGGGAGATCCCGCGGACGGCGGGGTGACGGCCCGAAGACCGCCGGCCCGCCGTCCGTCCCCCCTTACGCGTCCGCGCCCGCCTTGCGGCGCCGCACGAGCACCATCGCGCCCGCGCCGAGCACCACGGCCGCGCCGCCCGCCAGGGCGATCGGCATCGTGGCGTCGCTCGAACCGGTGGTGGCGAGGCCGCCGCCGGTCGCCGAGCCGGTGGCGCCGCCCGTGGCGGAGCCGGTGGAACCGCCCGTGCCGCCGGTGGAGCCACCCGTGCCGCCGCCCGTCGTGGAGCCGCCGGAGCTCTCGCCCGGGTTCGGCTTGCCGGGCTTGTGGGTGATGGTGAACTGCCGGTAGCCGCCGTCCTTCGAGAGGCCGCAACCGCCGGTCGCGTCGGTGTAGCGGGTCGGGTCGACGACCAGCTCGCCCTTGGTGGACTTGCTGTCGGCGTCCACGCTCACCTTGAGCTTGAAGTCGACGGAGCCCCCGGGCTTCAGCGCGGCGGAGAGGTTCGCGTAGCCCTTCCCGCCGGTCTGCCACTTCGGGCTGTCCGCCGAGGACCAGGCGAGGTGCACGTGCCGCCAGTCCTGCTCGATCTTCTCCCAGCCGAAGGCGAAGGCGCTGGACGTGACCTTGTCCAGGGTGCGCTCGCCCGTGTTGGTGACGCGGTAGGTGAAGACACCGCTGCCGCCGGCCTTGATCGACTTCGGGCCCGTCAGCGCGACGGCGAGCACGTCGTCCCGCGCGCACTCCTTCCCCCCCGTCGCCTTCTCCGCGTCGTCGAGCGCCTTCTTGGCGGCGTCGAGGGCCTTCAGGGCGTCCTCCCTCGCCGAGCGGGCCACCCCGGCCTCGCGCGCGGCGGCGACCATCGCGTCCACCCTTTCGTCGTCCGCGCGCGCGGCCTCCGCGTCCGCCTCGGTCTTCGCGGCCACGGCCTCGTCGACCGCCTTCTGCGCGTCGTCCACGGCCTTCTGTGCCGCGTCCTCCTGCTCGGGGGTCGCGTCGTCGGGCAGCGCGTCCTGGTCGGCCCGCGCCTTGTCCAGCTTGGCGTCCGCCTCGGTCTTCGCGGCGGCGGCGGCCTTGGCCGCCTTGTCCGCCGCGTCGGAGGCGACGGCGAGCGGATGGTCGCCGCCCCGATACAGCGACTTGAGGGCGGCCAGCACCCTCTTCTGGACCTCGGCGTCGTTGAGCACCGCGGCGTCGTACGCCGCCTGCGCCTTCGTCACCGCGAGCCGCAGCTCCTCGACGGTCGGCTTCGCCTCCTGCCGGACGTCCGTGGCCGCGACCGCGGGGGCGGCGGCAAGGACCGCGACGGGTGCGGTCATGGCCGCCGCGGCTACGGCGGTGGCGAGAATGCGACGGAGCTTCATCAAGGTTCCCTTCGAAAGAAAAGAGGGCCCCGATCCCGCGCATGACGGAATCGGGACCCTGTTCATGCCGTACGGATCCGCTTACGCGTCCGCGCCCGCCTTGCGGCGCCGCACGAGCACCATCGCGCCCGCGCCGAGCACCACGGCCGCGCCGCCCGTGAGGGCGATCGGCAGGGTGGTGTCGCTCGAACCGGTCTTGGCGAGGGTGCCGCCGGTGGAGCCGGAGGTGCCGTTGGTGACCGGCGTCTTCGACGAGCCGCCCTGCTCGGTGGTGTTCCCGTTGCCGCCGTTGCCCTTGCCGGTGTCCTTGCCGGGGGCGGGCTTGGCGGGCTTGACGACGGTGAACTCGGCGGACGCGGGCTCAGGGGCGTACCCGCAGGCGCCGTCCTTGTTCATGTAGCGGCCGCCACCGAGGATCTCCGCGTCGCCGGCCTTGGCCTTGGCGTCGACGGTGACCTTCAGCTTGAAGTCGAAGGAAGCGCCCGGCTTGATCGCGGCGAGGCTGGAGAAGCCCTCGTAGACGTCCGAGTCGAGGTCGATCGTCTGCCACTTCGGGCTGTTCGCCGAGGACCAGGCCATGTCGAAGGTCTCGTTCGGGAAGCCGTCGAGGGAGTACGCGACCGCGTCACCGTCGAACTCGTCGAAGGCGACCTTGCCCTTGTTGGTCACCCGCAGGTTGAAGACGGCGCTGGTGCCGGCCGTGACCTTGGCCGGACCCGTGAGGGTGGCGACGACGTTCTTGTCGTCCGCGCACTCGTCCTCGCCCGGCTCCTCCTCCTCGGCCGCCTTCAGGTCGGCCTTGGCCGCGTCGAGCGCCTTGAGGGCGTCCTTCTTGGCGTTCTGGGCCTTGTTGATCTTGCGGGAGAGCTCGACGGCCGCGTCGTCGTACGCCTTGTCGGCGGCCGTGTAGGCGGCGGCCTTGGTGTCGGCGGTGGTCTTCGCCTCGTCGGCGGCCTTCTGGGCGTCGTCCACGGCCTTCTGGGCCGCGTCCTTGTCCGCCTGCGGCGCGTCGGCGGGCAGCTTGGCCTGGGCGTCCTTGGCCTTGGTCAGCGCCTCGTCGGCGAGGACCTTGGCGGCGCCCGCCTCGGCGGAGGCCTTCCGCGCGGTGGCGGCGGTGATGGCCAGCGGGTTGGTCGGCTTGACGAACTCGTCCATGGCCCGCTGGGCGTCCGAGTCGGCGACGACGGCCGCGTCGTACTCGGCCTGCGCCTTGGTGACCGCGAGGCGGAGCTCGTCCAGCGTGGGCTTCTTGTTGCGCGCCTCGGCGGCGGTGCCGGGCTTGGTGTCCGCGAAGGCGGGGGCGGCGGAGAGGAAGACGACCGGGGTGGTCACGGCGGCGGCCACGGCGGTCGCGAGGATGCGACGGATCTTCAAGATGGACCTTGTCCCTGCTGGTCGGGCGAGTGTGGAACGAGTGGTGGGACCGCGCCCGCGGGGAACTCACGCGGCGCGACGTCCCCGTGATCGTATGGCTGGAATCCGCCGTCGGAACAGGGGTCTGAACACGTTCACCTCGACACAGCGGACCCACAGGAAAGGCAAACCGCCTGAACCGGGACAGTTGCCCACGGAGGCCCCTCTTTCCGTGTGACACATGTCATCCGCGCCTCGCCGCCCGCCCCGTAACGTGTCCCCCACACACCTGGAAAGCGAGGCAAGCACCGATGCCCGAGCAGAGCCCGCTCGACCTGGCCGAGGGCGATCCCTTCGGCCCGCACAACCTTCCGTACGGCGTCTTCAGCACCGCCGACGAGCCCGGCCGGCGCCGCCTCGGTGTCCGGATCGGCGGGCACGTGCTCGACGCGGGGGCCGCCGCGCACGCGCTCGGGTCGCCGTACGCCGCGCTGCTCGCCCAGCCGAGCCTGAACCCGCTGCTCGCCGCCGGCCGCACCGCCTGGCGCGACGTGCGCCGCGCGCTCACCGGCTGGCTGACCGTGCCCGCGCACCGGCCGGTCGTGGAGCCGCTGCTGCACCCGCTGGACGCGGTGACCCTGCACCTGCCGTACGAGGTCGCGGACTACGTCGACTTCTACGCGAGCGAGCACCACGCCACCAACGTCGGCCACATCTTCCGCCCCGACGGCGACGCGCTCACCCCGAACTGGAAGCACCTGCCGATCGGCTACCACGGGCGGGCCGGCACCGTCGTGGTCTCCGGCACCGACGTGGTCCGCCCGGCCGGTCAGCGCAAGGCGCCCGCCGACCCGGCGCCGGTCTTCGGGCCGTCCGTGAAGCTGGACATCGAGGCGGAGGTCGGCTTCCTCGTCGGCACCCCGTCCACGCTCGGCGAACCGGTCGCGCTCGGCGACTTCCGCGAGCACGTCTTCGGTCTGACGCTGCTGAACGACTGGTCGGCCCGCGACATCCAGGCCTGGGAGTACGTGCCGCTCGGCCCGTTCCTCGGGAAGTCGTTCCAGACCTCCGTCTCCGCCTGGGTGACCCCCCTGGAGGCCCTGGACGCCGCCCGGGTCGCACCGCCGGCCCGCGAGTTCGCGCTCCAGCCGTACCTGGACGACGCGGCCGAGGAGGAGCCCGGCGGCTTCGACCTGCGGATCACCGTGACGATCAACGGCGAGGTGGTGGCCGAGCCGCCGTTCTCCACCATGTACTGGACCGCCGCCCAGCAGCTGGCCCACATGACGGTGAACGGCGCCTCCCTGCGCACCGGCGACCTCTACGGCTCCGGCACGGTCTCCGGACCCGAGGTCGGCCAGCGGGGCTCGCTCCTCGAACTCACCTGGAACGGCCGCGACGTCCTCGAACTGCCCTTCGGCAAGCGGACGTTCCTGGAGGACGGCGACGAGGTCACGCTGACCGCCTGGGCGCCCGGCGCGGACGGCACCCGGATCGCGCTCGGCGAGGTCACGGGCCGGATCGCGCCGAACGCGGGCTGACGTCCTCCCAGGGGCCCCTGAGGGGCCCCTCAGGAGCCGCTCAGGCGGCCCGCCACAGAGCGGGCACCGTCGGCGGCTCCCAGCCGGGCTGGGCTATGTGGGCCTGGAGGCACACATAGCCCCGCCCGGCGTAGGTGACCGCGTCCCCCGCCCGGTAGGCGGTCCCGACGGCCCAGGTGCCCCCGGGGGTCGTCGGCGTCGGGGTCGGCGTGGGCGTCGGGTTGGGGGTCTGCGGCACGTCGAGGACGAAGTCGAAGGCCGCCTCCTTGGCGCCGCCCGCGTCCCGCACGTTCATCAGCAGCCGCGCGTCGAAGATCGAGTCCGTGTTGTTGCGCGGCTCCCCCGGGAAGTACAGCTGGGTGGTCAGGATCGGCCGGCCCGGGGCCTGCACCTTGACGTGGAGGTGCCGTGTGCGGCCCGGGTAGAGCCCCGGCACGATCGTGGTGAGCTTGAACGAGCCGTCCGCGCCGGTGAACTGGTGCCCCCGGAAGCGGAAGCCCGTGTTGTCGTACCCGCCGTTGGTGTCGGCCTGCCAGAAGTCGAGCAGCGCCCCGGACACCGGCAGGCAGGCCCGCCCGAAGACGTAGCCGCTGACGGTGAGCCGCACGCCCTGCGTGCCCGCCTCCAACAGGCTGGACCGCAGGGGGGAGTTGGGCTTGAAGTAGGGGCCCTCTATCTGCTGGACGGTGGGGTGGTCGCCGTCGTCGCACTCCGGCGTCAGGGCCGGCGCGACGGTGCCGTCGGTGAGCGTGCGGGCGAGCGCGGGGACGCCCATGAGCACCGTGGGGACGGCCATGCCGGCGGCGATCGCCGCGCGCAGCACGGCCTTCCGCGTGACGTGGCCGGTGCTGCTGGTCTCGCTGTCCATGCCTGCTCCTCGGGTGGGGGGCTGAACGATCGTCCAGAAACCTAGGCCGGGCCGGGGCCCGCTTCGAGGGACGGAACACGGCGGTCGTGGTGCTTTCGGAAGTCCCCGGGGCTCATCCCGGTCTCCCGGCGGAAGAACCGGCTGAAGTACGCGGGGTCGTCGAAGCCGGTCCTGGCCGCGATCTGCCGGACGGACAAGTCGGTGCGGGCGAGCAGGCGTTGGGCTTCCTGGGTACGCGCCTCCCGCAGCATTCCGGCCGGGGTGCGGCCGAGTGCGGCCCGTACCGCCTCGGTGAGGTAGCCGGGGGTGACCCCGAGCCGCTCGGCGCACTCCCGTACCGACCGGACGCCCTCGGCCCCGGTCCGGGCGGCCAGCCGGGCGAACTCCTCGGCGACCACCGCGTGCCGCCCGGGCGGCGGCGGGCGGCGACGGACGGGCGCGCGGGCGCCGAGGCGGGCCGTGCGGACCAGCAGGACGTGCAGGAGGGAGCGCAGGACGGAGGCGAAGCCGGCGTCGACCTGCCCGTACTCCTCGGTGAGTTCGGTCATCAGGCGGCTGATGTGGGCGTGTTCGGCGGGGTCGAGGCGGAGCCAGGGGTGTTCGCCGAGGCGGCGCAGCAGGTCCCGGTCGGCGGGGTGGTCGAGCAGGAACTCGGGGGTGAACAGGACGACGGTGCCGTCGAGGTCGCGGGCGTTCTCCCAGTGGTGGACCTGGCCGGGCAGGATCAGGCCGAGGTGCGGCGGGCGCAGTTCCCAGCGGGCCAGGTCGACGACGTGGGTGCCGGTGCCCCGGGTGACGTGGACGAACTCGTAGAAGGTGTGGCGGTGCGGGAACGCGGCCCTGGACATGGGGCCGATGGTGTCGAAGCTGCCGGCGGCGAAGGGGACGGCTTCGGGGAGGCGGACCTCCAGGCGGTGCAGGGGTAATGCCATCGTGCGGCCTCCCTCAACTGGTCGAGACCAATTCGGTCGTTCACGATGACACAGCGCCCTTCGGCGGGCCAGCCCCGGCGGACGCCGCGGGCCACCCCGGCGGACGCCGAAGGGCCCGGCCGCCGCGCGAGGCGGTGGCCGGGCCCTTCGGGACCGGGTGGGGCGGCTAGCGCACGAACACGCTCGCCTGGTTCGCCAGGTCCAGGAAGTACTGCGGCGCGAAGCCGAGCACCAGCGTCACGACCACACCGGCGGTGATCGCCACCGAGGTGAGGCCCGAGGGCACGGCGACCGTGGGGCCGTCCGCCTTCGGCTCGCTGAAGAACATCAGCACGATCACCCGGATGTAGAAGAACGCGGCGATCGCGGAGGAGATCACACCGACCACGACCAGGGCGCCCGCGCCGCCGTCCGCCGCCGCCTTGAAGACGGCGAACTTCCCGGAGAAGCCGGAGGTCAGCGGGATGCCGGCAAAGGCGAGCAGGAAGACCGCGAAGACCGCCGCGACCAGCGGCGAACGGCGGCCCAGACCGGCCCACTTGGACAGGTGGGTGGCCTCGCCGCCCGCGTCCCGCACCAGGGTGACCACGGCGAAGGCGCCGATCGTCACGAAGGAGTAGGCGCCCAGGTAGAACAGGACCGAGGAGACGCCGCTGGGCGTGGCCGCGATGACACCGGCCAGGATGAACCCGGCGTGGGCGACCGAGGAGTACGCGAGCAGCCGCTTGATGTCGGTCTGGGTGATGGCGACGATCGCACCGCCCAGCATGGTGACGATGGCGACGGCCCACATGACCGGCCGCCAGTCCCAGGTGAGGCCCGGCAGCACCACGTACAGCAGGCGGAGCATCGCGCCGAACGCGGCGACCTTCGTCGCGGCGGCCATGAAGCCGGTGACGGGGGTCGGGGCGCCCTGGTAGACGTCCGGGGTCCACATGTGGAACGGGACGGCGCCGACCTTGAACAGCAGCCCCATCAGCACCAGGGCGAAGCCGATGAGCAGCAGGACGTCGTTGCCCATGGTGTCGGCGAGCGCCGGGTCGATCCCGGCGACGTCGCCGTCGACGACGTCGGCGATCGCGGCGTACGAGACGGAGCCCGCGTAGCCGTAGAGCAGGGCGATCCCGAAGAGCAGGAACGCCGAGGAGAAGGCGCCGAGCAGGAAGTACTTGACCGCGGCCTCCTGCGAGAGGAGGCGCTTGCGGCGGGCGACCGCGCACAGCAGGTAGAGCGGGAGGGAGAAGACCTCCAGCGCGATGAACAGGGTCAGCAGGTCGTTGGCGGCCGGGAAGACCAGCATGCCGGCGACCGCGAACAGGGCGAGCGGGAACACCTCGGTGGTGGTGAAGCCGGCCTTCACGGCCGCCCGCTCCTGCTCGCTGCCGGGGACCGCGGCGGCCTCGGCGGCGAAGGAGTCGACCCGGTGGCCGTGGTCGGCCGGGTCGAGCCTGCGCTCGGCGAAGGTGAGGATCGCGACGACCGAGGCGAGCAGGATGGTGCCCTGGAGGAACAGCGCGGGCCCGTCGACGGCGATGGCGCCCATCGCGGCGAGGTGCGCCTTGGTGGAGCCGTAGCCGCCGGCGGCGAGGCCGACGACCGCGGCGAACGCGGCGACGAGCGCCAGGACGCTCAGGAACACCTGCGTGTAGTGACGGCCCCTGCGCGGCACGAAGGCCTCGACGAGGACGCTGACGACCGCCGCGCCGACCACGATGAGCACGGGCGACAGCTGCGTGTACTCGATGTGGGGTGCCGGGATCTTGTTGATCGGCTCGGCGGCCGTCGTCCACAGGGTGTGGACAGCCGGGGTGCTCACTTGGCCGCCTCCACTTCGGGGCTCGGGTCCTTCTGCTGGACATCGGACATGGTGTGCTGGACCGCCGGGTTGACGACGTCCGTGAGCGGCTTGGGGAAGACCCCGAGGAAGATCAGTACGGCGATCAGCGGGACGACCACGGCGAGCTCGCGCACCCGCAGGTCCGGCAGCTCGCGGACCTCCTCCTTCACCGGGCCCGTCATCGTCCGCTGGTAGAGGACGAGGACGTACAGCGCGGCGAGGACGATGCCGGTGGTGGCGACGATCCCGGCCACCGGGTAGCGCGAGAAGGTGCCGACGAGGACCAGGAACTCACTGACGAACGGGGCGAGTCCGGGCAGCGACAGGGTGGCGAGGCCGCCGATCAGGAAGGTCCCGGCGAGCACCGGGGCCACCTTCTGCACGCCGCCGTAGTCGGCGATGAGCCGCGAGCCGCGCCGGGAGATCAGGAAGCCGGCGACCAGCATCAGCGCGGCGGTCGAGATGCCGTGGTTGACCATGTAGAGCGTGGCGCCGGACTGGCCCTGGCTGGTCATCGCGAAGATGCCCATGACGATGAAGCCGAAGTGCGAGATCGACGCGTAGGCGACCAGGCGCTTGATGTCCCGCTGGCCGACGGCGAGCAGCGCCCCGTACACGATGCTGATCAGCGCGAGGGTGACGATCACCGGGGTGGCCCACTTCGACGCCTCCGGGAAGAGCCCGAGGCAGAAGCGGAGCATCGCGAAGGTGCCGACCTTGTCGACGACGGCGGTGATGAGGACGGCGACCGGGGCGGTGGCCTCCCCCATCGCGTTCGGCAGCCAGGTGTGCAGCGGCCACAGCGGGGCCTTCACCGCGAAGGCGAAGAAGAAGCCGAGGAACAGCCACCGCTCGGTGCTGGTCGCCATCTCCAGCGAGCCGTTGGCCCGCGCCTCGGCGATCTCCGTGAGGGAGAAGTTGCCGGCGACGACGTAGAGGCCGATGACCGCGGCCAGCATGATCAGGCCGCCGACCAGGTTGTAGAGCAGGAACTTGACGGCCGCGTACGAGCGCTGGGCCGCCGCGTTCTCGTCGGAGCCCGCGTGGGCGCGGTCGCCGAAGCCGCCGATGAGGAAGTACATCGGGATGAGCATGGCTTCGAACAGGATGTAGAAGAGGAAGACGTCGGTGGCCTCGAAGGAGAGGATCACCATCGCCTCGACCATGAGGATCAGGGCGAAGAAGCCCTGGGTGGGCCGCCACCGCGTGGAGGAGGTCTCCAGGGGGTCGGCGTCGTGCCAGCCGGCGAGGACGATGAAGGGGATGAGCAGCGCGGTGAGCGCGATGAGCGCCACCCCGATGCCGTCCACGCCGAGCTCGTAGCGGACGCCGAAGTCCTTGATCCAGGCGTGCGATTCGACGAGCTGGTAGCGGTCGCCGCCGGGCTCGAACCGTACGAAGACGACGGCGGCGAGCACCAGGGTGGCGAGCGAGACCAGCAGCGCGAGCCACTTGGCGGCGGTACGGCGGGCCGCGGGCACGGCGGCGGTGAGGATCGCACCGACCGCCGGCACCGCTGCCGTCACCGTAAGGAGCGGGAAGGACATCGGAATTACACCGCCCTCATCAGCAGGGTCGCGGCGATGAGCACCGCCGTACCTCCGAACATGGAGACCGCGTACGACCGGGCGTAGCCGTTCTGCAGCTTGCGGAGCCGGCCGGACAGACCGCCGACCGAGGCCGCGGTGCCGTTGACGACGCCGTCGACGAGGCTGTGGTCGACGTAGACCAGGGAGCGGGTGAGGTGCGTGCCGCCCCGGACGAAGACGACGTGGTTGAAGTCGTCCTGGAGGAGGTCGCGGCGGGCGGCCCGGGTGAGCAGCGAGCCGCGCGGGGCGACGACCGGGACCGGCCGGCGTCCGTACTGGAGGTAGGCGAGGCCGACGCCCAGGACCATCACGGCGACGGTCGCGGCGGTGATCGCCCCGGCGCTGATCGGCGGGTGCCCGTGCTCGAAGGAGGTGACGGGCTCCAGCCACTTCACGAAGCGGTCGCCGATCCCGAAGATCCCGCCGGCGAAGACCGAGCCGAAGGCGAGCAGGACCATCGGGACGGTCATGGACTTGGGCGACTCGTGCGGGTGCGGCAGCTCGCCCTTCTCGTCGGGCTGCCAGCGCTTCTCGCCGAAGAAGGTCATGAACATCACGCGGGTCATGTAGTACGCGGTGATGGCGGCGCCCAGCAGGGTGACCGCGCCGAGGATCCAGCCCTCGGTGCCGCCCTTGGCGAAGGCCGCCTCGATGATCTTGTCCTTGGAGAAGAAGCCGGACAGGCCGGGGAAGCCGATGATCGCGAGGTAGCCGAGGCCGAAGGTGACGAAGGTGACCGGCATGTACTTCCGCAGGCCGCCGTAGTGGCGCATGTCCACCTCGTCGTTCATGCCGTGCATGACCGAACCGGCGCCGAGGAAGAGCCCGGCCTTGAAGAAGCCGTGCGTCACCAGGTGCATGATCGCGAAGGCGTAGCCGATGGGGCCGAGGCCGGCCGCCAGGATCATGTAGCCGATCTGCGACATCGTCGAGCCGGCCAGCGC
Organism: Streptomyces sp. NPDC093111; assembly: GCF_040683955.1. Lineage (NCBI taxonomy): Bacteria > Bacillati > Actinomycetota > Actinomycetes > Kitasatosporales > Streptomycetaceae > Streptomyces > Streptomyces sp. NPDC093111. The sequence goes on along the minus strand of NZ_JBFBNW010000001.1, from coordinate 437,123 downwards.
CTTCTTGATGTCGTCCTTGGCGCAACCGACGATCGCACCGAAGAGGAGCGTGACGGCGCCGACCACGGTGACGACGAGCTGGGCGTCGGGGGCGCCGTTGAAGATGTCGGCGGAGCGGACGATCAGGTAGACGCCCGCGGTGACCATGGTCGCGGCGTGGATGAGGGCCGAGACCGGGGTCGGGCCCTCCATCGCGTCGCCGAGCCAGGACTGCAGCGGCACCTGGGCGGACTTGCCGCAGGCCGCGAGGAGCAGCATCAGGCCGATCGCGGTGAGCTTGCCCTCGGACGCCTCGCCGGCCGACTCCAGGACCGGCCCGAAGGCGAATGTCCCGAAGGTGGTGAACATCAGCATGATCGCGATCGACAGGCCCATGTCGCCGACCCGGTTGACCAGGAAGGCCTTCTTGGCGGCGGTGGCCGCGCTGGGCTTGTGCTGCCAGAAGCCGATCAGGAGGTACGAGGCGAGGCCGACGCCCTCCCAGCCGAAGTAGAGCAGCAGGTAGTTGTCGGCGAGGACCAGCAGCAGCATCGCCGCGACGAACAGGTTGAGGTAGCCGAAGAAGCGGCGGCGCCGCTCGTCGTGCTCCATGTACCCGATCGAGTAGACGTGGATGAGCGTGCCGACCCCGGTGATGAGGAGCACGAAGGTCATCGACAGCTGGTCGAGCTGGAAGGCGATGTCCGCCTGGAAGCCCTCGACCGGGATCCAGGTGTACAGGGTCTGGTGCAGGGCCCGGTCGTCGGCGCTCTTGGAGAGCATGTCGGCGAAGAGGACCACGCCGATGCCGAAGGAGACGGCGGCGAGCACGGTGCCGAGCCAGTGCCCGGCCTTGTCGAGCCGCCGGCCGCCGCACAGCAGGACGGCGGCTCCGAGCAGGGGCGCCGCGACGAGCAGCGCAATGAGGTTGTCCACGGTCAGCCCCTCACAGCTTCATCAGGCTGGCGTCGTCGACCGAGGCCGAATGGCGGGCTCGGAAGACGGACACGATGATCGCGAGTCCGACGACGACCTCCGCGGCGGCCACGACCATCGTGAAGAAGGCGATGATCTGGCCGTCGAGGTTGCCGTGCATGCGGGAGAAGGTGACGAACGCGAGGTTGCAGGCGTTGAGCATCAGCTCGACGCACATGAAGAGCACGATCGCGTTGCGCCGGATGAGTACGCCCACCGCGCCGATGGTGAACAACAGCGCGGAGAGGTACAGGTAGTTGACGGGATTCACCGCGAAGCCTCCTCTGCGTCCCGGCCCAGCCGCTCCTCGGAGCGCTGTTCGAGGGCCTTGAGGTCGGCGAGCGCCTCGCTGGAGACGTCCCGGATCTGGCCGCGCTTGCGCAGCGTCTGCATGACGCTCAGCTCGGCCGGGGTGCCGTCCGGCAGCAGGCCGGCGATGTCCACCGCGTTGTGCCGGGCGTAGACGCCGGGGGCGGGCAGCGGCGGGAGGTGCTTGCCCTCGCGCACGCGCTGCTCGGCCAGCTCGCGCTGGGTGTGGGCGCGTTCGGTGCGCTCGCGGTGGGTGAGGACCATCGCGCCGAGGGCGGCGGTGATGAGCAGCGCGCCGGTGATCTCGAAGGCGAACACGTACTTGGTGAAGATGAGGGCGGCGAGGCCCTCGACGTTGCCGCCGGAGGCGGTGTTGGCGGTGCCCAGGCCGTTGAACTCGGTGAGCGAGGCGTGGCCGATGCCGGCGAACAGCAGGACGCCGAAGCCGAGTCCGCACAGGGCGGCCCACCAGCGCTGGCCCTTGATGGTCTCCTTCAGCGAGTCCGCGGCGGTGACACCGACCAGCATGACGACGAAGAGGAAGAGCATCATGATCGCGCCGGTGTAGACGACGATCTGGACGATGCCGAGGAAGTAGGCGCCGTTGGCGAGGTAGAAGACCGCCAGGATGATCATGGTGCCGGCGAGGCAGAGCGCGGAGTGCACGGCCCGCCTCATCAGGATCGTGCACAGGGCGCCGACGACGGCGATCGTGCCGAGCACCCAGAACTGGAGGGCCTCACCCGTGGAGGTCGCGTACGAGGCGAGTGTCACGCTCATGCGTCCGCCCCCTCCGGCTCGCCCTTCTCGCCCTTGGACACGGCGACCTGCGGGACGGTGCCGGGCGCGGCCTCGGTGACCAGGCCCCGGTAGTAGTCCTGCTCGTCCATGCCCGGGAAGATGGCGTGCGGGGTGTCGACCATGGTCTCTTCGAGGCCCGCGAGCAGCTGCTCCTTGGTGTAGATCAGGTTCTCGCGGGAGGAGTCGGCCAGTTCGAACTCGTTGGTCATCGTCAGCGCGCGGGTGGGGCACGCCTCGATGCACAGCCCGCACAGGATGCAGCGGGCGTAGTTGATCTGGTAGACGCGGCCGTAGCGCTCGCCCGGGGAGTAGCGCTCCTCCTCGGTGTTGTCGGCGCCCTCCACGTAGATGGCGTCGGCGGGGCAGGCCCAGGCGCACAGCTCGCAGCCGACGCACTTCTCCAGGCCGTCGGGGTGACGGTTGAGCTGGTGCCGGCCGTGGAAGCGGGGCGCCGTCGTCTTCGGCTGCTCCGGGTACTGCTCGGTCAGCCGCTTCTTGAACATGGCCTTGAAGGTCACGCCGAAGCCGGCCACCGGATTCTGGAAATCAGACACCGTCCGTCTCCTTTCCCTCAGTCGCGGTAGCGGTATCGGCGCCGCCGCTGACGATCAGCTCCCGCTCCTGGCGGGGCCGGCGCCGCGGCACGGGCGGCAGGGACTGTCCCGGCTTGGGCGGTACGGGGAAGCCGCCCGCCATCGGGTCGAACGCGCCGGTCTCCGCGGCCTCCGCGTCCGCCGCCGCCTTGCCCTTCTTGTCGCGGAAGACGTCGAAGACGAAGGAGAGCAGCAGGACTCCGAGGACGGCCCCGGCGACGTACAGCACGATGGTCTGGAAGTCGTAGTTCTCGTTGCGCAGCGCCCGGACGGTGGCGACCAGCATCAGCCAGACCACGGAGACCGGCAGGAGCACCTTCCAGCCCAGCTTCATCAGCTGGTCGTAGCGGACGCGGGGCAGCGTGCCGCGCAGCCAGATGAAGAAGAAGAGCAGCAGCTGGACCTTGAGGACGAACCAGAGCATCGGCCACCAGCCGTGGTTGGCGCCCTCCCAGAAGCCGGAGATCGGCCAGGGGGCGCGCCAGCCGCCCAGGAACAGGGTCACGGAGACGGCCGAGACGGTCACCATGTTCACGTACTCGGCGAGCATGAAGAGCGCGAACTTGATGGACGAGTACTCGGTGTTGAAGCCGCCGACCAGGTCGCCCTCGGACTCCGGCATGTCGAAGGGGGCGCGGTTGGTCTCGCCCACCATGGTGACGATGTAGATGATGAAGGAGACCGGCAGCAGCACGATGTACCAGCGGTCGGCCTGCGCCTCCACGATCGTCGAGGTCGACATCGACCCGGAGTAGAGGAAGACGGAGGCGAACGCGGCGCCCATGGCGATCTCGTACGAGATCATCTGCGCGGCCGAGCGGAGTCCGCCGAGCAGCGGGTACGTGGAGCCGGAGGACCAGCCGGCGAGCACGATGCCGTAGATGCCGACGGAGGCGACCGCGAGGATGTAGAGCATCGCGATCGGCAGGTCGGTGAGCTGCATCGTGGTGCGCTGGCCGAAGATCGACACCTCGTTGCCGGCCGGCCCGAAGGGGATCACGGCGATGGCCATGAAGGCGGGGATGGCGGCGATGACCGGGGCCAGGACGTAGACGACCTTGTCGGCCCGCTTGACGATCAGGTCTTCCTTCAGCATCAGCTTGATGCCGTCGGCGAGCGACTGGAGCATGCCCCAGGGGCCGTGCCGGTTGGGGCCGATGCGCAGCTGCATCCAGGCGACGACCTTGCGCTCCCACACGATGGAGAAGAGCACGGTCACCATCAGGAACGCGAAGCAGAAGACGGCCTTGACGAGGACGAGCCACCAGGGGTCGCGCCCGAACATGGACAGGTCTTCGGCGGCGAGCAGCGTGTTCATGCCTCCACCTCCGTGAGGGTGGCCGGTCCGATGCGGACCAGGTCGCCGGGGCGGGAGCCGGTGCCGGCGAGGACGCCGTGACCGGCCGAGTTCAGCGGGAGCCAGACCACCCGGTCGGGCATCTCGGTCACCTGGAGGGGGAAGCGGACCGCGCCCGCGGGCCCGGTGACTTCGAGGGAGTCGCCGTCCTTGACGCCGGTGGCGGCGGCGGTGGCGGCGGAGAGCCGGGCGACGGCGGCGTGCCGGGTGCCGGCCAGCGCCGTGTCGCCCTCCTGGAGCCGCCCGAGGTCGAGCAGCAGCCGGTGCCCGGCGAGGACGGCCTCGCCGTCGCCCGGGCGGGCGGCGGACTGGCCGGGCTCGGCGGGCTCGGTGGCGCGCTCGCCGGTCCAGCCGCCGAGCCGGTCCAGCTCGCGCCGTACGGACCGCAGGTCCGGCAGCGCGAGGTGGGCGTCCAGGGCGTCGGCCAGCATGTGGAGCACGCGGGCGTCGGCGGGCGGCAGCGTCCGGGTCATCTGCTCCGGCTTGAGCGCGGCCTCGAAGAGCCGGGCGCGGCCTTCCCAGTTGAGGAAGGTGCCGGGCTTCTCGGCGACCGCGGCGACCGGCAGGACCACGTCGGCGCGTTCGGTGACGGCGCCGGGCCGCAGTTCGAGCGAGACCACGAAGGCCGCGTCGAGGGCCTCGCGGGCGCGGGCCGGGTCCGGCAGGTCGTCGACGTCGACGCCGCCGACGAGCAGCGCGCCGAGTTCGCCGGTGGCGGCGGCCTCGACGATCTGGCCGGTGTCGCGGCCGTAGCCGTGCGGGAGTTCGCGGACGCCCCAGACCTCGGCGACCTCCTCCCGGGCGCGCGGGTCGGTGACCGGCCGGCCGCCGGGCAGCAGCGCCGGGATGGCGCCCGCCTCGACGGCGCCGCGCTCTCCGGCCCGGCGCGGGATCCACACCAGCGTCGCGCCGGTGGCGGCGGCGGTCCGCAGGGCGGCGGTGAGCGCCCCGGGCACTCCGGCGAGCCGCTCGCCGACGGCGATGACGGCACCGTCCTGGCGCAGCGCCTCGGCGGCGGCGAGTCCGTCGGCGGAGAGCCCGACCCGGGAGGTGAGGGCGTCGAGCCACTCGGTCTCGGTGCCGGGGGCGGCGGCGAGCAGGGTGCCGCCGGTCTTCTCCAGGCCGCGGGTGGCGAACGCGGCGACCGCGTAGGTCCGCTGGCCCTTCTTCTTCCACGCCTTGCGCAGCCGCAGGAAGACGCCGGGGGCCTCCTCCTCGGACTCCAGGCCGACGAGGAGCACGGCGGGCGCGGCTTCCAGCGAGGTGTACGTGACACCCGTGCCGTCCAGGTCACGGCCGCGGCCGGCGACGGCGGAGGCCAGGAAGTCGGCCTCCTCGCCGGAGTGGACGCGGGCCCGGAAGTCGACGTCGTTGGTGTCGAGGGCGACCCGGGCGAACTTGGCGTAGGCGTAGGCGTCCTCGACGGTCAGCCGGCCGCCGGCCAGGACGCCGGTGCGCCCGCGCACGAGCCCGCGGGCCGCGGCGTCGAGCGCCTCGGGCCAGGAGGCCGCCTCCAGGACGCCGGTCTCGGGGTTGCGGACCAGCGGGGTGGTGAGCCGGTCGCGCTGCTGCGCGTACCGGAAGCCGAACCGCCCCTTGTCGCAGACCCACTCCTCGTTGACCTCGGGGTCCTCGGCGGCGAGCCGCCGCATGACCTTGCCGCGGCGGTGGTCGGTGCGGGTCGCGCAGCCGCCCGCGCAGTGCTCGCAGACGCTCGGCGTCGACACCAGGTCGAAGGGGCGGGAGCGGAAGCGGTAGGCGGCCGAGGTCAGCGCGCCGACCGGGCAGATCTGGATGGTGTTGCCGGAGAAGTACGACTCGAAGGGGTCGCCCTCGCCGGTGCCGACCTGCTGGAGCGCGCCGCGCTCGACCAGTTCGATCATGGGGTCGCCGGCGACCTGGTTGGAGAAGCGGGTGCAGCGCGCGCAGAGCACGCAGCGCTCGCGGTCGAGCAGCACCTGGGTGGAGATGTTGACCGGCTTCTCGTAGGTCCGCTTCTTCCCCTCGAAGCGGGACTCGGCCTGCCCGTGGGACATGGCCTGGTTCTGCAGCGGGCACTCGCCGCCCTTGTCGCAGACCGGGCAGTCCAGCGGGTGGTTGATGAGCAGCAGCTCCATCACGCCGTGCTGGGCCTTCTCGGCGACCGGCGAGGTCAGCTGGGAGCGGACCACCATGCCGTCGGTGCAGGTGATGGTGCAGGACGCCATGGGCTTGCGCTGGCCCTCGACCTCGACGATGCACTGGCGGCAGGCGCCGGCCGGGTCGAGGAGCGGGTGGTCGCAGAAGCGGGGGATCTCGATGCCGAGCTGCTCGGCGGCCCGGATCACCAGGGTCCCCTTGGGGACGGAGATCTCGATGCCGTCGATGGTCAGCGTGACGAGGTCCTCCGGCGGGACCGCCGCACCACCCCCGGAGGGGGCGGACGTGGTGACTGTCATGCGTTCACCTCCCGGTGCTTGTCCGCCCAGGCGGTGGACTTGGCGGGGTCGAAGGGGCAGCCCTGGCCCGTGATGTGCTGCTCGTACTCGTCGCGGAAGTACTTCAGCGAGGAGAAGATCGGCGAGGCGGCGCCGTCGCCGAGGGCGCAGAACGACTTGCCGTTGATGTTGTCGGCGATGTCGTTGAGCTTGTCGAGGTCGCTCATCACGCCCTTGCCGGCCTCGATGTCGCGGAGCAGCTGGACGAGCCAGTAGGTGCCCTCGCGGCAGGGGGTGCACTTGCCGCAGGACTCGTGGGCGTAGAACTCGGTCCAGCGGGTGACGGCCCGGACCACGCAGGTGGTCTCGTCGAAGCACTGGAGGGCCTTGGTGCCGAGCATGGATCCGGCGGCGCCGACGCCCTCGTAGTCGAGCGGGACGTCGAGGTGCTCCTCGGTGAACATCGGGGTGGAGGAGCCGCCGGGGGTCCAGAACTTGAGCCGGTGGCCGGCGCGCATCCCGCCGCTCATGTCGAGGAGCTGGCGCAGGGTGATGCCGAGCGGGGCCTCGTACTGGCCGGGCGAGGTGACGTGCCCGCTGAGCGAGTAGAGCGTGAAGCCGGGGGACTTCTCGGTCCCCATGGAGGTGAACCAGTCCTTGCCCTTGTTCAGGATCGCGGGAACCGAGGCGATGGATTCGACGTTGTTCACCACAGTGGGGCAGGCGTACAGACCGGCGACCGCGGGGAAGGGGGGACGCAGCCGGGGCTGGCCGCGGCGCCCTTCGAGCGAGTCGAGCAGCGCGGTCTCCTCGCCGCAGATGTACGCGCCGGCGCCGGCGTGCACGGTGATGTCGAGGTTCAGGCCGCTGCCGAGGATGTCCCGGCCGAGGTAGCCGGCCTCGTACGCCTCGCGGACCGCCTCGTGCAGGCGGCGCAGGACGGGGACGACCTCGCCGCGCAGGTAGATGAACGCGTGCTCGGAGCGGATCGCGTAGCAGGCGATGATCATTCCCTCGATGAGGGAGTGCGGGTTGGCGAAGAGGAGCGGGATGTCCTTGCAGGTGCCCGGCTCGGACTCGTCGGCGTTGACGACGAGGTAGTGCGGCTTGCCGTCGCCCTGCGGGATGAACTGCCACTTCATCCCGGTGGGGAAGCCTGCGCCGCCGCGGCCGCGCAGGCCGGACTCCTTGACGTACGCGATGAGGTCGTCGGGCGACATCGCGAGCGCCTTGCGCAGGCCCTCGTAGCCCTCGTGCCGTCGGTAGGTGTCCAGGGTCCAGGAATCGGGCTGGTCCCAGAACGCCGACAGGACGGGCGACAGCAGCTTCTCGGGGCTGCTGTTGTTGATCTCGGCTGCCAAGGTCATCACTCCCCCTCCTCACGGGCCGCCTCGCCACGCGGGTGGACGATCCGGCGCTGGGGGGTCTCCCCCTTGGCCAGGCGCAGGCCGACGAGCGAGGCGGGGCCGGCTCCGCCGGTGGCCTCGACGGCGCCCTCGCGCTCGTCGGGGAAACCCGCGAGGATCCGCGCGGTCTCCTTGAACGTGCACAGCGGCGCGCCGCGGGTGGGGGCGACGGGGCGCCCGGCCAGCAGGTCGTCGACGAGCCGCTTGGCGGAGTCGGGCGTCTGGTTGTCGAAGAACTCCCAGTTGACCATCACGACGGGCGCGAAGTCGCAGGCCGCGTTGCACTCGATGTGTTCGAGGGTGACCTTGCCGTCGGGGGTGGTCTCGTCGTTGCCGACGCCGAGGTGCTCCTTGAGCTCCTCGAAGATGGCGTCGCCGCCCATGACCGCGCAGAGCGTGTTGGTGCAGACGCCGACCTGGTAGTCGCCGGAGGGCTTGCGCCGGTACATCGTGTAGAAGGTGGCGACCGCGGTGACCTCGGCGGTGGTCAGGCCGAGGAGTTCGGCGCAGAAGCGCATGCCGGTGCGGGTGACATGGCCTTCCTCCGACTGCACGAGGTGCAGCATCGGCAGGAGCGCGGAGCGGGACCCCGGGTAGCGGTCGATGATCGCCTTCGCGTCCTGTTCCAGCCGGGCGCGGACCTCGGCGGGGTAGTCGGGCGCGGGCAGTTGGGGCATCCCGAGACTGGTGTGTCCGTCCGTCATCGGTCGACGCCTCCCATCACGGGGTCGATGGACGCGACGGCGACGATGACGTCGGCGACCTGGCCGCCTTCGCACATCGCGGCCATGGCCTGGAGGTTGGTGAAGGACGGGTCGCGGAAGTGGACCCGGTAGGGGCGGGTGCCGCCGTCGGAGACGACGTGCACGCCGAGTTCGCCCTTGGGCGACTCGACGGCCGCGTAGGCCTGTCCGGCGGGGACCCGGAAGCCCTCGGTGACCAGCTTGAAGTGGTGGATCAGGGCCTCCATGGAGGTGCCCATGATCTTCTTGATGTGGTCGAGGGAGTTGCCGAGTCCGTCCGGGCCGAGGGCCAGCTGGGCGGGCCAGGCGATCTTCTTGTCGCCGACCATGACCGGGCCGGGCTCCAACCGGTCCAGGCACTGCTCGACGATCCGCAGCGACTGGCGCATCTCCTCCAGGCGGACGAGGAAGCGTCCGTAGGAGTCGCAGCTGTCGGCGGTGGGGACCTCGAAGTCGTAGTTCTCGTAGCCGCAGTACGGGTCGGTCTTGCGCAGGTCGTGCGGGAGGCCCGCGGAGCGCAGGATCGGTCCGGTGGCGCCGAGGGCCATGCAGCCGGTGAGGTCGAGGTAGCCGACGTCCTGCATGCGGGCCTTGAAGATGGGGTTGCCGGTGGCGAGCTTGTCGTACTCCGGCAGGTTCTTCTTCATGGTCTTCACGAACTCGCGCACGGCGTCGACGGCGCCGGGCGGGAGGTCCTGGGCGAGGCCGCCGGGGCGGATGAACGCGTGGTTCATGCGCAGGCCGGTGATCAGCTCGTACAGGTCCAGGATCAGTTCGCGGTCCCGGAAGCCGTAGATCATGATCGTGGTGGCGCCGAGCTCCATGCCGCCGGTGGCGATGCAGACCAGGTGCGAGGAGAGCCGGTTGAGCTCCATGAGGAGCACCCGGATGACGCTCGCCCGGTCCGGGATGGCGTCGGTGATGCCGAGCAGTTTCTCCACGCCGAGGCAGTACGCCGTCTCGTTGTAGAACGAGGTGAGGTAGTCCATGCGCGTGACGAAGGTGGTGCCCTGCGTCCAGGTCCGGTATTCGAGGTTCTTCTCGATGCCGGTGTGGAGGTAGCCGATGCCGCAGCGGGCCTCGGTGACGGTCTCGCCGTCGATCTCCAGGATGAGCCGGAGCACGCCGTGGGTGGACGGGTGCTGGGGGCCCATGTTGACGACGATGCGCTCGTCGTCGGCCTTGGCGGCGGACTGGACGACCTCGTCCCAGTCGCCGCCGGTGACCGTGTAGACGGTCCCCTCCGTGGTCTCGCGTGCGGTCGACGCGTTGGGGCTGGTCACGAGTACGACCTCCGCTGGTCCGGAGCCGGGATCTGGGCGCCCTTGTACTCGACGGCGATGCCGCCGAGGGGGTAGTCCTTGCGCTGCGGGTGGCCCGGCCAGTCGTCCGGCATCATGATCCGGGTCAGCGCGGGGTGGCCGTCGAAGACGATGCCGAAGAAGTCGTACGTCTCGCGCTCGTGCCAGTCGTTGGTCGGGTAGACCGGGACCAGCGACGGGATGCGCGGGTCGCCCTCGGGGGCGGAGACCTCCAGGCGCAGCAGCCGGCCGTGGGTGAGCGAGCGCAGGTGGTAGACGGCGTGCAGCTCGCGGCCCTTGTCGCCCGGGTAGTGGACGCCGGAGACGCCGGTGCACAGCTCGAAGCGCAGGGCGGGGTCGTCGCGCAGGGTGCGGGCGACCCGGACCAGGTGTTCGCGCTCGATGTGGAAGGTGAGCTCGCCGCGGTCGACGACCGTCCTCTCGATGGCGTTCTCCGGGAGGAGTCCCTGCTCCTCCAGGGCGCCTTCGAGTTCGTCGGCGACCTCGTCGAACCAGCCGCCGTACGGGCGGGAGGCGGGTCCCGGCAGGCGTACCGAGCGGACCAGGCCGCCGTAGCCGGAGGTGTCGCCGCCGTTGTTCGCGCCGAACATGCCGCGCTGGACGCGGACCTCCTCGCCGTGCTCGCCGCGCTGTCCCGGAAGGTTCTGCGCGCTGAGCTCCTTCTCGGGGTTCGGGGTTTCGTCGCTCACCGGAGCAGACCCTTCATCTCGATGGTCGGCAGCGCCTTGAGCGCCGCCTCCTCCGCCTCGCGGGCCGCTTCCTGGGCGTTCACGCCCAGCTTGGAGCCCTGGATCTTCTGGTGGAGTTTGAGGATCGCGTCCATCAGCATCTCCGGGCGCGGCGGGCAACCCGGCAAATAGATGTCAACCGGAACAATGTGGTCAACGCCCTGCACAATCGCGTAATTGTTGAACATTCCGCCCGAAGACGCGCAAACCCCCATGGAGATGACCCACTTGGGGTTCGGCATCTGGTCGTAGACCTGCCGCAGGACGGGCGCCATCTTCTGGCTGACGCGGCCGGCCACGATCATCAGGTCGGCCTGACGCGGTGAGCCGCGGAAGACCTCCATGCCGAAGCGGGCCAGGTCGTACCGCCCGGCGCCGGTCGTCATCATCTCGATGGCGCAGCAGGCGAGGCCGAAGGTCGCGGGGAAGACGGAGGCCTTCCGGACCCAGCCCGCGGCCTGTTCGACGGTGGTCAGCAGAAAACCGCTGGGCAGCTTCTCTTCGAGTCCCATGGGTGCTCCTCAGCCCCTCAGTCCCATTCCAGGCCGCCGCGCCGCCACACGTAGGCGTAGGCGACGAAGACGGTGAGCACGAAGAGCAGCATCTCCACGAGCCCGAAAAGCCCCAGGGCGTCGAAGGTGACGGCCCAGGGGTAGAGGAAGACGATCTCGATGTCGAAGACGATGAAGAGCATCGCCGTCAGGTAGTACTTGATCGGGAAGCGGCCGCCTCCGGCCGGAGTGGGCGTCGGTTCGATGCCGCACTCGTAGGCCTCAAGTTTTGCCCTGTTGTACCGCTTTGGCCCGATTAGCGTGGCCATGACCACGGAGAAGATCGCAAACCCCGCACCCAGGGCACCGAGCACGAGGACGGGCGCGTACGCATTCACGCTCCTCGCTCCTTCCAGTCGTCCTTGACCGTTGGACCGCACGGTCGGGCCGAGCCCCGGCACGGAAGATCGCTCCCATGTGAGGCAGTTCACAAGCCCGACTGCCCCGCATCTTAAGCCCGCCCCTCTGTGATCTGCGACACGGGGTACAGCAAGGACTTTGTGATCTCCACCACCTGACGAAGGATCATGAAGTCGGATGAGCGGTGATCTTGCCACTCGAAGCGCCCAGGTGATCACCAGATGTGACATCCGGACCGGAAATCGCTGGTCGGAGGGGGTGGCGCTCTATCAAGAGTTGGGCGATACAAGCAAATTGGCAGCGAGACGCGTACGGGTGATAAAGGAACCGGCCATCGCCCGGTCGAGGGGTCCGGCGTACCGCGGTGGACGTGTGCACGCGTTCACGAGGCCGGATGTGACCTGCGCCACATCGGGAACCAGCCGCGAAGAACGGGGCTTGGCCATCGAGGTGAAGAGGTGGTAAGTGACGGGCAATTCGGACTTTTCATTGAAAACACATGATCAAGGCCCGATTGGAGCGTGCCCGTTTTGCCCGTTACGGCGTCAATAAGGGCGCCAGAGAAGCGGATTCAAGGGTTCCGAACGTAACTGTGGCGCAACCCACGTTTCTTGAAGGGAACCGTGAAGCCCTGATAGCGGTTGTACCCATGTCCCACACCGCTCACATACCCAGCCACCGGAAGCCCCGCCGCAGCGGCTCGAAGATGGCGTTCCGCGCCGGAGTTGCCGGTGGCGTCTTCAGCACCCTCGCGGTGGCCGGCGCCGCTGCCCCGGCGAACGCCGAGACGGTGACCGAGACGACCCTCGAGATGCCCACCCTGGGCTCCCTCGACGCCGACCTCGCCAGCGCTGTCTCCGCCTCCGCCGAGGCGACCCAGCAGGAGGCCCTCGACCAGAGCCTCGCCGCCCAGGAGGACGCCGCCCTCAAGAAGGCCGCCGCCCAGGCCAAGAAGGCCAAGGCCGAGGCCGACCGCAAGGCCGAGGCGGAGAAGGCCGAGAAGGCCCGCGCCGAGGCCCAGGAGCGCGCCTCCCGCAGCGAGAGCCGCACCCAGCTCTCCGCGAAGTCCTCGTCCGGCTCCTCCGACGCCGTCAGCGGCCGCTCCTCCGGCGAGACCACGCAGGTCGCCACCGGCTCCGCCGCCGCGATCGTGGCCTTCGCCCGCGCCCAGATCGGCGACGCCTACGTCATGGGCGGCACCGGCCCCAACTCGTGGGACTGCTCGGGCCTCGTCCAGGCCGCCTACCGCCAGGCCGGCATCGACCTGCCGCGCATCTCCGGCGACCAGTCGAGCCGCGGCACCTCCGTCTCGCTGAGCAACCTCCAGCCGGGCGACATCCTCTACTGGGGCAGCCGCAGCGGCTCGTACCACGTCGCCATCTACGTCGGCGGCGGCAAGTACGTCGGCGCGCAGAACCCGTCGACCGGTGTCGTCGAGCGCTCCCTCGACTGGGACACCCCGTCCGGCGCCGTGCGCATCCTCTGATCGCACCACCGCACGCGTGAAGGGCCGTCACTCCTCGGGGGAGCGACGGCCCTTCGTTCTGTACCTTTCCGGACGTTACTTCCGGAATATCTCGATCATCCGGGCGTAGCTGTCCCCGCCGTGTCCGGCCGCCACCATCTCCTTCATCATCTCCAGGTGCAGCCGGGGCAGCCGGCCGTCGACGCCGCGCGCCTCACCGGCGTGCAGCAGATGCGCGACCGACGCCACGTGCACGTCGAGGGTCGCGTCGTCGCCGGGGTACTCCCCCGCGTCGATCTGCTCGGCGTACGTCGTCATGAACCAGGCCATGGTGCTCAGCGAGCGCACCGCCACCGCCGTGAACTCCCTGGCGGACACCCCGTCGGCCCCGGTGACCGCGGTGGCGTGCAGCCAGCCGCCGAAGATCGACCACATCAGGCCCAGCACACCGGCGTCGTAGAGCGAGGCGAGCCCCGCGTCCTCGCCCAGGTCCACCGGGTCGGCGAGGAGCTCCAGGACCTCCCGGTGCTTCGCCAGCAGGCCCGGACCGCCCGCGTAGAGCACCATGTTGGAGCGGTCGCCGATGCCGGGCGGCGTGGTCATGATGCCGCCGTCCAGGTAGCCGATGCCGTGCCCGGCGGCCCAGGCGGCCTCCTCGCGGGCCTGCTCGGGCGAGCCGGAGGTCAGGTTGACCACGGTCCGGCCGCGCAGTTCCGCGGCGACGGGGCCCAGGAGCGAGCGGACGGCGGGGTAGTCGAGGACGCAGACCACGACGAGTTCGCCCGCCGCGACCGCCTCGGCGACGGTGGCGGCGAGGACGGCGCCGCGCCCGACGAGCGGGGCGGCCTTGCCGGGGGTGCGGTTGAAGACGGTGGTGGGGTGGCCGGCGTCGAGGAAGGCGCCCGCGAGGGCGGCGCCCATCTGCCCGAGGCCGATGACGGTCACTGGAGTGCGCTTCGTGCTCATGGCTCCACGCTCGCAGCGCGGGGACGGCGCCGACAGCGGCGGAACCGACGCCCTGCGCACGGTTCCTGCCACGGTGTCGGTCCCCTCGCGTACGGTCGTCCGCATGAGCGCTGGAACGATCGCCGTCGTCCTCGTCCCCGACGAGCGGGGCCGGATCTCCCCGTACGACCTGTACGAACTGTCCACCGTGTCGATGGTGTTCGGGATGCCGCACACGGACCTGACCGACGAGCCCTGGTACGAGCTGCGGGTGGTCGGACCGGCCCCGTACGGGACGCACGGCCTGGACGCCCTGGCCGGCGCGGACACCGTGGTCGTGCCGTCGGTGCCGGACGCGGTGGTCGAGGGACGCCAGGAGCTGCCCCCGGAGCTGGTCGCCGCGGTGCGCGCGGCGGCGGACGCCGGGGCGCGGACGGTGTCGATGTGCAGCGGCGCGTTCGCGCTGGCCGCCGCCGGGCTGCTCGACGGGCGCCGGGCCACCCTGCACCGGGCGTACGCGGCGGAGCTGGCCGCCCGTCACCCGCGGGTGACGGTGGACCCGTCGGTGCTCTACACCGACGAGGGGCGGGTGCTGACCGGCGCGGGCGCCGCGGCCGGCCTGGACCTGTGCCTGCACCTGGTGCGCAAGGACCTCGGGGCGGCCGTCGCGGGCGCGCTCGCCGACCGTCTGGTCGTGGCGCCGCACCGCTCCGGCGACCGGCCCCAGTCCGTCGGGGCGCCGCTCCCGGCCGCCGCCGAGGCGGACACCCTCGGCCCGGCGCTCCAGTGGGCCCTGGAGCGGCTGGACGAGCCGCTGACGGTGGACCGGCTGGCCCGCCGGGCGCGGATGAGCGCGCGCACCTTCCACCGCAGGGTGCGCGAGGTGCACGGAACCACCCCGCTCCAGTGGCTCCTGGAGCAGCGGGTGGCGCGCGCGCAGACGCTCCTGGAGGCGACGGACCTGCCCGTGGAGCGGATCGGCGAGCAGAGCGGCCTGGGCTCGGCGGCGAACCTGCGCCGCCATTTCACCCGGACGGTCGGGGTCTCCCCGACCGCCTACCGGCGCTCGTTCACGCCTTCGGGGCCACCTTCGAGAGCCCGTTGATGATGCGGTCCATCGCGTCGCCGCCGGTCGGGTCGGTGAGGTTGGCGAGCATCTTCAGCGTGAACTTCATCAGGAGCGGGTGGCTCAGGCCGCGCTGGGTCGCGATCTTCATGATCTTCGGGTTGCCGATGAGCTTCACGAAGGCGCGGCCCAGCGTGTAGTAGCCGCCGTAGGTGTCCTTGAGGATCTTCGGGTAGTTGTGCAGGGCCAGTTCGCGCTGGGCGGGGGTGGCCCGGGCGTGCGCCTGGACGATGACGTCGGCCGCGATCTGGCCGGACTCCATGGCGTACGCGATGCCCTCGCCGTTGAACGGGTTGACCAGGCCGCCGGCGTCGCCGACGAGCAGCAGGCCCTTGGTGTAGTGCGGCTGACGGTTGAAGGCCATCGGCAGGGCGGCGCCGCGGATGGGCGTGGTCATGTTGTCCGGGGTGAAGCCCCACTCCTCGGGCATCGAGGCGCACCAGGCCTTGAGGACCTCGCGCCAGTCGAGCTCCTTGAAGGCGGAGGAGGAGTCGAGGATGCCGAGGCCGACGTTGGAGGTGCCGTCGCCCATGCCGAAGATCCAGCCGTAGCCGGGCAGCAGCCGGTCCTGCGCGCCGCGCCGGTCCCACAGCTCCAGCCAGGACTCCAGGTAGTCGTCCTCGTGCCGCGGGCTGGTGAAGTACGTGCGCACGGCGACGCCCATCGGGCGGTCCTCGCGCCGGTGCAGGCCCATCGCGAGGGACAGCCGGGTGGAGTTGCCGTCGGCGGCGACGACCAGCGGGGCGTGGAAGGTGACTTCGCGCTTGTCCTCGCCCAGCTTGGCGTGGACGCCGGTGATCCGGCCGGTGCGGTCGTCGACGATCGGGGCGCCGACGTTGCAGCGCTCGTAGAGCCGGGCGCCGGCCTTCTGGGCCTGGCGGGCGAGCTGCTCGTCGAAGTCGTCGCGCTTGCGGACCAGTCCGTAGTCCGGGTAGGAGGCCAGGTCGGGCCAGTCGAGCTGGAGCCGGACGCCGCCGCCGATGATCCGCAGGCCCTTGTTGCGGAGCCAGCCGGCCTCTTCGGAGATGTCGATGCCCATGGCGACGAGCTGCTTGGTCGCGCGCGGGGTGAGGCCGTCGCCGCAGACCTTCTCGCGCGGGAACGCGGTCTTCTCCAGGAGCAGGACGTCGAGTCCGGCCTTGGCCAGGTAGTACGCGGTGGTCGAGCCGGCCGGGCCGGCCCCGACGACGATCACGTCTGCGCTGTGCTCGGAGAGGGGCTGCTCGGTCACGGCGGATTCTCCCGGAGACTCGACGGTGGAGGGCGGTACGGACGTACCGGGGCAGTCTATGGGGGACCGGAAAGGACTGGCCGGAGGGCTACCCCTCACTGCATGATCACTCCCCGTGACCCTTACTCGCACACACATACGACGGGGCTCGCTGGTCACAGCGGTCCTCGCCCTGCTCAGCGCGGCGTTCCTGGTACTGCCCGCCAGTGCCGAGCCCGCCCCCTTCGACGACTGCCCCGCCGACACGCTCTGCCTGTACGGCGGCACCGGCGGCACCGGCGAGCGCCGCGACTTCAGCGCCGCGCAGAGCCTGGAGGGCTACGACGCAGCCTGGGACGGCAGGACGCTCTCCGCGAAGAACAACACGGCGCTGTGGAGCTGCGTCTACGTCGACGCGCACTACGGCGGGCGGCTCCAGACCATCAAGCCGGGCAACTCCGACGAGTACGCGACCGACCCGTACTTCAACGGCACCATCAGCTCCCACAAGCTGGTCCCGTCCCGCGCCCACTGCTTCACCGGCTACGAGCGCTGCCCCGACAACCGGGTCTGCACCTTCACCGAGGACCGCGGGCGCGGCGCGATGACCGTCCACCTCCCCGCGACCGACCCCGCGACCAAGAACTACGGCGACAGCTACGGCCCCGAGACGGCGCCCAAGTCGGTGTTCAACCGCACCCGCAAGCACGTCTGCTTCTACCCGGAGCCCACCTACTCCGGCACCTGGACCGACCCGGTCGACCAGAGGAAGTACGGCGCGTACGTCGTGCTGCGCGGCGACAGCACCACCGTGCCCGCCCCGTACACCGGCACCTTCCGCTCGCACGAGCTCGTCAACGGAACCTCGGAGTGCCAGTGACCAGGAACCAGCGCCCCCTGGCGGCCCTCGCCGCCGTCGCCGCCGCCCTCACCCTGACCACCTCGGCCACGGCCGCGCCCGCCGCCGAGGAGCCGCCCAGCCCGCTCGCCCTCAACTGGACCAAGTCCGACCCGGTCACCGTCGCCGCCGGCGTCACCCGCACCACGTGGACCGAGCGGAACCTCGACAACCGGACCGCGCCCCGCGTCCTCCAGGTCGTCGAGATCGACCCGGCCCTGTCCGCGCTCACCCTCGGCAGCACCGTCGGCCGCACCGACGCCGCCCCCGAGGCGCTCCCCGACCAGCTGGCCACGGTCTCCTCCGTCGCCGCCCGACACCCGTACGCGGGCACCAACGGCGGCCTGTTCCAGCTGGAGCCCGCCGCGGCCGGGACCACCGAGCGGAACGCGGTGCACACCAGCGCCACGGCCACCGACGGCGTGCTGCACAGCGCCAGTTGCTGGACCGGCGGGCAGGGCAGCAACGGAGCGGTGATCCAGTACGGCATCCCGTACATCACCAAGCTGCTGACCGACCTGAAGCTGACCGGGCCGACCGGCGAGAGCATCCGCCTCGACGACGTGAACCGCAGCCCCGGCCGGGTCGCGCACTGCGCGCGGGACGCCGAGGACACCCGGGTGACCGTCAGCCCGTCCGTCTACACCGACCCCGACGAGATCGTCCTGTTCACCGACGACTACGGGACGCCCACGCCCAAGCCGGGCATCGACCCCACCGTCCCGGCCACCTCCGACCCCGGGTTCGAGGTCGTCCTCGACGCGAACGGCGTCGTCACCGACGCCCACCCGGGCCGCGGCGGCACCACCGTCCCGGCCGGCGGCCGGGTCCTCCAGGGGATCGGCAGCGGCGCCGACTGGCTGCGCACCCGCCTGGTCCGCGACGACCGGGCCTCCGTCGAGCAGAAGCTGCGCGACGTGACGCTCGGCCGGGACATCCCGCTGGACGCCTCCGTCGACGTGGTGAGCTCGTTCCACCGGCTCCTGACGAGCGGTTCGATCCCCGCCGAGCTGCCCAACTCGTGCTCCGACACGACGAAGCCGGGCAAGGACCCCGCGATCCTCATCTGCACGGACTCGCGCACCTCGCTCGCCACGAACATCAAGGGCAACCCGGTGCTCGTCACCCTCACCGCGAAGGACGGCGAGGACGGCGACTACCTGCGCACCTTCGCCGCGCTCCTCGACTCCAAGGAGCTCGCTCTGGTCGACGCCCTCAACCTCGACGGCGGCGGCTCGACCACCCTCATGGCGGGCACCCAGCTGCTCACGCCGCCCACGGACACCGTGGGCGGCGTGAAGGTGCACCGGAAGGTGGCGGACGCCGTGTACGCGGGCGTCGGCGGCTACGGCATGTACGCCAAGCCGTAGCCCGCCGGGCCGTCAGGGCCGCTCCGGCCGCTACGCGTCCTTGAACCCGCGGTGCATCGCGACGATCCCGCCGGTCAGGTTCCGCCAGGCCACCTTGGACCAGCCGGCCTTCTGCATCATGCCCGCGAGGGCCGGCTGGTCGGGCCAGGAGCGGATGGACTCGGCGAGGTACACGTACGCGTCGGGGTTGGAGGAGACGGCCCGCGCCACCGGCGGCAGCGCGCGCATCAGGTACTCCTCGTACACCGTGCGGAACGGCGCCCAGGTGGCGTGCGAGAACTCGCAGATGACGACCCGGCCGCCGGGCTTCGTCACCCGGTACAGCTCGCGCAGCGCCTGGTCGGTGTCCTGGATGTTGCGCAGCCCGAAGGAGATGGTGACGGCGTCGAAGACGTCGTCGCGGAACGGCAGCTTCGTGCCGTCGCCCGCGGTGAACGGCATCCACGGGTGGTTGTTCTTGCCGACCCGCAGCATCCCCAGGGAGAAGTCGCAGGGCACCACGTACGCCCCGGCGCGCGCGAACGGCTGCGAGGAGGTCGCGGTGCCGGCGGCCAGGTCCAGGATCTTCTGGGCGGGCCGCGCGTCGACCGCCTTGGCGACCTCCTTGCGCCAGCGCCGGTCCTGGCCGAGCGACAGGACGTCGTTGGTGAGGTCGTAGTTCGCCGCCACGTCGTCGAACATCGAGGCGACTTCGTGCGGCTGCTTGTCCAGGGTGGCGCGGGTCACTGGCGTTCGCCTCACTTGGTTCGTACTGCGGGCTTGGTTCGTGCGGTGGGCCTGGGGGCCGACGTTACGCCCGCATTGTCGCAGGGGGCGGCGGCCACGGCGGTCAGCGGGCCCGGTAGACCAGACGGCCCGCGATGACCGTGGCCACGCAGGTGGCGGGCCCCAGACGGACGAGCGCCGCCCGGTCGGGCACGTCGAACACGGCGAAGCGGGCCGGGCCGCCCGGCGTGAGCCGCGGCAGCAGCACCATCGGCCTCGGCGCGAGGGACGGCGGCCCCGGCAGGTTCGGCGGGCGCTGCCCCACGGCGAGCCCGGCCCGGCGCACCGCGTCCTGCGCGCCCCGGCCGCGGAGCTCCCCGCCGACGGCGACCGTGCCGTGCGCGAGCAGCCGCTGCACCCCGCGGCGCGCGGAGGCGCCCCGGCGGGCCGGGTTCGCCTCGAAGATCTCGTGCGCCCGCTCCCCCATGATCGGCTCGGTGCCGAAGGTCTCGGCCTCGCGCGGGTCCGGGTGGTAGGTCGCTTCGAGCAGCTCGGGGCCGTACGGGTTGAGCAGCCCGGGGGTGAGGATGCCGGGCCAGCGGCGCAGCCGGGCGTCCTGGTTGGCGTCGGCGAGTTCCTCGTACGTGCCGACGGCCGCGACGAGCGGGCCGTCGACGAGGACGGCGAACTCGGGTGAGGCGTCGGCGGCGTGCAGCGTCAGCATCGGTGCCGTTCTCAGTTGGCGTCGAGGAGCTTCAGCTCGGGGTGGGCCGTGCCGCCCTCGATCGCGATGGACGAGATGTGGGAGGCCACGCGCTCGTCGACCGGGTCGTTCGCCGGGTCGTCGTGGACGACCAGGTGCTCGTAGGTGGTCGAGCGCTGCGCGGGGACGCGGTCCGCGGTGCGGATCATGTCGATCATCTCGCGCAGGTTGGAGCGGTGCTTGGCGCCGGCCGAGGAGACGACGTTCTCCTCCAGCATGATCGAGCCGAGGTCGTCGGCGCCGTAGTGCAGGGTGAGCTGCCCGATCTCCTTGCCCGTGGTGAGCCACGAGCCCTGGATGTGCGCCACGTTGTCGAGGAAGAGGCGCGCGATGGCGATCATGCGCAGGTACTCGAAGAGGGTCGCCTGCGTACGGCCCTTCAGGTGGTTGTTCTCGGGCTGGTACGTGTAGGGGATGAAGGCGCGGAAGCCGCCGGTGCGGTCCTGGAGGTCGCGGATCATCCGCAGGTGCTCGATGCGCTCGGCGTTGGTCTCGCCGGTGCCCATGAGCATCGTGGAGGTGGACTCGACGCCCAGCCCGTGGGCGATCCCCATGATCTCCAGCCAGCGCTCGCCGCTCTCCTTGAGCGGGGCGATGGCCTTGCGGGGGCGCTCCGGGAGCAGCTCGGCGCCGGCGCCCGCGAAGGAGTCCAGGCCGGCCGCGTGGATGCGGGTGATGGCCTCCTCGACGGAGACCTTGGAGATGCGGGCCATGTGCTCGACCTCGGAGGCGCCGAGGGAGTGGATGACCAGCTGCGGGTACCCGGCCTTGATCGCGGCGAAGTGCTGCTCGTAGTACTCGACGCCGAAGTCGGGGTGGTGGCCGCCCTGGAACATGATCTGGGTGCCGCCGAGCTCCACGGTCTCCGCGCAGCGGCGCAGGATGTCGTCGAGGTCGCGGGTCCAGCCCTTCTTGGTGTCCTTGGGGGCCGCGTAGAACGCGCAGAACTTGCACGCCGTCACACAGACGTTCGTGTAGTTGATGTTGCGCTCGATGATGTACGTGGCGATGTGCTCGGTCCCCGCGTAACGCCGGCGGCGCACGGCGTCGGCGGCGGCGCCGAGGGCGTGCAGCGGCGCCGATCGGTACAGGTCGAGCGCCTCCTCGGGGGTGATCCGGCCACCGGCGGCGGCACGGTCGAGAACGGACTGGAGTGCGGCCTTCTCGGTCACCGGGTGTCCCTTTCGGAGGCTGCGCACGCGCGGGCGGGCGCGTACTGGACGGACCGCGCCAGCCTACGCCAGCACCTCCGGCCGGATTCGTGCCGGTCCCGAGCCAACCGATCGGGTCCCGGATCCCTCTCCTCTTCCGGAATCCGCCGTATGACCCGAAACGCACTCGGAGACCCCGTCATGACACGTCCCCGCCGCCTCCACCGCAGCCTCGCGGCCGCCCTCGCCCTCGGGACCACGCTGGCCGCGGTCGCCGGCTGCTCCTCGGACAAGGGCGACCCGGTCTCCTTCGACACCCCCCACAACGGCAAGCCCCAGCAGGCCGCCGTGCACACGCCGGGCGGGAAGAACGGGGGGACGAAGGGGAACCACGCCCCCGTCACCGTCTTCCCCACCGGGCCCCGGGCGGAGTTCACCGACGCCAACACCGTCGAGGACGGCACGAAGATCGGGGTCACCGAGCTCCAGGGCGCGAAGTCCGGCTTCACCGGCAAGGTGTGGGTGTGGGCGCCGAAGCAGTATTTCGACCCGAAGTACGCGAACAGCGGCTTTCCGGTCCTGATCTCGCTGCCCGGCGGCGTCGGCTATCCGACGAATTACTGGATGGGCACCGACCTCAAACTCCAGTCGAGCATCGCGCGCTGGTCCGAGGAGGGAAAGAGCCTGCCGTTCATCGTGGTGATGCCCGTCCTCAACCCGGACGACAAGCACTATTACGACGGCAGTGATATTCCGGACCAGCCGCGAATGGGCACGTGGCTGACCGAGGACGTGCCGGATTTCGTCCGGGCCAATTTCCGTACCTTCAAGTCGCGGGACGGCTGGGCCTTCATGGGCTCGTCCTCGGGCGGCTTCGTGGGCCTGAAGTCGGTGCTCCAGAAGCCGGACAAGTTCAAGGGCGTCATCGCCTCCGGGCCGGACCTGGTCCCGGACTCCCCGCTGTGGCAGGGGCACGAGCGGGAGCGCCGGGCGAACGACCCGGGCCGGCTGGCCGCGGCGCTCGGCCGGAAGCCGGACACCAAGGACAACGAGCTCTTCCTGGCGTTCCAGCTGGGCACCAAGGAGACCCGCCTCTCCCCGAAGGTGCGGGCCTTCATCAAGCAGTACACGAAGGGCCCGATCAAGTCCCACCTGGAGATCATCCAGAACGGCGGGCACAACGCGCTGAGCTACATCCGGGGCATGGACGAGGGGTCGATCGCCTGGCTGAGCCGCCAGATGCAGGGCCCGATCGCGGGCCCCGCCACCGCCCCCTCGTCGTAGCGCCGGGGAGCCCGGGGCCCTAGCGGGCCGGTTCGAGCAGTTCCACGCGTACGTCCGCGGGGAAACCGGTCGTCGGGCCGGTCCTGCGGGCGAACTCGCGGACGCCGGCGAGCTGCTCGGGCCCGAAGCGGAAGTCGAGGGTCCGGAAGTACCGCTCCAGGAGCTCCGCGTCGAACGCCTCCCAGCGGGCCGCCTGCTCGGCCACCTTCGCGACCTCCTCCAAGGAGAGGTCGCGGGAGGCCAGGAAGGCCCGGTGCACGTCGCGGACGGTCTCCGGCTCGCGGGCCAGGAAGTCCTTGCGGGCCGCCCACACGGCGAAGACGAACGGCAGCCCCGTCCAGTCCTTCCACATCATCCCCAGGTCGTGGACCTGGAGCCCCAGCCGCGGCGCCTCGTGCAGGGAGGCCCGCAGCGCGGCGTCGCCGATCAGTACGGCCGCGTCCGCCTCCTGCATCATCAGGCCGAGGTCCGGCGGACACGTGTAGTAGTCCGGCCGCACGCCGTACCGCTCGGCCAGCAGCAGCTGCGCCAGGCGCACGGAGGTGCGCGAGGTGGAGCCGAGCGCCACCCGCGCCCCGTCCAGCTGGTCCAGGGGCCGCTGCGAGACGATCACGCAGGACATCACGGGCCCGTCGCAGCCGACGGCGATGTCCGGCAGGGCGACCAGGTCGTCCGCGTTGCGGAGGTACTCGACGAGGGTGATCGGGCCGATGTCGAGGTCGCCCCGCACCAGCTGCTCGCTGAGCTTCTCCGGGGAGTCCTTCGTCAGCTCCAGATCGAGGAGCGTTCCGGTGCGTGCCAGGCCCCAGTAGAGGGGCAGGCAGTTCAGGAACTGGATGTGCCCGACCCGGGGCCGGCTGCGCTGGTGGTCATCGGTTGCATTGTCCACATCGCGAGGCTAGCCCCGTCTCGTACGGTGGACGTCGCCGGGGCACGGAAGGGGCTCGTGTCGGGCTCGCGTCGGACATCAGTCCGAACCCCTGAGGGGCTTCCGCGTCAGCACATCGAAGGCGCGTCAAACATGCGGGTGACGTGATCTTTCCCTCTACCGCTTCGACCACGCTGCGTGCTACGCTCAACGCAAGTTGCAGTTTGGTTTCCCTTGCAGTACAGAGCCTGCGGAGCATGTAACCCGCAGGCTTTTGTAGTTTTCAGACTTGGTTGCAGGTTCTGGAGCAGGGCGACCCTTTGGCCCATAGGAGGGCTCATGGCTACCGGAACCGTGAAGTGGTTCAACGCTGAAAAGGGCTTCGGCTTTATTGCCCAGGAAGGCGGCGGCCCGGATGTCTTCGTCCACTACTCCGCGATCAACGCCGCTGGTTTCCGCTCCCTCGAGGAGAACCAGCAGGTGAACTTCGACGTCACCCAGGGCCCCAAGGGCCCGCAGGCGGAGAACGTCACCCCGGTCTAAGGACCCCCGGGTCGACGATCGCGATCCTCTAGAGCTGTACCCAAGGAGCCCCGCTCCGTGCGCGACGAGCGCACGAGCGGGGCTCCTGCCGTTCCGGCGCACGGCCCGCCCCGGTTTATCCGGGATCTCGCGAAACCGTTCGATTAGGATCACCCGATCCGGGGGGTGACCGGGGGGCTCGGCGGCGCGTGGACGCGGCCGGGCGTGGTCTCCTCCCGCGTTCGAGGAGGGGATCCATCCATGCGTCACACTCCGCGCGCGCTCTCGCGCGCCGCACTCGCCACCGCCACGGTCCTGGCCGCCACGACCGGCCTGACCGGCGTCGCCACCGCCGAGGACCCGGACCCGCTGCCGTCCACCGAGGGGGTGGTGTTCCCGGATCCGGGGCGGTTCGCGCCGCGGGGCGACACCGTCCTCAGCGCCGGTGCCACCGGGTTCCTGCACCGTCCGGAGAAGGGCGGCCCGGTCTGGACGGACTACGCCACGGGCACCGACACCCCGCGCGACTCCACCACGGACACCGCCCACTCCGGTCTCCAGGCGGCCGCGTACACGTCCACCGACGGCGACAGGGTCCTGATCGACGACCTCGCCACGGGCGCGAAGGTCCAGGTGTCCGTGCCCTCGGGCCAGGAGTGGACCAGCGCGTACAACGCCGACACCATCCTCACGTCCGCGAAGGCGGCCGACGGCCGGATCACCGGGCTGTTCCTGCGCACCTCGGCCGACGGGAAGGTCACCGAGCGGCCGGTGACCGGTCTCGGCGGGGCCACCGAGCTGCGGGTCCGCGTCCAGGACACCCGAGGGGCCCTCCTGAACGCCCGGGCGACGCCCGGCGGGGCGGACACCTCGTACCTCCTGGACTACGCGACCGCCACGCTCACCCCCACCCTCGACGCGCGCGACGCCTACACGGGCCTGGGCGCCGGCCGGGTCGTGGTGCCCGCCGGTAGCGCCGAGGTCCGGACCGTCCGCCGGGACGACCCCGCGGCGGCGCCGGTGACCACACCGCTGCCGCCGGCCGGCCCGCACGAGGCCTCGTGGGGACGGCACGCGGTGATCGGCGACTGGATCCTCACGCACCGCGAGCTGCGCTCCGGGCTCGAAGGGGCCGTGGGCGGCACGCTGTACGCCGTCCCCGTCGGCGGCGGAACCGCGCGTGAGCTGCTGCCCGCCGCGACGGGCCCGCTGACCCTGGCCCGCGACGGCGGCGTCGTCGCCGTCGGCGGCAGCGGCGCGAGCGACTGGGGCGTGCACCGGATCACCCTCGACGAGCGCGGGGAGCCGCGGATCGCCGAGGTGCGCGACCTGCCGCGGCTGCCCGCGGGCTACTCCGGGCTCGACGTCGCCGGCGGCCGGGTGCACTATCTCGCCGACAGCGGTCCGACGGCGGGCCTGTACGAGGCGGACGTCGACGCCCCGGCCACGGTGCGGCGGCTGGGCGAGTCCTCCGGCGCGGAAGGGCTGCGGGGTCTCGGCGACGGACGGAGCGCCTATCTCCACGGCAGCTCCGCGGTCTCGCCCGCCGGCGACGGCACCGCACGCCGGGTGACCTTCCCGTCCGCGACCCGGCTGGCCGACGCCGCCGGCCGCTTCGTGATCACCGAGCACGAGGACAAGCAGTACGTCGGCGACCTGGGCGAGCGCCCCGGGGACGGGGCGAAGGTGCTGATCACCCAGCCCCGTGCCGCCGCCGCGGTCTGGGGCACCACCCTCTGGACGCCCGCCGCGACCCCCGGCAAGCTCAAGCCGTACGACCTCGTCGGGAAGTGGAACAGCGCCGACGTCGACCTGGGCACCGGATGCGCGCCCACCGAGCTCCAGGCCGTGCGGACCTGGATCTACTGGGCCTGCGGGCCCGAGGGCAAGGCCGGGGTGTTCAACCGGTGGGGGGCCACGAACGTGTCCGTCCCGGTGGGCGAGGCCGTGCTCGGCGAAGGGTTCCTCGTGCGGCGCGACAACGCGGCCGGGAAGCTGATGCTGACCGACGCGCGCACCGGCAGGACCAGCGCCCTCGCCGACGTCCCCGTGCTCCACCCCGGCTCGGGCCGCTGGAAGGACTGGGCGGTCGACAAGTACGGCGGCGGTGTCGCGTACGTGGACGAGCGCGGCCGGATCCACGTCGTGCCCACCGGCGTCGCCCCGCAGGACGTCACCCTGACGCACGCCACCGTCGACCCCTACCTCAACATCGAGTCCACGTCCGTGGAGAGCCGCACCTGGGACGCCCGGTGGCGGCTCTCCCGCCCGGTCGCGCAGTGGAAGGTGGAGATCCGCAACCGCTACTCCGGGAAGCTGGTGCGGACGCTCGCCGGTGAGGGCGGCCCCGCCGCCCTCGTCAGCACCCGGTGGAACGGCCGGGACGACGCGGGCCGCGGGGTCGCCCCGACCACGTACGGCTACCGCCTCCTGGTCGCCCCCTGGAAGGGCGACGCCTTCGTCCCCGTGCCCGAGGCGTACGGCACGTTCGATGCCAGGAACACCGTCCTGACCACGCTGCCCGGCCGCTACCTGCCGCTTCCGCCCCAGCGGATCCTGGACACCCGCACCGGCCTCGGCGCGCCCAAGGCCAAGATCCGGCCGTGGAAGAACGTCGACCTCCAGGTCGGGGGCGTCGGCGGGGTCCCGGCCCACGGGGTCACGAGCGTCGTGCTGAACATGACCGTCACCAACGCCGCCAAGCCCGGCGACCTCATGGTGACGCCGTCCCTCGACGACTACTCGACCGGCTCACAGCTCAACTTCACCGCCGGGCAGACCACCTCCAACCTCGTGGTCGTCCCCGTCGTCGACGGCAAGGTACGGATCTTCGCCAACACCGCCGGCACGTCCGACCTGGTGGCCGACGTCTCCGGCTACTACACCGAGGACACCGGAAGCGCCGCCGGCACCCCCGGCTCCGGCTTCCGGCCGCTCACGCCGACCCGCTTCATGGACACCCGCTCCGGCACCGGCGTGCCCCGGGCCAAGATCGGCCCCGGCGGTACGGCCCGGCTCCAGGTGACCGGTGCCCGGGGCGTCCCGGCGGACGGGGTCACGGCCGTCGTCATGAACGTGACGGCGACCAACGCCACCTCGTCGACCTTCGTCACCGCCTACCCGGACGGCACCGCCCGCCCGAACACGTCCAGCGTGAACGTCCCGGCGGGCCGGACCGTCGCCGGCACGGTGATCGTCCCGGTCGTCGGCGGCAAGGTCGCCTTCACCAACCGGTTCGGCTCGCTGGACCTCGTCGGCGACGTCGTCGGCTACTACACGAGCGGTGCGGGCACCACCTTCACCGGCATGACGAACCGCCGCTTCATGGACACCCGCACCGGCAAGGGCGTCCGCAAGGGCACCGTCGGGCCCGGCCAGTCCGTGACGCTGCCGGTCGCGGGCGTCGGCATGGTCCCGGCGGGGATCAAGGCCGTCGTCCTCAACGTCACCGCGACCCAGCCGACGCGGACCGGCTTCGTCTCGGTCCACCCGTCCGGGCAGCCGCGCACCAGCGCGTCCAGCCTGAACTTCCGGGCCGGGCAGACCGTGCCGAACATGGTCGTCGTCCCCGTCGTCGACGGCAAGGTGACCTTCTACAACCACTCCGGCACCGTGCACCTGATCGCCGACGTGCAGGGCTGGTTCGCGTAAGGAAAACGTGACGATCGGTGCCCCTGGAAACCAAGTGGGCGCCCGAGGCGTCCACTTGACGCGTACTCATCTAATCTGAGCGCGTTCGGCGGACCACGGGGCAGCGTCACGACCAGGGGGAGTCAGACCGGCATGAGCGGCGAGAAGGGCAAGCGCGACAAGGGCGGCAGCGGCATGGAGCCGCTCGCCGTCGGCGATCCGCGGCTGATCGGGCCGTACCGGCTCCTCGGGCGGCTCGGCTCCGGCGGCATGGGCCGGGTGTTCCTGGCCCGCTCCGAGGGCGGCCGGACCGTGGCCGTGAAGGTCGTGCACGAGGAGCACGCCCAGGACCCGCAGTTCCGGGCGCGCTTCCGGCGCGAGATCGAGGCGGTACGGAAGGTCGGCGAGCACTTCACCGCGCCGGTCCTCGACGCCGACCCCGAGGCCGAACGCCCGTGGGTGGCCACCGGGTTCGTCCCGGGGCCCTCCCTGGAGCAGGTCGTACGGGAACACGGCCCGCTGCCCGCCGACTCGCTCCTCGCGCTGGCCGGCGGGCTGCTCCGCGCGCTCCAGGGCATCCACGGGGCGGGGATCCTGCACCGCGACCTCAAGCCGTCCAACGTGATGCTCACCGTCGAGGGCCCCAAGGTCATCGACTTCGGCATCGCGCGCGCCCTGGAGCCCTCCGTCGAGTCGCTGCTGACCAGCACCGGCATGGTGGTGGGCTCCCCCGGGTTCATGGCGCCCGAGCAGGTCCGGGGCGAGTCCCTGGGCCCGGCCGCCGACGTCTTCGCGCTCGGCTGCGTCCTGATGTACGCGGCCACCGGGCGCCTGCCGTTCGGCCACGGGGCCAGCAACCAGCACGCGATCATGTTCCAGATCGTGGAGGCCGAACCGGAACTCGACCGCATCGCGTCCGAGCCGCTGCGCGCCTTCGTCGGCCGCTGCCTCATCAAGGACCCGACGGGCCGCCCCGGCATCGAGACCCTCCTCGCCGACCCCGCGCTGACCGGCGGGGACGGGGAGGGCCAGGAGGCCGGGGAGGGCGCGGCGGACGGAAAGGCCGGAGCCGCCCAGGCCGCCGGAGAGGCCGGGGACGCCGGAGGTGCCGACGCCGCCCAGGCGCCCGGGGCCGCCACGCCGCCCAAGCCCGCCCCCGCGCCCTGGGAGGACGCCCTCTCGGGCGGTGCCTGGCTGCCGGCCGTGCTCGTCGCGCGGCTGGCGCGGCAGGCGGCGCGGCTGCTCGATGTGGAGGCGCTGTCCGAGGAGCTGGCCCAGGAGGCCAGGGAGGCCCAGGAGGCCAAGGAGGCGGCTGCCGGGGCGTCCGACACCGGGACGCTCGGGCTGCGCCCGCAGGCCGGCGCGGACGCCGCTCCCCCGCCGGCCACGCCCGTGCCCGCCGCCCGCGAGCCGCGCCGCGCGTCGCGGGTCTGGGCCGTCGTGGCCGCCGTCTTCGTGGTCCTCGGGATCAGCGGCACCGTCGTCCGGCTCATCGACAACGACCCGGCCCAGCGGGACGTCCAGGGCGCGCCCGGCACGAGCAGCAGCGCGCCTCCCGCCACCGCCTCGGGCGGTCCGTCGAGCGGGGCCCCGTCGGCGGGGCCGAGCAGCGGCGGTCCGGCCCCGACGAAGGCCGTGCCCCCGCCGGGCGTGGCCGACGCGGGCGGCGCGGGCGCGGCGGGTGCGGCGGGCGCGGGCGCGGGCGGGGCCGTCGGCGGCGGTTCGGTCTCCGGCGGTGCGGGCGGCGGCGGCGCGGGCGGGGCCGCGGGCGGGGCCGTGGGCGGCTCCTCCGGCGGTACGGGCCCCACCGGCGGCGGCGGGTCCTCGACCAGCGGCTCCGGCGGCTCGTCCGGCGGCACGACGTCCAGGCCGCCCGCCACCACCGCCCCCAAGCCGAAGCCGAAGCCCCCGGCCACCACCGACAACCGCGTCCCGTCGGCCTTCGTCGGCACCTGGAAGTACACGGCCCAGTTCAACATCGACCAGCCGGGGACCGTGTACATCTACCGGGTCGCCCCCGGCCAGATCGCCGCCAAGATGGTCAGCGACTCGCAGAGCGGGTTCCACTGCGAGTACGTCGCGAAGCTGAGCTCGATCTCCGACGGCGGCAGCCGGATCAACCTCGGGACCGGGGTCATCGACCGGGCCCGCTCGCACAGCCTCTGCCAGAACGCCGATCCCTCCTACTTCGCACTCGCCACCCCGACGGGTCTGCGGCATGACGTGGGACCCGCCCACGGCGAGGGCTATCACTACGAGAGGGCCGGCTGAGGCAACGTTCCCGACCGCAATAGGCTCGGTCCGCTCACGTCGGTACGCCGTGCGACCGCACGCCGTACACCGGTACTTGAAACCACGGGGGTCTTGTGTCATTCGAGGACGAATGGGCCGGCATCAGGTCGGCCGCGCAGGAGGACCGGGCGGCGATGCGGCTCGCCCATGTCGACGTCGACGGGGACAACGGCCCGTCGCAGGACGGGGATCTGCGCGTCGGGCAGACGGACCTGGCGGCCGTCGGCGACGCCGCCTTCACGCTGCACACGCGGCTCGCCGCCGAGGGCGGCCACGCGAACGTCAGCACGCGGGAGGCGGGCACGGCGATGGCGGCCCAGTTCGCGCTCG
This sequence comes from Streptomyces sp. NPDC093111, assembly GCF_040683955.1. Taxonomy (NCBI): domain Bacteria; kingdom Bacillati; phylum Actinomycetota; class Actinomycetes; order Kitasatosporales; family Streptomycetaceae; genus Streptomyces; species Streptomyces sp. NPDC093111. Next base: position 407,023 of record NZ_JBFBNW010000001.1, on the reverse strand, counting down.
GCGCGGCCCTCACCACCGTGGCCGACAAGTGGCGGGAGCAGGTGGACACGCTGCTCGACGCGTGCGCCCACATCTCCAACCACCTGGAGTACACGCGGAAGACGCACGCGGACGACGAGCAGTGGATCGCCACCCGGTTCAAGTACGAGCAGCTCGACAAGGGCTTCGAGGAGAGGACGGGCCACTGATGGACTTCGAGGCACTCAGGTCCGCCGACTTCTCGAAGCTGGGGACGGCCGTCGGCGACTGGGACGCGATGGTGAAGAAGCTGCGGGAGCTGGAGGCGGACGCCCGTGACGACCTCGGCGGGAAGGCGCGGAAGGCCGACTGGAAGGGCGTGAACGCCACCGTCACGCGCGACTTCATCGGCAAGACGGCCAGGGAGTTCGGCGACGCCGCCACCCAGGCGGCCAGCATCACCGCCATCCTGCGCGACACCCTCGGCGAGCTCCAGGGCTTCAAGAAGCAGCTGGAGGACACCCTCACCCAGGCGCTCGCCCGGAACCTGACGGTGATCGGCTCGGGCGGCGGCGGCTTCACCGTCACCATGAACATCCACCCGGACCGGGCCGCCAAGGGCACCACGGTGCCGGGGCACACGGAGGCGGACGCGATCGGTCTGCGCGACGAGGTGCAGAAGATCCTCCAGCAGGCCACCGAGAGCGACACGACCGCGGCGGCGGCGCTGCCGATGCTGGTCGGCCAGACCCCGTTCGGCTTCTCGGACGCCGCCTACTACGACCGGGACCGGGCCGCGCTGGCGATGAAGGAGGCCGAGCGGATCGCGAACCTCCTCAAGACCAAGGGCGACGACCTGACGCCCGCGGAGTTCGACCAGCTCAACCGGGATCTGGCGGCGTACAAGGACGACCGGCTGTTCCAGGAGAAGCTGGCCACCGTGCTCGGTCCGCGCGGGGTCCTCGACTTCTGGGCGGACCTCTCCGACCCGTCCGACGGCGGCGGCCTCATGCGCGCCCGCTTCGACCAGATGGGCGAGTTCCAGCAGAACCTGTCGCTGGTCCTGGCCGGCGCGACCCAGTCGGACAGCCCCGCGATGCGCACGTGGGAGAACGACATGGTGAAGCTGGGCGACGCGAAGATCCACACCCGGGCCGGCGACATCCACGGCTTCCAGCTGATCAGCAATCTGCTGCGCACCGGCGACTGGGACGACCGCTTCCTCAACGAGTACGGCAACGCGCTCGTCGCCAAGGAGAAGGAGATGAAGCTGCCGGACCGCTACTGGACCGGCGGCCCCGCGACCCTGCCGATGACGAACTTCATCGGCGAGGACTTCGGGCGCGACCCGATGACCGGCTTCATGAAGGCGCTGGCCGCCAGCCCGGACGCGGCCACCCAGTTCTTCAGCACCACCGAGCCGAACGACAACGCGAAGTACGTGCTCGGCGACCGGCACACCTTCGACGACACCCCGCACCTCCGCAAGGACGGCAACTCGGCCTGGGACGCGACCGGCGCCGCGCTGGCCGCCGCCGCGACCGGCACGAACCCGAACGACCCGACCTCCCCGCAGGTCGACCTCACCCCGGAGCACCGGCAGGTCCTGGACCGCTCGCTGCAGTACCTGTCGGAGCGCGGCGACGACATGCCGTCCGAGCTGCGTGACGACATGGCGAAGGTGCTGTCCCGGCACAGCGACTCCGTGCACTACACGGCGAGCTCGCTGTCCGACGACGCCGACCCGCGCCAGCTGGACCGCAAGCAGCTCTTGGAGGTCACGAAGCAGATCTCCCGGGACCAGGACGCGTACGGCGTCCTGAACGACGCCATGAACCGGGAGATCCTCAACGACATCACCACGGACCACCCGAGCGACCCGAAGGAGACCCTCCAGCGCGGCGGCGCCACGGTCGGCTTCCTCGAAGAGGCCCGCTACCAGGCCCTGAAGACCGACAAGGAGGACCCGTCGTGGAAGGCCAAGTGGCTGTACCACGGCTTCGGCGGGGCGGTGAACTTCATCCCGAAGGTGGGTGACCTGGCCCAGCGCGGCGTGGACGCCCTGGCCTACCAGTGGCAGCTGGACGAGCAGGCGCGCATCGACAAGGGCATCCAGGAGCAGAACGGCAAGACGTTCATGTTCCGGGAGAACCAGCTGCGGACCCTGGCGGAGGAGTGGGCGAAGGCCAACCCGAGCAGCGCCAACAACGCGTACACCCTGGAGAACGAGATCAACCTGTCCGCCCTGAACGGCAACAACCGCGCCAAGGGACTGGCGGGCGATCAGTGAGGCGAGGGACGCCGGCGGCCCTGGTGCTGCTGGCCGCGCTCGCGGCGGCGGGCTGCGCGAAGGGGGCGGAGCCGAAGCAGCCGGAGCTTCCGGCGGCGCTGTGCGGGGTGCCGGTCGCCGCGGACGTGCTGCGGCCGGTCCTCGTGCCGGGCGGCACGGTGGCCACCTCGGGGGTGGACGGCCGGTGCGGGGTGGAGGTGGACGGCCGGCAGGTCCTGAGCCTGCAGAGCGCGACGCAGCCGCCGACGCGGGACTACCGGGCCACCTGGGACTGGCAGATGCCGCACGGCACGCCGGTGCCGATCGGGGACGAGGGCCGGGCCGTCGACACCCTCGTGGGCGCCGCGCAGAAGTGCGCGGTGGGCGGCCGGCAGCAGGTGTTCGTCGCCTCGGTGGAACGCTTCTCCACGAAGGGCGGCGACCCGGCGGCCCGCAAGGCGGCGCTGACCCGCCTCATGGGCGCCTGGTTCCCGGCGGCGCGGAAGGCGGCGGGCTGCGCGCCCTGACGTGGTCCGGCCGGGCGCCGTCCGGGTGAATTCCGCCCGTCCGGCGCCGGTCGGGGCCGGGACGGACGCCGCCGGACCGGAAGTCTGGCCCCATGAAAAGCGCCGACCTGCTCCTTGACGCGTTCGCCCGGATCCAGGAGACCGTGCACCAGGCCGTCGAGGGCCTGTCGGAGGACGATCTGACCGTACGGGTCGACGCCGACGCCAACTCGATCGCCTGGCTCGTGTGGCACCTGACCCGCATCCAGGACGACCACGTCGCCGACGCGTTCGGCACGGAGCAGATCTGGCACAGCGAGGGCTGGGCGACCCGTTTCGCCCTGCCCTTCCCCGAGGCGGACACCGGCTACGGGCACACCCGGGAGCAGGTCGCCGCCGTCCGCGTCCCCGGGACCCTGCTCCTCGCCTACTACGACGCCGTCCACCTCCACACGCTCGCCCACGTCGGCTCGGTCACCAACGCGGAGCTCGACCGGATCGTCGACACCCGCTGGGATCCGGCGGTGACCCTGGGTGTCCGGCTGGTCAGCGTGCTCACGGACGACAACCAGCATGCCGGGCAGGCGTCCTACGTGCGCGGAATGGTCGAACGGCGCTGACGGCGCGCGCACCGCCGCCGCGCGCTCTTCCCTCTCCAGGGTCACGTTCCGTGACCGATGGGGTCCGGTGTCCGTTGGCCGGGCATGAACCTCACCTCGATCCCCCGCGCGATCGCCGCCGCCGTGACCCTGACCGGCGCGGCCTTCGGCCTGGTCGCCCAGTCGGCGCACGCCGCCACCCCCGCGGCCCCCGCGGCCCCCGCGGCTCCCGCCGCCGACGCCTCCGCCTCCGCCGTCACGCACCACCTCGCGGACGGGCCGGAGCCGGTCGAGGTCGGCGAGGACGGCAAGCCGGACCTGACGGAGGACTGAGCCCGCACGACGCGACGGAACGGCCGGACACCACGAGGGAGGTGCCCGGCCGTTCGCGTGCCGCCGGCTGCCGTCGGCTGTCGCGGGTCGCCGCCGGTGGCCGCCGGTCGCCGTCAGTCGCCGTCGGGGGTGCCGACCGCTCCCATCAGGGCCTGGATCGCGTCGACCGCGCTGCCGTCGTGGTCGCTGCCGACGGTGCCGCTGCTGCCGTACTGGAAGTTGGCGGCCCGGTCGACCTCCAGGATCGAGTCGGCCTGGGAGTTGTCGATGACGGTGACCAGGCTGCCGCCCGCGGCGGCGGGCGCGGCGGCCGCCGCGAGGAGGACGGCGGCCAGACCGAGCACCCTGGCCGGACGTGCCCCGCGCGGGCGGGGGATCACACGCCCACCCGCTCGGGAGCGTCGTGGTGGCGGGCGATGTTCCGCTCCAGGAGCCGGGTGGAGGCGGCGACGCCGATCCCCTCGACGGCGTCGAAGGTGGGGAGCCGTCCGTCGGCGCGCTTCAGCTCGGAGAGGGCCGAGTCCATGGCCCGGTGCGCGGCGAACAGGCAGGGGGTGCTGTAGATCGCCACGTCGACGCCCAGCTCGGAGAGCTCGCCGAGCGACAGCCGGGGGGACTTGCCGCCGGCGATCTGGTTGAAGAGCAGCGGCTTGTCGCCGACGACCTCGCGGATGCGCTGGATCCACTCCACGCTCCGTACGCCGTCGACGAGGACGACGTCCGCGTCGGTGGCGGCGAGGCTCTTCGCCCGGTTCAGGATGTCCTCCTCGTCCGTGGCGTCCGTACGGGCCACCACGACCAGGTCCCGCCGGGTCGCCAGCACCATCTCCAGCTTGGTCAGGTACTCGTCCAGCGGCAGCACCTGCTTCCCGTCCGCGTGTCCGCACCGCCGGGGCCGCTTCTGGTCCTCCAGGATGACCCCGGACGCCCCGATCCGCTCCAGCCGCTCGACGACGTGGCAGGCCACCTCGGGGTCCACGTAGCCGTCGTCGATGTCCACCAGCAGGTGCTGCTTCGGGAACGCGCCGCGCAGCCGCTCCACGAAGGCGACCATGTCCGGCCACGCGATGAACCCGATGTCCGGCAGCCCGTAGTACGAGGCGGCGAAGCCGAACCCGGACACGAACATCCCGTCGTAGTGGTCGGCGGCGACCGACGCCGAGTACATGTCGTACACGCCGATCAGGGGCGTCGTGCCGGGTTCGGTGATCTGTTGGCGCAGTCGGTTTCCGTAGCTGGTCAACGCCTGACTCCTGGTCGTCTCGGGGTTCTCGGGGAACACGAAAGGGGCCTGGGGACGCCACAACGCGACACGGCGTCCCTTTGCCAAAACCAGATGATTTCCTGAGAGTTCGGGGAAGATCCCCATAGCCTCGCTTTACTCACTCTCCAGGCGTAGCGCTTTCACCACAGAAACGTCACCGCTTCCGCCTCAGGTGTCGACCGTCGCCCACACCGTCTTGCCGACGGTGCGGCTCTTCACCCCCCACGCCGTCGCCAGCGCGCCCACCAGGTGCAGCCCGTAGCCGTGCTCGTCGGGGTACGGGTCGGGCGCCGGCTCGCGTTCGCCCCGGGCGTCCGACACCTCCACCCGCACGTGGTCCACGGCCAGCGTCAGCCGTAACTCGAAGTCCCGCCCCGACACGCGCCCATGCGTCACCGCGTTGCTCGCCAACTCGGCCACCACCAGCTCCGCCGCGTCGGTCCTCGTCACGCCCCAGTCGAGCAACTGCTGCACCGCCAGCAGACGCGCCAGGCGTGCGCCCCGGCGCGTTGCCGAGAAGCGTTGCGCGAACTCGCCACCCGACTCACCGGTTGGGGTGGTCGCGGAGGTCTTTTCCGTCTTCATGGCCCCCAGCGTGGGCCCACAGCCCTACGCTCACCAGGGGCGACACCACGACGCTGAGTAGCGGTACTAGCACGCCAAGAGGGCGGTACGGATGTCGGTGGAGAAGGAGGAGCGGCCGGAAAGGCCCTCCGAAGTAGACGGTACGGCGTACTTGTTCAAGGCGCTGGGGAAAATCATCAAGGTGCTCCGCAAGAACGCGGGCATGAGCCAGGCGGAGCTCGCGGAGGCGACGCACTGTAGTGAGGATCTGGTCTCGTCGGTGGAGCGGGGGGTACGGACGCCGCAGCCGGACTTCCTGATGCGGGCCGATCCGGTGCTGAGCGCGGACGGGATCCTGATCGCGGCGATCGATGACGTACGGGAGGCGCTGGCGCGGGCGCGGGTACGGCATCCGGATTGGTTCCAGGACTTCGCCAAGGCCGAGGCGGAGGCCGTCGCTCTGCACTACTACGAGGTGCAGGCGGTACCGGGCATCCTGCAGACACCGTCGTACTCGCGCTTCCTGTTCGAAAACCGGCGCCCCATGCTGGACGAGGAGACGATCGAGAAGCGCGTCGCGGACCGCATCTCTCGCCAGGCGATCCTGGACAAGTGGCCCATGCCGACGGTCAGCTTCGTCCTAGAAGCCGCCGTTCTTCTTCGCCCGTTCGGCGGTCCGGAGGTCCACCGCGAGCAGCTCCACCGCATCCTGGATGTGGCTCGACTCCGGACCGTGGAACTCCAGATCATGCCCCAGGACATCCCGGAACACCCCTACCTGGACGGGGCGTTCACTCTCCTCACCCCCAGGGGGCGGCGGGAGGTCGCGTACACCGAGATCTACGGTCATGCCAGACTGATCACCGACCCCGAACTCGTGCGCCAGTACGCCGAGCGCTATGGGATCATCCGGGCGCGGGCTCTCTCTCCTCGTGAGTCCCTGGACTGGATCGAAAAACTGCTGGGAGAACTATGAACACCACGGGTCTGGCCTGGTTCAAGAGCAGCTACAGCAGCTCCGAGGGCGGCAACTGCATCGAAGTCGCCTACGACTGGCGCAAGTCCAGCTACAGCAGTGCCGAAGGCGGCGAGTGCGTAGAGGTGGCCGCTCACCCCACCACGGTCCACGTCCGCGACTCCAAGAACCCCCACGGCCCCCAGCTCGCCGTCACCCCCGCCTCCTGGGCCGCGTTCGTGGTCGTAGCATCGGGCGCGTGACCAGCAAGGACTTCGTTCTCTTCGACGTGGACGGCACCCTCATGGACGCCGTCGCCAACCAGCGGCGCGTCTGGCACGCATGGGCCGCGCGGTACGGGCTCGACGGGGACGAGGTGTACGCGGTGGCGCTGCGGACGCGGCCGGTGGAGACGTTCGCGGCGGTGGCGCCGGGGGCGGACCCGGACGCGTGCCTGGCGCTGCTGCACGCGCTGGAGGACGAGGACGTGCGGTCGGGGACGTACGCGGCGTTCGACGGGGCCGCCGGACTGCTGGGCGCGCTGCCGGAGGGCCGGTGGGGTCTGGTGACGTCGAACTACGCGCACCGGGTGCGCGGGCGGTTCGGGCGGACCGGGCTGCCGGTGCCGGAGCTGCTGGTGGACGCGGCCTCGGTGAGCGAGGGCAAGCCGTCGCCCGTGCCGTATCTGCGGGCCGCCGAGCTGCTGGGCGCGGACCCGGCCGAGTGTCTGGTGATCGAGGACGCCCCGTCGGGCGTGCGGTCGGGGCGGGCGGCCGGGATGACGGTCTGGACCGTCAACACCGCGACGCCCGCCGAGGGTTCGCAGCGGCATTTCGCGACGCTCGCCGAGGCGGCGCCGGAGATCCTGGCGCGGGCGGGCGTCAGACCCTGACGGTCGCCGCGTCGATGACCTCGTCCAGGACGTCACGGGAGCGGACGAGGTCGAGGATCATGCGGTCGATGCGGTCGCGCTCGACGATCAGCTCGTCGACGAGTCCGGCGGTGGTGTGCTCGGTCGGGCCGCCGTCGATGTCCCGCATGCAGGGCAAGAGCATCGCGATCTTCTTGCTGCCGAGCCCGGCCGCGTACAGCGCCTGGATGCGGATGACGCGGTCGACGGCCCAGTCCCCGTAGGCGCGGTGGCCGCCGGGGGTGCGCTCGGAGCGCAGCAGGCCCTGCTCCTCGTAGTAGCGCAGGGAGCGCTCGCTCACCCCGGCCCGCCGCGCGAGCTCACCGATCCTCATCTGCCGCCCCCGTACGCCTCGTTCACGCTTGAATCTGACATTGATGTCAGGATCTACGGTACCGGCATGACGCAGAACACGAGCGGATCCCGCCTCTTCGAAGCCACCCGCCTCGGCCCCCTCCCCCTCGCCAACCGGCTGGTCATGGCGCCGCTGACGCGGAACCGCGCGGCTGCCGACGGGGTCCCGACGCCGCTGATGGCCACGTACTACGCGCAGCGCGCCACGGCCGGTCTGATCATCGCGGAGGCGACGACGCCGAGCGCCGTCGGCCAGACGTACGCGAACATCCCTGCTCTGTACACGGACGCCCATGTGGCGGGGTGGCGGCGGGTGACGGACGGCGTGCGGGACGCGGGCGGGCGGATGTTCGTGCAGCTCCAGCACGGCGGGCGGGTCGGGCACCCCGACACGGGCGGGGCGGTGCCGGTCGCGCCGTCGGCGGTGGCGCTGCCGGAGCACATCCACACCGCCGACGGGCCGCGGCCTTCCGTCGTGCCGCGCGAGCTGACCGTGGAGGAGATCCGGGCGACCGTGGCGGACTTCGCCGCCGCCGCTCGGCGGGCCGTCGACGCGGGCTTCGAGGGGGTGGAGGTGCACGCGGCCAACGGCTACCTGCTGCACCAGTTCCTGGCGAAGAACACGAACCTGCGGACCGACGAGTACGGCGGCACGGTCGAGAACCGGATCCGTTTCGTGGTCGAGGTCGTGACGGCGGTCGCGGAGGCGATCGGCCCGGAGCGGGTCGGTGTGCGAATCTCCCCCGGGGTCGGCGTCAACGGCATCGAGGAGGGCGACACCGAGGAGCTGTACCCGGCGCTCGTCGCCGCGCTGGCGGAGCGGGAACCCGCCTATCTGCACGTGGTGTTCGCCGACCCGGAGCAGCCGCTGTTCCAGGAGATCCGGAAGCTCTGGCCGGGCGCGCTGATCGCCAACCCGGCGCTCGGCTGGGGCGGCCCGCTGCCGGCCGACGGCGGCCGGGCGGCGGGCGAGCGGCTGCTGGCCGCCGGGGCGGACCTGATCTCCCTCGGGCGCTCCTTCCTCGCCAACCCGGACCTGGTGGGCCGGATGCGCGCGGGGGCTCCGCTGAACGCCGTACGGGAGCAATACCTGATGTACACGGGCGGGGCCGCCGGATACACGGACTACCCGACGCTGGACGGGGACGCGGAGGCGAAAAGTGCGACCAGTGTGACCATTTAGCTCGTTCGTGGAAGAGGGTCTCAATCCGGGGCAAGGCGGGCGAACAGCCTGGATGATCTTGGCCGAGGTGCCCCGCCCGGTGTCGCCCTCGGCCCCGGGCGTCTTCCACGATCCCGGAGGATCCATGCGACACCCTGTCTCCCGCCTGCGCGCCCGCGCCCTGGCCGTCGGCCTCGCGCTGACGGCGTCCGCCCTCGCACCGGCCGCCTCGGCCGGTGCAGCGGCCGACCCGTACGAGTGGGCCGCGCTGGGCGACTCGTACACGGCCGGCATCTTCGTCGGGCAGCCGCAGCCCCCGCTCGGCAGCGCGTCGCGGGACGGCTGCGACCGCACCAGCGACGCCTACCCCGACCTCGTCCGGAGGGAGCTCGACGCGTTCCCGCCCGGCAGGTCCGTCCACCTGACCAACTTCAGCTGCGGCAACGCCGTCATCAAGGACATCGCCCAGACGCGGCAGAAGCCGATCAGCCCGGTCCAGGCCCCCGCCGACGGGTGGCCGGAGGTGGACACGCAGATCAAGCGGGCCGGCCTCAACGAGGGCACCGACGTCGTCACGATCGGCATCGGCGGCAACAGCCTGCCCTTCGGCGGCATGCTGATGCGGTGCCTCACCGACGGCGCCCTCAACAGGACCTGCCGCGAGCACTACATCAATCCTCCCGAGGGGGAGGAGAGCATCGAGGACAAGCTGGCCCGGGTCCAGGACGAGTACATCGAGATGCTGGCCCACGTGCACGAGGCCGCGCCCAACGCCAAGGTGATCACGGTCGGTTACCCGGCGGTCCTGCCGGAGCAGGCGAGCTCCTGCAACCGGCTCCTCTACACCGAGCTCGGCCCGGTCAACCACGGCGACATCGACTGGCTCCGTGACGACGTCCTCAAGAAGCTGAACACCGTGATCCAGAACGTCACGGGCTTCTTCGGCGACCGCTACGTCGACGTCTACTCCTCCAGCGTCGGCCACGACGCCTGCCAGCCCGCCGGCACCAAGTGGGTCGAAGGCGTCTGCGGCGACGCCCCCGACTACTGGCCCGCCAAGGTCCAGGGCACGCCGCTGAACTGCGCCCTCTACAACAAGCGCGCCACCCTGGTGCACCCGAACGCGGCGGGACACGAGAACGCCGCCCGGCACGTCGAGCGCGCCATCCGCATCTCCCTCCTCGAAGGCTGACGCTCAGCCACGGCACCCGGGGACGGTGCGGAGATGGGCGAGCAGCCCCGCCACGCCGTCCTCGGCGCCGATCCCGGCCGCGAGTTCCGCCGCACGCCGCTTGTGGGACGGTTCGGTCACGGCGGTCGTGATCGCGTCGGCGAGGCGGGCGGCGGTGAGCTCCGCGAACGGGACCGGGCGGGGTGCGACGCCGAGCTCGTACAGCAGGTCCGCCCAGAACGGCTGGTCGGCCATGACGGGGACGGGGACGGCGGGCACCCCGGCCCGCAGCCCGGCGCCGGTGGTCCCGGCGCCCGCGTGGTGGACGACGGCCGCGGTGCGGGGGAACAGCCAGTCGTGCGGGACGTCGCCGATGGGCAGGACGTCCGGACCGAAGCCGCCCAGCCCGGCCCAGCCCGCCTGCACCACCGCGCGGACGCCCGCCTTCCGCACCGCCTCCGCCACCAGGCCGCCGAGCCGCTCCCCCTCGCCGGGCAGCATGCTGCCGAAGCCGAGGAAGACCGGGGGCGGGCCGGCCGCGAGGAAGTCCGCCAGCTCCGCCGGGGGACGCCAGCCGACGGGGCGGGCGGGCCACCAGTAGCCCGACACCTCGACGCCGGACGGCCAGTCGTCGGGGCGGGGCAGGACCAGTGGGCTGTAGCCGTGGAACACCGGCCGGAGCTCGCCGCTCCCCGCCGTCCGCTCCGGCAGCCCGAACCGGGTCCGCAGCCGCCGTACCGCCCCCGCGAAGACCCCCTCCGCGCGCCGCAGCACGTCCTGGCCGGCCGCCAGGCGGGCTGCCGGGCCGCCGTCCCCCGTATCGCGGGCGTTGGGGAGCGGGAAGCGGGCGGTGGCGAACGACGGGGTGAGGTAGGTTCCGACGACGGGGATGCCGTGCGCCTCACCGGCCGCCATGGCGAGCGCCGCCGGGCCGAAGGCGGTGAGCAGCAGGTCCGGGTCCCCGCCCTCGACGGCCGCCGCGACACCGTCGGCGAGACCGTCCGCGTACGCCCTGGTCAGAGCCTGGACCTCGTCCCGCGAGGCGGCCCGGGACCAGTCCCGGATCAGCTGCTCCGGGTCGCCCGGCATGGGCCGGAAGCCGAGCCCGCAGCCGCCGATCAGCCCCTCGAAGGAGGCGTGCGCGAGGACGGCGACCTGGTGGCCGGCGTCCTGGAGGCGGCGGCCGAGGCCGGTGAAGGGGGCGACGTCGCCCCGGGATCCGGCGGTGGTGATGACGATGCGCATGGCGGCGATTGTGCCCGCGCGGCCGGGCCGCCGCCTCCGCTTTCCGGTCAGCTCAGGCGCGTGTCCGCGTACACGCCCATCGCGTCGCGCTGGTACGCGGCGAGGCCGGCCGCGATCCGGTCGAAGTTCTCGCGGAACCTCGGGTCCTCCACGTACATGAGGGCCATGCCCTTGTACGCCTCCGCCGTCGGCTTCCAGAAACGGCTGACGTTCCGGTAGTGGGCGTCGACCTCGGCCTGGACGGCGGGGTCGTCGACGGGGGTGCCGGCGGCCATGAACTCGGCGAAACGGATCATCTGGGCGGTGACCTCGCGCTGCCAGCGCTCGATGTCCGCCTCGGTCATGCCCGCCGACGCCTGCCGGGACTCCTCGTACGCCTCGGGCCAGCGCTCCTGGACCTCGGCGTCCATCTCGGGGTCGGGCTCGAAGCCCTCGAAGAGGTTCTCGGGCCGGTTGATCTGCGCCATGGGGGCGTCCTCCTCCAGTTCGGTGATGGTGCGGGCGACCGTCCGGGCGAGGGTGCCGAGACGGGCGCGTTCCGCGAGCAGCCGTTCGTGGTGCTCGCGCAGGACGGCCACCCGGTCGACCTGACGGTCCAGGACCGCGCGGATCTCCTTCAGGCCCAGGCCGAGCTCCCGCATGAGCAGGATCTGCTGCAGGCGCAGCAGGTCGTCCCGCTCGTAGTGGCGGTGCCCGTTGGACCCGGTCCACGCGGCGGGCAGCAGGCCGATCTCGTCGTAGTGGCGCAGGGTCCGGGAGGTCACTCCCGACATCCGGGCCACGTCCGCGATCGACCAGGCCATGGTGGTGTCCTTCCGCCGCCGGGGCCGGCGTCTCCGGCCCCCACACCACGACCGTAGGAGTTGACGCTGCGGCAAGCGCAAGCGTGCCCGCCCGGCGCGGCCGGGGGCGGTGCCCGCCCGACCTTTCCGGGCACCGTTTGTCGGGTCCGGGGACACTGGTCCTTCCTACGGTGGAGACGTCAAGAAGGAAGGACACCCCCACGGTGCTGGACCGGCTGAACCAGGCGCTCGACCACATCGAGACGCGGCTCGACCGCGAGCTCGACGTCGCCGAGGCGGCCCGGATCGCGATGACGTCGGAGTACCACTTCCGGCGCCTGTTCTCGGCGCTCGCCGGGCTGCCGCTCTCCGTGTACGTACGGCGCCGGCGCATGACGCTGGCCGGGGCCGAGGTGCTGGACGGGGAGCGGACGCTGCTCGACGTCGCGGTGCGGTACGGCTACGGCTCGGGGGAGGCGTTCGCCCGGGCGTTCCGCTCGGTGCACGGCATCGGGCCGGGCGAGGCCCGGCGCACCGGGGCGACGCTGACCGCGCAGCCGCGGATGTCCTTCCGGGTCGTCGTCGAAGGGAGTAGCACCATGAGGTATCGGATCGTGGAGAAGGAAGCGTTCCGGGTGGTCGGCAAGAAGGCCCGGATCCCGCTCGTCCACGAGGGGGTCAACGCGGCCGCCGCGGCACACGTGGCGAGCCTGGACCAGCAGGCGATCACCCGGATGAAGGAGCTGGCCTCCGGGGAGCCCGAAGGGGTCCTGTCGGCGGCGGTCCACCTGTCCGACAGCCGGGAGGAGGGCACCGAACTGGACTACTGGATCGGCGTGGCGGCCGGCCCCGAGGCGACCGCCGAGGAGCTCGACACGCTCGACGTGCCGGCCGGCACCTGGGCGGTCTTCGACGACCACGGGCCCTACCCGAGCGCCCTCCAGGAACTGTGGCGGGACGTCTTCACCCAGTGGTTCCCGTCCAACCCGTACGCGAGCCGCCCGGGCCCGGAGCTGCTGCGCACGATGCCGGTGGAGATCGGCACGCCGACGGACTCCCAGCTGTGGATCCCGGTGGAGCGGATCAGCCGGCCCGTCGGGGTCTGAACACCGGGACCCGGACCTCGCCCTCCGGGCGGAAGGTGACCTCCAGGGGCATGTCGACGCGCAGGTCGGCCTCCTCGCAGTCGACGAGCTCCGTCATCATGCGGGGGCCCTCCGCCAGGTCGACGACCGCGGCCACGTACGGGACGCGGTCGCCGAAGGGCGGGAGGTCGTTGCGGTGGACGACGGACCAGGTGTAGAGGGTGGCGTGGCCCGGGGACGGGCGCCATTCGACGGACTCGCTCCAGCAGTGCGGGCAGAACTCGCGCGGGTAGTGGTGGGCGCGGTCGCAGGCGGTGCAGTGGCGCAGCAGGAGGCGGCCCTCGGCCGCGGCGTCCCAGTAGGCGCGGGTGAAGGCGTCGACATCCGGGGTGGCCGTCATCAGAAGAGTCCGATCGCGTGGTCGAGGGACCAGGTCTGCCAGGACATGGCGAGGAGGGCGACCAGGGAGATCAGCGCCATCATCGCGTTCTGCCCCTGCTCGGCCCAGTCGTGGATCATCAGGGTGAGGTAGAGGAGGTTGAGGAGCAGGCCCCCGATCAGGGCGACCGGGGTGAGGAGGCCGGTGACCAGGCCGAGGCCCAGGGCGAGTTCGGCGTAGACGACCACGTACGCCATGAGCTTGGGGTGCGGGGCGACGACGGCGTCGAAGCCCTTCTTCACGGGCGGCCACTTGTGCTTGCCCGCCACGTCCGCCGCCCACGCGATGCCGGTGCCGCGCTCGAACCAGCCCTTCTTGTCCTTGTGCCGCCAGCTCTCCAGCCACCACAGGCCGAGGCCGATGCGGAGGACGGCGAGCCATTCGGCGCCCGTGAGCCAGATCGTCTGCATGTGCCCGCCGCCCTTCGGGAAATGAAATCTGACAGGGCGTCAGTTCAGCGGATCGGCTCGGGTCTCCGCAAGACCTCTGCACGCGTGATCGATTCGCAACCGAACCCCCTCTTGACCGAGACCCATCGCGTGTACGCGTCATTACGCTCAGCGTTCATGACCACCCCCCCTCGCCACCCCGTCTACGTCATCGGCGGCGGACCCGGCGGACTCGCCGTCGCCGCCGCCCTGCGCGAGCAGGGCGTACGGGCCGTCGTCCTGGAGAAGGCGGACGCCGTCGGCGCCTCCTGGCGCGGCCACTACGACCGGCTGCGGCTGCACACCACCCGCCGGCTCTCCGCCCTGCCCGGTCTGAAGATCCCGCGCTCCTTCGGGCGCTGGGTGGCCCGCGCGGACGTGGTGCGCTACCTGGAGAAGTACGCCGAGGTGCACGACCTGGAGATCGTGACCGGGGTCGAGGTCGACCGGGTGGAGCGGCAGGACGGGGAGTGGGTGCTGCACGCCACCGGCGGGCGGCGACTGGTCGGCTCCGCCGTGGTCGTCGCCACCGGCTTCAACCACACGCCCCGCGTCCCGGACTGGCCCGGCCTCGGCACGTACCGCCGCGAGAGGGAACTCCTCCACGCGAGCGCCTACCGCAACCCCGCGCCGTACGAGGGCCGGGACGTCCTCGTCGTCGGCGTCGGCAACACCGGCGCCGAGATCGCGGCGGACCTCGCCGAGGGCGGCGCCGCCCGGGTCCGGCTCGCGGTGCGCACCGCCCCGTACATCGTCCGGCGCTCCACGGCCGGCTGGCCCAGCCAGCGCAACGGCATCCTCGTGCGGCGCCTCCCGGTGGGCCTGGTGGACCGGGCCACGGGGCTGCTCGGGCGGTTCATGACCGCCGACCTCTCCGCGTACGGGATACCCCGGCCCGAGGGCGGGCTCTACTCCCGGGTGCGCCAGGGCGCGATCCCGGTCCAGGACGTGGGGCTCGTCGCCGCCGTCAGGGCGGGGAAGGTGGAGCCGGTCGCGGCCGTGGACTCCTTCGACGGCGCCGAGGTCGTGCTCGCCGACGGCTCGCGGATCACCCCGGACGCGGTGATCGCCGCCACCGGGTACGAGCGGGCCCTGGAGCCGCTGCTCGGACACCTCGGCGTGCTCGACGGGCGGGGGCGGCCGGTGACCACGGGGGCGAGGTGCCCGGAGGGGGCGCCGGGGCTCTACTTCACCGGGTTCACGAATCCGATCAGCGGGATGTTCCGGGAGATGGCGCTCGACGCGGAGCGGATCGCCCGGCGGATCGCCAGGACCCGGGCGCGGGGCGCCCGGACGGAGCGGGCGGGGCGGAAGGAGCGGGGCGCGCGGGCGGGGCGAGCGACCGGTTAGGCGCTCCCTTCACGGGATCCGCCCACGAGAGGTCGCTGCACGGCCATTCCTGACTCCCCGTCAGTTCTGTAATCTGACTATGCGTCAGGGAAGAGGTAACGGACGGGCGGAGCTACCACGATGCTTGGATCGACTCACGGCACCTTCACCACGGACCTCCGCGCACGCGTCGTCGCCTGCGGCGAGCAGCCCACCCGGGTCGCGGTGCACGGCGTCACCGCCGTCGAGGGCGACAGGGACGTCAGCGGGCGGCCCCTGCACGCGCCCGTGCCCGAGCTCGACCGGTTCTTCCGGCCCGAGGTGGTCGCCGTCGTCGGGGCCTCCGACGCCGAGGGGCGGCCCAACACCGGGATCACCCGCCAGCTCCTCGACTGGGCCGGCCGCGTCGGCGCCCGGCTGGTGCCGGTGCACCCGACCCGCACCTCCGTCTTCGGCATCGACTGCGTGCCCTCGGTCGCCGAGCTCGGCACCCTCGGCGTCCCCGTCGACCTCGCCGTCCTCCTGGTCGCCGACCCGCTGCCGGTCATCGAGCAACTGGCCGAGGCCAAGGTGCGGTTCGCCGTCGCCTTCGCCTCCGGCTTCGCCGAGACCGGCGAGGCGGGCGCCGCCGCGCAGGAACGCCTCGCCGCCGCCGTCGGCCGCTCCGGACTGCGGCTGCTCGGCCCCAACACCAACCTCAACGCCTTCGAGCGCTTCCGCGAGGACCTGGACGGACCCGCCGTCGCGCTCATCACCCAGTCAGGACACCAGGGCCGGCCCGTCTTCACCATGCAGGAACTGGGCGTCCGGCTCTCCCACTGGGCGCCCACCGGCAACGAGGCCGACCTGGAGACCGCCGACTTCCTCTCGTACTTCGCGCACCGGCCCGAGGTCGGCGCCATCGCCTGTTACGTGGAGGGGCTCAAGGACGGGCGCTCCTTCCTGCTCGCCGCCGACCAGGCCGCCCGGCGCGGGGTGCCGGTCGTCGCCGTCAAGGTCGGCCGCACCGAGGCCGGGGCCAGGATGGCCGCCTCGCACACCGGCAAGCTGACCGGCGCGGACCAGGTCGTCGACGCGGCCATGCGCCAGTTCGGCGTGATCCGGGTCGACGGGCTCGACCAGCTCCAGGACACCGCCGCGCTGCTCGCCCGCGCCCGCAAGCCGGTCGCGGACGGCGTCGTCGTCTACTCGATCTCCGGCGGCACCGGCGCCCACTTCTCCGACCTGGCGACGGCCGCCGGACTCGGCCTGCCGACCCTGTCCGAGGCGAAGCAGGACGAGCTGCACCAGTGGATCCCGGAGTACCTGAGCGTCGCCAACCCCATCGACAACGGCGGACACCCGGTGGGCGACTGGCGCGGCCGGAAGATCATCGACGCGATCCTCGCCGACCCCGAGGTCGGGGTGCTGATCTGTCCCATCACCGGGCCGTTCCCGCCGATGAGCGACAAGCTGGCGCAGGACCTCGTGGACGCGGCCGAACAGACCGACAAGCTGGTGTGCGTGGTGTGGGGGTCGCCCGTCGGCACCGAGGACGCCTACCGCACGACCCTGCTCGGCTCCTCGCGGGTCGCCACCTTCCGCACCTTCGGCAACTGCATCGGCGCCGTGAAGGCGTACCTCGACCACCACCGCTTCACCACCGGCTACCGCTCCCCCTTCGACGAGGCCCCGCGCACCCCGTCCCCCTCCTTCCGCAAGGCGCAGGCCCTCATGCGGCCCGGCCACCGGCTGAGCGAGCACGCGGCGAAGCAGCTGCTGCGGGCGTACGGGATCCGGGTGCCGCGCGAGCAGCTGGTGACCAGCGCGGCGGCGGCCGTCCGGGCGGCCGGCCTGGTCGGCTACCCGGTCGTCATGAAGGCCTCCGGCCCGCAGCTCGCCCACAAGACGGAGCTGGGCCTGGTGAAGGTCGGACTGACCTCGGCCAGCCAGATCCGCGACACGTACCGCGAACTCACCGACATCGCCCGCTTCGAGGGCATCGAACTGGACGGCGTCCTGGTCTGCCAGATGGTGCCGCGCGGGGTGGAGATGGTGGTGGGCGTGACCCGCGACCCGCTCTTCGGGCCGACCGTCACGGTCGGGCTCGGCGGCGTCCTGGTGGAGGTCCTCAACGACGCGGCGGTACGGGTGCCCCCGTTCGGCGAGCGGGAGGCCCGGGACATGCTCGGCGAACTGCGCGGGCGGGCCCTGCTCGACGGGGTACGGGGGGCACCGCCGGCCGACGTGGACGCGCTGGTGGAGGTGGTGCTGCGGGTGCAGCGGATGGCCCTCGAACTCGACGGCGACCTGGCCGAGTTGGACATCAACCCGTTGATGGTGCTGCCGCGGGGGCAAGGGGCCGTGGCCCTGGACGCACTCGCGGTGTGCCGCTAGCCGCCCTCCGGAGGGGGAAACCATGTCGGACGTCCT
Source organism: Streptomyces sp. NPDC093111 (assembly GCF_040683955.1). NCBI lineage: Bacteria > Bacillati > Actinomycetota > Actinomycetes > Kitasatosporales > Streptomycetaceae > Streptomyces > Streptomyces sp. NPDC093111. The sequence goes on along the minus strand of NZ_JBFBNW010000001.1, from coordinate 389,258 downwards.
GCACGCCGTCGAGAACGGCGTCTCGTGGATCACGCTCAACCGCCCCGAGGCCATGAACGCGGTCACCTGGGACCAACGGGAACGGATCATCGCGCTCCTCGCGGACGCCTCCGCCGACCCGGAGGTCCGGGCGGTGGTGATCACCGCCACCGGCCGCGGCTTCTGCGCGGGCGCCGACCTGCGCGGCGGACCGTCCGCCGCCGGGGAGCGAGTCCAGGGCGACGTGGCGCGCCTGATCCGCGGAGGCGCCCAGCGCTTCATCGCGGCCGTCATGGACTGCGAGAAGCCGGTGATCGCGGCGGTCAACGGAACCGCCGCCGGGATCGGCGCCCACCTGGCCTTCGCCTGCGACCTCGTCCTGGCCGCCGAACCGGCGAAGTTCGTGGAGGTGTTCGCCCGGCGCGGCATCGTGCCCGACGGGGGCGGGGCGTACCTGCTGACCCGCCTGATCGGCCCGCAGCGCGCGAAGGAGCTGATGTTCTTCGGCGACGCCGTCCCGGCGGCCGAGGCGCGGGCGATGGGCCTGGTCAACCGGGTGGTCCCGGCGGAGGACCTGGAGAAGACGGCCCGGGAATGGGCCGAACGCCTGGCCCAGGGCCCGACCCGCGCCCTCGCCCTCACCAAGCGCCTGGTGAACGCGTCGGTGGACGCCGACCGGTCGACCGCCTTCGCGGCGGAGGCGGACGCCCAGGAGCTCTGCATGACCACGCGGGACGCCCAGGAGGGGGTGGCGGCCTTCGTGGAACGCCGGACGCCGACGTACGAGGGGCGGTGAGGCCGGGGGCGGTGAGGCCGGGGGCGGATTCCTAACTGCGGTTGCGGGCACGGCAGAAGGCGTCATCCTGGAAGAGGGGCCAGGAGACTCCGTCATGAGCATCCTCACTTTCCGTGTCGTCCGTTTCGCGCTGGCCGCGCTGCTCGCTCTGGCGGGTGCGCTGGTGGCACCGGCGACGGCGGCACCGGACACGGCGCCCGCTCCCCCCACCACCGTCCAGGTCGGCGAATCCCCGGACGGCATCGCGCTGGCGCCGGACGGCCGGCACGTCTATGTCGTGGTCACCGAAACGGGCCGGCTCGCGGTGATCGACACGAGCACCAGGACGGTGGTCGGCGGCTTCGGCGTCAGCAAGGACGCCGGCGACGTGGCGATCACCCCCGACGGACGCCACGCCTACGTCACCGACGACACGACGTTCTCCGTCAACGGAGCCGTGAACGTCTACAGCACGTCGACCGGGAAGAGGACCGACACCATCGGCGTCGGCGAGGTCCCGGTCAGCATCGCGATCACCCCCGACGGCCGGCACGCCTACGTCGCCGACACGTGGTCGGGCTCGGTGGCCGTGATCGACACGGTGACCGGCACGCGCACGGACGAGATCAAGCTCGGCCGCAACCCCGTCGACCTGGCGATCTCGCCGGACGGCCGGCGCGTCTACGTCGCCGGCTTCGGGGATCCCGGCTCCGTGTCGGTCATCGACACGGCCACCGGCAAGGTCGTCGGCCGGTACGACATCGACAACCTCCCCACCGGGCTCGCGGTGACACCGGACGGCCGGCACCTCTACGTCACGGACCGGTTCGGCACGGTGCAGGTCGTCGACGCCACGACCGGCAAGGTGATCGGCAGTCCCATCGCCGTGGGCGAGGGGCCGGCGGCCGTCGTCGTGAGCGCCGACGGGCGGCGTGCCTACGTCGTCAACCAGCTGTCGAACGGCGTGTCCGTGATCGACACCGGTACGAACGCCGTGGTCGACACCGTCCCCACCGGCCCCGGCCCGAGCAGCATCGTGCTGACGCGCGACGGCCACCACGCCTTCGTCACGCTCTATTACAGCGACTCCGTCCAGGTGCTCGACTTCTGAGCCCGACCGGGGTCTACGCGACCGCGCCCGCCACGCCCGTACGCCCGTCCGGGACGCCCGCGATCGTGACGATCACCTGTCCGCGCACGCCCTCGCCGAGCACACCGGCGAGGGCGTCGGTCGTGGCGGCGACGAGGCGGGCGGGGGCGTCGGGGACCTCCGCGAGGTGGTAGGCGGCCTCGCGCATGCTGAGGGTGACGTGCGGTCCGTGCGCGTCGCTGGGAACGCCGCCGACGCCTCGGCGGTGCTGCGGGACGCCGATCAGGTCGACGCCGACTAGGCGGGCGAAACCGGCGCCGAAGACGGAGCCGACGGCGTCGGTGAGGGCGCGGATCAGGGGGGCCTCGACGGTGCCGTCGAGGGTCTCCTCGCGGATGTGCACGGTGAAGTGGGGCATGGCGGACCAACCTCCGTACGATGCAGGGGGTTTAGCTTTGCCAGTAAAACACCTTTGCATTCAAAGGTAAATGAGGGAGACCGCCGCCGCATGCCCGAGAACGCCGACGACACCGTCCGCGAGCTGCTGCTGCTCATGCCCCGCCTGGTCGGCCGGGCCAAGCGGATCCCCGTACCCGAGCCGCTGCGCTCCCTCGACCTGGCCCCGCGCCACCTCTCCCTGCTCGCCCTGCTCCTCTTCGACGGGGCGATGTCCGTCAACGAGCTCGCCGCCCGGCTGGAGGTCGCGCCGACCACGGTCAGCCTGCTCGTGGGCGACCTGAGCCGGAAGGGCGTCCTGGAGCGGCGCGAGGACGAGCGGGACCGGCGCCGCCGGATCGTCCGGATCACCGACGCCCACACCCCGGCCATCACCGCCTGGCTGGCCCCGGGCGCCACGGCCTGGCGCGCTGCCCTCGCCCCGCTGACCGCGGAGCAGCGGCGCCTCTTCGTGGACACCCTGCTCGCCTACGAGGCGGCGGTGGGCGAGGCCGACTGAGCCACGGGGCTTCTCATCTGACGCCCCGTCAGCTTCAATGGGCGGCGTGATGGGACACGCTGGGATGGCGGCCACCGCCGTCCGATACCTCAGGTCGGCCGGTGCGCCCACGGCCGTGGAACCCCTGCCCCGCCCCGTGCTGCGCGCCGTACGGGACGACGAACGCCTTCCGGTCGACCCCGCCGAGTTCCGGCGCGTGCTCGGGCACTTCGCGAGCGGGGTCACGATCGTGACGGCCCTGGACGCGGAAGGGCCGACGGGCTTCGCCTGCCAGTCCTTCGCGTCGCTCTCGCTCGACCCGCCGCTGATCGCCTTCATGGTCGCCCGCACCTCGACGACCTGGCCCCGGATCGCCCGCGCCGGCACCTTCTGCGTCAACATCCTCGGCGCCGACCAGGGCGGGCTGTGCCGCTCCTTCGCGGTGAGCGGCGCCGACAAGTTCGCCGGCGTCCCCTGGACCCCCGCCCCGGCCACCGGCTCCCCGCGCCTCCCGGACGCCCCGGCCTGGCTCGACTGCGCGATCACCACCGTGCACACCGGCGGCGACCACCTGATCGTGGTCGGCCGCGTCGAGTCCCTCGGCGCCACGGACGGCACGGCCGACCCGCTGCTGTTCCACCGCGGGCGGTTCGGGCGGTTCAGCTCGTAGCCGCCAGGGGCCGGCGCCGGATCACCAGGGCCATCAGGGCCGCCGCCGCGCACAGGGCGCCGGAGGCGTACCAGACGATGTCGTAGGAGCCGAAGACGTCGCGGGCGACCCCGCCGGCGAAGGCGACGACGGCGGCGCCGACCTGGTGGGAGGCGAGGACCCAGCCGAAGACGATGGCGCTGTCCTCGCCGTAGTGCTCGCGGCACAGGGCGATGGTCGGCGGGACCGTGGCGACCCAGTCGAGGCCGTAGAAGACGATGAAGAAGAGCATCGGCGGGTGCACGGCCGGGGCCAGCAGCATCGGCAGGAACAGCAGGGAGACGCCGCGCAGGGCGTAGTAGACGGCGAGGAGGCGGCGGGCCTCGAAGCGGTCGGTGAACCAGCCCGAGGCGACCGTGCCGACCACGTCGAAGACGCCGATCACGGCGAGCAGTCCGGCCGCCGCGGTCACCGGCATGCCGTGGTCGTGGGCGGCGGGCACGAAGTGGGTCTTCACCAGGCCGTTGGTGGAGGCGCCGCAGATCGCGAAGGTGCCGGCCAGGAGCCAGAAGGGGCCCGTGCGGGCCGCCTTGAACAGGACGGTGAGCGCCCGGCGGGCCGCGCCGGTGACCGGGGCGGGCTTGGCCGCGTACTCCCCGCCGTACGGGGCGAGGCCCACGTCCGCCGGGTGGTCGCGCAGCAGCAGCCAGACGAAGGGCACCACCACGAGCGCGGCCAGCGCGACCGTGACGGCGGCGGGGCGCCAGCCGTGGTGCTCGACCAGCCAGGACAGCAGCGGCAGGAAGACCAGCTGGCCCGAGGCGCCGGCCGCGGTCAGGATGCCGGTGACCAGGCCGCGGCGCGCGACGAACCAGCGGTTGGTGACCGTCGCGGCGAACGCCAGCGCCATGGAGCCGCTGCCGAGGCCGACGAGGACGCCCCAGAACAGGACCAGCTGCCAGGCAGCCGTCATCCACACGGTGAGGACGGAGCCGGCCGCGATGACCGTCAGGGCGACCGCGACGACCTTCCGGATGCCGAAGCGGTCCATCAACGCCGCCGCGAACGGCGCCGTCAGGCCGTACAGCGCGAGGTTCACGGAGACCGCGAAGCCGATCGTGCCGCGCGACCACCGGAACTCGCCGTGCAGCGGCTCGACGAGCAGGCCCGGCAGCGAGGCGAAGGCCGCCGCCCCGATGATCGTGACGAAGGTGACGGCCGCGACGAACCAGGCGCGGTGCACGCGGGGGGTGGGGCGAGGGCGGGCGGGGGGCTCGGGGGACGAGGGGGACTCGGGGGACTCGGGGGACGGTGCGGTCGCGGCTGTGTCGGTTGACTGGGTCACGTCATACAGGATCCGGCCGACGGATCCTCGCCACCATTGGCCCGGAGGACGCGTTTCCAACAGATCGGGCCACACCGCCGGGCCGCCGCCTCGGGCCACGTCCACGGGCCGCCGCCTCGGGCCACGCCCACGGGCCACACCCGCCGGGCCACACCCCCGACCCCCTTCCCCCTCCTACAGCCTCGGCAGCGTCCTGATCGGGCGCACCACCAGCAGCGCCGTCACCACCAGCACCGCGATCCCCGCCCCGGCCAGCAGCACCCGCTCCGTGCCGACCACCGCGGCCACCGGGCCCGACAGGGTCCGGCCGACGCCCATCATCAGCAGGGATCCGGCCACGTCGTACGCGTGCATCCGGTTCAGCGCGTCCTGCGGGACGTGCGTCTGGACCGCCGTCGACCACATCACCAGCCAGAAGGCGAAGGCCGCGCCGCCGACGAACTGGCCGGCGTACAGGAGCGGCACGGCCGCGTCGGTGCCGAGCAGCAGCAGGTTCACCGGGAGACCGAGCAGCGCGACCGCGCCCGCGGCCAGCGGGCGGACCGGGCGGAGCCGCAGCGCGAGCAGGCCGCCGACGGCGCTGCCCGCGCCGTTGACGGCCATCAGCACGCCGTACGTCGCCGAGCCGTGCTGCCCGGTCACCAGGCTCGCGGTGAGCGGCACCATCGGGCCCGCGACGGTCAGCCCGTACACCGTCCAGATCGCGATGACCCCCCACAGCCAGCTGCGGGACCGGAACTCGCGCCAGCCGAGCGCGAGTTCGGCGCCCATCGAGCCGCGCGCGATCCCGTCGGAGGGGACCGGCGCGATCCGCAGCAGGGTGAAGCAGACGGCGCTGACCGCGAAGGCGGCGCCGTTGACGGCGAAGGCCGCGCCGGCGTTCCACAGGGCGACGAGCAGACCGGCGGCGGCCGGGCCCGCCATGGTCATCAGCGCCTCGACGACCCGGAGCACCGCGTTCGCCCGCTGCACGTCGGGCGCGATGCGCGGGATCGTGGACGCGACGCCCGGCTGGAACAGGGCGGCGCCGATGCCGCTGACCGCCGACAGCGCGTACACGGCCCACAGCGGCGGGCTGCCGAGCGCGAAGGTGACCCCGAGCAGCACGGCGCCGGGCAGCCGCAGCAGGTCGGCGAGGATCATCATGCGCCGCGCGGTGAAACGGTCGGCGAGGACGCCCCCGAAGAGCACGAAGACGGCGAAGGACGCGGTCCACAGACCGAGCGCGTAGCCGACGGTGGAGCCGGAGTGACCTGCGCCGATGAGTCCGGCGGCGAAGGCGACCGGGACCATCCCCTCGCCGAACACGGCGACCGCGCGGGCGACGAAGAAGAGCCGGAAGTTACGGTTCCAGAGAGCGGGCGGCCCGGTGGGGGCGGGGAGGGCCTCGGCGGGTGCGGGCGGCTCGACGGGAGCGGGAATCCGCCCGTCGGCCTCAGACTTGTACGTGTTGTCCGTCACGAGCACACAGACGTATCAGTGGAGTGGTCTGGACCACCACTGTATTTCGGAGGTCGAGCCGACTGTGAACAGCACGCGTCCGCACCGGGTCGCCGTCCTCGCGCTGCCCGGACTGCTCCCCTTCGAACTGGGCATCCCGCACCGGATCTTCGGCCGCGCCAAGGACCCCGAGGGACGGCCGCTGTACGAGATCGTCACCTGCGCGACGGCCGCCGGGCCGGTGCGGACCGACGCCGACTTCTCGGTGCACGTCGAGCACGGCCCCGAGATCCTCGCCACCGCCGACACGGTCGTCGTCCCCGCCTCGTACGAGCTCGGCCCCGTCCACGACGAGGGCCGCCTGACCCCCGAGCTCGCGGCGGCGCTCGCGCACGTCCGGCCCGGCACCCGGCTGGTCGCCATCTGCACCGGCGGGTACGTGCTGGCCGCCGCCGGCTACCTCGACGGGCGCCCGGCCACCACCCACTGGGCCTCCGCCGAGCACTTCCAGCGCCGCTTCCCCCGGGTGCGGGTCGACGCGGACGTCCTCTTCGTGGACGACGGCGACGTGCTGACCTCGGCCGGGGTCGCCGCCGGGATCGACCTGTGCCTGCACATCGTGCGCCGCGACCACGGCACCGGCGTCGCCAACGACGTGGCCCGGCGCACGGTCGTGCCCCCGCACCGGGACGGCGGGCAGGCCCAGTACATCGCGCGGCCGGTGCCGGAGACCGGGACCTCGACCACGACCGCGGCCCGCGCCTGGGCCCTCGCCCACCTCCACGAGCCGATCCAGCTGCGGGACCTGGCGGTCCGGGAGTCGATGAGCGTGCGCACCTTCACCCGCCGCTTCCGCGAGGAGGTCGGCGTCAGCCCGGGCCAGTGGCTGACCCAGCAACGCGTCGAACGCGCCCGTCACCTCCTGGAGTCCACCGGCCTCCCGGTCGACCAGATCGCCCACGACTCCGGCTTCGGCACCGCCCAGTCCCTGCGGGTGCACCTCCAGACGGCCATCGGCGTGACCCCCACGGCCTACCGGCGCACCTTCCGGGCGGCGGGGGCCGTGGGCTGACCGCGCGGGACGGCCGGGAGGCGGGCCCGCCGGTCAGAAGGTCAGCACCCCCCGCGCCACCTTCCCCTGCTCCGCGTCCTCCACCGCCCGTGCGAACTCCTCCACCGGGTACGTCGCCGTGACCAGCTCGTCGAGGAGGAGGCGGCCGGAGAGGTAGAGGTCGGCGTAGAGGGCGATGTCCTTCTGGGGGCGGGAGGAGCCGTAGCGGCAGCCCAGGATCGACTTGTCCAGGAACATCGCGGCCGGCAGGAAGCTCGCCTCGGCCTTCGGGGCGGTCATGCCGAGCAGGACGGCCTGGCCGTGCCGGTCGAGCAGGTCGATCGCGGTGCGCACCAGGCCGGTGTGGCCCACGCACTCGAAGACGTGGTCCGCGCCGGTGGGCAGGATCTCCCGCACCGCGTCCGTCGAGGTGAGGAAGTGGGTGGCGCCGAAGTCGCGGGCCACCGGTTCCTTCGCCGGGTTGGTGTCGACGGCGACGATCGTGGTGGCGCCCGCGATCCGGGCGCCCTGGAGGACGTTGAGGCCGATGCCGCCGGTGCCGATGACGACGACGGTCTCGCCGCGGTCGACCCTGGCCCGGTTGAGGACGGCGCCGACGCCGGTGAGGACGCCGCAGCCCATGAGGGCGGCGGAGGTCAGCGGGATCCCGGTGGGGATCTTCACGGCCTGGACGGCCTTGACGACGGTCTTCTCCGCGAAGGAGGAGTTCGACGCGAACTGGAACAGCGGCTGCCCGTCGCGGGAGAACGGCTGCCCCGGCATCCCGATGGCCTTGCGGCACATCGTCGGACGCCCCCGGTCGCACTCGGCGCAGGCCCCGCAGTTGGCGAGGGTGGACAGGGCCACGTGGTCGCCCGGCACGACGTGGGTGACGCCGGCGCCGACGGCCTCGACGATCCCGGCGCCCTCGTGGCCGAGGACGACGGGCACGGGGAAGGGGATCGTGCCGTCGACGACCGAGAGGTCGCTGTGGCACAGCCCGGCCGCCGCGATGCCGACCAGCACCTCGCCGGGCCCGGGGTCGCGCACCTCCAGGTCGTCGACGACCCGGACCTGCTTCCCGTCGAAGACGACCCCCCTCATGATCCGTTCTCCTTACGGGAGTTGGGGCGGTCCTTGGCCGCGGCGGCGCGCGCCATCTCCTCCAGCTGCTGAAGCATCGGCATCGGGTCGGTGCCGACGGTGCCCGGGAGGAAGTCGGCGATCCGCTCCGGGGTCCAGGCGCCGCCCTCCGCGTAGCCGGCGCGCAGCTCGCGGGGCTGGGCCCAGACGGCGATCTTGGGGCCGGCGATCGTGTAGACCTGGCCGGTGATCTTCTCGGCCCTGGCCCGCTCGGAGAGCAGGTAGACGACGAGCGCGGCCACGTCCTCCGGCTCGCCGATCTCCTTGAGCTCCATCGGCACGTTGGCCGACATCCGGGTGCGGGCGACCGGCGCGACCGCGTTGGCCGTGACGCCGTACTTGTGGAGGCCGAGCGCCGCCGAGCGGACCAGGGAGATGATGCCGCCCTTGGCCGCCGAGTAGTTGGCCTGCGCGACGGAGCCCTGGTGGTTGCCGCTGGTGAAGCCGATGAGGGTGCCGCCGCCCTGGCGGCGCATGACCGCGGAGGCGGCCCGGAAGACGGTGAAGGTGCCCTTGAGGTGGGTGGCGACGACGGGGTCCCACTCCTCCTCGGACATGTTGAAGAGCATCCGCTCGCGCAGGATGCCGGCCACGCACACGACGCCGTCGAGGTGCCCGTACTCGGCGAGCGCCACGTCGACGATCCGCTGCCCGCCCGCCATGGTCGAGATGTCGTCGGCGACGGCGACGGCCGCGCCGCCGGCCGCCTCGATCTCCTTGACGACGGACTCGGCGACCTCGCTGGTCGGCTCGCCGCCCTCGATGGAGACCCCGTAGTCGTTGACGACCACCTTCGCGCCCTCCGCCGCGCAGGCGAGGGCGACCGCGCGGCCGATCCCCCGCCCCGCGCCCGTCACGGCGACGACCTTCCCTGCCAAGAAGTTCCCCACGCCCGGCCCCTTCCCGCGGTTTCTGACGACCCGTTAGATTCTGTCGTCGTCAGGATTCTACGGCCCGTCAGATACCGGAAAACAAGACCCCGGAGGCCCGATGTCTTCGCCCAGCGCTCTTCCGCCCGAATTCCACGAGATCGCCAAGCGCGTCAACAACTGGGGCCGTTGGGGCCGGGACGACGAGATCGGCACCCTCAACCTGATCACCGACGAGGTGGTCCGCGAGGCCGCCGCCACCGTCCGCACCGGCCGCCGCGTGCCGCTGGCCGTCGCCCTCGAACAGGACGGCGTGCAGACCGGCATGATCCCCGGCCGGGTCAACCCGCTGCACGTCATGGTCCAGATCAACCAGGAGCTCTTCGGCCCCGGCACGGTCGCCACCAGCGACGACGCCGTGACCCTCGGCCTGCAGGCCGGCACCCACTGGGACGCGCTCACCCATGTCTCGCACTCGGGGCGGATCTACAACGGGCGGCCCGCGGACTCCATCACCCCGCACGGGCGCTCGCAGTTCAGCGGCATCCACACCGCCCGGCACCTGGTGAGCCGCGGGGTGCTGCTCGACGTGGCCGCCGCGAAGGGCGTGGACCGGCTGCCGGGCGACCACGCGGTCACGCCGGAGGACCTCGACGAGGCGGCGGAGTTCGGCGGGGTCACCGTACGCGCGGGCGACATCGTGCTCGTACGGACCGGGCAGATCCAGGCGTATCTGGCCGGGGACCGGCACGGGTACGCGTTCCCGTCACCGGGCCTGTCGGTGCGGACGCCCGAGTGGTTCCACGCGCGGGACGTGGCGGCGGTCGCCAACGACACGCTCACCTTCGAGATCTTCCCGCCGGAGATCGAGAACCTGTGGCTGCCCGTGCACGCCCTCGACCTGGTCGAGATGGGCATGCTCCAGGGGCAGAACTGGAATCTGGAGGAACTGTCCACAGCCTGTGCACAGGAGCGGCGGTACGCGTTCCTGCTCTCGGCGATGCCCGAGCCCTTCGTGGGCGGCACCGGCACGCCCGTGGCACCGGTCGCCGTGCTCTGAACCGGGGCCACTGAACCGGGGCCGCCGGACCGGGCGCGGCGACCCGGGCCCGCGCGGGACGGCGGGGTGGCGGCGCACTCGCGCGCGCCCCGAGCACGGCACGAACGCCGCCACCCGTCACGACCCGCGCCGGTCGAGGGGCATGACGCCCCTCGACTCCCCTCGCCGTACGAATCGCTCACCCAAGAGTGATCAATTCGCCACGAACCGTCAACAGTGCACCCGGGCGGGTGAGCCCTGCGCGACGGGACCCACGGCCGGAGCCCGGTCCACCTCGCACCAGATGCTCTTGCCCGCGCCCTCGCGCTGCCAGCCCCACCGGTCGGCGAGCCCGTCGACCAGCTCCAGGCCCCGCCCGTTGGTGTCCTCGCCCTCCGCGTGCCGGGGCTTCGGCGGGCGTTCGCTCGTGTCGGCGACCTCGACCCGCACCCCGCCCCTGCCGAACAGCATCCGCAGGACGGCCGGGCAGCCCGTGTGGACCACCGCGTTGGTGACGAGTTCGGAGATGAGCAGCACCAGCGTGTCCGCCAGCGGCTCGTCGTCCCCTATCCCCGACCCCGCCAGCCGCGACCGGGCCCACCGCCGGGCGCGTCCCACCTCGGCCGGATCGGCTCCGACCTCCAACTGAACCTGAAGCACCTGCACCGTTCACACCATCCGAACCGGCGTCCTCGACGACCTAACGGAACGTGATTCCCTTGTGGGACAGCATGGTTGACGTACAGTCACCGCAACAAGCGCTTCGGGCATATTCCAGCGCGAAGGAGTACGCATGGTCCATACTGTGCGACGCACGCCGCAGGGAGTCGAACAGGGGCGCGCACGAAGCCGCCACGGGGTGCGAGCGGCGGGCATTCCCGACCGCGGTACCGCCCCGGGGGCGGCACCGGTGCGATCCGGGCCCACAAGCACTCGCATCCCACGGAGCGTACCGGAGCCGGGGGCCGACTCCGGTATGTGACGACCCCGCCGAAGGACACAACAAGGTATCGACGCTGTGTGACGTCCCGGCTACAGCGCGCCCGCGACCAGCTCCTCCGCCGCCGCCCCCGAGAGTCCCCGCTCGGCCCGCACCCAGGCCCGTTTCAGGTGCAGGTGCACATCGGCCTCCCAGGTGAAGCCCATGCCGCCGTGCACCTGGAGGCAGTCCCGGGCGCACGCGGTCGCCGCCTCGTCGGCGAGCAGCCGGGCCCCCGCGATCTCGACCGGATCGCCCGTGACGGCGGCGGCGTAGACGGCGACCCGGGCTACTTCCGTTCGTACGAGCATCTGCGCGCACAGGTGCTTGACGGCCTGGAAGCCGCCGATCGGCTGCCCGAACTGCTCCCGGGTGCGGGCGTGGGCGACGGCCAGCTCGGTGGTGCGGGCGGCGGAGCCGAGCTGCTCGGCGGCGGTGAGGAGGGAGACCTCGTGGACGGCGGCGGGGGCCGCCGCCGTCCCCGCCCGGTGCAGGGGCGTCAACGGGTCGACGCTCCGCACCGGCACGGCGCCCGCGGCGTCCCCCAACACCACGTCGGCGGCGTCCAGCCACTCGACGAGCCCGCTCGGGTCGACCGCGGTGACCACGACGGACCCGTCCTCGGCGCCCGGCACCTCCCCCGCCGCCAGGTGCGTCGCGATCAGCGGCCCCGGCAGCAGCGCCCGTCCCGCCTCCTCGAAGAGGAGCACCGCCTCCGGGAGGCCGAGGCCGACGCCGCCGGCCGCCTCGGGGAGCCGGAGCGCGAAGAACCCGGCCGCGCCGAGCTCGCGCCACAGCCCCCGGTCGAGCACGGCCCCGGCCGGGCCCCCGCCGTCGACCGCGGCGCGCAGCGCGTCCCGGCCGAAGCGGCGGTCGAGCAGCTCCCGTACGCCTCGCCTGAGTGCCCGCTGGTCCTCGGTGAGTCGGAAGTCCATGGACGGCTTCACCGGCCCTTCGGCAGGCCGAGGATGCGCTCGGCGACGATGTTCTGCTGGATCTGCGAGGTGCCGGCGGCGATCGTGTACGAGAGCGAGGAGAGCCGGTCCTGGTTCCACTCGCGGGCCAGGTCGAGCGCCTCGGGTCCGAGGACGGCGGCGGCCGTGTCGTACAGCTCCTGGCGGGCGTGCGAGTAGCGCAGCTTGAAGACGGAGCCGCCGGTGCCGGGGACGCCGCCGCTCGCCTGGGCCTCGCTGACGTTCCACTGGGTGAGCCGCCACAGGGCCTGGAACTCGGCGCCGAGGCGGCCGAGGCGGCGGCGCAGGACGGGGTCGTCCCAGGTGCCGTTCTTCCGGGCGGTGCGGGCGAGTTCGCCGAGGACGCGGCGGCAGGCGACGACCTCGCCGACGAAGGCGGTGCCGCGTTCGAAGGAGAGGGTGACCATGGTGACCCGCCAGCCGTCGTTCTCCTCGCCGACCCGGTTGGCGACCGGGATCCGCACCTCGTCGAGGAACATCTCGGCGAACTCGGTGGACCCGGCGAGGGTGCGCAGCGGCCGGACGGTGATCCCGGGGGCGTCCATGGGCATCGCGAGCCAGCTGATGCCCCGGTGCTTGGGGGCGTCCGGGTCGGTGCGGACGAGGAGTTCGCACCAGTCGGCGGCCTCGGCGTGGGAGGTCCAGATCTTCTGGCCGGTGACGACGTAGGCGTCCCCGTCGCGGACCGCCCGGGTGCGCAGGGCGGCGAGGTCGGAGCCGGCGTCGGGCTCGCTGAAGCCCTGGCACCAGACCTCGTCGCCGCGCAGGACGGGGCCGAGCCAGCGGTCGCGCTGTTCGGGGGTGCCCTCGGCGGCGATGGTGGGTCCGGCGTGGAGGAGGCCGACGAAGTTGGCGCCGACGTAGGGGGCGCCGGCGCGTTCGGTCTCCTCCAGGAAGATCAGGCGCTGGGTCGGGGAGGCGTCCCAGTGGACGTGCCCGTACCCGGCGTCGTGGAGGCGGCGCTGCCAGCCGCAGTCGTAGGCGCGGCGGGCCGGCCAGTCGAGCGGGTCGGGCTTGGGCGGCAGGCCGGGCAGCGCGGCGGCGAGCCATTCCCGCAGCCGGGCCCGGAACTCCTCCTCCTCGTCCGTGTAGGCCAGCTCCATCAGACGATTCCGAGGTCGAGCATGCGGATGGCGTTGCCGCGCATGAGCTTGTAGACGGTCTCGTCGTCGAGGCCCTTGACGTGGTCGAGGGCGACGTCCTTGGTGTGCGGGAACGTGGAGTCGACGTGCGGGTAGTCGGTCTCGAAGGTGGCGTTGTCGCGGCCGACGACGTCGAGCGAGGCGATGCCGTGCTTGTCGCGGAAGAAGCAGCAGAAGATCTGCCGGTAGTAGTACGTGGAGGGCGGCTCGGGGATCAGGTCGCGGACCCCGCCCCAGGCGCGGTGCTCCTCCCACACGTCGTCGGCGCGCTCCAGGGCGTACGGGATCCAGCCCATCTGGCCCTCGCTGTAGGCCAGCTTGAGGCGGGGGAAGCGCACCAGGACGCCGGAGAAGAGGAAGTCCATCATCGACGCCATCGCGTTGTTGAAGGAGAGGGACGCCTGGACGGCGGGCGGGGCGTCCGGGGAGGCGGCCGGCATCTGGCTGCTGGAGCCGATGTGCATGTTCACGACCGTGCCGGTCTCCTGGCAGACGGCGAAGAACGGGTCCCAGTAGCCGGAGTGGATGGACGGCAGTCCGAGGTGGGTGGGGATCTCCGAGAAGGTGACGGCCTTGACCCCGCGGGCGGCGTTGCGCCGGATCTCGGCGACGGCGAGGCCGATGTCCCAGAGCGGGATGATGCACAGCGGGATGAGCCGGCCGCCGCTGTCGCCGCACCACTCCTCGACCATCCAGTCGTTGTAGGCGCGGACGCAGGCGAGGGCGACCTCCTTGTCGTGGGCCTCGGCGAAGGTCTGCCCGCAGAAGCGGGGGAAGGTGGGGAAGCAGAGCGAGGCCTCGACGTGGTTGAGGTCCATGTCGGCGAGGCGTGCCTTGGGGTCCCAGCAGCCGCGGCGCATCTCCGCGCGGGTGATGCCCTCCAGGGTCATGTCGTCGCGGTCGAAGCCGACGGCGGCGATGTTGCGCTTGTACGGGAACTTGAGGTCCTCGTAGATCCACCAGTCGGTGGGCGGTCCGTCGGGGTCCATCGTGATCTGGTACTTCCCGGCGACGTAGGCGAGCTCGCCGATCCCGGCGGTGAGGGCCTTGGGCCCGCGGTCGCGGTACTTCGCCGGCAGCCAGGTCTCGAAGAGGTGGGCCGGCTCGATCACGTGGTCGTCGACGCTGATGATGCGGGGCAGTTCCGTCATGGACCCTCTCCCATTTCTGATGACCCGTCAGATCCGATGGGGTCAGGCTAGCCCCGCACCCCTGGACCGACAAGCGCCGGACCTCTACGCTCACCGCACCATCTGACGGAACGTCAGCCATGAGGAGTACGGGATGAACGAGACCGCACACGCCCTGGGCGAGTCCCGCACGCTCTGGGAGCTCGTCGAACGCCGCGCCGAGCTGACCCCCGACCGGCCCGTCCTGCTCCAGGGCGACCGCACCCTGACCTTCGGGGAGCTGCGCGACCGCGCCGAGCGCTGCGCGGCCGGACTGTACGGGGAGGGGGTGCGGCCCGGGTCCGTCGTCGCCTGGCAGCTGCCGACCCGGATCGAGACGGCCGTGCTCTCGTTCGCGCTGGCCCGGCTCGGCGCCGTGCAGACCCCGGTGATCCCCTTCTACCGGGACAAGGAGGTCGGCTTCGCGCTGCGCGAGTCCCGCGCCGAGTACTTCGCCGTCCCCGGCGTCTGGCGCGGATTCGACCACACGGAGATGGCCCGGCGGCTCGGCGCGCGCGGCATCCTGGAGACCTACGACGACCTGCCCGACGGCGACCCGGCCGTGCTCCCGCCGCCGCCCGCCTCGGGCACCGACGTGCGCTGGATCTACTGGACCTCCGGCACCACCTCCGACCCGAAGGGCGTCCTGCACACCGACCGCTCCCTCCTCGCCGGCGGCTCCTGCCTGGCCCACGCCCTGCACCTCAGCGACGCCGACGTGGGCTCGATGGCCTTCCCGTACGCGCACATCGCGGGCCCCGACTACACGGTGATGCTGCTGCTCTACGGGTTCCCGGCGGTCATGTTCGAACAGTTCGCGCTGCCGGAGGCCCTGGAGGAGTACCGCAAGCACGGCGTGACGGTCGCCGGCGGGTCCACCGCCTTCTACTCGATGTTCCTCACCGAGCAGCGCAAGCAGCCGGGCGAGCCGGTCATCCCCACCCTGCGGCTCCTCGCGGGCGGCGGCGCCCCGAAACCGCCGGAGATCTACCACGCGGTCGTCCGCGAGATGGGCTGCCAGCTCACCCACGGGTACGGCATGACGGAGGTCCCCATGATCACCATGGGCGATCCCGGCGACACCCCCGAGAACCTGGCCACCACCGAGGGCCGCCCGCCCGCCGGCATGGAGATACGCGTCACCGCCGACGGCGAGGTCCGGCTGCGCGGCGAGGCCGTCTGCCGCGGCTACCTGGACCCGGCCCAGACCGCCGGCGCCTTCGACGAGGACGGCTTCCTCATCACCGGCGACGTCGGCTACCTCACGGAGAGCGGCCACCTCGTCCTCACCGGCCGCACCAAGGACATCATCATCCGCAAGGGTGAGAACATCTCGGCCAAGGAGATCGAGGACCTCCTCCACGAGCACCCCGGCGTCGGCGACGCCGCCGTCATCGGCCTGCCCGACGCCGAACGCGGCGAACGCGTCTGCGCGGTGATCGAACAGCCCGAGGGCGCCGAACCGCTCACCCTGGAGGCGGTCACGGCCTTCCTCCGCACGGCCGGCCTCTCGGTCTTCAAACTGCCCGAACAACTGGAGCTGGTGGACGCCCTGCCCAGGAACGAGACCCTGCGCAAGGTCCTCAAGTACCAGCTGCGCGAGCGGTACGCCTGAGCGGAGGCCCGCCCTCCGGCAGGCCGTAAATCCCTGCCGGAGGAAAGGCGTCCTGTTAGCCTGGAACGGACATCGACCGTACGAAGAGGAGCGCGGCGGACATGGCGGGTGACGACGACATCTCCGGGTGAGTCCCGGATGTGAGCCGGCCACCGGAGGGCGCGTGTGAGCGCCGCCCCAGTGGCCCCCCAGTCGTCCCCTTCTCCGTTCCCCCCGCCAGGGCAGTGCTCCGTCCTGCCCTCGCCTCCTTCACGTACGAGGTCACCTCCATGTCTTCTGCCGCCATCGTCGGCTCCCACCTCTCCTTCTCCTGGCCGGACGACACCCCGGTCTTCACCGACCTGTCCTTCGCCGTCGGCGCCGGACGCACCGGTCTGGTGGCCCCCAACGGCTCCGGCAAGAGCACCCTGCTCAAGCTGATCGCCGGCGTCCTGCGACCCCGCGCGGGCACGGTGACCGTGGACGGCACCCTCGGCTACCTCCCGCAGAGCCTGCCGCTGACCGGCGACCTCACCGTGGCCGAGGTGCTCGGCGTCGACGCGGTGATCCGGGCCATCGACGCCGTCGAGTCCGGCGACGTGGCCGAGGAGCACTTCACCGCCATCGGCGACGACTGGGACATCGAGGAACGCACCCGCGCCCAGCTCGACCGCCTCGGCCTCGGCGAGCTCGCCCTCGACCGGCGGCTCGGCACGCTCAGCGGCGGCCAGGCCGTCTCCCTCGGGCTCGCCGGACAGCTCCTGAAGCGGCCCGACGTGCTCCTCCTCGACGAACCCACCAACAACCTCGACCTGACCGCCCGGCACCGCCTGTACGAGGTCCTCACCGACTTCAACGGCTGCCTGCTGCTCGTCAGCCACGACCGCGCCCTGCTCGACCGGATGGAGCGGATCGCCGAACTCGACCGCGGGGAACTGCGCCTGTACGGCGGCGACTTCACCGCCTACGAGGAGGCCGTGCGGGCCGAGCGGGAGGTCGCCGAGAAGAACGTGCGCAGCGCCGAGCAGGAGCTGAAGCGGGAGAAGCGGGAGATGCAGCAGGCCCGCGAACGCGCCGAGCGGCGCCAGAGCAACGCCGCCCGCAACCTGAAGAACGCCGGCCTGCCCCGGATCGTCGCCGGCAACCTGAAGCGCTCCGCGCAGGAGTCGGCCGGCCGCTCCGGGCAGACCCACGCCACCCGGGTCGGCGACGCCCAGGCCCGCCTCGACGAGGCGGGGCGCGCCGTGCGGGACGAGCAGCGCCTCACCCTCGACCTGCCCGACACCGACGTCCCCGCCGGCCGCACCCTGTTCGTCGGCGAGCGGCTCCAGGCCCGGCTCGGCGACCGGCCCGTCTTCGCCGAACCGGGCGTCGACCTCACCGTCCGGGGCCCCGAACGCATCGCGCTCACCGGCCCGAACGGAGCGGGCAAGAGCACCCTGCTGCGCCTGCTCGGCGGCGACCTCGACCCCGACGGCGGCGCGCTCAAGCGGGCCGACGGGCGGATCGCCGTCCTCTCCCAGCGCCTGGACCTGCTGGACCCGCGGCGCAGCGTCGCCGAGAACTTCGCCGACTTCGCGCCGCACCGCCCGGAGGCCGAGCGGATGAACCTGCTCGCCCGCTTCCTCTTCCGCGGCGCCGGCGCCCACCTGCCGGTGGCCGACCTGTCCGGCGGCGAACGCCTGCGCGCCACCCTGGCCTGCGTCCTGTACGCCGAACCGGCCCCGCACCTCCTGCTCCTCGACGAGCCGACCAACAACCTCGACCTCGTCAGCACGGGCCAGCTGGAGAGCGCCCTGAACGCCTACCGGGGCGCCTTCGTCGTGATCAGCCACGACGAGCGGTTCCTGCGGGAGATCGGGGTGGAACGGTGGCTGCGGCTGGCCGACGGGGCCCTCACCGAGAGGGGCGCGCCGACCGCCTAGGAGGCCCGGGCGACGGGCCTCAGCGGGGCGGCCGTCTCGTCGAGGGCGGCGGGGAGGTCCTCGTACACCTCGAAGAGGCGGCGTACGCCCAGGGCGGCGAGCACCCGGTTGACGTGGGCGCCGTCCTCGGCGCCGCGGGCCGGCAGGATCAGCCGGAGGCGTCCGCCGCAGGAGCGCATCAGGCGCCGGGCGGCGACCAGCACGCCGACGCCGCTGGAGTCGCAGAAGCGGACCTCGGACAGGTCGAGGACCACGTCGTGCCGGCCGCCCGCCACGGCGTCGTGGACGCGTCTGCGGATCAGCGGCGAGGTCACCAGGTCGAGTTCGCCGCTGATGCGCAGCACGGTCCATGGATTCTGCTCGTCCTCGTCGACCCGGATCGTCACGAGCGGCGCCTTTCAAACGGAGGCAGTGCTTCCTGTGTCCCTCCCGCTGCCCAGTCGGGGCGCCGCGAAACCCCCGGCGGCCAGGTTGCCCCATTCCTTACCACCGGGTCAGCCGTCAAGGGCGCACTTGCGGCAAAGAGGAGTGCGCCGGGTCCCGGCCCACTACTTTGGGGGAGAACCCGGGTCAGGAGGGCCGGGCCGTCGGGAGGGCTTCGGATGGCGAAGGACACACCACCGCGCTGGGACCGCAGGATGCAGCAGCGCCTCGCGCGCGGCGAGGCGGCGGCCCTCGGCGAGCTGTACGACCGCTTCGCCTCCCTCGTGCACAGCCTGGCCCACCGGGTCCTCGACGACGACGACGCGGCCGACCAGATCACCCGCGAGGTCTTCGGCTACATCTGGGAGAACCCCGACTCCTACGACCCCAAGCAGGGCAACATGCGCGCCTGGGTCGCCCGGCTCACCCAGCGGCAGGCCGTGCACCGGCTGCGCCAGTCCGAGGCGACGGCCTACGCGGAGCGCGGCGAGGGCTCGGCCGAGGAGCTGGAGCAGAAGGTGCGCCGGGCCTCGGTCGCGGCCCGCGCCGACTTCATCGTCACCTCGATGCCGACGCCGCTGCGGCAGGCCCTGGAGCTGGCCTACTTCCAGCGCCGGGACTACCGGCAGACCGCCGCCGACCTGGGCGTCACCGAGGACGAGGCGCGGCGCAGGCTGCGGCTCGGCCTCCAGCTGCTCTCCACCGCCAACACCCGCTCGATCGAGGGCTCCCCGCCACCCGGCTCCTACGGGCGTCCGCTGTGAGCGGGGCGGACGGCGACCCCGAGGAGACCGCCCGCGCCCCGCGGATACCGG
The DNA here is from genome assembly GCF_040683955.1 of Streptomyces sp. NPDC093111. Taxonomy (NCBI): domain Bacteria; kingdom Bacillati; phylum Actinomycetota; class Actinomycetes; order Kitasatosporales; family Streptomycetaceae; genus Streptomyces; species Streptomyces sp. NPDC093111. Next base: position 369,923 of record NZ_JBFBNW010000001.1, on the reverse strand, counting down.
GGCCCAGATGGGCGGCGGACGACCACGCGGACCTCTCGGCCGCGGCCCCGGAGCCCGCTCCGGACCCGGCCCCGGAGCCGCTCCCCCACCGGGTGCTGAAATCCCTGCTCGGGGCCTGGGCGCTGTCCGCCTGTTCGGCGGAGGAGACGCAGGCCGTCGAGGACCACCTCACCGAGTGCGCGCCCTGCGCCGACGAGGCGCTGCGGCTGCGGGACGCGGTCGGGCTGCTGCACTCCGAACGCGACCTGGACCTCGACCCGCTGTTGCGCTCGCGGGTCCTGGAGGGCTGTCTGGGCCGGCGCCCGGCCCGTATCCCCGTGCCCGCCTGGGCCGGGCCGTACGACGCGGAGACCGCCCGGCTCGACGCGCTGCTGCGCGACATCGGCGAGCCGGAGTGGCACGCGCCGGTGCGCCTGAAGTGGTTCGAGGACGAGCGGCGGGTGCACCGGAAGACGACCGTGGCCGGGGTGATCGGGCACCTCCTCGCCGTGGACGGCCTGGTGGCCGCCTCGCTCGGTCTCGACGACCCGCTGGGTGCCGGCGGCGCGGGCGAACTGACGCCGACCGAGCGGACGGAGGCGTACTGGAACAGCGCGGACCGGCCGCCGACCCGCGCGATCCGCGAGCCCTGGCGGGAGCAGAGCCACACCCTCATCCGCACCGCGTCCTTCGCGGGCCGCGGGGTCGCCGACCTGACGGTGACCTACGGGGACTTCGCGCTGCCGCTGCGGGACTCGCTCCTGGAGCGGGCCTTCGAGTGCTGGGTGCACGCCGGGGACATCGCGCGGGCGGTGGACTACCCGTACGAGCCGCCCAGCGGCGCGCACATGCACGGCATGATCGACCTCGCGGCCCGGCTGCTGCCCGCGACCCTCGCCGGACGCCGCCGCACCGGCCTGGCGGCCCCGGCCCGCGAACTGGTCACGGCCGGCTCGCCCGGCCGCTCCCTCCACCTGGAGATCGAGGGCGCGGGCGGCGGGCACTGGTTCATCGCCCTGGACTCGCCCGCCGCGCTCGGCACCCGCGAGCGCGCGGTGGCCCAGGTGGCGATGGACGGCGTCGAGTTCTTCCAGCTGGTCGCCGGGCACGTCCCGCCGGAGGAGGCCGCGGCGGGGCAGGACGGCGACCGGGAGGCGATCCGCGACGTGCTGTGCGCGGCGGCCTCCCTGAGCCGGATGTAGCGGGCCGCCGCGGGTCCCGGACGGGGCGCCGTCGGCCGCCGGGGCTAGGCGAAGACGACCGTGCGGCGCCCGTTGAGCAGGATGCGGCGCTCGGCGTGCCACTTCACGGCCCGGGCCAGCGCCTGGCACTCCACGTCGCGGCCGGTCGCCACCAGCTGGTCGGGGGTCACCTCGTGGCCGACCCGCTCGACCTCCTGCTCGATGATCGGGCCCTCGTCGAGGTCGGCCGTCACGTAGTGCGCGGTGGCACCGATCAGCTTCACCCCGCGCGCGTGCGCCTGGTGGTAGGGCTTGGCGCCCTTGAAGCTGGGGAGGAAGGAGTGGTGGATGTTGATGATCCGCCCGGAGAGCCGCTTGCACAGGTCGTCGGAGAGGACCTGCATGTAGCGGGCGAGGACGACCAGCTCGACGTTCTCCTCGTCCACCAGGGCGAGCAGCTCGGCCTCGGCCTCCGCCTTGGTGTCCTTGGTGACCGGGATGTGCCGGAACGGGACGCCGTACGAGCCGACCAGCTCCGCGAAGTCCGTGTGGTTGGAGACGACCGCCACGATCTCGACCGGCAGCGCGCCGATCCGCGAGCGGAACAGCAGGTCGTTCAGGCAGTGGCCGAACTTCGACACCATCAGCACGACGCGCATCCGCTCGTCGGCCCGGTTGATCTGCCAGTCCATCGCGAACGCGTCGCCCACCGCGGCGAAGCTGGCCCGCAGCTTCTCGACCGTGACCGGCGCCTCCGCCGAGAAGTGGACCCGCATGAAGAAGAGACCGCTGTCACGGTCCCCGAACTGCTGACTGTCCTCGATGTTGCATCCCGTGATGAAGAGATAGCTCGACACGGCGTGCACGATGCCCTGCTTGTCGGGGCAGGAGAGAGTCAGGACGTACTGGTCGGTCATTGGCCCAGCCTGCCACACCGGGCGGACCGTCCCGCGCCGCCGTCCGTCAGGCGGAACGGGTCATGATGCGCAGGATCTCCAGGGAACGCGGGGGCACCTCGGGGTCCTCGCCGTCCGCCGTCGCCATCCGTACGTGTGCCTCGCGGGCGGCCCGTACCGCCTCCGGCCACCCGTGGTGCTCCAGATACGCGGAGACCGGCGCGTCCGGGCCGACCTGGTGCATGATCCGCAGCACCCGCAGCACGGCCACGTCCACGAGGGCGGCCTCGCCGGAGTCGCGGAAGATCGTTCCCACGTACTTCTCGGCGGACCAGTTGTCCAGCCAGGTGTCCTCGACCAGGCGGTAGACGGCGTCGGTGACGTCGCCGTACCCCTCCTGGCCGGCCAGCCAGGTCGTCTCGTGGAACCCCGGATCCGAAAGCATGTGCAGCGCCGAGCGCACGTTGCTGCGCCAGCGCCACCACGGCATGTCGTTGAGAGGCATGTCGCCCATGGTGGAGGAGCGACGGCCGCGACGGGAAGAGTTCACCGAAGGGGAGGTGGTACCGGACATCGTTCGATCGTACGGTCACCCACTGACAGCGCCCTTTCCGGGCCCGGTCGACCCCCGCAATTCACCTTGACGTCACCCAGCGTTGAAGCGCGCTCACTCCCGCGTTACCCGTGGGACGGAATTGTGCATGCCCATGACCGGTAGGCGACTCACCTCACTCCTCGCGTACGTCACGACAGCGGCGGCAGGTGCGTCGCTGCTCACCGGCTGCGGCGTACTCCCTGGGGCCACGGGGGGCTCCAGGGAGCCCGTCACCGTCATGACCTGGGCTCCGGACCAGACCCGAGCCACCAACATGCCCGGCATGCCCGCGATGGCCCAGACCTTCGCCCGCTGGGTCAACAGCCAAGGCGGTCTCGACGGGCACGAGCTGCGCGTCCTGACCTGCAACGAGCAGAACACCTCCGCCGGCGCCGCCGCCTGCGCCCGGCGCGCCGTCCGCGAGGGCGCCGTCGCCGTCGTCGGCTCGTACAGCCAGAACGGGCGCGCCTTCATGGCCCCGCTGGAGGCCGCCGGCATCCCGTACATCGGCGGCTACGGCATCTCGGAGGACGAGTTCACCTCCCCGCTCTCGTACCCCGTCAACGGCGGCCAGGCCTCCCTCATCGCCGGCCACGGCATGCAGCTCGCGGCCGGCTGCCGCAAGGTCTCGCTGGTCCGCCCCGACACGATCGCCGGCGACAAGCTGCCCGACCTGCTCAACTCCGGCCTGCGCAAGGCCAGTCACCGCAAGGCCGTCGACATCCCGGCCGTCGAGGACGCCGCCGAGTACACCCAGCAGGCCGACCGGGCCCGCACCCGCGCCGGGGACGAGGGCGGCTGCGTCACCGCCGTCCTCGGCGAGCGCACCCAGACCTTCTTCGACTCCTTCCGCCGCCTGCCCGAGGAGGAGGAGAAGGGCGGGAGGAGCGGCGTGCGGATCTCCTCCGTGCTCGGCAGCGTCGGACAGCCCCTCATCGACCGCTCCGGCGGCGCGCACAGCCCCTTCGAGGGCGCCTTCGTCACCGGCTGGTACCCGGACGCCGACAACAAGAGCTGGGCGCCGATGCGCAAGGTGATCCAGGAGCACGCCTTCGTCGACAACCGGGTCGACCCCTCGGACGCGGGCGTGCAGACCACCTGGATCGCGTACACCGTCCTCAAGCAGGTCGTGGAGTCCCTCGACAGCGACAAGGTGACCGCCGTCCAGCTCTCGCACGCGCTCGACAACGGCGTACGGATCGACACCGGCGGCCTGACCCCGGCGCTGCGCTGGCGGTACGACGACCTGCTCGGCGCCCCCGGCTTCCCCCGGATCGTCAACCACGACGTGACGTTCCAGGTGGTCCGCCAGGGGCGGCTCGTGGCGCAGAAGCCCGGCTTCGTCGACGTCGGCGAGACCGTGCTGACGGCGCCGTAGCCCCTACAGCTGCGTCTGGCTGCGCTTCGTCAGTCCGTACTTCTCGGCGGTCGGGTTCCACAGCCCGGCCGCCTCGCGCTTGGCCGTGCTGGCCTCGCCGCTCTTCTTGTTGGCCTCGATGGTCTGGGAGGTCGAGCGGGCGTGGCCGCCCTTGCAGACCTTCTTGCTCTTCGCCTGGTCCGCCCAGGCCGCGTAGTGGTCGTCGGCGGAGGCAGACGCCTGCCAGGCCTTGGTGAGGGCCGCGGTGAGCGCCGAGCTGTCCGGCACCTTGTCCACGGACAGGGCCTGGAGCCGGGTGACGAGCCCGCGGCGCTGCTCGGCGGCGCCCCGCAGGTCACCGGCGGCCTGGTCCAGGTCGGAGCAGGTCTTGATCGCCTCGACGGAACGGATCACCGCGTCACGGCTGTTGTTGCTGTCGGCGAGCAGCTTGTCGAGCGCCTTGGCCTGCGCCTCGGCCGGGTCGGCGGCCTTCTCGGTCGCGCCGCCGTCGGTGGACGGCGCGGAGGAGCCGGCGGCCACGTTCTGGCTGCCCTTCTGGTCCTTCTTGTCGTCGGAGTCCCCACCGCTGAGCAGCGCGCCCGCGCCGAGACCGACGACCGCGCAGCCCGCGACGACGGCGGCGATCAGCGCGACCGGCGACTTGCGACGGCGCGGCTCGGGCTCCTCGTACCCCTGTTCCTCGTAGTACGCCTCCTGGAAGCCGTACTGCTGCGGGGGCTGCTGCTGGTGCTGCGGGGGCGGCTGCGGCGGCTGGTACTGCTGCTGCGGCTGCTGGTGCAGCTGCACCGAGGGCTGCCGGCGCTGCACGACCGGCTGCGCGGGAGCCTGCTGCGGGGTCTCGCTGCGGAACAGGTTGTCGAAGTCGGCGAGCGGCGGGCGCTCCCCGGGGACCTGCGGGCCGCCGTGCGGGGGCTGCGGGGCCTGTGGGGGCGTCTGCTGGGGCGGTACGGGCGCGATGTACTGGGTCGCCTGCATGTCCGGGCCCGGGGCGACGGGGCCGGGGGCGACCGGCGGGATCAGCTGCGTCGCCTGGGAGTCGGCCACCACCGGCGGCAGGAACTGCGTGGCCTGCGCGTCGGCGGACGCCGGCGCGGGCGGATAGCCGTAGCCCGGCTGGGACTGCTCGGGCTGCTGCGGCTGCTGGTACGGCTGGTGCTGCTGCGGCGGCACGGGCGGGTAGCCGTAGCCGGGCTGAGGCTGCTGGTGCTGCGGGGGCTGGTGCTGCTGCGGCGCCGGCGGATAGCCGTAGCCCGGCTGGGACTGCTCGGGCTGCTGGTGCTGCTGGTGCTGCGGGGACTGCTGGTGCTGCGGGGACTGCTGGTGCTGCGGGGACTGCTGGTACGGCTGCTGCTGGTGCTGCGGCGCGGGCGGGTAGCCGTAGCCGGCCTGCGGGGCCACCGGCGGCTGGGCCGGGACCGGCGGCAGGTACTGCGTCGCCTGGGCGTCCGAGGAGCCGCCAGGGGTCACCTCAGGGGGGAGGGGCTGAGCGGCCGGATAGTGCTGCTCCGGCCCCTGTCCGCTGTGCGTCACCGGGACTCCTACTGATGCCTGCTGATGGACCTGCGTACCTACGGAACCGTCGGCCCACGCTACCGGGTGCGCCCAGCGCCCCGCACACACGTGTGACAGAGGTGTGACGTAGGACGCCCCCGGGAACCGCACGGCGCCCCTACGCCGCGTGCAGCTCCAGCCTCGCCCCGAACTCCCGCACCACCGCCTCCCCCGCGTACGGATCCAGGCGGTCCCGCAGGTCGTCCAGGTACTCCATGCCCCGGGTGGAGCGCAGCGTCGTGAGCAGTTCCAGGGCCCGGGTGCCCGTCTGGCAGGCCTGCTCGACCTCCCGCTGCTGGACCTGCGCCGCGGCGAGCAGCGCGAGCCCGATCGCGCGCCGCCTGGCCCGGGTCTCCGGGTGCCCGGCCAGCGACTCCCGGGCCGCCTTGGCCGCCTCCCGCGCGTGACCGAGGTCCCGGTGCCCGTGCGCCAGCTCGTCCGCGAGGTAGGCCCCGTCGAAGTGCGCGATCCAGTCCGGGTCGTCGCCCGACTCCGGGTCGGCCCGCTCCAGCACCTCCCTCGCGCGCCCCGCGACCAGTTCGAAGGAGGACCCGTCGCCCAGGAGCGCGTGCCCGCGGGCCTCCGCCGCCAGGAACATCGCCTCCGCGCGCGGCGTCACCTGCCCCCGCGCGCCCTCCTGCGCGGCCCGCGCCAGCTGGGCGATCTCGCGCGGGTTGCCGAGCTGGGCGGCGAGGTGGCTCATCGACGCGGCCAGCACGTAGCCGCCGTAGGCCCGGTCGCCCGCGGCCTGCGCGAGGCGGAGGGCCTGGATGTAGTAGCGCTGCGCGAGGCCCGGCTGGCCGGTGTCCACGGCCATGTACCCGGCGAGCTCGGTCAGCCGGGCGACCGCCGCGAACAGCTCCCGCCCGACGGCCTCCCGGTAGGAGCCGGAGAGCATCCCCGACACCACGCTGTTGAGGTAGTGGACGACCACCGGGCGCACGTGCCCGCTGCCGAAGCGCCGGTCGAGGTCGACGAGCGCCGCGGTCATCGCCCGTACCGCCGCGACGTCCGAGAACCCGACCCGCGCCCCGGCGGCCCGCGCCACCTGGGTGTCGGCGCCGGTGATGAGCCAGTCGCGGCTGGGCTCCACGAGCGCGGAGGCGGCGACGGCGGAGCCGGACAGGAAGTCCCGCCGGCCCACGTCGCTGCGCCACAGCTCGCAGACCTGCTCGATGGCGCCGAGGACGGTCGGCGCGAACTGGAGGCCGACGCCCGACGAGAGGTTGCGGCCGTTGGCCATGCCCACCTCGTCGATCGTGACGGTGCGGCCCAGCTTGCGCCCGAGCGCCTCCGCGATGACGCCCGGGGCCCGGCCGCGCGGCTGCTGCCCGCGCAGCCACCGCGCCACCGAGGTCTTGTCGTACCGCAGGTCCAGGCCGCGCTCCGCGCCGACCATGTTGACCCTGCGGGCGAGACCGGCGTTGGAGCACGCGGCCTCCTGGATGAGCGCCTGCAGCCGTTCGTTGGGCTGACGGGCGACGAGTGGCCTGGCTGCCATGATGACTACCCCCTGAGGCCGTGCGGTGATCCGCGGTGCGGGCCGGTTCGAGTCGACCCGAACCGAACCGAGTTGATCCGGTTGATCAACAGGACTGATCAATGCCCGGCAGATATCCGGTCAATGCCGATGTGAACACGCGAAACCCGGACACGTCGGTCGGAGCCGCCCACGGGCAGCCGGGACCGACGCCCCCCTCCTCCTGTCCTACCCGACCAACGCTCTCCTGCCCCACGCGCGCCCCCGCCCGTGCAACCGTGCGCCCCGCATGCAGGATCGATGCTCCACACCGCTCGACGGCCCGCCCGTAACCCCAGGTGACGGCGGGAGTTGAGTTCGACGTGGAAGAGACCATGGGAGTCACGGAGGCCGCGCAGATCCCCAAGCAGCGAGGCGAACCGCTGCTGGACAGCGCCGTGCGGTACGCGGAAGAGCGGCACTGGGACGTGTTCCCCGGGACCTGGCTGGAGGCGGTCGAGGGCCGGGAGCGCTGCTCCTGCGGCACGGAGGCGTGCGCCTCGCCCGGCGCGCACCCCGCGCGGCCCGACTGGTCGACGCAGGCGACCGGCAGCGCCGTCGGGGCCCGGCGGATGTGGTCGAAGCAGCCCAGGGCCTCGATCCTGCTGCCCACCGGCCGCACCTTCGACGCCCTGGAGGTGTCCGATTCGGCCGGATTCCTCGCGCTGGCCCGCATGGAGCGGATGGAGCTGACGCTCGGCCCGGTGACCTGCACGCCCGACCGCCGGATGTTCTTCTTCGTGCTCCCGGGCGCCGCGGCCAAGGTGCCGGACCTGGTGCGCAAGCTGGGCTGGATGCCCGCCTCGATCGATCTCACGACGCGCGGCGAGGGGCACTTCGTGGCGGCACCGCCGACCCGGGTCGGCGGATTCGGGGCGGTGCAGTGGGCCCGCAAGCCCACGGCGGCCAACCGCTGGCTGCCGGACGCGGAGGAGCTGATCAGCGCGCTGGCGTACGCGTGCGGACGCGAGGCGGCGGACGCGCGGGGGCGCAGGGCCTGAGCTCCGGCCTTGGGGTCCAAGGACCATATGGCCGAATCAGGTACGGCCGTAAGGTGGTGCCCGTCAGACGGGGACCATCGAAGGGTTGACGCAACATGATGCCTGACCAGGCATTTGACGGAGTGTTCGAAACAGCGGGCGGTGCGCCGGAATCCGGTGCGGTGCCCGCTGTTCGTGTCGAGGGGCTGTGGAAGCGTTTCGGCCAGCAGATCGCGGTGAACGGGATCGATCTGGTCCTGCCCGCGGGCAAGTTCATCGGTCTCGTGGGCCCCAACGGCGCCGGCAAGACCACCACCCTCTCGATGATCACCGGGCTGCTCCGCCCCGACCACGGACGCATCCTGGTCGCCGGCCACGACGTCTGGGCCGACGCCGAGTCGGTCGCCGAGGTCAAGGCGAGGATCGGCATCCTGCCCGAGGGGCTGCGCATGTTCGAGCGCCTCTCCGGACGCGAACTCCTCGCGTACAGCGGCCGGCTGCGCGGACTGCCCGGCGCCGAGGTCGACAAGCGCGCCGCCCAGCTGCTCGACGTGCTCGACCTGGCCGGTTCGCAGCACAAGCTGGTCGTCGACTACTCGACCGGCATGCGCAAGAAGATCGGCCTCGCGGCGGCTCTGCTGCACAACCCGGAAGTCCTCTTCCTGGACGAGCCGTTCGAGGGCGTCGACCCGGTCTCGGCGCAGACCATCCGCGGCGTCCTGGAGCGGTACACCGCCTCGGGCGCCACCGTCGTCTTCTCCAGCCACGTCATGGAGCTGGTGGAGTCGCTGTGCGACTGGGTCGCCGTGATGGCCGCGGGCCAGATCCGCGCGCAGGGCCCGCTGGAGCAGGTGCGGGGCGAAGCGCCCTCGCTGCAGGCCGCGTTCCTGGAGCTGGTCGGCGCGAACGGGCGGGACACCGGCGAGTCCCTGGACTGGCTGGGCGGTTCGGGCCGATGACCACCGCCACTCCGCCCGCCCCGTCGCTGACCGCCGTCTTCGTACGGCTCAAGCTGGCGCTCCTCAAGAACGGCCTGAAACAGTCGGGCGGCCGGACCGCCGCCTACATCATCTCGGTCGTGTTCGCCGCGGTCTTCGCCGCCGTGACGCTGCTCGGCTTCGTCCTCATGCGGGGCAGCGTCAACGCGCCCACCGTGACCGTCCTGCTGGCCGGGATCCTGGCGCTCGCCTGGACGGTCATGCCGCTGTTCGTGCCGAGCGGGGACGAGACCCTCGACCCCTCGCGGCTCGTGATGCTGCCGCTGCGGCCCCGGCCGCTGGTCCGGGCGCTGCTGGTGGCCTCGCTGGTCGGCATCGGCCCGGCGTTCACGCTGTGCGTGAGCGTCGGCGCGGCCGTCGCGCTCGCGCACGGCGCGGCCGGCACGCTCTTCGCCGTCCTCGCGGTGCCGCTGGTGGTGCTGGTGTGCGTGGCGCTCTCGCGCTCGGTGGCGGCGGCGAACGTACGCCTCCTCACCTCCCGCAAGGGCCGGGACCTCGCCGTCCTGTCCGGTCTGGTGATCGCGGTCGGCATGCAGCTGGTCAACTTCGGCGCCCAGCGGCTCAGTCAGGCCGGCGGTCTGAGCGCGGTCGAGCCCGCCGCCGAGGTCGTGGGCTGGCTGCCGCCGGCCTCCGCGATCTCCGCGGTGGACGCCGCGGGCCGGGGCGACTACGCGGTGGCCGCGGTGAAGCTGCTGATCACCGCCGCCGCGCTGGTGGGCCTGGTCCACTGGTGGCAGCGGAGCCTGGTGCGCCTGATGGTCGAGCCGGACGGCTCCACGATCGGCGCGGCCTCGGACTCGGGCGCCAAGGACAAGGCGTCCTCCGGCCGGCTGGGCCGGATCCTGCCGGGCGGGCGCACGGGCGCGGTGATGGAGCGCAGCCTGCGCTACATCTGGCGTGACCCGAAGACGAAGGCGGCGTGGGTGACCTCGCTCGCGATCGGTGCGATCGTCCCGGTCTTCAACGCGTTGCAGGGAACCGGCAGTATCTATTTCGCCTGCTTCGCCTCGGGCATGCTCGGCATCCAGATGTACAACCAGTTCGGCCAGGACACGTCCGCGTTCTGGATGGTCGCGCAGACCATCGCGACGAAGGCCGACGCGTACGCCGAACTGCGGGCCCGGGCGCTCGCGCTGCTGGCCATCACCGTGCCGTACACGGTGCTGGTGACGGCGGTGACGGCCGCGATGCTGGACTCCTGGCACAAGCTGCCGGAGGCGCTGGGCGTGGCCCTGGCGCTGCTCGGCGCGATGATGGCGACGGGCGCGGTGGCCTCGGCGACCTTCCCGTACTCGATCCCGCAGGACAGCGCGTACAAGAACGTGGCGCCGGGACAGGGCGGGCTCGCCTGGATGTCGATCTTCGGCGGCATGGTCTCCGCCGCGGTGCTGTGCGCGCCGGTGATCGGCCTGACGCTCTTCCTCCACTTCGAGGACCACGAGGACCTGCTGTGGCTGCTGCTGCCGGTCGGCGCGCTGTACGGCGCGCTGATCGCCTGGGCCGGCGTGAAGCTGGCGGCGCCGCGCGTGTCGAAGCGGCTGCCGGAGATCCTGGCGGCGGTCAGCAAGGGCTGATCCCCGGGGCGTACGCGCCCGACGGCGAAGGGCCGGGCTCCCGTGAGGGGAGCCCGGCCCTTTCGTGTGGCCGGGTGGCCGTGTGGCCGTGTGGCCGTGTGGCCGTGTGGCCAGGGGGCCGCGGGGTCGCGGCCGGGGGCGGGTCAGCGGGTGAGTGCGGTCTCCGCGCCGACGCGGGTGAGCTTGTGCGGGTTGCGGACGTAGTAGAGGCCGGTGATGTGCCCGTCCTCGACGTGGGCCGCCATGATGCCGTCGATCTCGCCGTCCGCCAGGACGAGGAGCGCCGGGTTGCCGTTGAGCGTGACGGGCTCGCAGGTGACCGTGACCCCGGCCTTGGCGGAGCCGCCGAGGTAGAGGCGGGTGAACTTGTCGGCGCCGACGATCGGGCGGACCGCGGCCTGCCGGATGCCGCCGCCGTCGCTCAGCACGACGACGTCCGGGGCGAGGACGTCGAGGAGCTGCCGCGGGTCGCGGCTCTCCAGCGCCCGCTGGAAGGACTCCAGGACCGCGCGGGCCTCGCGCGGGGTGACCGTCGTGCGGGGGCGGCGCGCGTCGACGTGCTTGCGGGCCCGGTGGGCGATCTGCCGGACGGCGGCGGGGGTCTTGTCGACGGCCGCCGCGATCTCGTCGTACTCGACCTCGAAGACCTCGCGCAGCACGAAGACGGCGCGCTCGGTCGGCGACAGCGTCTCCAGGACCAGCATCAGCGCCATCGACACGCTCTCGGCGAGCTCGACGTCCTCGGCCACGTCCGGCGTGGTGAGCAGCGGCTCGGGCAGCCACTGGCCGACGTACGCCTCCCGGCGGCGCTTCATGGAGCGCAGCCGGTTGAGCGCCTGCCGGGTGGTGATCCGGACCAGGTAGGCCCGCCGGTCCTCGACCCGGTCGAGGTCGACCTCGCTCCAGCGCAGCCACGTCTCCTGGAGCACGTCCTCGGCGTCGGCGGCCGAGCCGAGCATCTCGTAGGCGACGGTGAAGAGCAGGTTGCGGTGGGCGACGAAGGCGTCGGTCGCGAGGTCGGCCGCTTGATCGTTCATGATCACATCCTGGTCCCAGGGCCACATGCGCGCTAGCCCGCTCGTCCGGCGGTCGCGGGGGTCTCGTCGCGCGCGCCCTGGAGCTGCGTGGCGCGCGCGGCGGCGCCCGCCTTGCCGCGGTGCAGCGCGTACGCGCCGGGCTTCGCCCCCTCGTCGGCCAGGTGCTTCACGACGACCGTGCAGACGGTCTCCTTCAGCTTCGCGCCCAGGCGCCCGTCGACCTTGAACCACACCGCCTGGTCCGCGCGGTCGGCGAACTGGAAGATGCCGTCGGCCCGGCCGAGGCTGATGCACTGGGCGGCGAACGGCCGGCCGAGGGTCTCCGGCCGGGCGTCCTCGATCCGGCTGAGGACCGTGTCGGCGGCGCGCGCGCCCATCGGCATCGCGGCCTGGCAGCTCATCCGCAGCGGCAGGCCCGAGGGGGCCGCCGAGTCGCCGGCCGCGATGACGCGGTCGTCGTCGACGCTGGTCAGGGTCTCGTCGGTGAGCAGGCGGCCCAGGGCGTCGGTGCTCAGCCCGCTGCGCGCGGCCAGGTCCGGCACACCGAAGCCCACGGTCCAGATCGTCACCGCGGCGGCCGGTGCGCGCCCGTCGGCGAGCTCGACGGCGTCGGCGCGCACGGCGGTCACCTTCGTGCCGGGTCCGTCGAGCACGGTCACTCCCAGCCGGGCCAGGCGCGCGGCGACCGAGCGGCGGCCCCGGCCGTGCAGGTACGGGCCGAGCACGCCGCCGCAGACCAGGGTCACCGCGCGGCCGGCCCCGGCCAGTTCGGCGGCGGTCTCGATGCCGGTGGGGCCGGCGCCGACCACGACGACGGGGGCGGTGGCGGGAGCGGCGTCGAGGACCGGGCGCAGCCGCTCCGCCTCCTCCAGGGTGCCGATCGGGTACGCGAACTCGGCGGCCCCGGTCACCCGCGGGTCGGCGCTGCCGCTGCCCACGGCGTAGACCAGGTAGTCGTACGAGAGGGTCCCGCCGCCCGCCAGGTCCACGCCGCGTCCGGCCGCGTCGATCCGGGTCGCGGTGTCGACCACCAGCCGGACCCGCTCGGCCAGCACGTCCCGGTAGGCGACGACGGCCTCGCCGGTGCCGCCGACCAGCTGGTGCAGGCGGATCCGGTGGACGAAGGACGGGCGCGGGTTGACGAGGGTGACGGTGACGCCCTCGCGCCCGGTGAGGCGGTTGGCGGCCATGACGCCGGCGTAGCCGCCGCCGATGACGACCACGTGGGTGCTGGTGCCGGTGTGCGCGTTCATGGTGTCTCTCCTCCGTCGTGGTGGTTCGGCCTCAAGACACCGGGGGGCCCGATCCTGTGACACGTTGTGGCCCGGATCACATTCCGGGAGCTGTCACGGCGCCGCGCGGGGCTCTGAACGGAGGGTTCCGGTCGATCGAACTCGGGCGAGAATGCTCCAACTCGGAACATTTTCGGGATCGTCGCAGGCCAGGGGGTCGTTCTCGGTTGAACGGCCACCCCGCCCGAGTCGATCAAGGACCCCGCCGGAGCGCCGCACACCCGCTCCGAGCTGCCCGAACTACCGGTCGGTAGACCGTAGTTCGCACGTACGGCCGGAAAGCGGTGAGCAGGTGTGCGATCACCCTCCGCGTCGACAAGACTCCCGTCCGTATCCGCACCCACACGCGAAGGGACACCCCCGTGCGTTACTACCGGACCCTGGGCGCCACCGCGCTCGCCACCACCACCGGCCTCGCCCTCGTCGCCACAGCGATCACCAGCGAAGCCGACGCCGCGCCCGCCGGGCTCTACCCGCCCTCGGCGCTCGTCCTCACCGTCGGCAAGGGCGAACACGCCGCCACCGCCACGGTCGACCGCGCGGTCACCCTGGTCTGCTCCCCCACGCCCGGCGGCACCCACCCGGCCCCGGCGGAGGCCTGTTCGGAGCTGGCCGCGGTGGGCGGCGACCTGTCCCGGCTGTCGGGCGCCTCACCGGGGCAGCGCCCCTGTACCCGCGAGTGGGACCCGGTCGTGGTCACGGGCTCCGGAGTCTGGCGGGGCAAGCGGGTCGACTGGACGGCGCGCTACGGGAACACGTGCGAGCTGCGGGTCAGGACCGGTGAGCGGACGGTCTTCGCGTTCTGACCTCCCGCCTCCCGGTACGGGAAGGGGGCCGGCCCCTGGTGGGACCGGCCCCCGCCCCTCAGGGGTCCTCGGGCATGTTCGGCTCGCCGCTCTCGATGACGTGGTTGCCGCTCGGATCCACGGAGTGGGTCCGGCCGTCCCCGGGGGAGCCCGAGTCCGGCCCGCACGCGGCGAGCAGGCCCAGCAGCAGCGCGGCGGCGAGCAGGCCGCGCCCGTCGCGTACGGTCCGGGTCATCAGTACGAGGAGTAGGTGTTGAACGCGTCGCCGACCCAGCCGGCGAAGTACGGCGAGCGCATCTCCGTCGGGTGGTCCCGGTCGTCGACGTTGCTGTTCACGCCGTTGACCCAGCCGCTGTAGTAGACGCCGTCGTCCTTGCCGAAGATCCAGGGACCGCCGCTCGATCCGCCGGTCATGTTGCACGGGATCTTGATCTGGTCGGTGGTCCACCAGCTGCGCTGGGAGCTGGTCGCGGCGCAGAAGTACTGCCACTCGCCGTCGAAGGGCGGGGCCTGCGGGTAGCCCATGGCCGTCACGAAGCGGTCCTTGGACTGGTTCCACTGGAGCCCCATGCCGCCCACGGCGTTGACCAGTTCACCGCTGGAGTTGGGCGAGGTGATGACGATGCCGAGGTCGTAGCCGAAGTTCCCGTCGTTGGTCCAGCCGTTGAACGCGACGAGGGTCTCGGCCCACCAGGTGCCGTAGGGACGGCTGCCGTGGTCGTAGTACGGCACGAACTGCCAGTTGGAGTTCCACGACTGGCCGGGGCCGCCGTGGACGCAGTGCCCGGCGGTGAACACCATGTTCTTGTTGGTGCTGTTCACGGCCGAGCCGGAACAGACGTAGTCCTTGCCGTCCGAGCCGGTGAAGAAGACCTTGCCGACGACCTGGGTCGCGGAGACCGTCGCCCGGAAGGCGCCGGCCGCGGCCGCGTGGCCCGCCACCGGGTCGGAGCCGGTCCTCGCCGGACCGGTCGGCCTCTGCGGCGCCGGAGCGGTCCGGCCGCCGTCCACCGCCGTACGTCCGACCGGCTCGGCCGGGACGGCCTTCGCCATCCGCTCGGGCGTCCAGTACTCCGCCGTCCGGGCCGCGGCGGTCTGCGGGACCTTGTGCTCGACCGCCTTGGCCGGCTGGGCCGCGGCCCTCGCGGACGGCGCCTCGGGGGCCTCGACGGCCTGGGCGGCGGTGGGGAACAGGAGCAGGGCGGCCGCGGCGGCGATGCCGACGGCGTAGGAACGTCTGCGACGTATGCCCGACACGTGATACCTCGATCTCCGTTGCTGGCATGGACACGCAATGCTTTGCGATCACGTGACCATCGGTCAACGGAGGGTGAGCGGAATGGCCGGTTCGCCCGTGCGCTTTTCGGCCGCCGGCGGCGGGCGGAGCTCTCCGGGACGCCCCCGTGGTGATCATGCGATGCTCGGGGCTTCCTGCCGCTCTTGAGGAGACGTCAATTGATCAAGCTCGCTTCCGCCGTCACGCCCCCGCTGCTGGTCGGCGCCACCCTCGCCTCGTCGGTCAGCGTCGCGCAGTCGGTGTTCTGGGAGACCGTCGACCAGCTCTGGTACGTGTGCCAGCCCGACGGCACGCCCGAGGACATGGACCGGGTCACGGTCACCCGGCTGAGCGTGGACGGGGCGATCGTCGACAAGATGTACATCGGCCGGTCCGGGCACGGCACCGGGCTGTGCGTCGAGCGGACGGCCGCCGGGATCCACCTGTGGACCGGCGCCGTGCCGAACGGCGGCTGGGCCACGGCCCTCGCCCGCGTCCCGTACGTGCCGAACGGCACCGCCGACGCGTCCGACGCGGCCGTCGTCCGCACCCCGCGCACGGGCGTGTTCCGGGTCTCGGCGTCGATCGACCCGACCCGGAACCAGCTGGTCTTCCGCTGGCAGTCGAACAACGTGGCCTCGCCGACGGCGGTCGGCGGCGTCGACGCCTACGACCTGGGGCTCGCCGCCACCGGGATGTTCCAGCGGGTCCGGTCGACGACCTTCGAGGCGTCGGGGAAGACCCTCCAGGGCTTCACGAGCCTGGGCGACCAGCTCTACCACCTGTACGGCGACCAGAACGTCGACAACTTCGAGGTGACGTGCACGGACTGGGCCTCCGGCACCGTGCTCCAGTCGCGGAGCATCACCGCCTTCCCCGGCATCGCCAACCGCGAGCCCGAGGGCATATGCGTGTACGAGGACACCCTGGCGTTCGGGATCGCCGGGAAGCCGAACGGGGTGCGCCAGCTGAACGTGGCCCGCTTCCCGCACCCGGGGACCAACCCGTGGGTCGAGGTCCCGTACGACACCGCGCTCTACACCCCGAACAGCGCCAACTACGTGCCCCAGTACCGGATCGCCGGCGACCAGGTGCACCTGCACTTCTCGATGTCGAAGGCCGACGCCACGGCCTGGGCCCAGGGCGAGGTGCTGTTCACGCTGCCGCCCCGGGTCCGCCCGAACCGCACGCAGCGGCTGCTCGGCGTGGTCACCGGCGGCGCCGTCACCGGCGACACGATGGCGGTGCGCTTCGAGGTCGCCGCGGACGGCAAGGTGACCATCTGGGACGAGCGCACGCTGGTGGGCTGGGTCGGGGCGGACGTCAGCTTCTGGGTCTGCTGACGCCCTCCCGTACCAAGCCCGACGCCGCTACCGGAGCAGGCCGTCGAGGAGCGCGGCGGCCTCGCTCCGGGTCCGCTCGTCGGTGTGGCCGGGCTCGGCCAGCGCGAGCGGGCGGGGCAGGGCGGTCGCCGAGGGGTGGACGACGGCCGCGTAACGGGCCGGGCGGACCCTGCCCTTGCGGACGTCCTCCTCGGTCGCGTACGTGACGTCGTACCCGGCCTCCTCCAGCCAGCGGGCCGTGCTGGCGTCCGTACCGAGGGTCGCGGGCATGCCGAGGCCCGGGTACGGGCGCCGGCCGGCGTAGCTCAGCGGGACGACGGCCAGGACGTCGGAGCGGCGGGCGGGCTCGCGGACCACGAAGGGCGTGTAGGCGCGGTGCCCGTCGGGCGTGGTGAGGACGGCGAGGAAGAGCCCGGAGATCCAGCTCGCGGGGACCCGCGTCCTCCAGGTGCGGCCGTCGGCCGGGACGTCCTCGGCGGTGAGCAGGTGGCGGGCGCGGTCGCCGCCGTAGTGGCCGAGGCGGTAGACCTCGACCGTGCAGGTGCGGTCGGCGCGCGCCGACACGCGCAGGGCGAGGTCCTGGCCGGGCTCGACGGAGGCGGCGGTCGCGTACCCCTGGATCTCGGGCCGGCGGGCGTCGACCCCGCAGGTCTCGCGGCTGCCGACGCCCCACTGGTCGGAGCCCTCCGCCAGGTTCTCCCGCACGACCGGGTTGTCGCCCGTGCGGGGGCCGGCCGGGGGCAGCGGTCCGGCCGCCGCGGCCGTGCCGGGGGCGGCGACGGCGAGGGCGGCGGACGCGGCCCCGGCCGCGAGCAGGACCGTACGGCGGGCGAGCTGCAAGGGGACCTCCGGGTCCGACGTCGCTGGCATCACGGACGCCCGATCGGCGCCGCCGGTGATCTTATAGACCCGGCGGGCCGGGCAGACCCCGTGCCGGTGCCTGCCGGGACGTCAGAACGCCCTCCAGGAAGGGCTCGACGGTCTCCCACCAGGCGTCGGCGTGCTCGTAGTGGAGGAGGTGCCCGGCGTCGGGGATCTCCGCGTACGCCCCTCGGGGCAGGACCCGGACCATCTCCTGCGCCTCGGCCCGGCCCAACTCGCCGTCGAGGCCGCGGACGACGAGGGTGGGGCAGCGGACCTGGGCGAGGGACTCCCAGTGGGCGTCGTGGACCCAGGTCTCGCGGGAGGTGAGCATCTGGGCCGGGTCGAAGACGGGGCGCCAGCCGTCCGGCCGCTCGGCCATCACCTCGGCGAAGAACTCGCCCCGGGCCGGGTGCGGGCGCTCCACCCAGGGGTCCGCGTCGCCGAACCACTGCCGGACGGCGTCCAGCGAGGCGAAGGGGACGGGCCAGCCGCGGAACCAGTCCTGCCACTCGCGCTGGGAGGCCGCGCCCAGGGCGGAGGCGCGCATGTCGCAGATGACGAGGGCGCGGACGAGGTCGGGGCGCTCGGCGGCGAGCTGCCAGGCGGTGAGGGCGCCCATGGAGTGCCCGACGAGGGTGACGGGGCCGAGGCCGAGCCGCTCGACGACGGCCGCCGCGTCGGCGACGTACGCCTCGCGCGTGAAGGGGCCCGCCGCGGGCTTCTCGCTGTGCCCGTGGCCGCGCTGGTCGAGGGCGACGGTGCGGTGGCGCCGGCCCAGCCGGCAGGCGGCGTGGGTCCAGTGGGCGGCGTGGCCCATGAGCCCGTGCAGGAGTAAGACGCCGGAGCCGTCGACCGCCCCCGGGGCGGTCTCCTCCGTGAAGTCCCAGGCCGCCAGCCGTACGCCGTCGGCCCCGGTGACGTCGAGTCGTCGCACCATGCTGCTCGGCACCCCCTCTTCTCCCTTGGAACTGCGCCAGACTATCGAACCTGTATTCGAAAATGGGCTCCTGCCGCTCAACACCCCTCGTTCGAGTGACGGCGCTCAAGGATTGACGGACGCGGCCGAGGGGAGATCTTCAGCGGGAGGCGGACCGCTCGGGGAAATCGGTCCGTGGGGACTGACCCTGGGAGCTCGGGGCTCCGGGTCAGGACAGGGGAGGACAGGCCCCGGCGCCTCAGGGCGCCGGGGCTTTCTGTCGCGCTGGCGCGATACGCATGAAGGACGGCCCTCATCCCCCCAGCGTGGCACGGGCGAGGGCGCGGGCGTGGCGATTCCGCCGTAAACCGGGCCCCGTACGGGACGGAGAGGAACGCGGGGGTGACGAGAGGGGCGGATGAGGTCGGCGGTCGGCGGTCGGGGGTTGGCGGTCGGGGGTTGGCGGTCGGGGTCCGACGGTCGACGCTGGGCGGTCGGCGCCCGACGGTCGGGTCCCGACCCCAGGCGGTCAGCGCCCGGCGGTCGGCGCTTGGGCGGTCAGCTCTCGGCGGTCAGCTCCCGGCAGTCAACTCTCGGCGGTCAGCGCTTGGCGACGAAGACGTGTGCGGCGACCTCGGCGTCGAGCTCGGCCGCCTCGCCGCTGCTGCCCACCAGGACGCCGCCGGGGGACTCGGTCACGGAGACCACCGAACCCGGCTGCACGCCCGCACGGCGCAGCGTGTACATCAGCTGGGCGTCCGTCTGGATGGGCTCGCCGATCCGGCGGACGATCACCGTCTTGCCCTCGCCGCCGGCGTCCAGGTCGGCCAGCGAGACCATCGAGTCGTCCAGGAAGGACTCCGCCTCGGCCTTCTCGCCCAGCTCCTCCAGGCCCGGGATCGGGTTGCCGTACGGCGACTCCGTCGGGTGGCGCAGCAGCTCCAGGACGCGGCGCTCCACGGCCTCGCTCATCACGTGCTCCCAGCGGCACGCCTCCGCGTGGACCTGCTCCCACTCCAGGCCGATCACGTCGACGAGCAGGCACTCGGCGAGCCGGTGCTTGCGCATGACGCGGGTGGCCAGGCGGCGGCCCTCCTCGGTGAGCTCCAGGTGCCGGTCGCTGGCGACGGCCACCAGGCCGTCCCGCTCCATGCGGGCCACGGTCTGGCTCACGGTCGGACCGCTCTGGTCCAGCCGCTCGGCGATCCGGGCGCGCATGGGGACCACACCTTCCTCTTCGAGCTCAAGGATGGTGCGGAGATACATCTCCGTGGTGTCGATCAGTCCGGACATACGTGCCCCTCGATGAGTCGTGCGCTGGCCCTGCCCCAATTCTGACGCATCGCGCGGACAACCGGGGCGCACAGGGGTGAGGCGGTATTGACAGAGCAATGGTCCAGACCGCACCGTGATCGGCGACCACGACGAGAAGGAGCCGCCGCCATGGGCGAGAGCAAGCTGGCCGGACAGTTCTTCGACGCCGCGATCGGCCTGCTCCAGAAGGTGCGGGACGAAGAGGCGGACGCCATCTCAGCGGCCGGGACGGCCATCGCCGGGGCGGTGGCCTCGGGCAACCGGCTCTTCGCCTTCGGCGCGGGCCACTCCTCGCTCGCGGCCCAGGACGTCGTCTACCGCGCGGGCGGCCTGGCTCTGATGAACCTGCTGGCCGTGCCGGGCGTCGTCGGCGTCGACGTGATGCCCGCGACCCTGGGTTCCGCGCTCGAACGCGTCGACGGCCTGGCCGGCGCCGTC
The DNA here is from genome assembly GCF_040683955.1 of Streptomyces sp. NPDC093111. Lineage (NCBI taxonomy): Bacteria > Bacillati > Actinomycetota > Actinomycetes > Kitasatosporales > Streptomycetaceae > Streptomyces > Streptomyces sp. NPDC093111. The sequence continues at coordinate 349,986 of NZ_JBFBNW010000001.1, read as the reverse complement.
CTGGACTCCTCCCCCGCGCGGGCCGGCGACGTCCTGATCATCATCTCGCTGTCCGGCCGCAACGCCCTGCCGGTCGAGATGGCGATGAACGCCCGCGCCCTCGGCCTCACCGTCATCGGGGTCACCTCCGTGGCGTACGCGACGGAGACGAAGTCGCGGCACGTCTCGGGGACGTACCTGAAGGACCACTGCGACGTGGTCCTCGACTCCAAGATCGCCATCGGCGACGCCGAACTCACCCACGAGGGCATCGAGGCCCCCTTCGCCCCCGCCTCCACCGTCGTCACCAGCGCCCTCATGCAGGCCACCATGGCCGCCGCCGCCGAGGAACTGGTCCGCCGCGGCATCGAGCCGCCCCTGCTCCGCTCGGGCAACGTGGACGGCGGCCACGAGTGGAACGGGCGCGTGATGACGGAGTACGGGGACCGGATCTTCTTCCGGCACTGATCACGGCGCGGACCCGCACGAGGGGGCGGTGGCGAATCCTCGCCACCGCCCCCTCGTCGTGTCCGTCAGGTCCCGCGCGTCTCCTACGAGACGTAGTACCCGGCGACGTCCGCCAGCAGGTCCACGGACCCCGCGTGGTTGTAGAAACTCACCTTCCCGTTCACCACGGGCACGACGACCAGGTTGGGGATCGTCGTCCCGGCGGTGAAGTTCAGGTTCGACGCGGAGGTGCGGGCCGTCCCGTCCGGGAAGACGGAGACGAAGCCCGCCGCCGTCGGCGCGACGGCCGTCACGTTGACCACGACGGCCGTGACTCCGGTCGCGGGGATGCCGTGGGTGCCCGCCACCTGAAGGGTGACGGTCCGGCCGGCGCCGACCTTGGCCTTCGGGGCGCCGAGGCCGGACCGGGTGTCCATCAGCCGGTTCGGAGTCATCGGGTGGTAAGCCGAACCGGAGGGTCCGGTGGTGTAGTAACCGGCGACGTCCGCGAGCAGGTCCACGGAGCCCAGGTGGTTGTAGAAGACCACCTTCCCGTCGGCGCCGACCTTCGTGACCACCAGGTTCGGGAGGGTCTGCCCGGCGCTGAAGTTGAGGTTCGAAGTGGAGTCGGGGAGGCTGCCGCGCGGGAGCACCGAGACGAAGCTCCCGGACGTGCCCGCAGTCGCCGTCACGTTGAGCACCACGGCGCTCACCCCGGTCGCGGGAACCCCGCCCCGGCCGGTGACCTGGAGCAGGACCATTCCGCCGTGTCCGGGCCCGACCTTCCCCTTGCGCACCCCCAGTCCCGACCTCGTGTCCATCAGACGCGTCGGCGTGACCGGCTCGTACGTGCCTCCCGTGCCGTCCGTGACGTAGTAGCCGGCCACGTCGGCGAGCAGGTCGGTGGACCCGGCCCTGTTGTAGAAGCTCACCTTGCCGTTCACGACGGGCACGACGACCAGGTTGGAGATCGTCTGCCCGGCCTTGAAGTTGAGGTTCGAGGCGGCGGTACGGGCCGTCCCGGCCGGGTGGACGGAGACGAAGCCGCCGGCGGTGGGCGCGGTCACGGTGACGTTGAGCACGACGGCGCTCACCCCCGTGGCCGGAACCCTGCCCGCGCCGGCCACCTGGAGGGTGACCGTACCGTCCGGTCCCACCTTGCCCTGGCGCACGCCGAGACCCGACCGGGTGTCCATGAGCCGGGTGGAGCCGAGGGCCTTGAAGCTGCCGAGGCCCACGGCTGAGGCCTTGACGACCGTGAACGTGCCCAGCGGGGTCGTCTGCTCCCCGTCCACCGCCGAGAGCGGCCAGGCGCCGACCGGCGCGCCGGTCAGGTCGAACTCGGCGACCAGCGAACGCCGGTCGGCCGCCACGGACACGGTCGTGCTCTCGGCCGTCGTACCCGACGGATAACCGATCCGCAGCGTGTGACCGGCCTTCAGCGCCGTACCCGTCAGTGTCACCCGTGCCTTGGTGCCGCTCCCGCCGAAGGGCGGTGTCACCGTGCCGAAGGAGACGGACGCGCCGCCGCAGACGGTCAGGGTGCAGCCCGCCTCGGCGGAGAACGCGCTGTAGGACGCCTTCTCAGGCAGCCCGAGGAACAGCACGGTGGGCTGCGCGGTGCCCTCGGTGCCGAAGACGGTGCAGGTGTCCTCGTTCGGGCCCTGGCAGACGACGCCCCCCTGGCCCAGGGCGATCAGCAGCGGGACGGGCGGGTAGAAGCCGCCCTCCGTCTCGACGACCTTCGTCCGGAGGCTGTCCTTGGCGTAGGTCGGCAGCGCCACGCACACGGCCGTGCGCCGCTCGTCGAGAACTCCGGTGACCGGACCGTAGCCGTAGGCGATGTCCGCCGCCTTCACGCACTCCGGAGCGGCGCCGGCGGCGGTCGCCACCCGCTGGGCCTCGAAGCGGTACGACGACGGGGGTGTGGTCGCGTACCCCGTCACCTCGATCAGCGTCTGGTAGCTCGTCGCGCCGCGCACCGAACAGCCCGAGCGCGAGAGGCCGCAGGCCTGGCGGCCGTCGGAGCGGAAGGCGGCCTTCGAGGCGTTGTCGCCGCCGTCGCGCAGCCCCAGGAACAGGGTGTCGCCCGGGGCCTCGGTGGTCACCCGCCGGCACAGCAGCGTGCCCGGCGGCGGGAGCGTGCCCGTGTACGCGGGGCTCCCCACGGCCGTGGCGGGGGTGACGTCACACCCTCGTGCGGTCGCGGTGACGTCCTTCCTGCTGACACGGAACTCGCCCGCGCCCGACGCGCCGACCGCGAGGACCGTGTACGCCGTGCCCGGCGCGAGGGAGCAGGCCTGCCACGCGTCGTGCCGTCGGCGCAGTTCGCAGACCTTCTGCCCCCGCTCGTCGAAGACGGTGGACGAGAGCGACGACGAACCGCCCGAGATCTGGTCGACGTGGAGGATCTCCGCCGCCGAGTGGTCGGCGGCCGGGATCGACAGGCAGAACGACGTCTGCTCGCCCGTGTCCAGCCGGACCGAGGCGCCCGTGGGCGTGAAGTCCCCGGCCGGCAGGACGGGGCAGGAGCCCGGGCCGTCGGTGCGGTACACCCGGACCGTGTAGGGGCGGGCCGCGTACGGGGGATCCCAGACGCTCATCGGCGCGTCGACGAGCAGCCGGAACGGCGCCTGCCCGGAGAGCGTGCAGGTGCCCGCCTCGGCGGTGTCCTCGCGGCACACGTCCGCGCCGGTCGCGTCGACCACGCGGATCGCGTCGGGGAACGGCGCGACCTTGTCCGCGACCGCCGCGATGCGGGCGCCCGCCGGGAAGGGCAGCACGAAGCAGTCCCGTTCACCGAGCTCGGCGAGCGAGCCGCTGTTGACCCCCGCCACTCCTTGCGCGCAGCCCTCCGTCGAGGTCGCGTCGAGAACCAGTGTGGGCCGGTCCGTGAAGACGGTGTAGGGCCCTGGCGCGGTCAGCGCGCATCGATCGGTCCAGGAGCAACGCAGGACGCCGGCGCGGTCGTAGACGACGGTTCCCGAGGACGACGTCGTCCCCGGCAGGACGTAGTACGTGCCGTCGGCCGGGACGGTGAACGTCTTGCACGGTGCGGACGACTGCTGCGGCGCCGGCGCGGAGCCGTACGGACCGACCGGCACCGTCGCGCACGGGACCGGGTCGGAGTAGCGGCGGACGGTCGTCTCGTAGGTCGCCGGGAGGAACTGCGGCCCGGTGCGCTCGGGATGCGCCAGCAGCCGGTACGGTCCGTCACCGGGCAGGAGGCATGCCTGGCTCAGGTCGCACAGGAGTGCGCCGGTCTCGTCGGTGATCCACTCCACGCCGCCGGTCAGGCCGGTGCTCTGGACCCTGACCCGCTCCCCCGGCCTCGCGTCGAACGGCCTGCAGACGACCTGCGAGCGATGGGCGACGACACCCGTCACCGGCGGCAGGTCCCACGCGGTACCGGCCGCCGGCAGACAGCCCTCCATGGTGGCGAGGGGGACGACCGCGACATAGCCTTCGGCCGGCTCCTCCCAGACCGGGTTGAGCAGCTTCAACGTGTACGTGCCCGAGTGCGGGAGCCGGCAGGACATCGCGCTCAGCCCGTGGGTGGCGTCGACGCACTGGACGGCCGTCCCGCCGTCCAGGACCTCGGTCCGGAGGCCGAAAGCCGTGTCCCCCACGATGATCCGGTGCAGGCCCGGCGTGTCGGTGGTGACGGTGAAGCAGGCCGTGGCCCCGGGCTGCAGCACGGGGACCGGGTGAGCCTGCTCGGCGGAGCCGAAGCCGGTCAGTGGCAGGACCGCGCACGCCTCCGTGTCCGCCGTCTCCGCGGGCGCCGCCCAGGCCGTCCCGGTGGGGAGCAGCAGGGCGGTCAGGAGGGACAGCAGGAGTGAGAGAGCGAGCGGGACCGTGCGCGCACGTGAAAGCACGCTGTGGAGCATTCCGTTCCCCCCGGAGCGGTGACATCGCAAAAGTACGAGCGATGATCGCACAGTCGTCCGACAGGCCCGAAGGCCAGATCAGCCCGCCGCGTCCAGCGCCGCCGCCACCCGCCCCGCGACCGTCTCCGCGTAGACCGCGTCGTCGCGCTCGAAGGCGGGGCGGGAGGCGGAGCGGAGGAAGGTGGCGACGCCCAGGGTGCGGGCGCGGGCGCGGAGGGGGACGCAGAGGGCGTGGGTCATGCCGGGGGGCCAGAGGCGGTCGGTGGACCAGTCCGGGGTGTCGGGGGCGGCGCTCGCGCGGGTGCAGCCCGCGCGGGCGGAGGACTGGACGGCGGGGTGGGAGGCGGCGTAGGGGAGCGGGATCCCGCCGCTCGCCGTCGGGGTGACCGGGCCGGGGGCTCCGGACGGGGTGGCGAGGGTGCGGACGAGGCGGCCGTCGGGGAGGACGCGGTCGATCAGGACGTGGTCGGCGAAGCCGGCCAGGGCGAAGTCCAGGAGGGTCGCGGCGGCCTCCGTCGGGGTCTCGCACTCCGCCGCCGCCGCGCCCGCGCGGTGCAGCTGGCTCCAGCGGAAGCGCAGCCGGTCCGCGTCCTGTTCGGCGAGGCGGGCGTCGGTGACGTCCTGGAAGAGCCAGCCGACGCCCAGGGGGACCGGCTCCGGCCCCTCGGCGAGCGGGGAGGCGAGCCGGACGAAGCCGGAGCGCCAGCAGCGGCGGCGCTCGCCGCGCGGGCCGCGCAGGGTCACCCACAGGTCGGTCGGCTCGGGCGGCGCCTGGGCGGCGAGCACGTGCTGGAGGGCGGACTCCAGCTGCTCGACGCCCTGGGTGACGATCTCGCCCAGCGGGCGCCCGAGGAGCGTGGTGCGGGCGGTGCCGAGGGCGCGGGCCGCGTACGCGTTGACGACGGCGGGGCGCAGGTCCACGTCGACCAGGACGACACCCCAGGAGGCGTCCGAGAACAGGGCCTCGCTCAGGGCGATCGACCGCTCCAGGTCGACCTGGACGTGCACCTCGCTGAACGCGCAGTACACCCCGGCCGGGGCGCCGTCGGCCCCGCGCACGCCCGCCGTCTGGGTGCGGACCAGGACCCGCCCGCCGTCCTTGCGTAACAGCGCGAACTCGTGGACCTGGCGGCCGGGCGCGGTCATCGCCCGCATCAGCCGGGCCAGGGTCTCCTCGGCGTCGGCGCTGCGGGCGGCCCAGCCGTCGAAGCCGTGCCGTCCGACGGCCTCCGCGGCCGGCCAGCCGAGGATCCGCTCGGCCTCGCGGTTCCAGTGGGTGACGGTCCCGTCGGCGTCCAGGGCGCACAGCGCCGCGTCCATCCCGTCGAGCAGGGCGGCCAGCAGGTCCGCCCCCGGCACCCCGGGAACCCGCGCCGTGTCGCTGGCAGAACCCGTCGAAGCACTCATCCGACACCCCCTGCCCCATTCAACTGGAAACGTGACCCAGGACACAGCCCGTTCCCGAAAATCCCGTTCCCGAAAATAGGTTGAGCGGGAGCGCGGGGCTTCCTAGGGTGAAGCCACACGTGAAAGGAGGTGATCCGAAAACATGATTTCTTTTCGGACTCGTGAGGTGACTGCGGGCTAAGGCCTGCCGTCGCACTCTTGTGCACCTCGGCAGGCCTTCTGCCGAAGACAACGCAGTCACCCGACCCGTGGGCCGCCGGTAAGTCCGGCCGGCTTCCGTCCGAACTGCAGCGGACGGGACCAAGGCCCACGGGTCGTCTGTGTTTTCAGGGTCCCCAGGTTCCCCAGATCTCCTGGTTCCCCAGATCTCCTGGTTCCCCAGATCTCCTGGTTTCCAGGGGCGCCCGCCGTCACGGCGAGAGGCGCTCCACCTGCCAGGTCGCGTCGCCCTCGCCGGCCTCGCGCACGTACCGCAGGCGGTCGTGCAGCCGGTTCTCGTGGCCCTGCCAGAACTCCACCGTCTCCGGCACCACCCGCAGACCGCCCCACTCCGGCGGCACCGGCACCTGCTCGCCTTCCGGGTAGCGGGCGGCCAGCTCCTCGTACCGGGCCAGCAGTTCGGCCCGCGAGCCGATCACCGAGGACTGCCGGCTCGCCCACGCGCCCAGCTGCGAGCCGTGCGGGCGGGTGCGGAAGTACGCCACCGTCTCGTCGCGTCCGACGCGCACCGCGCGGCCGGTGACGATGACCTGGCGGGCCATCGGGTGCCAGGGGAAGAGCAGCGAGACGTACGGGTTCTCCGCCAGCTCCCGGCCCTTGCGGGAGCCGTAGTTGGTGAAGAACACGAAACCCGCCCCGTCGTAGTGCTTGAGCAGCACGGTGCGCGAGGACGGGCGGCCGTCGGGGGTGGCGGTGGAGACGACCATCGCGTTCGGCTCGTGGATCGCCGGCGTCGCGGTGGTCTCCTTGAACCAGCGCGAGAACTGTTCGATCGGTTCGGGTGCGAGGTCCGCCACGGTCAACTCCATGGTGCGGTACTGCTCGCGCATGTCGGCGGGATCGAGAGCGTCGGTCACGGGGCCATCCTGCCGTAGCGCCCGAGTCTGCCCGGCACCACGGGCCGTTAATCCTTCATCGCCGGTTCGGCGCAGTGTGCCGGATGTCACGCTTCCCCGCATCATCGGAACCGTACAGACTCATGGGCTGGATCACTGTTATGTCCCGCCAACCCGGCCCGACCTAATGATTGATCATCGATCAGGCAGGCATGCGTCCCGCACAGCGCATGCACCGCACACGTCGCTATAGAGGAGCCGCCTCATGTCTGACTTCGTACCGGGGCTCGAAGGAGTCGTCGCGTTCGAGACGGAGATCGCCGAGCCCGACAAGGAGGGCGGCGCCCTCCGGTACCGCGGGGTCGACATCGAGGACCTGGTCGGTCACGTCTCCTTCGGCAACGTCTGGGGTCTGCTGGTCGACGGCGCGTTCAACCCCGGCCTGCCGGCCGCCGAGCCCTTCCCCATCCCGGTGCACTCCGGCGACATCCGCGTCGACGTGCAGTCCGCCCTCGCGATGCTCGCGCCGGTCTGGGGTCTGAAACCGCTCCTGGACATCTCCGCCGAGCAGGCCCGCGACGACCTCGCCCGCGCCGCCGTCATGGCCCTGTCGTACGTGGCCCAGTCGGCCCGCGGCCAGGGGCTGCCGATGGTCCCGCAGAGCGAGATCGACAAGGCCGAGACCGTCGTCGAGCGCTTCATGGTCCGCTGGCGGGGCGAGCCCGACCCGAAGCACGTCAAGGCCGTCGACGCGTACTGGACCTCCGCCGCCGAGCACGGCATGAACGCCTCCACCTTCACCGCCCGGGTCATCGCCTCCACCGGCGCCGACGTGGCCGCGGCCCTGTCGGGTGCGGTCGGCGCCATGTCCGGCCCGCTGCACGGCGGCGCGCCGTCCCGCGTGCTCGGCATGATCGAGGAGATCGAGCGGACCGGCGACGCCACCGCGTACGTGAAGCAGGCCCTCGACAAGGGCGAGCGGCTGATGGGCTTCGGCCACCGCGTCTACCGCGCCGAGGACCCGCGCGCCCGCGTCCTGCGCCGCACGGCCAAGGAGCTCGCCGCGCCGCGCTTCGAGGTCGCCGAGGCGCTGGAGAAGGCCGCCCTGGAGGAGCTGCACAACCGGCGCCCCGACCGCGTCCTCGCCACCAACGTCGAGTTCTGGGCGGCGATCGTGCTGGACTTCGCCGAGGTGCCGGCGCACATGTTCACCTCGATGTTCACCTGTGCCCGCACGGCCGGCTGGTCGGCGCACATCCTGGAGCAGAAGCGCACCGGCCGCCTCGTGCGCCCCTCCGCGCTGTACACGGGCCCCGGTCAGCGCGACCCGCGCGAGATCGAGGGCTACGAGGACATCGCCGGCTGATCCTGGGCCAGCAGCAGGTCCGCGTGGTGGCGGGCCGCCGCCAGCGGATGGGCGCGCAGCTTGCCCTTCAGCTCGTTACGGCCGTACTCGGCGAACAGCGGGTTCGCCGGGTCGGTCGTGATCCCGGGCGCCGCCCCGGCGTACGGGAACGGGAGCGGGGCGATCCGGGCGTCGAGCCGCGGGTTGTAGAAGAACGGGACGGAGAACCGTTCCGTCGCGCCGGGGGGCGAGACCACCCGGTGGTTGGTGGCGACCAGATAGCCGTCCGTCGCCACCTCCAGGAGCTCGCCGAGGTTGACGACGAACGCGCCCGGCAGCGGCGGCACGTCGTGGAAGACGCCGTCCTCCCGCTCCACCTGGAGCCCGCCCACCTGGTCCTGGAGCAGCAGCGTCAGGAACCCGTAGTCCTTGTGCGCGCCGACGCCCTGGTCGTCGCCCTCGCCGCTGCTGCCCGGGTAGCGGACCAGCTTCAGGTGCGGGTGGGCGCGCGGGCCGAACGCGTCGTCGTAGAAGTCGGGCGCGGCGCCGATCGAGGCCAGCAGCTCGTGCAGCAGCCGCTCGGCGACGCCGCTGAGCCGCTCGATCCAGTTCAGCGCGGCGAGCCGCAGTTCCGGCAGGTTCGCCGGCCACTGGTTGGGGCCCTGGAGCCACCAGTACGCGGGCTCGTGCGGGCCCGGCAGGTGCGCGGGCCGCTCGGCCCCGATGTCCAGCTGGTCGCGCCAGTCGCGGGCGCCGCCGGTGCGCTCGTCGCCGATCCGGGTGTAGCCGCGGAAGTGCGGCGAGTGGGTGGTGTCCAGGGCGAGCCGGTCCGCCTCCGGCAACGCGAAGAAGGCCCGCATGGCGCCGGTCAGGGCCCGCGTCTCGGCCTCGGTCACGCCGTGCCCGACGAGCTGGAAGAAACCCACGTCATGGGCGGCGGAGTGGAGCTGCGCGTGGAGCAGCCGACGGGCCTGCGGGCCTCGGTCGGCGGCGGAGAGGTCGACGATGGGGAGCTGCGAGGTGTAACTCATGGTGTGCGTCCGCGGGGGTGTACGGCGCCCGGGACACGGATGCGTGGCAGGTCGTGCCGTGTCGTTCCGTGCCGGGCGGAGGGGTGGGGCCTGGGGTCAGTGACGACCCGGACAGCCCATGCTCGCGACGCGGAGCAGATCCACGTGGCGGCGACGTACGAGCGAAAGCATGCGACCAGCGTACTGCGGGGGCGCGGGGGTGGCTGTGGCCCGCGTCACGGGCGGACGGGGAGGAACCTCACGGGATCACCGCCGGCCGGGACGCGGCCCGGCGGACCCGGCCCCGACCTCGGCCCGGCGGACCCGGCCCCGGCCTGGGGGCGGACGCGTCCCCGCCCCCGCCCCCACCCCGTCCTCAGCCCAGCGCCTCGTCCAGCAGCCGTGCCCACTGGGCGACGACCCGTTCCCGGCGGGCCCGGTCGTCGGTGAGGAGGGTGGCGAGGCCGAGGCCGCGGGCCATGTCGAGGAGGCCCTGGACGGATTCGCGGACGCCGGGGCGGGACTCGTCGGCGCCGAGGAGTTCGACGGCGATGCGGTGGGACTCGCGGCCCACGCGGGCTTCGAGTTCGGTGACGCGGGCGCGCAGCTGGGCCTCGTCGGCGGCGGCCACCCACAGGTGCAGGGCGGCGCGGAAGAGGGGGCCGGTGAAGAGGCCGACGAGGGCCGCGACGGCCTCCTGGCGCCCGACCGCGGGGAGCTCGCGCAGGGCCTGGGAGCGTTCCTCGGCGACGTACTCGACCGCCGCCGTGAACAGGTCCTCCCGGGTCGGGAAGTGGTGCTGGGCGGCGCCGCGCGAGACGCCGGCCCGTTCGGCGACGACCGACACGGTGGAGCCCGCCCAGCCGTGTTCGGCGAGGCAGGACACCGCGGCCTCCAGGAGCCGCTGCCGGGTGGCGCGGCTCCGGTCCTGCTTCGGGCCGGTCAGAGCCGCCATGCTGGGTCCCGTCGTTCGAGGAAGGCCGTCATCCCTTCGCGTGCCTCGGCCGAGGCGAACAGCGACGCGGACAGCTGGACCAGCTCCTCCGCGTCCCGCTCGAAGGCTTCCAGGACTCTAGCCGTGACCAGCCGCTTCGACGCCTTCAGCCCCTGCGGGGAGGCGCCGCGCAGCCCGTCGAGGATGCCGTCGAGCTCGTCCGTGCCGGCCGTCACCAGGCCCATGTCCCGGGCCCGGTCGGTGCCGAAGCGCTCGCCGGTCAGGTAGTAGCGGGCGGCCGCGCGCGGGTCCAGCCTGGGGAGCAGGGTCAGCGAGATCACGGCGGGCGCGACCCCGATCCGTACCTCGGTGAGCGCGAAGTCCGAGGTCTCCGACGCCACCACGATGTCGCAGGCGCCGAGCAGGCCGAGGCCCCCCGCGCGGGCGTGGCCGTCGACGACGCCGACGACCGGTTTGGGGAGCTCCACTATCTGTCGCAGCAGGTCGACGAAGACGTACGGCCCGGGCGGGGCCTTCAGGTCGGCGCCCGCGCTGAAGGTGGATCCGGTGTGGGTGAGCACGACGGCCCGGACCGCCGGGTCCTTGCCGCAGCCGCTGAGCGCGTCGGCGAGCTCGGCGACGAGCGGCGCGGACAGCGCGTTGCGGGTGGCCGGGGAGTCCAGGGCGAGCGTGGTGATGCCCCGGTCGGTGGCGACGTCGATCAGGCTCATGTGCGGTCCCTCGGTTCTCTCGGCTCGCGCAGCTCTCGGCGGAGGATCTTCCCCGACGCTGCCCTCGGCACCGTCTCGATGAACTCCACCCGGCGGATCTTCTTGTACGGGGCGACCCGCTCGGCCACGTAGGCGGCCACGTCCTCGCCGGTCAGGTCCCGCGCGGCGGGCTGGCGTACGACGAACGCCTTGGGGATCTCGCTGCCGTCCTCGTCGGGCACCCCGATGACGGCCGCGTCCGCGATGCCCTCGTGGGTGAGCAGCAGGGCCTCCAGTTCGGCCGGGGCGACCTGGAACCCCTTGTACTTGATGAGTTCCTTGACCCGGTCGACGACGTACAGCCAGCCGTCCCCGTCGACCCGTCCGACGTCCCCGCTGTGCAGCCACCCGTCCGCGTCGATCATGGCGGCGGTGGCCTCGGGCCGGCCCAGGTAGCCCTTCATGACCTGCGGGCCCCGGAAGACGATCTCGCCCTCCTCCCCCGGTCCGGCGTCGCGCGCCGGGTCGTCGAGGGCGACGAGCCGCATCTCGGTGGACGGCAGCAGCTTCCCGACGGTGCCGGGCGGCGGGTTCTCGGCGGCGAGCGGGACGAGGTGGGTGGCCGGGGACATCTCCGTCATGCCGTACGCCTGGCGGATCGGCGGCAGCCCGAGCCGGGCCGAGCAGGCGTCGGCGAGGGCCGCGTCCAGCGGGGCGGCGGAGGAGACGATGTAGCGCAGCGAGGACAGGTCGTAGTCGGCGACCGCCGGGTGCTTGGCGAGCGCGAGGACGATCGGCGGGGCCACGTACAGGGCGTTGATGCGGTGCTTCTCGATGGCGGCGAGGAAGCCGTCGAGCTCGAAGCGGGGCAGCACCACGACGGTGGCGCCGCGCCGCAGCGGGGCGTTCATCAGAGCAGTGAGCCCGTACACATGAAAAAAGGGCAAAACCGCAAGAATTCGGTCACCCGGCCCCATCGGCATCAGCGGTTCGAGCTGGGCGAGGTTGGTGGCGACGGAGGCGTGGGTGAGCATCACGCCCTTGGGGACGCCGGTGGTGCCGGAGGAGTACGGGAGGGCGGCGAGGTCCGTGTCCGGGTCGACGGCGAGGACCGGCTCGGGCGCGGTCGAGCCGAGGAAGGACTGGAGCGAGCGGCAGTCGTCGGCGGTGTCGCAGACCAGGATCTCCTCGACGCCGCCCGCGAGTTCGGCCGCCGCCCGGGCCGTCGCGAGCAGCGGCGACACGGTGACGATCCACCGCGCGGAGGAGTCGCGGAGCTGTTTGGCGAACTCCTCCGGCGTGGCCAGCGGGTGCACGGTGGTCACGGCCGCCCCGGCGCGCGTGGCGGCGTAGAAGGCGACCGGGAACAGCACGGTGTTGGGGCTGTGCAGGGCGAGCACGTCCCCCTGGCGGAGGCCGGCCTCCGCGAGACCGGCGGCCACCCGCCGGTGGAAGGCGTCGACCTGGCCGTAGGTGAGCGTCAGCCCACCCTCGCCGGCCGTCCCGTCGACCAGCGCGGGCAGGTCCCCGAACTCGGCGGCCCGCCCGAGGACGGCGTCGTGGATGGGGAGGGAGACGGCCGGAACTTCCGCGAACTCGCTGTGGAACACCATGCGTACGGGCCCCCTGATCGGTGGGTGGACGGTGCCGGGGAACGGACAGGATGGCCCGGATCAGTACGACTTGGGGAGACCCAGGGACTGGTGGGACACGAAGTTGAGGATCATCTCGCGGCTGACCGGGGCGATCCGGGCCACCCGGGCGGCCGTGATCAGCCGGGCGAGGCCGAACTCCTTGGTGAGGCCGTTGCCGCCCAGGGTGTGCACGGACTGGTCGACGGCCCGCACACAGGCTTCGGCGGCGGCGTACTTGGCCATGTTCGCGGCCTCTCCCGCGCCCATGTCGTCGCCCGCGTCGTACAGCGCGGCGGCCTTCCGCATCATCAGGCGGGCCAGCTCCAGCTCGATGTGGGCCTGCGCGAGGGGGTGGGCGATGGCCTGGTGGGAGCCGATCGGCGCCTTCCACACCTGCCGCTCCTTGGCGTACTTCACCGCCTGCGCGAGGGCGAAGCGGCCCATGCCGATCGCGAACGCGGCCGTCATGATCCGTTCGGGGTTGAGCCCGGCGAAGAGCTGGAGCAGGCCCGCGTCCTCGTCGCCGACGAGCGCGTCGGCCGGCAGGTGCACGTCGTCCAGGACCAGCTCGAACTGCTTCTCGTCGGCGGCGAGTTCCATCTCGATCTGCCGCCGCTCGAACCCGGGGGTGTCGCGCGGCACGATGAACAGGCAGGCCTTGAGGGTGCCCGTGCGGGCGTCCGAGGTACGGCCGACGATCAGGGTGGCGTCGGCGATGTCGACGCCGGAGACGAAGACCTTCCGCCCGTTGAGGACCCAGCCGTCCTCGGTGCGGGTGGCGGTGGTGGTGATGCGGTGGGAGTTGGAGCCCGCGTCGGGCTCGGTGATGCCGAAGGCCATCGTGCGGCTGCCGTCGGCCAGGCCGGGCAGCCACTCGCGCTTCTGCTCCTCGGTGCCGAAGCGGGCGATGACCGTGCCGCAGATGGCGGGCGAGACCACCATCATCAGGAGCGGCGCGCCGGCCGCGCCCGCCTCCTCCAGGACGATGGACAGCTCGGCCATGCCGCCGCCCCCGCCGCCGTACTCCTCGGGCAGGTTGACGCCCAGGTAGCCCAGCTTGCCGGCCTCGGCCCACAGGCTCGCCCGGTCGAAGCCGGGGCCGTGCCGGTGGCCGAGGGCGGAGACAGCGGCGCGGAGAGCGGTGTGCTCCGGGGACTCGATGATGCTGCTCATGCGGTCTGGTCCTCCTGGGCTTCGGTCGGTACGTCGAGGGGCTGTACGACGCCGAGCAGGGCGCCGACCTCGACCTGGCGGCCGGGGGCGGCGTGCAGGGCGGTGAGCGTGCCGGAGGCGGGTGCGACGACCCGGTGTTCCATCTTCATGGCCTCCAGCCAGAGCAGGGGCTGCCCGGCCTCGACCGGGTCGCCGACGGCGAGGCCCTCGGCGACCCGGACGACGGTGCCGGGCATGGGGGCGAGCAGGGAGCCGGGGGCGGTCTGCTCGCGCGGGTCGGGGAAGCGGGGCGCGGCGGTGAGCCGGTGGCGGCCGACGAAGACCGTGTCGCCGTGCCGGGCGACGCCGAAGTGGCGTACGACGCCGTCGACTTCGAGGCTCACCCGGTCGGGCGCGACGGCCACCGCGCGGATCCCCGGCGGGGAGGTCACCTCGTAGCCGCCGGTACGGGCCGGGCGGTAGCGGACCTCGTGGCTGTCGTGCCCCGCGTAGGTGCGGGTCTCGTCCTGCGCGCGCACATTGCGCCAGCCGCCGCCGAAGCGGCTCCGGCCGCCGGCCGCCGCCGCGAGCGCCGCCGCCACGGCGGCCTGCTCCTCCCCGGCGGGCGGCTCGGTCAGGGCGGTCAGGTGCCGCTCGTAGAAGCCGGTGCCGAGGCGGGCCGGGTCGGCGAAGTCGGGGTGCCGGAGCGAGGCGACGAGCAGGTCCCGGTTGGTGGCGGGGCCGTGGACGCGGGCCCGTTCCAGGACGTGGGCCAGCCGGCGGGCGGCCTCGGCGCGGGTGGCGGCGTGGACGACGACCTTGGCGAGCATGGCGTCGTAGTGGACGCCGACGGTGTCGCCGGAGACGTATCCGGTGTCAACGCGGACCCGGGTGCGGGCCAGGGCCTCGCCGGAGGAGCCGCCGGGCGCCCCGGGCATACCGGCGTGCGCTCCGGGCGCTCCGGGCGTCCCGTACGCCCCGCCCGCTCCCGGCGCTCCCGGCGCTCCCGGCGCTCCCGGCTCCTCGAACTCCAGCGCGTGCAGCAGGCCGGTCTGCGGGGTCCAGCCGCCCGCCGGGTCCTCCGCGTAGAGGCGGGCCTCGATGGCGTGGCCCCGGGGCGCGGGCGGTTCGGGCGGGAGCGGGGTGCCCTCGGCGACCGCGAGCTGGAGGGCGACCAGGTCGAGGCCGTGGATCTCCTCGGTGACCGGGTGCTCGACCTGGAGGCGGGTGTTCATCTCCAGGAAGTGCGCGACGAAGGTCCCCCCTGCTTGAGCGGAGCCGAGAGCTTGGGGGCCCTCGGCGACCAGGAACTCGACGGTGCCCGCGCCCACGTAGCCGACGGACCGGGAGGCGGAGGCGGAGGCGGCGTACAGGGAGTCGAGCAACGCCGCCGGGAGTCCGGGCGCGGGGGCCTCCTCGATCACCTTCTGGTGCCGGCGCTGGAGCGAGCAGTCGCGGGTGCCGAGCGTCCAGACGGTGCCGTGCGCGTCGGCGAGGATCTGCACCTCGACGTGCCGCCCGTCCTCGACGTAGGGCTCGACGAACACCTCGCCGTCGCCGAAGGCGCTCAGCGCTTCCGCCGAGGCCGCCTTCAACGCGGCCGGGAGGGCGTCCAGTTCGCGGACGACGCGCATGCCGCGTCCGCCGCCGCCGGCCGCCGCCTTCACCAGGACGGGCAGCTCGGCCCCGGTGACGTCGGCGGCGGCGAGCGGCGGGATGCCGAGGAGTTCCTTGGCGCGGGTCTTGGAGGCCATCGCCTCGATCGCGGCGGGCGGCGGGCCGATCCAGATCAGGCCGGCCTCGATCACCGCCTCCGCGAACTCCTTGTTCTCGGAGAGGAATCCGTATCCGGGGTGGACGGCGTCCGCGCCCGCCGCGAGCGCCGCCTTCACCACGAGGTCGCCACGCAGGTACGTCTCGGCGGGCGTCGCGCCCGGCAGCCGCACGGCCGCGTCGGCCTCCCGTACGTGCAGGGCGCCGGCGTCCGGGTCGGAGTACACCGCGACGGTCGCGATGCCCTGCTCGCGGCAGGTGCGGAAGACCCGGCAGGCGATCTCGCCGCGGTTCGCCACCAGAACTGTCGTGATCACGATGGGCCTCACATTCGGAAGACGCCGAAGCCGCCGCGCGCGCCCTCGACCGGTGCGTTGTGGATGGCGGAGAGGCAGAGCCCGAGGACCGTGCGGGTGTCCCGCGGGTCGATGACCCCGTCGTCGTACAGCCGCCCGGAGAGGAACATCGGCAGCGACTCCGCCTCGATCTGCGCCTCGACGAAGGCCCGCATGCCGGCGTCCTGTTCGTCGTCGTACGGCTGTCCCTTCGCCTCCGCCGAGGCGCGCGCCACGATGGAGAGGACGCCCGCGAGCTGCTGCGGGCCCATGACGGCCGACTTGGCGCTCGGCCAGGCGAAGAGGAAGCGCGGGTCGTAGGCCCGGCCGCACATGCCGTAGTGCCCGGCGCCGTACGACGCCCCCATGAGGACGGAGAGGTGCGGGACCTTCGAGTTCGCCACCGCGTTGATCATCATGGCGCCGTGCTTGATGATGCCGCCCTGCTCGTACTCCTTGCCGACCATGTAGCCGGTGGTGTTGTGCAGGAACAGCAGCGGGATGTCCCGCTGGTTGGCGAGCTGGATGAACTGCGCCGCCTTCTGCGACTCGGCGGAGAAGAGGACGCCCTGCGCGTTGGCGAGGACGCCGACCGGGTAGCCGTGCAGCTCGGCCCAGCCGGTCACCAGGCTCGGCCCGTACAGCGGCTTGAACTCGTCGAAGTCGGAGCCGTCGACGATCCGGGCGATCACCTCGCGCGGGTCGAAGGGGGTCTTCAGGTCGCCGGGGACGATGCCGAGGAGCTCCTCCTCGTCGTACTTCGGGGGCGCCGCCGGGAGCGGGTCCGGGTGCGCCTTGCGGTGGTTGAGGCGGGCGACGACGCGGCGGGCCTGGCGCAGGGCGTCGGCCTCGTCGACGGCGTAGTGGTCGGCGAGCCCGGAGACCCGGGCGTGCATCTCGGCCCCGCCGAGCGACTCGTCGTCGCTCTCCTCGCCGGTCGCCATCTTCACCAGCGGCGGCCCGCCGAGGAAGACCTTCGACCGCTCCTTGATCATCACAGTGTGGTCGGACATGCCGGGGACGTACGCCCCGCCGGCCGTCGAGTTGCCGAAGACGACCGCGACGGTGGGGATGCCGGCCGCGGACAGCCGGGTGAGGTCGCGGAAGAGCGCCCCGCCCGGGATGAAGATCTCCTTCTGGGAGGGGAGGTCCGCGCCGCCGGACTCCACGAGCGAGACCACCGGCAGCCGGTTGGCGAAGGCGATCTCGTTGGCCCGCAGCGCCTTCTTCATCGTCCAGGGGTTGGAGGCGCCGCCGCGCACGGTCGGGTCGTTGGCGGTGATCAGACACTCGACGCCCTCGATCGTCCCGATGCCGGTGATCAGCGAGGCGCCCAGCGGGTAGTCGCTGCCCCAGGCGGCGAGCGGGGACAGCTCCAGGAACGGGGTGTCCGGGTCGACGAGCAGCTCGATCCGCTCGCGGGCGAGCAGCTTGCCGCGCTTGCGGTGCCGTGCGACGTACTTCTCGCCGCCGCCCGCGATGGCCTTGGCGTGCTCGGTGTCGAGCGCGGCCAGCTTCTCCAGCATGGCCGAGCGGTGCAGCGCGTAGTCGGGTCCGCCGGTGTCGAGGGCGGAGGCGAGGACGGTCACAGCAGTTCCTCCGGTAGGTCCACGTGCCGGGAGCGGAGCCATTCGCCGAGTCCCTTGGCCTGCGGGTCGAACCGGGCCTGCGAGGCGACGCCCTCGCCGAGCAGCCCGGTCACGGTGAAGTTGAGGGCCCGGAGTCCGGGCAGGAGATGCCGCTCGACCGTCAGTTCCTCCGTCTCCGGAAGCAGCTGCCGGAAGAGGTCGACGGTGAGGGTGTGCGCGAGCCAGCGCCAGGCCCGGTCGTCCCGGACCCACACGCCGACGTTCGCGTCCCCGCCCTTGTCGCCGCTGCGCGCCCCGGCGACAAGGCCGAGCGGCGCCCGCCGGGTGGGCCCCGGCGGGAGCGGTTCGGGCAGCGGCGGCGCCGGTACGGGAGCGAGGACCCGGCTCCCGGGCGGTACGGGCACGGCGACCCGGCTCCCGTCGGGCAGCACCGCCGTGTGCGGGACCTCCCCGGCGGGGACGTACGCGGTCTCGAACACCCCGTAGGGGGCACCCTTCCCGGGCGGCGCGGTGACGTGGAAGCCGGGGTAGCTGGCGAGGGCCAGCTCGATCGCCGCGCCCGACAGGGTCCGGCCGACGGCCTCGGGGTCCGGGTCGCGGACCACCAGCCGCAGCAGGGCGCTCGCGGTCTCCTCGGTTCCGGCGTCGGCCCGGTCGGTCCTGGCCAGCTCCCAACGGACCTGTGCGGGCGCCGGCTTCGGCCCGCGGGCGAGGGCGTCCTCGATCTGGTCGCGGACCAGCTCCGCCTTGGCCTCGACGTCGAGGCCGGTGAGCACGAACACGACCTCGTTGCGGAAGCCGCCGAGCCGACAGAGCCCGGCCTTGAGCGTGGGGGGCGGCGCCTCGCCGCGCACCCCGTCGATCCGGACCCGGTCCGGGCCCTCCTGGGTGAGCCGGACGGTGTCGAGCCGCGCGGTGACGTCGGGGCCCGCGTACCGCGCGCCGCCCGTCTCGTACAGGAGCTGCGCGGTGACGGTCCCGGTGTCGACGAGGCCGCCGGTGCCGGGGTGCTTGGTGATCACCGCGCTGCCGTCCTCGCGCAGTTCGGCGAGCGGGAAGCCGGGGCGGCGCAGCAGCTTCGGGTCGTGGCCGGTGAAGAAGGCGTAGTTGCCGCCGGTGGCCTGGGTCCCGCACTCCAGGACGTGCCCGGCGACGACGGCGCCCGCGAGCCGGTCGTACTCCTCGGGGCCCCAGCCGAAGAACCACTGCGCGGGCCCGGTGACCAGGGCGGCGTCGGTGACCCGGCCGGTGACGACGACATCGGCGCCCGCGTCGAGGCAGGCGGCGATCCCGGCGCCGCCGAGGTAGGCGTTGGCGGCGAGGACGCCGTCCCGGGCGGGCAGCCGGTCGCCCTCGACGTGGGCGACGCGGACCGGGACGCCGAGCCGTCCGGCCAGCGCGCGCAGGGCGTCGGCGAGTCCGGCCGGGTTGAGCCCGCCCGCGTTGGCGACGATCCGCACCCCGCGTTCGTGGGCGAGCCCGAGGCCCTCCTCCATCTGGCGGAGGAAGGTCCTGGCGTAGCCGGTGGAGGGGTCCTTGAGGAGGTCGCGGCCGAGGATCAGCATGGTCAGCTCGGCGAGGTAGTCGCCGGTGAGGACGTCGAGCCCGCCGTCCGCGCCTCCCCCCGTGAGCATCTCGCGGACCGCGTCGAAGCGGTCGCCGTAGAAGCCGGAGGCGTTGCCGATCCGGAGGACCCGGCTCACGACGCACCCTCCCCGGTGCCGCCCGCCGCCGTCCCGCCGCCTCCCGTCCCGCCGCTCTCCGGGCCGGCCTTCGGTGGACGGCCCTGGCCGGCCGGGCCGGCGAAGGCCTGGGCGATCGTGAGCCAGTGGGCCGCTTCCGCTCCGAGCGGGACGAGGGCCGTGTCCGCGTGGTGCACCCGCTGTGTGACGAGCAGGCAGAAGTCGAGGGCGGGGCCCCGGACGATCTGGGTGGCGCCCTCGGGGCCGTACGCCCACAACTCACCCTCGGGTGAGACGAGTTCGAGGCGGAAGGGCTCGGCGGGCGGGGTGAGGCCGCGGACCAGGTAGGCGTAGTCGCGGGCGCGCAGCCCGATCCAGGCCACGTGCCGCAGCCGCGCCGTGGGCGCGCGCACGACGCCGAGGGCGTCGGCGATGTCCTGGCCGTGCGCCCAGGTCTCCATGAGCCGGGCGGTGGCGAGCGAGAGGGCGCTCATGGGCGGCCCGTACCAGGGGAAGCGGGCGCCGGGCGGGGCCTCGCGCAGGACCCGCAGGAGGCGTTCGCGGCCGTCCCGCCAGCCGGCGAGGAGCTCGGCGGGCGGCAGGGCCGCGCCCTTCTCGGCGCCCTCGTCGACGAAGGTGCCGGGCGAGGCGAGGGCCTCGGCGGCCTCGGCGGCGAAGGCCGCGGGGTCGGTGGCGGCGAGCAGCGCGGCCCGGTCGGTCCAGGCGAGGTGGGCGATCTGGTGGGCGACCGTCCAGCCGGCCGCCGGAGTCGGCGCGGCCCAGCGCTCGGGCCTCAACTCCCGTACGAGCGAGTCGACTTCCTCGCTCTCGGCGTTCAGGTCGTCGAGCACGGTGACGGGGTCGGACACGGGACGCTCCCCTCGGGGATCGACGGTCACGGGCGCGTGCGCGGCGGGCGCACGGCGGGTGCCGTGGACGTGCACACGGGCGTGTTGCGGAGGAGCATGGCAGGGCCCGAGGAAACAATCAAGCACGCTTGCATGATTTTAGGACGACCCTTTCTCCTTCTCCGGAGGTACGCGCCGGGGCCGCCGCGGCAGCCTCCGGGATGACCCCGAATCGTGCCTGGTGGGGCCGAGAACCACCGCCTCCCGCTCCTAGCGTGGACGGCATGTCGTCGTCGCCCCCGTCCTCGCCCTCGTCCCTGCTGCGCTTCACCGTCAAGGACTTCCGCGCCCAGCTGCGCCAGCTGCTCCTCACGGGCGCCGCCGTCGCCGTCGGCGTGGCCTTCCTGGTCCTGTCGGTCGGCGGGGCGGGCGCGCTCGTCCAGTCCTACGAGCAGTCGGCGGCGGCCGACGTCGGCACCGCGCCCGTCCAGGTCGCCGCCCGCGACGGCGCCCCGCTGCCCGCCGGCACGGCCGCCCGCGCGGCGAAGGTCCCGCAGGTCAGCGGTGTCGCCGAACGCCTCGTCGGGCACGCCAACATCCTCACCGCGACCGGCCGGCCGCTCGACGACCGGGCCCTGGTGACCTCCGTCGCCGCCGACCCGGCCCTGCGCTGGCAGCGCCTCGACAGCGGCAGCTGGCCCGAGCGCGCGGGCGAGATCGTCCTCGACCGGGACAGCGCGGCCCGCGTCGGCGCCGGCGTCGGCGACACCGTGCGGCTCACCAAGGCCGCCGGCGGCACCGCCGACGTACGCCTCACCGGCCTGCTCGACACCTCCGCCTCCCAGGCCCTCGGCTCCCAGCCGGCGATCGGCGTCCCGCACGCGCGGGCCGCGACGTACGCCACCGGCCTGCACGCCACCCACCTCGACCTGGCCGTCCGCCCCGGCGCCGACGCGCCGTCCGTCGCGAAGGAGGTCAGGAAGGAGCTCGGCGGCGGCATCACCGCCCGCACCCACGCCGGGGCCGTCGACGAGGCCGTGCAGAGCGGCCGGACGATGTACGCGGTCGTGCTCACCGCCGCCCTCTCCTTCGTGCTCATCGCGATGGCCGTCGCGCGGATGGTCGTCACCAACACCTTCTCCGTCGTCCTCGCCCAGCGCGCCCGCCAGCTGGCCCTGCTGCGCTGCATCGGCACCGACCGCGACCAGGTGCGGCGGATCATCCGCCGCCAGGGCCTGATGCTCGGCGTGCTCGCCTCCGGCGCCGGACTCGCCGCCGGCGCGGGCGCCTGCGCCCTCGGCACCGCCCTCCTGAACGGACTCGCCGACCTCGGCCCGCTCCACATCTCCCTGATGCCGGGCCGCTGGACCTTCGTCCTCGGCGGACTCTTCGGCGTCCTGCTCACCCTGTGGGCCGTGCGCAAGCCCGCCCGGGCCGCCTCCGCCGTACCGCCCGTCGCGGCGCTCGCCGCCAGCGGCGCGGCCACCCTGCCCGAGCCCGGCAGCCGCGCCCTGCGCGAGACCGTCTCGGTCCTCATGCTCGTCGCCGGCGCGGGCCTCCTCGCCCTCGGCGCGTTCGGCGGCTCGCCCGTCTCGCTGCTCGCGGTGACCCTCGGCGCGATCCTCACCTTCTTCGCGGTCCTGCGGTACGCGCGGTACGTGCTGCCGCCGATCGTCGGCCTCCTCGGCCTGGCCCTGCGCCGCCCCTTCGGCACCGTCGGCCGGCTCTCCGTCCAGCAGCTGCGCGCCAACGCGGGCCGCACCGGCGCCGCCGCCTCGGCGATGCTCGTCGGCGTGACGGTCGCCGTGTCGGCGGTGACCGCGATCGGCGTCACCAAGGGCGGCCTGGAGGAGATGCTCGCGAGCCGGATGCCGGCCGTGTTCGCCCTCGACAGCGACGCCGACCGGGTCCCGGCCGACGCCGTCACCGCGCTGCGCGCCGCCCCCGGCCTCACCGTCGCCCCCGTCCGTACCGCCACCCTGACCGTCGACGGGCAGCGCACCGTCGTCGCCACGGCGGACCCGGCCGCCCTCAACCCCGACGCGGAGGGCGTGGCGGCGGCCCGCGCCCTGAAGGACGGCGAGGCGCTGGCCTTCGCCGGACGGGGCGGGAGCCTGACGGTGCGGGGCGCCCCGGCGGCCCCCGCCGGCGGCACCCGGCTGACCGTCGTCGACGGCGGCGGCGCCCTGCCGCTCGCGCTCTTCCCCGAGGCCACGGTGTACGTCAACGGCGCCACCCTCGACCGGCTCGCCCCCGGCGACGCCGCGCACACCTCGACGGTCCTGGTGAACCCGGCCGACGGCACAAGCCACGACGAGGCCCGCGCCGCCGTGGACCGCGCGCTCGCCGCCCACCCCGACATCCGGATCGCGGACACCGGCTCCGACGCGGCCATGGTCCGCTCGATGCTGGACCGCCTGATGCTGGTGGTCACCGTGCTGCTCGGCTTCTCGATGTGCATCGCCGCGCTGGGCGTCGCGGCCACCCTGATGCTCACGGTGGAGGAGCGCACCCGCGAGTTCGGCATGCTCCGCGCGATCGGCCTCGCGGGCGACCAGCTGCGCCGCATGCTGACCCTGGAGTCCGTGCTGCTCGCCCTCTCCGGCGCCCTCGCGGGCACCCTCCTGGGCGTCGTCTACGGCACCCTCGCCGCCCGCTCGGTGATGGGCGCCCGGGTCTCCCCGCTGGACGTCCTCGCCTCCTCCGGCGGCACCGCCCTGACGATCCTCGGGATCCTCGCGGCCACCGTCCTCACGGGCGTCGCGGCCTCGGTCCTGCCGGCCCGGCGGGTGCGGCGGATGGTGATCGTGGACGCGGTGCGGGAGGCATAGGGGCAGGCCGGCCGGGGTGCTCCGGACCGCCGCCGTACAACCTTCCACCCCACGGAATCGTCCGACTGTTCGCATTCCCGCGGTGGCTTGTGGCCCATGCGGCAGGAGAGACGGAGCACCCCATGCTGTTCGAAGACGTACGCGCGCGAGGCCTCGCGGGAGCCGGAGTGGCGGCGGCGCTGCTCCTCGCCCTGCCCGGCACCGCCCTCGCGGCCCCCGCCCCGGGCCCGTTGGACGTCGAGGCGGGGGTCACGCTCCGGCAGTCGCTGGCCCGCCCGGGCGGGACGATCCAGGTGCAGCCCTCCGTCAAGGTCAGGTCGGGCACGGCGGGGAAGCTGGGGTTCACGTTCGCGCTGCCCGCCGGTGTCACGTTCCTGCGGCTGGACGGCGCGAGCGCCCCGTCCGACCCCACGTGCGCCCCGGCGGCGGACGGCCGCAGCGTCACGTGCGTGTCACCGCGGGCCGAGGGCGCGGACTGGGCCGCGGAGACCGTGTACGTCCAGGTCGGCAAGGACGTGGCGCCGGGCACGGAACTGCCGTTCACCGTGACCGCCGACATCGGCGACGCGGTCGACAGCAAGCCGGAGAACAACACGGCGACCCGGAAGGTCGAGGTCCGCACCCCCGGCGACCTGAGCGTGGAGTGGAAGCTCCCGCCGGGTCCCGTCCACCCCGGGAAGACGGTGCGGACCGAGGTCGTGGTGACCAACCACGGCCCGGGCCCCGTCCCGTTCGAGGCCCTGCGGCTCTACGTCGACGACCCCTGGCCGGGCGGCTACGACTCGTCCTGCTGGGCCGACCCCGCCACGCTGACCTGCGACCACTTCCGGGAGCTGGCTCCGGGCGGCACCCTCAGGTACCCCTTCACCTGGACGTTCCCCGCGAAGGCCGCCGGGACGACGTACAAGGTCGAGGCCCGGAGCCATTCCACCAGCCCGCTCGACCCGAACGACGCCAACGACCGCGCCATCGCCACGTTCAAGGTCGAGAAGGCCACGGGTCCGAAGCCGACGCCGACGCGCACGACGAAGCCGACGCCGACCTCGACGCCGACCTCGACGCCGGCCCCGACCGCGCAGCCGTCGACCTCCACCCCCGCGCCGTCCGCCACCGCCACCGCCACCACCACGCCGCCCCCGGCGGGCGACGGCGGCGGGCTGGCGAACACGGGCGCGGGTCCGCTGGCCGCCCTGGCCGGCACCGCGGCGGCGGCCGCCGGCGCGGGTCTCCTGCTGCTCCGGAACCGCCGGGCGGGTGCTGGGCGGCGCTGACGCGACGGCGGGCCGGTGCCACGCCCCCGTCCCGCGCGAAGGCCCGTGGCCAGGAAACCGCCCACGGGCCTTCGCGCAGGTCGACAGGATCAGGCCGGACCGGCCGCCCGCTTCACCTGGGTGCGGACCGCGCCCATGCTCGCGGCGATGACCAGGGCGATGGCGAGCGCGTCCGTCACGCCGAGGGCCTGGTGCAGGACGAGGAAGCCCGCGGTGGCGGCGATCGCCGGTTCCAGGCTCATGAGGATGGCGAAGGTCGGGGCGGGCAGGCGGCGCAGGGCGAGCAGTTCCAGCGTGTACGGGAGGACCGAGGACATCAGGGCGACGCCGAGGCCGAGCCCGACGGTCGACGGCACGAGGAGCCGGTCGCCGGCCTCGACGATCCCGAACGGCAGGCTGATGACCGCGCCGACCGCCATCGCGAGGGCGAGGCCGTCGGCCTGCGGGAAGCGGCGGCCGGTGCGGGCGCTGAAGACGATGTACGTGGCCCACATCGCGCCCGCGGCGAGGGCGAAGCAGGCACCGGCCGGGTCGAGCCGGTCGAAGCCGCCGCCGCTGAGCAGGACGACTCCGGCGAGGGCGAGGCCCGCCCAGAGCAGGTTGGACAGCCGGCGGGAGGCGATGACGGAGAGGGCGAGCGGGCCGAGCACTTCGAGGGTGACGGCGGCGCCGAGCGGGATCCGGTCGATGGCCAGGTAGAACAGGATGTTCATGCCGGACATGGCGGCGCCGAAGGCGACCACGGTGCCCCAGTCGGCGCGGCTGTGGCCGCGGAGCCTGGGCCGGCAGACGATCAGCAGGACGGCCGCGGCGAGCACGAGCCGCAGCGTGACGACGCCGAGGGCGCCGGCCCGGGGCATGAGGAGCACGGCGACGGCCGAGCCGAACTGTACGGAGAGGCCGCCCGCGACGACGAGCGCGACGGGCCCGAGCCGGGTGCCCCGGGGGGCACGGGGGGTACGGGCGGCGGGCCCCGGGGCCGGGGCGGGGCCGGGGGTGCCGGTGACCAGGGGACCGGCGGCTATGTCCTTGACCGGGCTGTCCACCGGCGCGCTCCTTGCACTGAAAACGATCAAGAGTTCACTACTCTGAACCAACCAGTCCAGAGTAATGGACCGACCCCCGAGGCTCCAACCTTCACGCTAGGAGCCTCCGCGTGGCATGTGAAATGCCGATTGGTCTGCGGTTATGCTCCGAAGACATGAGCCGGACGAACATCGAGCTCCGCCACCTCCGCTGCTTCCTCGCCATCGCGGAGGAAGGCACCCTCACCGCTGCCGCCACCCGCCTGCACCTCACCCAGCCGGCCGTCTCCCGCACCCTCGCCGCCCTCGAACGGCACCTCGGCGCCCGGCTCGTCGACCGCAGCACCCACCACCTCGCGCTCACCCCCGAGGGGCGGAGCTTCCACGACCGGGCCACCGCCGCGGTCACCGCCTTCGACGCGGCCGTCGACCCGGATCTCCTCCGGCGCCGCCCGCTGCGCCTGGGCCACGCCTGGTCGGCCTTCGGCCCGTACACGACCCCCCTGCTGCGCCGCTGGCAGGCCGCGCACCCCGGCACCCCGCTCGAACTCCTCCGCATCGACGACCGCACCGCCGGCCTCCTGCGCGGCGAGGTCGACGCGGCGCTGCTGCGCGGGCCGGTCGGGATCCCGGGCCTGGCGACCGAGGAGCTGCTCACCGAGGAGCGGGTCGCGGCGGTCCCGGCGGACGGCCCGCTGGCCGCGCGCCCCTCGCTGACCCTGGCGGACCTGGCGGCCGAGACCGCGATCCTGAAC
This sequence comes from Streptomyces sp. NPDC093111, assembly GCF_040683955.1. Classification (NCBI taxonomy): domain Bacteria; kingdom Bacillati; phylum Actinomycetota; class Actinomycetes; order Kitasatosporales; family Streptomycetaceae; genus Streptomyces; species Streptomyces sp. NPDC093111. The sequence goes on along the minus strand of NZ_JBFBNW010000001.1, from coordinate 324,314 downwards.
CCGGTCTCGGGCACGACCACCCTCGACCTGTGGCCGGCCGGCGCCCGCCCCCGCACCACCCTGACCGTCGCCAACACCGACGACTGGCTCACCACGATCGCCGCCGGCCGGGGCATCGGCGTCACCTCCGCCTCGACGGCCACCCTCCACCCCCACCCTGGCGTCGCCTACCGCCCCCTGACCGACACCCCGCCGGTGCCGGTCCTGCTGGCCTGGCGGGAGGCCGACCGGCACCCGGCGGTGGGGGCGCTGGCGGAGCTGGCGCGGGAGATCGCGCGGGAGGGACGGGAAGGACCGGCGGAAGGGACGGGGGAAGGGCCGGGAGAAGGGACGGGCGGCCCTTAGGGGGTGCCTTCCTCCAGCGCCTCCGCGAGGATCTCCGCCGTGTGCACGGCGTGCCGGTCCGGGGCCGTGTGGGCGATCTGGGTGCGGCAGGAGAAGCCGTCCGCGAGGACGACCGCGTGCGGCGGGGCGGCGCGCAGGGCGGGCAGCAGCCGCTCCTCGGCGCAGGCGGCGGAGACCCGTTCGTGGCCCGGTTCGAAGCCGAAGTTACCGGCGAGCCCGCAGCACCCGCCCGCCAGCTCGCCCGCCAGGCCGGCCCGTTCGCGCAGTCTGCGGTCGGCCGCGTCGCCCAGGACCGCGTGGTGGTGGCAGTGCGTCTGGCCGGTGACCGGGCGGGCGATCCGGGGCGGGGTCCAGTCGGGGGCCAGCTCCTCCAGGGCCTCGGCGAAGGTGCGGACGGAGGCGGCGAGGAGGGCGGCGCGCGGGTCGTCCGGGAGGAGTTCGGGGAGGTCGGAGCGGAGGGTGGCCGCGCAGGAGGGCTCCAGGACGACGACGGGACCGGGGACGGCGAGCCCAGCCCCCTCCCCGGCCAGCACGTCCAGCGTCCTGCGCATCACCTTGCGGGCCGCGTCCAGGCGGCCCGTCGACACATAGGTCAGGCCGCAGCAGACCCGGCCGGGCGGCAGGGTGACGCCCAGTCCGGCGTCCTCCAGGACGCGGACGGCGGCGCGGCCGGCGTGCGGGGCGAGGTGGTCGGTGAACGTGTCCGGCCACAGGGTGAGCGCCGGGGCCCGGTCCGAGGCGCGGTCGCCGAACCAGGAGGTGAACGATTCGCGCGCCGCCCTCGGCAGGGCCCGTTCCGGTGTGACGCCCGCGAGCCGGGCCGCGAAGGGCAGCCGCATCGCCGCGTTGAGGGCGGGGCCGACGTGGTCGAGGAGGCGCGGCAGGCCGCCCATCGTCCAGTGGGAGCGGGGCCGCGCCCAGGGGCGTCCCGCGTAGTGCTCCGCCAGGAACCGCGCCTTGTACGCGGCCATGTCGACGCCCGCCGGGCAGTCGCTGCGGCAGCCCTTGCAGGACAGGCACAGGTCGAGCGCCTCGCGGACCTCCTCCGAACGGGCGCCGTCCGTGATGATCTCGCCGAGCGCCATCTCGTGGAGCAGCCGGGCCCGGCCGCGCGTGGAGTGCCGCTCCTCCCCGGTCGCCCGGTACGAGGGGCACATCACGTCCGAGCCCGAACTCGGGCCTTCCGTGCGGCACTTGGCGACTCCGACGCAGCGGGCGACCTCGCGGCCGAGGCCCACCACGGGCAGCTTCGGGAAGCGCAGCCCGGAGTCCAGCGGCTCGGGGCGCACCAGCATGCCGGGGTTGAGGCCGCCCGCCGGGTCCCACAGGTCCTTGACCGCGCCGAACAGGCCGACGAGCTCCTCCCCGTACATGCGCGGCAGCAGTTCGGCGCGCGCCTTGCCGTCGCCGTGTTCGCCCGAGAGGGAGCCGCCGTGCGCGACGACGAGCTCGGCCACCGCCTCGGAGAAGCGCCGGAAGTGCCGTACGCCGTCCCCCGTGTAGAGGTCGAAGTCGACGCGGACGTGGACGCAGCCGTCGCCGAAGTGCCCGTACGGGGTGCCCCGCAGGCCGAACTCCCCCAGCAGCGAGCGGAACGCGCGCAGGTACGCGCCGAGCCGCGCGGGCGGCACCGCGCAGTCCTCCCAGCCGGGCCACGCCTCCCCGCCGTCCGGCATCCGGGTCGCCGTCCCCGCCGCGTCCTCCCGGATCCGCCACAGTGCCCGCTGCCCGGCGGGGTCGGCGACCAGCAGGGAGTCCAGGGCGTCCGCCGCCCGGGCCAGCGCGGCGGCGGCCGGGGTGCCGTCGACCTCGACGAACAGCCAGGCGCCGCCCCGGGGCAGCCCGGCGGACCCGCCGCGCACGAGGTCGGCGGCCATGCCCTCCACGGTCAGCGGCCCGTACGGCAGCAGCCCCGCCGCCGCGTCCGCCGCCGCGCCCTCGTCGGGGTAGCCGAGCACGAGGAGGGCCGGTTCCGCGGGGAGCGGGACCAACCGCAGCTCGGCCTCGGTGACCACCCCCAGCGTGCCCTCGCTGCCGCACAGCAGGCGGGCCACGTCCGCGCCCCGCTCGGGCAGCAGCGCGTCCAGGGCGTAGCCGGAGATCCGGCGGGGCAGGCCGTCGGGGTAACCGGTGCGCAGGGGCGCCAGGTTGCGCCCGATCAGCTCGCGCAGTCCGGCGGGCGCGCCCTGCCAGTCCCGGCCGGCGCGGAGCCGTTCGCCGCCGTAGGTGAGGACGTCGAGACGGCGGACGTTGTCGGCGGTCGTGCCCCAGGCCACCGAGTGCGATCCGCAGGCGTTGTTGCCGATCATTCCGCCGAGCGTGCAGCGGCTGTGCGTGGACGGGTCGGGGCCGAAGGTCAGCCCGTGCGGGCGGGCCGCCTCGCGCAGCCGGTCGAGGACGAGGCCGGGCTGGACGACGGCGGTGCGCGCCTCGGGGTCGAGGGAGACGAGCCCGCGCAGGTGCCGGGTGAGGTCGAGCACGACACCCGTTCCGGTGGCCTGTCCGGCGATGGACGTGCCCCCTCCCCGGGGGACGACGGGTACCCCGTAGGTGCGGCAGACGGCGAGCGCCGCGGCCACGTCGTCGGCGTCCCTGGGGGCGACGACGCCGAGCGGGACCCGCCGGTAGTTGGAGGCGTCCATCGAGGTCAGGGCGCGGGCGGTGGTCGTGAAGTCGACCTCGCCGGCGACCGCCGCGCGCAGGGCGTCGGCCAGTTCCGGTGCCGTTCGTTCGTGTGATCCCACGACCACAGAGTGTCTCAGTCCTTGTCTCATCGGGCGGACATGCCTCAACCTCGTCCGCGTCGACCCGATACGCTCCGCCTCGTGGCCGATATCCAGATTCCCGCTGACATCAAGCCCGCCGATGGCCGTTTCGGCGCGGGCCCCTCCAAGGTGCGGACGGAGGCGCTGGACGCCCTGGCCGCCACCGGCACCTCCTACCTCGGTACGTCCCACCGCCAGGCCCGGGTCAAGGACCTGGTCGGCGAGGTGCGTACCGGCATCAGTGACCTGTTCTCGCTGCCCGAGGGCTACGAGGTGATCCTGGGCAACGGCGGTTCGACCGCCTTCTGGGACGTCGCGACCCACGGTCTGATCGAGAACAAGTCGCAGCACCTCACCTTCGGCGAGTTCTCCTCGAAGTTCGCGAAGGCCGCGAAGCTGGCCCCGTGGCTGGCCGAGCCGACCGTGATCTCCGCCGACCCGGGCACCCACCCGGAGCCGGTGGCCGAGGCGGGCGTCGACGTCTACGCCTACACCCACAACGAGACCTCCACCGGTGTCGCCGCCCCGCTGAAGCGGGTCGCGGGCGCCGACGAGGGTGCGCTCGTCCTGGTCGACGCGACCTCCGGCGCCGGCGGTCTGCCCGTCGACATCGCCGAGACGGACGTCTACTACTTCGCCCCGCAGAAGTCCTTCGCGGCCGACGGCGGTCTGTGGCTGGCGGCCTTCTCCCCCGCCGCGCTGGAGCGCGCCCAGCGCGTCCACGCCTCGGGGCGGCACATCCCGGAGTTCTTCAGCCTGCCGACCGCGATCGACAACTCGCTGAAGAACCAGACGTACAACACCCCGGCGCTCGCGACCCTCTTCCTGCTCAACGAGCAGCTGAAGTGGATCAACGGCCAGGGCGGTCTGGACTGGGCCGTGGCCCGTACGAAGGAGTCCTCGGACGCCCTGTACGGCTGGGCCGAGGAGTCCAAGTACGCGACCCCGTTCGTCACCGACCCGGCGAAGCGTTCGCAGGTCATCGGCACGATCGACTTCGCGGACGAGATCGACGCGGCGGCCGTCGCCAAGGTGCTGCGCGCCAACGGCATCATCGACACCGAGCCGTACCGCAAGCTGGGCCGCAACCAGCTCCGCATCGCGATGTTCCCGGCGATCGACCCGGCGGACGTGCGGGCCCTGACGGCCTGCGTCGACTACGTGATCGAGAAGCTGTAACCCACGGCACCCGCACCACCCGAGGGCCCGGCGCCGGATTCGTCCGACGCCGGGCCCTCGCGCGTCCGCCGGAATCCGCCCGCCCGTTTGCGCGCGCCGCACAGCTTTTCGGCGCCCCTCGCCCATGCCGGCGCCGCGCCGGCCCCCGCACAGTGGTGGCCGGCACCGTGCCGAGGTGTGGGGAGCGGAAGGGCAACACAGTGACGAAGCACGGAATCTTACGGTCCGGCGGGCCGGGCAGGATCCTCGCCGCCCTCGTCGTGGCCCTCCTGGCGTTCGTGGCCACCCCGGGCAGCGCGGGCGCCGCCGACGGGGCCCGCGCCGCCGGACCGCGCGCGGAGTTCGCCGCGCAGGCGGCGGGTGCCGGGCTGGACGCCGCGCAGGCCAGGGCGCTCCAGAAGCGGGTCGACGGCTACCTGGCGCGCTCCGGGGGCACCCAGACCGGTGCCAACACGATCGCCCTGCCCGGCGGCGAGCTGGTGCTCGCCCTGCCGGGCGAGCGGACGGCCCGCGACCTCGACGCGACGGCGGTCCCGGACGGCCCGGAGGACCCGATCGCCGGCTGCCGCTACTCGTACGTGTGCGCCTACATGTACGAGAACTTCACGGGCGACCGGTTCGACATGTTCACCTGCAACAACCTGTTCCGCATCACCTGGAACACGACCGGCTCGTGGATCAACCACCAGCGCTCGACCCTGTACGCGCGGTTCTACGACCGGGACAAGATCGTCCGCTGGACCTCGGACGGCGGTCTCGACTACGACGCCTCGGCCGACTGGCGCTGGGTCTGGTACGTCAGCCCCTGCTGACCCGCCGCCCGTCCGGGCCCCGGCTCAGTCCTTCCGCAGCAGGCGCTTGACGCCGAGCACGAGGACGGTGGCGCCGGCGAGGACGAGGAAGCCGAGGGTCGCGTTGCCGGTGCCGCCCTCGGCGGGGGCGGCGGACGGGGAGTCGGGGGAGCCGCCCGAGCTGCCGGAGGGCTTCCCCGAGGGGCTTTCGGCACCGCCGGGGCGGTCCACCCGGATCACCCGGCTCTTCTTCCCCTCCGAGCCGAACATGAGGGCGGAGCCGTCCGGCGTGTACGTCACGGACTCCGCCTGGCCCTGGAAGGGGGCGCCGACGGCGGTGCCCCCGTCACCGAGGCGCCCGTCCTTCCAGGCGTACTCCTTGGCCGTGAAGTAGCCGCGCAGCACGAGCCGGTCGCCGGACGGGGAGAAGGCGCCGTCGGTCACCCAGGGGACCTCGTCGACGCGGCGGAAGACGTTGGTGCCGGAGGTGGTGAGCCGTTCGGGGCCCTGGTAGAGGCCGCCGCCGTCCTCGTTCTTGCTGGCGATGTAGACCCGGCCGGTCTTCGGATGCACCATCAGCGCCTCGGCGTTGCGGGCCCCGTCGGCGTACTTCACGTCGTACTGGGTGGCCCGGACGGTCTGGTCCTTCAGCTCCTTCGGCTCGGGGAAGCGGTAGATCCAGACGTGGTCCCAGGAGCCGTCGAGGTTGTCGCCGATGTCGCCGACGTAGATGTCGCCGTCCGGGCCGACGGAGATGCCCTCCATGTCGCGGGGGGTGCCGACGCCCTTCATGGTGAGGGTCGCCACCGTCTCGCCGGTGCGGGAGTCCACCCCGTAGATCAGCGGGGCGTCCTGGTCGTTGTGCGTCCAGTAGATACCGGGGTGCGCGCGGCTGGCGGCGAGGCCGCTGGACTCGGTGATCCGCGGGTCCTCGATGGTGAAGTCGCGGTCGGCGTCCGCCGCCGCGGCGGGAACCGCCGAGAGCAGGACGAGGGCCGCCGTTCCGAGAGCGCACAGAGCAGGTCGCATGGGCTCCAGCCTGCCACGGCGGTCCGGGTGTCGGGGATCACGTCGCAGGGCCCGCCGCCGGTCGGTGATGATGGTCGCCATGCGTTTTCTGTTCGTCGGCGACAGCATGACCATCGGGCGCGCCGGCGACTTCACCTGGCGCCACCGCATGTGGCAGCACCTGGAGACCGTCCTGCCCGGGGCGTACGAGATCGTCGGCCCGCGTACCGCGCTGTACGAGACCGGGGCCGACGCGGCCGTGTCGTACGCGTACGCCGATCCGCTGTTCCCGGCCGGGGCCCGCCGCCATCTGGCCGGCTGGGGCGAGGGCTGGCTGCACATGGCGCCGCTGATCGGCCCGACGGTGACGGCGACCGGCGCGGACGTGCTGCTGATCTCCCTGGGCCTGATCGACCTGGGTTTCTACACGAACAGCGACCAGACGGCGGACAACGTCCGCGCCTTCCTGGCCGCCGCCCGCGCGGCGAACCCCCGGGTCAGGGCCGTGCTCCTGCCGGTCATCCCGAACGTGCGGGCCGAGGCCGAGCCGGCCTTCGCCGCCGAGTGCGCCCGCTTCAACGAGCTGCTCGCCAAGACCGTCGCGGACCTGGAGTCGGCGGCCTCGCCGCTGCTGCTCGGCTCGGTGCCGGAGTCGTACGACATCCACACGGACACCTACGACGGGACCCACCCGGGCCCCACGGGCGAGCACAAGCTGGCGGCGGCCTTCGCCGACGCGATGCACCAGGCGTGGGGGCTGGGCGGCCCGTACCGGGGCCGGTCCGTACCCGGCTAGTCCCTACCGGGCCGGTCCGTACCCGTCCAGTCGCCACCGGACGGGCATCAGGCCGCTCTCGTCAGGCGGTTGGCGAAGGTGGAGACCGTGTACGTCCCTATGCCGAGGACGACCTCCAGCGCGTTCTGACGGGTGTAGCCGTGGGCGAGGAACGCCTCCAGCTCGGCGTCGGACACCGCGCCCGAGGCGGCCAGCACCTGGAGGGTGAACCGGCGTACGGCGTCGAGCCGTTCGGGTGCGGCGGCCGGGCCGAGGGCCGCGAACTTCGCCTCGTGCATGTCGACGCACAGATGGCACTGGTTGCGGGCGGCGACGGCGAGGACGACGGTCTCGCGGGAGTGCGGGTCGAGGGTGGTCGACTCGAAGATCTCGCTGAGCTTGAGGAAACCGTCGAGGAGGTGCGGCGACTCCTTGAGGAGGGCGACGGCGTCGGCGGTACGGCGGGACAGGTCCTGCGGCATGGTGACTCCCCCGGTACGATGGACAACATGGTTGACCATGTCGATGAGGAAAACGTAAACCAGGTTGTCGATTCGCGCAAGGGGGTTCCCCGGACCGTCCCCGACCCGCCGGGCTTCGAGCTGCCCCTGCTCCTCTTCGCCGGCTTCCGCACCCTCATCGACCGCGTCCACGCCGAACTCGCCCGCCAGGGCCACCCCGACCTGCGCCCGGCGCACGGCTACGCCCTCCAGGCGATCGGCCCCGGCGGTTCCACCGCCAGCGACATCGGGCGCCGCCTCGGCGTCTCCAAGCAGGCCGCCGGCAAGACCGTCGACCGCCTCCTCGCCCTCGGCTACGCCGAACGCACCGACGACCCCGACGACGCCCGCCGCAAACTGGTCCGCCTCACACCCCGCGGCATCGACGCCCTCACCCGCTCCGCCGCCGTCTTCGACGCCCTCCGCGCCGAATGGGCCGCCCGCCTCGGCCGCGACCGCGTCCGCGACCTGGAGAACGCCCTGCGCACGGTCGTCCCCCCGGGCACCACCTCCCGGCTCGACGCGACGAGCTGGCTGGGCGGCGCCTGAGACCCCGGGGGCCCGACGGGCCCCCGGGGCGAGGTCACCAGGCGAAGGCCTCCGGCGACGGGCCCGGGCCCGGGAAGACCTCGTCCAGGCCGGTCAGGAGCTCCTCGCCCAGCGTCACGTCCAGGGCCCGCAGGGCGCCCGCGAGCTGCTCCGGGGTGCGCGGGCCGATGATCGGGCCGGTCACACCGGGGCGGGTGAGGAGCCAGGCCAGGGCCGTCTCGCCGGGGTCGGCGTCGTGCTTGGCGAGCAGGTCCTCGTACGCCTGGAGGCGGGCGCGCGCCGCCGGGTCGGCGAGCACCTCGGCGGCCCGGCCGCTGGTGCGCCGGACGCCCTCGGACTCCTTGCGGATGACGCCGCCGAGCAGTCCGCCGTGCAGCGGCGACCAGGGGATGACGCCCAGGCCGTACTCCTGCGCGGCCGGGACGACCTCCATCTCGGCGCGCCGCTCGTAGAGGTTGTACAGGCACTGCTCGCTGACCAGGCCGAGCGTCCCGCGCCGGGCGGCCGTCTCGTTGGCCTGGGCGATCTTGTAGCCGGGGAAGTTGGACGAGCCCGCGTACAGGATCTTGCCCTGCTGGACGAGGACGTCGATCGCCTGCCAGATCTCCTCGAAGGGGGTCAGGCGGTCCACGTGATGGAACTGGTAGACGTCGATGTGGTCCGTGCCGAGGCGCTTCAGGCTCGCGTCGACGGCCCGGCGGATGTTCGCCGCGGACAGCTTGTCGTGGTTGGGCCAGGCCGCGCCGTCGGGGCCCATGTTCCCGTAGACCTTGGTGGCGAGGACCACCTTGTCGCGGTGGGCCGGGTCCTTGGCGAACCAGGAACCGATGATCTCCTCGGTGCGGCCCTTGTCGTCACCCCAGCCGTAGACGTTGGCGGTGTCGAAGAAGTTGAGCCCCGCGTCGAGCGCGGCGTCCATGATCGCGTGACTGGTGGCTTCGTCCGTCTGCGGTCCGAAGTTCATCGTGCCGAGGACGAGTCGGCTGACCTTGAGTCCCGTGCGTCCGAGCTGCGTGTACTCCATGGACGCCAAGCCAACGCCTTCGAGTGCGCTCGAAGCAAGGGACTTCCGGGGCGCGCCGGGGCTCCGCGCCGCGGCGGGTCAGCTCACCACGGAGGCCACCGCGATGATCGCGAACATCAGTACGAGCACGCCGGCCATGATCCGGTTTCGGGTCTTCGGGTCCACCCTCCGAGATTAACCCGGACCGGCCGGCCCGCTGTCCCGCCCCCGCCCGTTCGCCGCCCCGCCCAGCGCCCATGTGTCCAGCGTCTCGTACCGCGGCTGCTCGCCCGGCACGCCGCCGGCCGGCAGGTTACTGCGCACCAGCGCCAGCTCCCCGACCTCCCAGCGGGTCCCCTCGAAGGCCGCCAGGGCGGCGACGAAGGGCCGCAGGTCCAGGTCGGTGCGGGAGCGGGCGACCGTCAGGTGGGCCTGGTAGCGGCGGTGCTCGTCCATCGGGACGCCCGCCCGCCGGGCCGCCGCGTCCGCGCGCTCGGCGAGCAGCCGCAGCTCGTCCAGGTCGCCCGCCGCGCCCGCCCACAGCACCGCCCGCCCGAAGTGCCCGCCCCGGTGCAGCCGGAGCGGGAAGGGCGCCGTGCGGTGCGCGGCCCGGCCGAGGCGGGCGCGCAGGTCCGGCAGCAGCGCCTCGTCGACCTCGCCCATGAACGCCAGCGTGAAGTGCCAGCCGGGCCGCGAGGTCCAGCGCAGCCCGCCGGCGCCGGGCAGCCCGGCGAGCAGGTCGACCTCGGCGGCGAGCTCGGCGAGCTGCGCGGGCGGCGGCACGACGGCGGCGAAAAGCCTCATACGGCGAGTGTGGCAGGGAACGCGCGGGGACTAGCCTCTGCGGGATGGACACCGCGATCACGATCAGGAAGGGCGGGGCGGCGGACGTCCCCGCGATGCTCACGATCCTCGACAGCGCCGTCGGCTGGCTCAACGGCAAGGGCATCACCGCCCAGTGGGGCACCGAGCCGTTCAGCTCCCGCCCGAAGACGGTGGAGCTGGTCGAGCGGGTCGCCGGCGAGGGCGTCCCGTGGATAGCCGAGATCGACGGGGTGCCGGCCGGGACGCTGACCCTGACCCCGCACCCGGGGCAGTACGTGGCGCCCGCCGGGGAGCCGGAGCAGTACGTCCGCTTCCTCGCCACCGACGGGCGCTTCCACGGGTACGGGGTGGGCGCGGCGCTCCTCGCGCACGCGGCGGAGGAGACGCGGCGCCAGGGGGTGTCGCTGCTGCGGGTGGACTGCTTCGCGGGCAGCGAGGGGCGGCTGGTCGCGTACTACGAGCGCCAGGGGTTCACGCGGACGGAGACCTTCGCGGTCGGCGACTGGCCGGGGCAGGTGCTGGAACGGCGGGTGTGAGCGGAGGCCGGCGCCCCGTGGCGGGTCACAGGCTCGGAGAGCCTAGGCCCGGCACGGGGCGCCGTCCGTTGTGCCCACCCTCCCCCAGACTTCGTCCGGGGGGACCCCCAGCCCAGCGGAACGATTGCCCACAACGGGGGCGTAGCTACGCCGCCGCCACCAGCCTCTCCCGCGGTACGAAGCGGACCCGCGGGTGGCCGTGGTGCCAGCCCATGGCGACCTTGAGGCCGCCGACGCGGGCCAGGACCAGGCCGATGACGGCCGCCGCGGCCAGGGAGACCAGGCCGCCGGCCGCGAAGCCGACGCGGGCGCCGTACGTGTCGGTGATCCAGCCGAGCAGCGGGGCGCCGATCGGGGTGCCGCCGGCGAAGACCATCATGTAGAGGCTCATCACCCGGCCCCGCATGACCGGGTCCGTCGCCATCTGGACGGCCGAGTTCGCGGTGATGTTCACCGTGAGGCCGATCATGCCGATCGGCACCAGGAGCAGCGCGAACAGCCAGAACGACGGCGAGAGGGCGGCGGCGATCTCCAGGGCGCCGAAGACGCCCGCCGCGATGACCAGCATCCTCAGCCGGGTGGAGCCCCGGCGCGCCGCGAGCAGGGCGCCCGCGAGGGAGCCGGCCGCCATCAGCGTGTTGAGGAAGCCGTACGCGCCCGCTCCGACGTGGAAGACCTCGCTGGAGAAGGCCGTCAGCCAGATCGGGAAGTTGAACCCGAAGGTGCCGATGAAGCCGACGAGGACGATCGGCCAGATGAGGTCCGGCCGTCCCGCCACGTACCGCAGGCCCTCGCGGAGCTGTCCCTTGCCGCGCGGGGCGCGCTCCACCTTGTGGAGCTCGCCCGGCCGCATCAGCCAGAGCGCGACGAGCGGGGCCAGGAAGGAGAGGCCGTTGATGAGGAAGGCCCAGCCGCTGCCGACGCCGGCGATCAGGACACCCGCGACGGCGGGGCCGACGAGCCGGGCGGACTGGAAGTTCGCCGAGTTCAGCGAGACCGCGTTGCGCAGCTGCTCGGGTCCGACCATCTCGGAGACGAAGGCCTGCCGGGCCGGGTTGTCGACCACGGTGACCATGCCGAGCAGGAAGGCGACCAGGTAGACGTGCCAGACCTGGACCTGTCCGGAGAGGGTGAGGACGGCGAGGGCGAGGCCGCAGAGGCCGAGCGCCGCCTGGCTGATCATCAGCAGGCGCCGCTTGGGGCAGCGGTCGGCGATGACGCCGCCGTACAGCCCGAACAGCAGCATCGGCAGGAACTGCAGGGCCGTCGTGACGCCGACGGCCGCGGCGGAGCCGGTGAGGCTCAGGACCAGCCAGTCCTGGGTGATCCGGGCCATCCACGTACCGGTGTTGGAGACGATCGCTCCGGTGAAGAACAGCCGGTAGTTCCGGATCGAGAGCGAGGAGAAGGTGCCCTTGCGGGTGTCCTTGCGGGTGTCCTTTTCCCTGCTTCGGCGGGTGCGCGGGTGCGCGTAGGTATCGGGTTTATGGACGGGTGCGGAGTCTGCTCCGGGTCCCGTACTCAAAGTGCGTCGCCTCCTCGGCTGCGGGGTCAGAGATGGGCGAGCTTCTCCAGGACCGGGGCGGCCGCGCGCAGCTTGGCCCATTCGTCCTCGTCCAGACCCTCGGCGAGGGAGGCCAGCCAGGCGTTCCGCTTGCGGCGGGACTCGTCGAGCATGGCCTCGGCCTGCTCGGTCTGGCGGACCACCTTCTGCCGGCGGTCGTCGGGGTGCGGCTCCAGCCGGACCAGTCCCTTGGCTTCGAGCAGCGCGACGATGCGGGTCATCGACGGCGGCTGGACGTGCTCCTTGCGGGCCAGCTCGCCGGGGGTGGCGGAGCGGCAGAGCGACAGGGTGCCGAGCACCGACATCTCGGTGGGGCTCAGCGATTCGTCGACGCGCTGGTGCTTCAGGCGTCGGCTCAGCCGCATCACGGAACTGCGGAGCGCGTTCACGGCCGCGACGTCGTCGGCGGTGCCGTGGGACAGGTCAGGCATGGTCCTTAGCGTAACTCATTACTCTTCCTAAAGACCAATCGAAAACGTGTAGCCGCCAACCGTCACCCGAACGAGTGAGAGCACTCCGGAAAGTGACGCACGGGGGCCTTCCGTGGCGCGACCCTGTCCGGCATGGAATCGACCGTGTTCAGCCTGCGCGTCGACGGAGAGCTGCTCGAACGGCTCCGCGGGCACGCCGCCAAACGCGGAATGAGCGTCCAGGACTATGTCGTCCGGACGCTCATTCGCGAGGATTTCGACGAGCGGTTCAAGACCGCCGTCGACGAGACCGAGAGGTTCTACGGGAAGGAGGCGGGGGCCGATGAGCCGGCCGCGCCAGCCGCCCCCGCGCCTCACATCAGGCCGAGTGCCGGCATCGCGTAGTAGAAGACGAAGACCGCCGACACGACGTACATGGCCACCGGGACCTCACGGCCGCGGCCGGCCGCCAGACGCAGCACGCTGAACGAGATGAAGCCGATGCCGATGCCGTTGGTGATCGAGTACGTGAACGGCATCATCACCATCGCCAAGAAGGCCGGCACGGCGATCGTGTAGTCGGTCCAGTCGATGTCCTTGATCGAACCGGCCAGGATCAGGAAGCCCACCGCCAGCAGGGCGGGGGTCGCCGCCTGCGAGGGGACCATCGTCGCCAGCGGCGTGAGGAACAGCGCGACCGAGAACAGCGCACCGGTCACCACCGAGGCCAGACCCGTGCGCGCGCCCTCGCCGACGCCCGCCGTGGACTCCACGAAGCAGGTGGTGGCGGAGGACGAGGTGGCACCGCCGGAGGCGACGGCGAGGCCGTCGACCAGCAGGACCTTGTTGATGCCGGGGAAGTTGCCGTCCTTGTCCATCAGCTTGGCCTCGTCGCCGACGCCGAGGATCGTGCCCATGGCGTCGAAGAAGCAGGACAGCAGGACCGTGAAGACGAAGAGGATTCCGGTCAGGACGCCGACCTTGGAGAAGCCGCCGAAGAGGCTGACCTGGCCGACCAGGCCGAAGTCGGGCGAGGCGACCGGGTTGCCGGGCCACTCCGGGGTGGTCAGACCCCAGGACGGGATGTCGGCGACGGCGTTGATCACCATGGCGACGATCGTCATCACGATGATCGAGATGAGGATCGCGCCCGGCACCTTGCGGATGATCAGGGCCAGGGTCAGCAGGGTGCCCAGGACGAAGACCAGCACCGGCCAGCCCATGAGGTGCCCGTTCGAGCCGAGCTGGAGCGGCACGGTGGTGTGCGCGGCGTCGGGGATCCGGGAGACGAAGCCCGAGTCGACGAGGCCGATCAGCATGATGAACAGGCCGATGCCGATCGCGATGCCCTTGCGCAGGCCGACCGGTACGGCGTTCATGACGCGCTCGCGCAGACCGGTGGCGACCAGCAGCATCACGACGAGACCGGCGAGCACGACCATGCCCATGGCGTCCGGCCAGGACATCTTGGGCGCGAGCTGGAGCGCGACGACCGTGTTGACGCCGAGACCGGCCGCCAGGGCGATCGGCACGTTGCCGATGACGCCCATCAGCAGGGTCGAGAAGGCCGCGGTCAGCACCGTGGCGGTGACCAGCTGGCCGCCGTCGAGCTGGTGGCCGTACATGTCCTTCGCGCTGCCCAGGATGATCGGGTTCAGCACGATGATGTACGCCATCGCGAAGAAGGTGGCGAGACCGCCGCGGACCTCGCGGGCGACGGTGGAGCCGCGCTCGGAGATCTTGAAGTAGCGGTCGAGACCGGAGACGGGCCCTTGGGGGGTCTCCGGGGGCATGGCCTTGGCGGGGGCCGTGGTGCTCATGGGGTTCCTCTTCGGAGGTTCAGAGAAGTCCTTTTTGGCGGTTCATACGAAGGGAACCCGCCAGAGGCAAACCGTTTCAGTATGAACACATGAACGAGCGAGCGTCCATCTCCGCGCGTAGATACGCAATCGGGCCACCTAGACTGATCTCCATGGCGAAGTGGACAGCGAAGCACGAGGCACCCGAACCCCTTGAGGGACCGGTCGTCGCCACCATCACCGGCGGCACGATCCTCTGGTTCGTCCTGTTCCTCGTCCAGGTCCCCTTCTACGGCTGGTTCGCCGACCGGGACCTCGCGTGGTGGGTGTGGACCTGCCTGGCCGGCGCCGGCCTCGGCCTGATCGGCATCTGGTACGTACGGAAGCGGGACGCGGCCATCAAGCGCCACGCGGCGGCGCAGGCGGCGGCCGGCCCGGACGCGCACCCCGCCGCGTAATCCCAGGGGACCATTCCCCTCCTCCCCCGGTCTGATCTTCGGACCTCTCGGCGGGTGTCCACCCCTTTCCCGCCGTACCGTCGAAACCATGACTCAGCGGGCGAAGATCGACACCGACGGCGGGGGCACCGGAGCGGCGGCGGGACCACCCGTCGTGCACCGCCCCACCGGCCTGACCAGCGCCGAGGTCGCCGAACGCGTCGCCCGCGGCGAGGTCAACGACGTCCCGCTGCGCAGCTCCCGCTCCACCCCCGACATCGTCCGCGCCAACGTCTTCACCCGCTTCAACGCGATCATCGGCGTGCTGTGGGTGATCATGCTCTTCGTCGCGCCGATCCAGGACAGCCTCTTCGGCTTCGTGATCATCGCCAACACCGGCATCGGCATCGTCCAGGAACTCCGCGCCAAGAAGACCCTCGACGGCCTCGCCGTCATCGGCGAGGCCAAACCGACCGTCCGCCGCGACGGCGCCGCCACCGAGATCTCCACCTCCGAGATCGTCCTCGGCGACCTCATCGAGCTCGGCCCCGGCGACAAGGTCGTCGTCGACGGCGAGGTCGCCGAGGCCGACAGCCTGGAGGTCGACGAGTCGCTGCTCACCGGCGAGGCCGACCCGGTCGTGAAGAAGCCCGGCGACCGGATGATGTCCGGCTCCTTCGTCGTCGCCGGCGGCGGCGCCTTCACCGCCACCAAGGTCGGCCGCGAGGCCTACGCCGCCCAGCTCGCCGAGGAGGCGTCCCGCTTCACCCTGGTCCACTCCGAGCTGCGCACCGGCATCTCCACGATCCTCAAGTACGTGACGTGGATGATGGTCCCCACCGCGATCGGGCTGATCATCAGCCAGCTCGTCGTCAAGAACAACGACGTCAAGGACTCCATCGCCCGCACGGTCGGCGGCATCGTCCCGATGATCCCCGAGGGTCTGGTCCTGCTCACCTCCGTCGCCTTCGCGATCGGCGTGATCCGGCTCGGCCGCAAACAGTGCCTCGTGCAGGAGCTCCCCGCCATCGAGGGCCTCGCCCGGGTCGACGTCGTCTGCCTCGACAAGACCGGCACCCTCACCGAGGGCGGCATGGACGTCACCGACCTGCGGCTCCTGGACGGCGCCGACGAGAGCTACGTGCGCAAGGTGCTCGGCGCCCTCGGCGAGTCCGACCCGCGCCCCAACGCCTCCCTCCAGGCCATCATCGACGCCTACCCGGACTCCGTGGCCTGGCGCTGCACCGAGTCGCTGCCCTTCTCCTCCGCCCGCAAGTACAGCGGCGCCGCCTTCAGCGAGGGCGACGGCGAGAACTCCACCTGGCTGCTCGGCGCCCCCGACGTGCTGCTCCGGCCCGGCGACCCGGCCCTGGGCGAGGTCGACCGGCTCAACGAGCAGGGCCTGCGGGTCCTGCTGCTGGCCCGCGCCGCCGCCGAGCTCGACTCCCCCCAGGTCGCCGAGGGCGCCCGCGCGACCGCGCTCGTCGTCCTCGAACAGCGGCTGCGGCCCGACGCCGCCGACACCCTCGCCTACTTCGCCGACCAGAGCGTCGCCACCAAGGTCATCTCCGGCGACAACGCCGTCTCCGTCGGCGCCGTCGCCGGCAAGCTGGGCCTGCCCGGCGCCGCCACCACCGTCGACGCCCGCACCCTGCCCACCGAGCCGGAGGCCATGGCGGAGGTCCTCGACGCCAACGCCGTCTTCGGCCGGGTCACCCCGCAGCAGAAGCGCGACATGGTCGCCGCCCTCCAGTCCCGCGGCCACACCGTCGCCATGACCGGCGACGGCGTCAACGACGTGCTCGCCCTCAAGGACGCCGACATCGGCGTCTCCATGGGCTCCGGCTCCGAGGCCACCCGGGCCGTCGCCCAGATCGTCCTCCTCAACAACTCCTTCTCCACGCTCCCGTCGGTGGTCGCCGAGGGCCGCCGGGTCATCGGCAACATCACCCGGGTCGCGACGCTCTTCCTCACGAAGACCGTCTACTCCGTGCTCCTCGCGGTCCTGGTGGTCTGCTTCCAGGTCGAGTACCCGTTCCTGCCCCGGCACCTCACCCTGCTGTCCACGCTGACCATCGGCATCCCCGCCTTCTTCCTGGCCCTCGCCCCGAACAAGGAGCGCGCGCAGCCGCACTTCGTGCGCCGGGTGATGCGGTACGCGATCCCCTCCGGCGTGATCGCGGGCGTCGCCACCTTCGTCACGTACCTGATCGCCCGCCACTACTACACCGGCCCCGACGCCCTCGACGCCGAGACCAGCGCGGCCACCCTCACCCTCTTCCTGGTCTCCATGTGGGTCCTGGCGATCATCGCCCGCCCCTACACGTGGTGGCGGATCGCCCTGGTCGCCACCATGGGCGGCGCCTTCCTCCTCGTCCTCGTCGTCCCCTGGCTGCAGAACTTCTTCGCCCTGAAGCTGGTCGGCGTGACGATGCCGTGGACGGCGGTCGCCATCGCGGCGGCGGCCTCGGCGGTCCTGGAGTTCACCTGGCGGTGGGTGGGGCGCAGGTTCCCGGCCTGAACCCCGTTCGCCCGGCACGACAGGCCGCGCCCCCCGTGAAAGACTGGGTACACGCGGGGTCACAGGGGGTGAGGCCCGCGGATCGGACCTCACCCGCGGCCCGCGTTCGTCCCTCAGCACACTCGCCTCGGCAGGGGCGCGCCCACCGCGCGTTCCTCGTTCCAGAGGGAGGACCCCGAGATGACCACGACGAACATCAGGCGGGGGCTCCCCCCTCGCGTCAGCACCACGATGGACCTCGGCGACGACCACGCCTTCCAGATCCTGGAGTTCCCCTCCGGAGCGCAGGCGATCGTGGAGGGCGGCCGTTCCGTCGACCAGACCCCCGCGAGCCAGGGGAAGAGCGACGCGCCGCCGGAGGCGGGCATCCAGTCCGGTGGCGAACGGACCGGCTACGACGAGCCGGCGGTGCGCACCACGGGCGAACAGCAGTGGTTCAAGGACACGTTCTGCAACGGCTCCCAGGCCTGCGTGCAGGCATGGGACTGGGCGCTCTGCTCGACGGGCTGGTCCGTCGGCAGCGGAACCGGGATCGCCGCGGTCGGTTCGGAAGGATCGCGCAACGGCAACTTCTTCGTCGACTACTGGGAGTGCATCTGTGTCGGGCCGTTCTGCATCGGCGGACACGAGTGCTTCTGGGTCGAGCAGTGGAGTGGGCTCGTCGTCCCGGGCCACTGGGTGTCGGTCGGCTTCAACCCCGGCGGCAAGTACATGCGGTGGCGGCTGGAGGGCGCGGGCGGCGACACCCAGGTGAGCGTCGCCGCCAAGTACAACTGATCAGCCGATCGACCGATCAGTCGAACCAGCGGTCCCTCGCGAGCTCCGCCGTCCGCGACGGGTCCTCCAGGAGGGCCGCCACCTCGAAGCGGCGGGGCCACTGCCCCGCCGCCCAGGCGAGGCCCGCGGCGACGCCCTCCAGGGTGGCGGCGTGGATGGCGCCGTCGGGGGTGCGGCGCCAGTCGAGTTCCGTGTCGGCGGCGCGCAGTTCCTCGTGCTCGACGTAGGTGGCGGGGGTCGCCGGGCCGAGCAGCGCGTGCACCGCCGGGGGGACCTCGTGCTCCTCGCCGACCGTCGTGACCTCGGCGTCGACCGCCTCGCTGAGCCGGCGCACCTGGAACAGCTCGGCCAGTTCGGCCGCCCGGGCCGGGGCGACCGGCAGCAGCGGCAGGCCCGCGGCCAGCGGCAGCAGGTCGGGGGCGTCGGCGACCAGCGCGTCGGCCGCGTCGACCACCACCAGGGCGCCGTCCACGACCGCGCGCAGCTCGTCGGGGAGGGTGACCTGCTCCGGGTCGAGGTCGGCCAGGGCCGTGTACAGGGCGTGGAGCTGGGCGCCCGACACCTCGCGTGACGGGTCGGCCAGGCGGGCCAGGAGCTCGGCGGCGCCGCCGGGCTCGTCCAGGAGCAGCGGGACCGAGGTCCGTACGCCCAGGGCGCGCAGGACCTGTTCGTCCTCGAAGCCGGTCGCGTCGGCCGGGTCGTACAGGCCGATCAGGAGCGGGTCCGTGCCCGCGGCGCGCAGGCCGGCGGGGCGCCGCCCGTCGAGGACGGGGTGGTCGCGCAGCCACCAGGCGGTGTACGAGCGGACGGTCTCCGTGGTGCCGTCCGGCAGCAGCACCCGCACCGGCTGGGTCAGCGCGTCCCGCAGCGGCGGGCGGGCGAGCAGGGCGAGGGCTTGCGGCCAGGCGTCGTCGTCGACCAGGTCGAGGTCGCGCACCGCGACGATCTCGGTGGCGACCGGCGGCACCGGGGTCTCGGGCAGGCGGTCCAGGACGTCCTCGCACCACACGTCGACGGCGTCCAGCAGGCCGGCGTCGTCGGGCTCGGCGAAGTCACCCTCACGGGGCTCCAGTTCGTCCGGGTCGAGGACCAGGTCGGCGGCGCGTACGAGGGTGAAGCCGGCGAGCACCCCGCAGGCGGCGAGCGGCTGCTCGCCCCAACGGTCGGCCAGCTCCTGGTCGACCAGGGCCAGTTCGCCCTCCCGCATCACGGCGGCGAAGGCCGAGCCGGGCATGACCAGCTCCCCGGCCGGGGCGGTCTCGCCGTCCTCGTCGGGCAGTGCGAGCGCCCCGAGCCACGGCTCGTCGCCGGGGGCCAGGTCCGCGTCCCGGACGAGCGCGAGGACCGTCTCGGCGAGCTCCTCCGCGTCCAGGGCGTCGGCGTCCTCGTCCCAGATCTCCCCCGCGTCCAGGGAGGCGGCGACGGCCGCCCGGACCTGCGGGGTCGTCAGCACGGCCCGGGGCGTGGCGGGGAGCGCGCCCAGCTTCTCCAGGAGCGGGTGGGCGGCCTCCGGGTGCGCCACCTTCAGGCCGAGCCGGGTCAGCTCGGCCGGGGTGCGCTCCTGCGGCAGGAGGACCTGCCGGGGGCCGATGGTGGTGCGGACCCGGGCGGGCTGCGGGGCGGCGTCGCCGAGCTCGTCCGGGTACGGGTCGGGCCGCTCCTCGGGCGCCTCCGGCGCGGCCAGCGGCACCGGGAGGCCGGTCAGCCGGTCCGGGTCGACGCCGGCCAGCGAGTCGTACAGGCGCCACCACCAGGACGGGGCCCGGTCGACGCCGGCGAGCCGGTCGACGGCCTCGGTCAGCGGCACCCGGCCGACGCCCAGCGTGCGCAGCTCGACGCGCCGCTCCAGGCCGGCCGGGAGCAGCGTCGGGAAGACCTCGGCCAGCACCTCGACCGTCTCGGCACCGGCTCCCTCCACGACCTCCGCCTCGATCGGGCGCAGCGCGGGCAGGTCCTCGGAGGCGGTGGCGGGGGCGAGGAAGGCGACCCGGGGCAGCCGGTCCAGGACGGCGGCGCGCAGCGCGCCGTCGAGGGGGCCCTTGCCGAGCGGGCCGGGCACGAGGTCGAGGGTGGCGGGGGTCACCGGCTGCCATCCGGCGAGGAGTTCGGCGTAGGCGTCGCCGGCCCGTTCCACCAGGAAGTCGGTGAGCGGTCCGGGCGCCGGGTGCCGGCGGGCGGTGTCCAGCGGGAACGAGGCGATGAGCAGGGCGGGGATGCCGAGCGGCTCGTCGGTGGGGGTGGGGGCGTGCACGACGCCGGCCGTGCGCGGGTAGCGCGGGGCGCCCTCCCCGTCCACGGGGACGGCCCAGGTGACCGACCAGTGCGGGCGCAGCCGCTCCTCGACGGGCCGGTCCTTGAGGAGGGCCGGGTCGAGGGGGCCGGCGTGACTGACGGTCCGCCACCGGTGGGTGCCGGCGGCGCGGTCGGCGGAGTCGGCGGAGTCGGTGATGTGCACGTACCCGTCGCCCTCGCTCCGTACGAGTGACCGGACACCGGCCGCCGTCTCGACGAGGACCTCGGTGAGACCGGGGAGGGCGAGCAGCAGGGCGTCGTCGATCGAGTCGAGCAGGCGTTCGGCGAGGTCGACGGCGGCGGAGTCCCGCAGCGGCAGCACGACGACGGTGTCGTAGCCGTCGGGGGCGGTGCCCTCGGCGGGCAACGGGAGCCGCAGCAGCGGTACGTGGCCGTCGCGGCGGCGCAGTTCGTCGCCGAGGCCGGGACTGTGCCGGGCGGCGTCCGCGGCGAGCTCGCGGGCCTCGGCGAGGGACCAGCGGACGCCGCCGTGCCGGCCGAGCACGGCGGGCTCGTCGGAGACCGCGAGGACGGCGGCGAATCCGACGCCGAACCGTCCCACGGACGTGGTGTCGTGCTCGGTCCGCTTCGCGGACGCGCGGAGGGTGGACAGGCTCTCCACGCCGGTGGCGTCCAGCGGGGCGCCCGTGTTGGCGGCGGCGAGGACGGCGGGGCCGTCGCTGTCCGCCGGGTGCAGCGTGAGCCGCAGCCGGCCGGTGACACCGGCGCGGCCGGCGGCGTCGGCGGCGTTCTGGGCCAGCTCGACGACGAGCCGGTCCCGGTAGCCCCCGAGGACCAGGTCCTCCTCGGCGTTGGCGTCCTCCCGGAACCTGGCGGGTCCCGCGCCCCACACGTCGAGCACGCCTCTGCGGAGCCGTGCGGTACCGAAGGGGTCGGTTCCGTCGGTCGACGTCCTGACGCTGACGCTCACGTCTGACTCCACTCTCCGTGACGGGCAACTGGCCGGGGCCCGAAGGTACCGCGCCCCGCGGCACGCTCGGCGCGGGGGCACGTCAGGGAGCGGGGGCGTGCGGGGGCACGGTCACGCCCCCCGCGGCCCGCACCGGCACCAGCCCGCACCGGCCCGCACCGACCCGTCGGTCAGGAGTGGCCCAGGTCGTCCGAGCTCGTGTCGGGCTCGGACGTGGAGCCCGAGTCCTTGGCGGGGCGGAGGGGGAAGGCGTCGGTGGCCATCGAGTCCAGGACCGGGGGGGCCGGGCGCGGGGGCTTCGGCATGACCGCCGCCTCCGAGTGGCCGCCGCAGCCGTACGACAGGGAGACGACCCGGCCGTCGGCCGGCGAGAACTCGTTGGCGCACACGCCGAACGCCTGCTTCAGCGACCCGGCCATCGGCACCAGGAAGGCGCAGGAGACGCAGGTGGCGGGCGCCGCCTGGGCCATCGGAGTCTTCGGGCCGAACGCCTCGTCCCAGCGGTCGGCCGCGACGTGCAGGCCGTACCGGGACAGGACGCGGGCGCGCCGCATCC
This sequence comes from Streptomyces sp. NPDC093111, assembly GCF_040683955.1. Taxonomy (NCBI): domain Bacteria; kingdom Bacillati; phylum Actinomycetota; class Actinomycetes; order Kitasatosporales; family Streptomycetaceae; genus Streptomyces; species Streptomyces sp. NPDC093111. The sequence goes on along the minus strand of NZ_JBFBNW010000001.1, from coordinate 302,751 downwards.
CGAGCTCCTCGGCGACCGCCGAGATCGCGCCCCGGGACGGCGTACGGGACACGATCTCCGCGTCCTCGACGTCCAGGTGCTCGGCCAGCTCCTCGGAGACGGCCGAGTTCGGCGGCGGCGCGTCCTCGCCGGAGTAGCCGGGCTCCAGGCGCGGGTCGTCCTGCTCGGTGGGGAGCAGGTCGCCGGGGCCCATGTCGCCGGGCCGCAGCCGCTCGCTCCACGGCACCCACTCGGGCGCCAGGAGGGCGTCGGAGCCGGGCAGCAGGACGGTCTCGTCCAGCGTGACGTTCTTCGCGCGGGAGGCGCGGGTGACCGTCACGGCCCACCGCCAGCCCCGGTAACCGGGCTCCTTGCACTCGAAGAAGTGCGTGACGACCCGGTCGCCCTCGGCGATCGCCTCGACGTGCTCGCCGACGATGCCGGGGGCGGCCGCCTCCTCGGCGGCCTCGCGGGCGAGCTCTACGGCCTCGACGCAGAGGCGGTCGGGGGTACGCGTGGCTCGCGGGGTACGCGGGGTTCGCGTCGTCGCAGCACTCACAGGTCTCGCTTCTCTCCTACGCCGTCTCACGGGTGCGCCGGCCGAGGAGCGGGAGCGAAGTCCCGGGTCGTGGGCGGAGCGGACCAGAGGGCCGCATCGACGTCCACGCCCGACATGACTCGCGCGTCTCGGGCACACCTATCGCCATCCATTCTGCGGGATGCCGAAGAGGCGCGCGGCCGAGAACATCCGCCGGTGACGCGCTACGCACGCTACCCTCTCCGCCGCCCGCCGCCCACCTGCCCGTACCAAACGGCCCGCATCGCGGACGTCATCCGGGCCGCGCCACGGTTCGCGGAAGGGGCGCGTGGGGCACTATGACGGAGTGGCAGCCGCACGGTCTTCCGCACGATCCCACGATCATGCCGGGCCGCTCAGCCGAGCGGGCCGGAAGGTCGGGCGCGCCCTCCACCTGCCCTTCACCGGTACGGCCAGGGGCATCCGGCGAGCCACCCACGCCCACGGCGCGGGCGAGTCCGGCCTGGGCAAACTGATCGAGCTGCACGCCGTGAACGGCGCCGGCGACGTCATGATCACCGTCGCGCTCGCCACCACGGTCTTCTTCGCGGTGCCCACGGACGAGGCGCGCGGCCGTGTCGCGCTCTACCTGGGCATCACGATGCTGCCCTTCACTCTTCTCGCCCCCGTCATCGGCCCGCTCCTGGACCGCGTCCCGCACGGCCGGCGCGCCGCCATGGCCGGGGCGATGCTGACCCGGGCGGTGCTGGCCATCGCCATGTCCGCGGCGGTCGCCACCGGCGGGATCCAGCTCTATCCGGCGGCGCTCGGCGTGCTCGTGGCCTCGAAGGCGTACGGGGTGGTCCGCAGCGCCGTCGTGCCCCGGCTGCTGCCACCGGACTTCTCCCTCGTGAAGGCGAACTCCCGGGTGACGCTCGCCGGGCTGCTCGCCACCGGCATCGCCGCGCCGATCGGCGCCGGGCTCCAGCTGATCGGCCCGGCCTGGCCGCTGTACGGGGCGTGCGCGCTGTTCCTGCTCGGCACGTTCTGGGCGCTGCGGATGCCGCCCAAGGTCGACTCGGCGAAGGGTGAACGGCGGGCCCACCTGCTGACGCACGGCGAGAAGAGGCCGAGTCTGCGGACGGTCGGCCCGTCCGTCCTGCACGGGCTCCAGGCGAACGCCTCGCAGCGGATGCTGTCGGGTTTCCTGATCTTCTTCCTGGCGTTCCTGCTGCGCGTGCACCCGCTGTCGGGGCAGAGCGCCGCCGTCTCCCTGGGGATCGTCGGCGTGGCGGCGGGCGTCGGCAACGCGTGCGGGACGGCGATGGGCTCCCTGCTGCGGGACCGCGGACACGGGCCCGAGGTGATCATCGCCACCATGGTGTCGGCGGTCCTGGCCACCGCGATCTGCACGGCGGTCTTCTTCGGCGGCCTGATGGTCGCGGTCCTCGGCGCGGTCGCCGGCCTGACCCAGGCCCTGTCGAAGCTGTCCCTGGACGCCCTGATCCAGCGCGACGTGCCGGAACTCGTCCGCACCTCGGCCTTCGCCCGTTCGGAGACGGCGCTGCAGATGGCGTGGGTGGTGGGCGGCGGCATCGGCATCGCGCTGCCGCTGAACGGGACGCTGGGGATGGCGGTGGCCGCCGGGATCCTGGCGGTGGGGGCCGCGCTGTCCGTACGGGGCCTGCTCGCCGCCGCACGGCGGCAGAAGGGGCGGGGCGGGGCGGCGAAGGCGCGGGCGGCCTAGCCGGCGGGGCGGGCCCGTGCGGTGGGCCCGTGCGGTGGGCCCGCGAGGTGGGCCCGTGCGGTGGGCCCGCGAGGTGGGCCCGTGCGGTGGGCCCGCGAGGTGGGCCCGCGAGGTGGGACGAATCCCTACAACGGGTCGCTCCGGCGGCGGCACGCCGTACCCCCGCGTGGCGTGGGCGCGGCGGCCCGATAGCCTTCGGCCCATGACCGTTGCGTTCCTCACCCGCAAGCGCCGCCGGGCCGTCGTGGCCATCGGGGCCGTCTCCGCCGGGCTCCTCGTCCTCTCCGCCTGCGACAAGCCGACGCCGCTCGCGACCGTGACGGTCGGGACCGAGTCGGTGAACTCCGAGGCGGCCTGCTACAACGACGGCGACCCCCTCAAGGAGTCGCAGATCGCGGCCTGCCTCAACAAGAAGGCCGAGAAGTCCATCAGCGTCGAGTCCGACGACAAGATCCGGTTCGGTGTCGACCCGGAGATCGCCGAGAACGGCTGGACGATCTTCCTGGGCGGCCAGCAGGCCGAGCCGGAGCCGTACAAGAAGACGTACCGGACCATTCCGGCCAGCGCCTTCTTCTCCAGCCAGTCCGGCGAGGCGACGAACAAGACCCAGGTCACGATCGTCCAGAACACCGGCAAGACCGTGACCGGCATCTGGCACTTCGAGCTGAAGAAGAAGTCCTGATCCACCGGATCCTCATCGTGACCGCCGTGGCGGCGGAGGCCGACTCCGTCGCCGGCGGTCTCGCGTCCGCCGGTCCGGGCGAGGACAAGTCCTCGCTGCCCGGCGGCTTCACGCTGCGCCGCCACGCGCGGGCCGACGTGCTCGTCGCGGGCGTCGGTCCGGCCGCCGCGGCGGCCGCGACGGCGACGGCCCTGGCCTGTGCGCCCGCCCCGTACGCGCTCGTCGTGTCGGCCGGGATCGCCGGGGGTTTCGCCCCGCACGCCCCGCTCGGGGCGGTCGTGGTGGCGGACGCCGTCGTCGGCGCCGACCTGGGGGCACAGACCCCCGAGGGGTACCTGCCCGTCGACGCGCTCGGCTTCGGCCGTTCGGCGCACCCGGTCGCCGGGGAGCTCGTCGCGCGGATCTCCGGCGCGCTCGCGGACGGCGGGCGGCCGTGCGCCGTCGGGCCCGTCCTGACCGTCTCCACGGTCACCGGCACCGCCGAGCGGGCCGCGGAGCTGGCGGCACGTCACCCCGGGGCCGTCGCCGAGGCGATGGAGGGCTTCGGGGTCGCCGAGGCCGCCGCCGCGTACGGCCTGCCGGTCGTCGAGGTCCGGGCCGTGTCCAACGCCGTCGGCCCGCGCGACCGCGCCGCCTGGCGCATCGGGGAGGCGCTGGCCGCGCTGCGCGACGCCTTCGGCCTGCTCGACCGGGAGGTCTTCCCGGACGTGGTCGAGGCCGCCGGCACCGACACCAGGTCCAGCACCGGCACCCGCACCGGCACCGGGGCCGCCCCGGAGACAGCCGCCGGGGACGACCCCGTTCCCACCCGCGTTCCCACCCCCGTTCCCACCCCCGTGGAGTCGGAGTCCCCGTCGTGACCAAGCTGAAGATCGCCTACTCGCCCTGCCCGAACGACACCTTCGTCTTCGACGCCTGGGCGCACGGACGGGTCCCCGGCGCGCCGCGCCTGGACGTGACCTTCGCCGACATCGATCTCACCAACGGCTGGGCCGCGGACGGCGAGGCCCCGTACGACGTCCTGAAGGTGTCGTACGCGGTGCTGCCCTGGGTCCTGGACGAATACGCCCTGCTGCCCTGCGGCGGCGCCCTGGGGCGCGGCTGCGGGCCGCTGGTGCTGACCCGGGAGCCGGGGGCCGGGGGTACCTCCCAGGCCGAAGGCCCCGCGGGACTGGCCGGGAAGACGGTCGCCGTGCCGAGCGAGCGGTCGACGGCCTATCTGCTGTTCCGGCTGTGGGCGGCGGACCTCGTCCCCGGCGGGGTCGGCGAGGTCGTGGTGCTGCCGTTCCACGAGATCATGCCCGCCGTGCGCGACGGCAAGGTCGACGCGGGGCTCGTCATCCACGAGGCCCGCTTCACGTACAAGAACTACGGCCTGCACGCGCTCGCCGACCTGGGCGAGTACTGGGAGGGGACCACCGGGCTGCCCATCCCGCTGGGCGCCATCATCGCCAAGCGGTCGCTCGGCGAGGAGACCCTGCGGCTGCTCGCCGATGCGGCGCGGGCCTCGGTCCGGACGGCCTGGGACGACCCGTCCGTCTCCCGCCCGTACGTACTCGAGCACGCGCAGGAGATGGACCCGAAGGTGGCCGATCAGCACATCGGTCTCTACGTCAACGAGTTCACCGCGGACCTCGGCGAGACCGGCTACGCGGCGGTCCGCGGGCTGCTCACGCGCGCCGCGGCCGAGGGGCTCGTACCGCCCCTCGGCCCGGACGCGCTGCGTTTCCCCTAGCGGGGGGGCTCAGACGTCCAGCTGGTCGGCGACGGCCCGGAGCAGGCCGGCGATCTTCGCGCCGTGCACCTTCTCCGGGTAGCGCCCGCGCTCCAGCATCGGCGTGATGTTCTCCAGGAGCGTGGTGAGGTCCTGGACGATGGACGCCAGTTCGTCGGGCTTACGGCGCTGCGCCGCGGCGACGGACGGGGTCGGGTCGAGGACCGTCACCGAGAGAGCCTGGTCACCGCGCTGCCCGGCGACCACACCGAACTCGACGCGCTGGCCCGGCTTCAGGGCGTCGACGCCGTCCGGGAGCACCGACGAGTGCACGAAGACGTCGCCGCCGTCGTCGCGGGAGAGAAAGCCGAAGCCCTTCTCGCTGTTGAACCATTTGACCTTGCCGGTAGGCACGTCCGTCCTCGTCCTCGTACTCGATGGGGGCGCCGGGATCCCGGCTCGGAAAGAAATACGGCGAGTCACTGATCGCGGACCCGCCGGCACCAAGGCTAATGGGATCGGGCCCGGTGACAAGACGTCGCCGGACTGTTGTCCGCGCCTGGGAACTACCCTGGCCGAATGCGTAGTGAAACCCCCTCGGCCGCCGCGGCGCCCACGGACGACAGCGCGCCGGGCGACGGCCTGGTCCGCGCCGGCGCGATCGTCTTCATCGTCGGAGCGGTGGCGACGCTGGTCACGGTGGCTCCGCTGTTCCTCGGAACGGAGCCGTTCCCGACCGTCGCCTACCTCGTCTCCATGCTGATGGGCGTCGGATTCCTCGTCGCCGGCGCCGGAGTGCTCCGCTCGATCACCGTCCAGCGGCGCCGGGCCCGCGCGGTCCAGGCCGCGACGGTTCAGCCCCGGTAGCCCTCCCACCAGGTACGGAAGTCCGTCAGGTCGGCGAGGACGACGTCCGCGCCGGCCGCCTTCAGCTCCTCGGGGGCGCACGGGCCGGTCGCCACGGCGACCGAGAACGCGCCGGCGGTCGCCGCCCCGCGCACATCGCCGACGTGATCGCCGACGTACACCCCCGCGCCGTGGGCGCGCAGCGCCTCCGCCTTGCCCTCGGCGAAGAGCCCGCCGACGACGGCGTCGGGCTCGATGCCCAGGTGGGCGAAGTGCCGCTTGGCCTGCGGCTCGTTCTTGGCGGTCACCACGATGGTCCGGCCACCGGCCTCGCGAACGGCTTGAATCGCATCCATCGCGCCCGGCATCGGCACCGTCGGCTCGATCGCGTGGACGCCGTAGAACTCCCGGTAGAGGGCCGCCATCTCCGGCACCCGCTCCTGCGGGAACCAGTGCGCGAGCTCCTGCTCCAGCGGCGGTCCGAGCCGGCTGACGACCAGGTCGGCGTCGATCGGGACGCCGGTGGCGGCCGAGAACGCCTCGAACGCGGCCCTGATGCCGGGACGGGTGTCGAGCAGGGTCAGATCGAGGTCGAAGCCCACGGTCAGGGGGCTCAGGGGGCGCTGCGCACGCGTCGTCGTCATAAGGGTCATTGTGCCCGGGTGTTCGAATGCGCCGGCTGTCTAGACTTAGCCAAGCCTTACCGAACCTCGTCCCTCTGATGGGTGTACATGACCGGCCCACGTACCCGGCGCGCCGTCGCGACCAGCGCGGCCGTCGCCGCCCTGCTGCTCGCGATCCTGCTGAGCCTCGCGGTCGGCGCCCGCGCCATCCCCCCGTCCACCGTCGTCGACGCGCTGCTGCACGGCGCCACCAGCCCCGACGCCGAGGTCGTCCGGCAGCTGCGGGTGCCCCGCACCCTGATCGGCCTCATGGTCGGCGCCGCGCTCGCCCTCGCCGGGACCGCCCTCCAGGGCATCACCCGCAACCCGATCGCCGACCCCGGCATCCTCGGCATCAGCCAGGGCGCCTCCGTCGGCGTCGTCCTCGCCATCGCCTTCGCCGGCGTGCACTCGCTCACCGGATACGTGTGGTTCGCCTTCGCGGGCGCCGCCCTCGCCTCCGTCGCCGTGTACGCCGTCGCCTCCCGGGGGCGCGGCGGCGCGACCCCGGTGAAACTCGCGCTCGGCGGGGCCGCGATCAACGCGCTGCTGCTCTCCGTGACGACCGGCGTCCTCACCACGAAGGCGTCCGCCCTCGACGAGTTCCGGTTCTGGCAGATCGGCTCGCTCGACGGCCGGGACGCCCAGATCGTCGCCCAGATCTGGCCCTTCCTGCTGCTCGGCGCCGTCCTCGTGGTCTCCGTCGCCCGCGGTCTGGACGCCCTCGCGCTCGGCGAGGACGTCGCCAAGGGGCTCGGGCAGCGGGTCGCGACCGTGCGGATCGTCGGCGGGCTCGGCGCGACCGTGCTGACCGGCGCCGCCGTCGCCGCCGCCGGGCCGATCGCCTTCGTCGGCCTCGCCGTCCCGCACATCGCCCGCGCGGTCGTCGGCAGCGACCACCGCTGGGTGCTGCCGATGGCGGCGCTCATCGGACCGGTGATGCTGCTGGTCTCGGACGTCCTGGGCCGGATCCTCTTCCCGCCGGGCGAGGTCCCGGCGGGCGTGATGACGGCCCTGATCGGCGTGCCGTTCCTGGTGACCCTGGTCCGGCGCAAGGCGGTGCCCGCGTGAGCACCCTCTCCCGACCGGCCGGCCGCCCCGGCTCCGTCCGCCCCGCCGGGTACGGACTCGTACGCGCCGGGCGCGCGTCCTTCCTGGTGCACCGGCGCTCCGCGCTCGTCGCCGGCGGGCTCCTCGTCCTCCTGGCCGCCGTCTGCGTCGCGTACCTCTGCGTCGGCGAACGCTTCGTCGCGCCCTCCGAGGTCCTGCGGATCCTCACCGGGGAGCGCACGCCCGCCGCGTTCGTCGTCGAGGACCTGCGGCTGCCCCGGCTCGCCACCGGCCTCATGGTCGGCGCCGCGTTCGGGGTCGCGGGCGCCCTCATCCAGACCGTCGCCCGCAACCCGCTCGCCAGCCCCGACATCATCGGCATCAGCCAGGGCGCGGGCGCCGTGACCGTGGCGGCGATGACCTTCGGGCTCGCCTCGTACACCGTCCTGCCGTACCTCTCGATCGCCGGCGGGGTGCTGGCCGCCGCGCTCGTGTACGTCTTCGCCTGGCGCGGCGGACTGCACGCCACCCGCTTCGTGCTCATCGGCATCGGCTTCGCCATCGCGCTGCGCTCGCTGACCACCCTGTTCATGACCAAGGGCGACTACCTGGTCGCCCAGCAGGCGCAGATCTGGATGACCGGCTCGCTCAACGGGCGCGGCTGGGACGAGTCGCTGCCGCTGCGCGTGACCCTGCTCGTGATGCTGCCGGCCGTGCTGTGGGCGGCCCGCGCCCAGCGGACGGTCGCGCTCGACGACGACACGGCGACCGCGCTCGGGGTGCGGCTCGGCCGGGTCCGGCTCGGGCTCGTGGCGGTCGGCGTCATCCTGGCGTCGGTCGCGACGGGCGTCGCCGGACCGGTCGACTTCGTGGCGCTGCTCGCCCCGCAGATCGCCCGCCGGACCACCCGTACGGCGCAGATCCCGCTCCTGGGCTCGGCGCTCATGGGCGCACTGGTCGTCGTCGCCGCCGACCTGCTGGGCCGGCGGCTCTTCTCCCCCGTCGAACTGCCGGTGGGCGTCCTCACGGCGGCGGTCGGCGCCCCGTACCTGATCTGGCTGATCATGCGCAGCCGTGGAATAGGAGGCAGATCGTGAGCAGGCTGGCCGCGCGGGAGCTGACCCTCGCGTACGAGGAGCGGACCGTCGTCCACGAGCTGGACCTGGCGATCCCGGACGGCCGGGTCACCGTCATCGTCGGCCCCAACGCGTGCGGCAAGTCCACGACGCTGCGGGCGCTCGGACGGCTCCTCAAGCCGAAGGGCGGGGCCGTCCTGCTCGACGGCGAGGAGCTCGCGAGGATCCCCACCAAGCGGATCGCCCAGTCCATCGGCCTGCTCCCGCAGACCCCCGTCGCCCCCGAGGCGATCACCGTCGGCGACCTCGTCGCACGCGGCCGGCAGCCGCACCAGGCGTGGTGGAAGCAGTGGTCCGAGGAGGACGAGCGGGCCGTCGTCGACGCGATGGAACGCACCGACGTCGCCTCCCTCGCCCAGCGCTCGGTGGACGAGCTGTCCGGCGGGCAGCGCCAGCGCGTGTGGATCGCGATGGCCCTCGCCCAGGAGACCGACCTGCTCCTCCTCGACGAGCCCACCACCTACCTCGACATCGCCCACCAGGTCGAGGTCCTCGACCTGGTCCGACGCCTCAACCAGGTCCGCGGACGCACGGTCGTCCTCGTCCTGCACGACCTGAACCAGGCCGCCCGGTACGCCGACCACCTGGTCGCGATGAAGGCGGGCCGCGTGGTCGCCGAGGGCACCCCGGGCGAGGTCGTCACCGCCGAGCTCGTACGAGAGGTCTTCGGCCTGGACTCGGTGGTGGTCCCGGACCCGGTGACGGGCTCACCGCTGGTGGTGCCGGGGGCGCCTTGGGGGGCGACGGTGACGGAGAGCGCCTAGCTCCGACGGGCTCCGTTCTCCAGCGGGTCTGGAGATGGGCGCCTGCGCGGGCGGTCTGGGTCGGGCGGCGGGTCAGGCCGCGTCGGCGATCGCCGGCACCAGGGTGTGTGCGGTGCGGGTGATGAGGTCGGCGGCCCGGTCGATGTCGGTGTCGGTGGTGGTGCGGTCGAGGCTGAGCCGGAGGGTCGCGCGGGCCTGGTCGCGGGTGAGGCCGATCGCGGTGAGGACGTGGGAGGGCTCTCCGCTTCCGGTGTTGCAGGCCGAGCCGGTGGAGGCGGCGATGCCGGGGAGGCGGTCGAGGAGGTCGGCGGCCTCGATGCCGGGGAGGGTGAGGCTGAGGTTCCCGGGCAGCCGTCGGTGCGGGTGCCCGTTGACGGTGGCGCCGGGGATCGCGGACAGAAGGCGGTCCTGGAGCTGGTCGCGCAGGGCCCTGGTGCGGGTCGGGGGCGGGACGGCGTCGGTGGCGATGAGGTGGGCGGCGCTGCCGAAGCCGACGATGGCGGGGACGTTGGGGGTGCCGGCCCGCAGTCCGCGTTCTTGTCCGCCGCCGGTCTGCTGGGCGGTGATGCGGGTGCCGCCGCGGATGTAGAGGGCGCCGATGCCCTTGGGGCCGTGGAGTTTGTGGGCGGACAAAGACGCGAGGTCGACGCCGAGTTCGGTGACGTCGAGGAGCCCGTAGCCGGCGCTCTGGGCGGCATCGGTGTGCAGGACGATGCCGCGCGGGGCAGTGATCTCGGCGATGGCCGCGAGCCGTTGCAGGGTGCCGATCTCGTTGTTGGCGTGCATGACCGAGACGAGCACCGTGTGCGGGGTGAGGGCGGCGGCGATGTCGGCGGGGTGGACGCGGCCGTGCCGGTCGACGCCGACGCGGGTGAGGGTGAAGTCGTGGTGGTCGACCAGTCGCCGGCAGGCGGCGAGGACGGCCTTGTGCTCGATCGCGGTGGTGACGATGTGCCCGCCGCGCGGGCGGGCGGCAAGGGCGGCGCCGACGATCGCGAGGTGGTTGGCCTCGGTGGCGCCGGAGGTGAAGACGATCTCCAGCTCGTTCTTCGCGCCGACCAGGTCGGAGACCTGGCGGCGGGCGGTGCGAACGGCCTTGGCGGCGGTGCGTCCGAAGGTGTGCGGGCTGGAGGGGTTGCCGTACTCACGGGTGAGGAACGGCAGCATCGCCTCCAGGACGCGCCCGTCCAGCGGGGTGGTGGCCTGGTGGTCGAGGTAGATCGGTTCGGTGCTCATGCGGCCCGCTCCTGCTGTCGGGCGGCGGCCGGTGCCGTCGCGGCGTACTTGTGTTCGCCGTCGACCAGGTCCCAGTAGACGGTGCGGGGCTCGGCGAGGACGGAGAACGCGGTGGCCAGGCAGTGCCAGTTCCGGTTCGGCTGGGACCTCGCGAGGACGAAGGCGTCGGCGAAGAGCCGGTGGGCGCGCTCGGCCAGGGCCTCGCGGGTGGACTGCGGGGCGAACAGGTGCAGGTGGCCGCGCTGTCGCAGCCAGGTCTCGGCGTGCTCGGCGCCGGCCTCGCCGTCGAGGTGGCCGCCGTCGGTGAGGGTCTGGGCGGCGAGCCGCTCCAGGCGGCGGGTGCGGCGGGCGTCCTCGCCGCCGGGGCACTGGTCCCCGGTGATCTTCCACTCGTGCCAGCGGGGCGGCTGGTAGTGGTCGAAGTCGATGTCGTCGAGGTGGGCGGTGACCTGCGGCGGGATCTGCCCGCGGGTCAGGTCCGCGACGTCGTAGCCGGGCCCGAGGGCCTCCAGGGTCAGCGACCCGGGGCGGCCGGGGCCGGGCCGGTCCATGCGGACCAGGACGGTGAGTCGGTTGGTGAAGCGGTTGGTGGGCTCGGCGAGGATCACCGCCCGTCCGTCCGCCAGCAGAGCGGCTGCCCTCGGCCCGATCTCCTCGAGTCCGAAGGTGTTGCCGCCTCGGTAGTACCGCTTCTTCTCCACCCCGCCGTCCGAGCGGATCATCAGCGTCTGGGTGCCGGTGGCGGCGGCCAGGACGTGGGCGGCGGTGCGAACGGCGGCCGCGCTGTGGCCGGGCGGGATGACGCAGGCGTTGAGCACGGGCAGTTTCAGCGAGTGCAGCAGGGCCATGGTCTGCCACTTCGGCCAGCGCCGGTCCTTGGCCGCCGCCGCCAGCTCGGCGGCGGTCAGCGCATGGAGCGGGCAGGGCAGGGGTTTCGCCATCGCTCCGTCCCCTTCCTCTCCTTGCTCAGGCGGCGTCCGCGAGGCGCAGGTCGGCGGTCAGCTCGGCGAAGGTGCGCCGGCGGTTCTCGGCGAAGGGGTGATCTCGCCAGTCGTAGGAGTCGCCGATGCCGAGCTGGTCCGCGCTGACGCGGCGTACGAACTGCCGGGCGAAGCCCGCCGAGGGCCAGTAGTAGTGCTCGCCGGGCCGCGGGGAGAGGTAGAGGTAGGAGCCGTCCGCAGCCGCGGGGAGGCCGGTCATGGAGGTGAGCCGCAGGCCCGGCCCGCCGACCTTCTCGTAGGCGGCGGTGATCTCGTCCGGGTCGGGGACGGGGATCAGGTGCAGGTGGCAATGGCTGCAGCAGGAGGCGCCCGGTTCACAGTCACGCGGCCCGTGTTCGGCCAGGATCACCGGCCCGTAGCGGGCCTGGATGAGCGCGCGCATACCCTCGGTCTCCTCGGCGACGCGCTGGAGGTCGGCGGGGGTGACGTCGGCGGCGGCGTCCAGGTGCTCAAGCGGCATGAACAGGCAGTAGCCCGGGGTGAGGGCGCCGATGGTCGGCAGCAGCACCCAGCCGCCGTCGGTCTCGGTGATGATCCGGGGCGTGCTCTCGGGTGCGGCGAACTCGGTGCAGAACTGGCAGTCCATCACGGTCACCTCGGATTCGGGTCGGTGGGGAACTCGTCGGCGTATCGGCTCTTCAGGTCGGCCTCACGGCCGTAGAAGGGGTGGGGTGCCCTGTCGTCGGGCCGGGGGCCGTCCAGGGCGAAGACGAGCAGGCGTCCCAGCGGCATGCCGTGGTGCAGCCGCAGGACGGCGGGGCCGACGTTGACCAGCTCCAGCGTCAGGTGCCCGTTCCAGCCGGGCAGCACGAACGGGCTGGTGACGTGGACGGCCAGGCCGACGCGGGCCAGGTGGCTCAGCCCGCCGATCATGCCCATCAGTCCGGCGCCGAGCCGCAGGGGCTGTTCGACCGAGCCCAGCAACATCTCGCCGGGCATCATCTCGTAGCTCGTCCAGTCGGTGACCGGCTCGCCGTAGAGGTCGTCGATGCTCGCCTGGTCGGCCAGGTCGATGACCTGCGCGCTCGGCGCGGTCAGCGGCTGCAGCGGCGAGCCGAGCGTCAACAGGAGTCCGTCTCCGCGGAGTTGGCCGGGCCATTCCAGAGCGTTCTGTTTGATCAGCCGGTTGATCGACTCGACTGAGAGCATGGCTCACCCCCGGATTCAGGCAGCGCTGTGATCCTCGCCTTTCGGATCGAAGGCGGCTGCTGAAATGTTCCCCGGGATACTCCGCGTTTTCTATATGTCCGGTTGGACATTTAAAGGTTTTCTCGGGGTGAAATGCGGAGAAGTTCAGTTCTGCTGGCCGTGCGGACAGTGCAAGCTGGATGAAGCCGCGTCAGGGAGGGGACGTCATGGTGCCGTCATTGCCGTCCGGGCCGTTGAAGGTGCCGGGTCCGGAGGGTTTCCGCGCCGATCTGATCTCGTGTTCCCCCGCCCTTCTGGACCTGACCTGGGACCAGTTGAGGACGCTGATCGTCGTGCGGGAGGCGGGGACCGCACTGGCCGCGGCGAAGGTCCTCGGGCGTGAGCAGTCCAGCGTTCAGAAGCAGTTGGACATCCTCAATCGCAACTTCCAGTCCCTGACCGGCGAGTTGCTGGTGGTCAAACAGGGGCGGGGCCGGGACTTCCTGTTCACCCCGACCGGGCTGGAGGTCGTCGAGCGAGGACGGGCGACCTTCGCCGACTGGCTGCAGGGCATTGCCGACTCCCGCCGCCGGCTCGGCTCGACGCTGACGGTGGGGACCACCGAGTTCACCCTCGGCTTTCTGGGGCGGGTGTGGGAGCGGGTGGCCCCGCAGCTGCTGGAGCGGGAGATCGAGCTGAAGGTCGTGCATGTGCGGACCCGCGACTTCTGGAAGCGCCTGGACTCCAACCAGGTCGACCTGCTGTGCGGCGGACTCGCTGCCGACGCCGCCGCCGACCGGGTCGCCCCCGAGTACGACTTCCTCGAGTGGCATCGCGAGGGCCTGGTCCTGCTGACGAACCTGCCGGTGCGCGAACTCGCCGCCCGGACCGTCGGGATCGACCGGCTGCGGAGCCTGCCGCTGGTCATCCCCTCACACGGGGTGATCACCGACTTCGTCGAGCGCTGGTACGGCCCGGACTTCCGCTCGCAGTTGCAGATCGCCGCCGAGATCGACGACATCTATTACGGACTCGCCCTGCTGCGGTCCCGCATGACCTATGGGTGCATGCTGTGTGCCCGCTCCCTCGGCGAGGCCGCCGTCGACGGACGCCTGCCCACCAGCGAGGAGTTCCGGCTCATCGACTTCGCCGACGACTTCGACCCCATGCTCCAGCTGGTCTCCGGCGTCTTCGCCCGCAAGGGCGAACGCGAGACGTACGACGCCTCTCACCCGCTGAACATCCTGTGGGAGGCCTTCCGCGACGAGGCCGCCTCCGGCAGGCCCCTGCCCCTGTGACCCTGGAGGACCCTCGTGCTGCTGGCCTCGGTCAACCTCAACAAGCGACTCGGCGCCTCCGGCGCCCGCGCGAACCTCGCCGCCTGGCTCCGCGAGCACGGCGTGAAGATCGTGCTCGCCCAGGAGCCGTTCAAGCCCGCCGAGCGGACGCCACCGACACTGGGCGGCTACGTCTTCGCCGGCGGGGACGGGCATCTGGCCGCCTGGATCAGCGAGGACCTGGCCCCGCCGGCCGTGACCTGTCCGGCCCCGTGGGTCCAGCGGGTCGAGCTGGAATGGCTTGCCGTCCTCCAAGTGCATCTCGATGCCTATGCCGGTGCCTCCCGGGCCGCCCAGCTGGCCGGACTCGCCGCAATGGCGACCGCCGAGCAGGGGCGCCCCCTGCTGGTCTGCGGGGACTTCAACCTCGCCCCCCGCCCCGAGGACGGCCTGTTCGGCGAGGAGACCAGCACCCTCACCACCGAGGCCGAACGACGCGCTCTGCAGCAGCTGACGCAGGCCGCGAACCTGGACGACACCACCGCCGGGAAGGTGCCCGTCTTCACCTTCGAGCGGGTCTTCAACGGCCGGCCCAGCCGCTTCCGCTGCGATCTCGCCCTGCTCAGCGGCCATCTGACGGGGACCACCACCGTCACCGTGGACTCCTCGGTGCGAAGCGGCCCGGCCGCGTTCACCGACCACTCCGCGCTGCTGATCGATCTGCCCCTGTCCCTACAGGCGGCCGAGCCGGACGACGTGCTCTTCGCGCTGAGCGACCTGACCGGCGGCAGGCCGGCCGCCGACCCGGCCCGGCGGGAGTATCAGCCCCATAGGACTGCGATGAGCCGCCAGGCGCCCTCCCCGGCCTCCCGGGCGGTGACCGGGCACCTGACCGGCCCGCTCGGCATCAAGAGCGTCCTGGACCACGGCTGCGGCCGCGGCGCCGACGTCGCCCACTACCGCTCGGTGAACCTGGCCGCCGAGGGCTTCGACCCGCACGAGGACTTCGGCTGGCCCCGCCCCGAACACAGCGGCTTCGACCTGGTCACCTCGATGTTCGTCCTCAACGTGCTGCCAGACCCCTGGCAGCGGATCCAGGCCCTCAAGGACGCGGCGTCCTTCGCGCGCCCCGGCGGGCATCTCGTGGTCGTCACCCGCTCACCGGAAGAGATCACCAAGGCCGCCGCGGACGGCAGCTGGAGCGTCCATCACGACGGGTTCTGGTCCAGCCGGTCCAAGGGAACCTTCCAGCGCGGCATCGCCCCCGGCGAGATCACCGCGCTGGCCCGCCAGGCCGGGCTCCTGCCCGCCGACGCAGCCCCGGTGCTGCCGCTGCCGGGGGTCTGCCATGTGGTCCTGACCAAACCGGCGGCCTAAGAACGTACGGGCGAACGTCCCCGGCCGTCCGCGACGTGGTGCACGAGGTTGCGCACCCATCCAACGTCCCCGGTCGCGTACGACGTGGTGCACGAAACCGTGTACCGGCCTCTCGCCGAAGCGGTCAGCGATTGCCGGTCCAGACGATGCGCTCCGCGAAGCCGCCGCGCTCACTCGCCTTGGCCTCGCGGATCTTCTCCAGCTGGGCGGTGTCGATCCCCAGGTCCGCGGCGAGCGCGTGCACGACCTCCAGGACGTCCGCGAGTTCCTCCGGCGCCTTCTCGTCGTCGGCCTCCAGAACCTCGGCGGCCTCCTCGCAGAGCTTGTCCCGCAGCCGGTCGCGGTACTCCCGCGGCCCCGCGGTGTACGTGACCGGCTCGGCCCCGTCCTCGCGGATGATCTGCGGAATCCGGTCCCGCACCAATTTGCCGGACTTGTTGCCGTAGTGGTCCACCGGTTGTTCTCCCGCGCCCCATCACCGCGAAGCGGCCCTGACGGCCACCCCTTCATGCCGAGGCAGCCTAGGCAGAACGCCTCACCGCTCGCCAGGCGAACCGCCATTCCCACCCGTTCGGGTCCACAAGGGGCGTCCCGAGCCGCAATCGCTCCAACGGGCCAGCACCGGCTGCGGAGGGCTCGGCCGGCCGGGACGCTGGGGGGTATGGAACGCCGGACCAAGGTCACGGTGCAGCCGGCCAACTCCCGAGGGCTGCGCGAGGTGCGCATCGGCGGTGAGACGGCGGGCAGCGCCTGGTCTCCGCGAGAACTGCGGCGCCTGCTGCGCCGCCACGGGTATCCCGAGGACGTCGACCTGGACGACCGGACGCTCGTGAGCTGGCACGGCGGCGGGAGCGAGGTGTGGCCCGACCGCACCGGGCTCCGCCGGACGACGATGGGCCTGATGGTGGTGGGCCTGGTGGGCGGCTGGGCGCTGCTCACCTCCATTGGCATCCCGGACGCCTTCGACGCGCTGACCTTCGCGGGGCGGATCTCCGGGTTCCTGTTCATCCTCGGGGGCGTGACCGAGGTCGCGGCGGCCGTCGCGGCCGTGGACTACTGGGGCAAGCGCGGCCTGAAGGTCTCCGGGGCGCTCGTCCTGGTGGGCGTGCTCATCGCGCTGACCGTCAGCACCCTGCTGGTCTTCCTGTGGTTCCAGGAGCTGGAGTACACGCCGTACGTGATGGCCTTCTTCCCGCTCTTCGCCTGGTCACTGTGGGCGCTGTGGGTGTGCGTCCGGGAGAAGGTGTGGCGCGGCCTCCCGCACCCGACGAAGATCGCGGCCGGCGTGACGGCCACCGCGCTGCTCGCCGCGGTGAACCTGGCGTACTCCTCCGTCTACCAGCCCACCGCCGCACCGGCGAACCTGACGATCTGGGTGCGGTTCGGGGAGCCCCGGACGGACCTCACCAACCCGGTCCACCTGCTCCCGGTGACGCTCCGGCTGAAGAACACCGGACCGGTGCCGCTCTACATCCTCGCCGACGGCTGGAACGTCTACGGGCGCAGCGGGAAGTACGTCGAGAAGAGCAAGGAGCTGAGGGACCGCAGGAACGCGCTGGAGACGGGGTCGGAGCGGCAGGGCGACGCCTCGCTGCACCTCGGCTCCGTCTCGTACACCGCCCTCGGCGTCGGCCCCTTCACCGGGCCCGGCAGCTACTACGAGCCGGGCGAGGAGTACAGCGAGGACAAGATGGTCGAGATCCCGAAGGCGTCGACGTTCGACATGATCGACGCCGACCTGAACATCACGGTCATGCGGATGGACCGCGGGAGGATCGACCTCGACACCTTCAGCGTCGCGGAGCACTCCTGGGACAAGGACGCCTTCCTCCACTGCGATCCGAAGGACTGCGGCGGGGAGTTCCTGACGTACCACTCGCCGGTGCGCTACACCAACAACCTGATCAACGTCACCCGCAAGCCCCGCTACGTGACCGCGTGGTGGGGACTGGGCCCGGACGACTCCAACTACGACGCGTCCATCTCCACGTTCAAGGGGCAGGGGTTCATCAGTGACGCCGAGACGGAGCGGGAGAACCGCAGGTTCGACCTGTTCACCGTGACGGCCGACGCCGCGATCCCGTTCGCCGCCGTGGTGCACCCGGACGCGCCCTGAGCCGGTCCACTGGTCACATCTGTCGCACCCGTCGCACCCGTCACCCGCGTCGCGACCGCCACAGCAGATACACCCCCGACGCGACGGCCGCCGCCCGCAGCGTCCAGGGCCAGGTGTCCGAGAGCGCCGCGCCCATCGCCTCGCCGCCCGCCGGGACGGCCTCGCCCCAGCGGCCCGCGAGACGCCCCCACAGCCAGACGGCGCCGCCGGTCGCGGCCAGGCCCGGGAGGACGAGGACGGCGGCACGCCGCTCGCGGGAGAAGTAGGCGAGGAGCCAGCCCGCGGCGAGCGGGAGCAGCCAGCCGCCGGCCGCGCCGGCCAGCAGGAGGAGGGCGGCGACCAGGAGGAGCGGGCTGCCGAGGCGGAAGGAGAGGCGACGCCGGAGCGTGCCCCGCTCCTCCGCGACGGCTTCGTCCCCGCCCTCGTCGTCGTCGGCCCCGTCCTCGTCATCCACCGGTGGCTTCAGGAGTTCCGGGATCTCCACGCCGCCGTAGAAGCCGAGGGCCGCCGGGGCGTCCATGGCGTCGACGACATCGCCCGCCGCGCCGTCGTCCCCGCGCCACCAGTCCGGCTCGCGGGGACCCGGGACGGCGGTGTCGGCCGGCTCCTTCGCCGGAGCGTCGGCCGGGCCGCCCTCGCGCGGACCGGGGACGCGGCCCGGCGGCGCGCCGACCACCTCGTCCGGGGTGCCCAGGTCGCCGAGGATCCCCCGCACCGGCTCCCCCTTCACCGTGCGACGGCGTTCGATCTCGTCGCGCAGGCCCGTGACCAGCTCGCGGCGTTCCGCGGCCGGCATCCTGCGCTGCTGGGCCAGGTCGCCGACGCGGCTCAGATAGTCGAAGACCAACTGGTCGTTCTCGATCCCCACGGCATGACGGTAGCGCCTGCGCAGGGGCTAACGTGGTGCGGATGGGGATCGGTGAGCTGGACCGGGAGGCGCACGTGCCCGAGGCAACAGGTGTCGGCGCGGCGCCGCGCACCCTCGCGGAGGCGCTGCGCGCCGGTGCGGACGGGGGGATCGCGGCACTGCTGCGGGCCCGCCCCGACCTACTCGCGCCGGTGCCCAACGACCTGACGCAGCTGGCCACCCGGGCCGGCACCCGCGGATCCGTGGTCCGGGCCCTGGAGCGGCTCGACCGGTTCGCGCTCCAGACCGCCGAGGCGCTGGCCGTGGCGCCGGACCCCGCCCCGTACCCCGTGCTGCTCGCCCTGCTGACCGGCGACGCCGACGACCCGGAGATCGAGGCGGCGCTGCCCCGCGCGGTCGGGGTGCTGCGCGAACAGGCCCTGGTGTGGGGCGACGACGAGCGGCTGCGGCTGGTGCGGACCGCGCGGGAGCTGCTCGCCCCGTCGGCGCAGCACCCCTCGCCGACCGGGCTCGGCCCGACGGTCGCGGAGGCGACCTCCGGCATGTCGCCGGGGCGGCTCCAGGAGATCATCGCGGCGGCCGGGCTGCCCGCGACGCACGACCCGGTGTCGGCCGTCACTGCGCTGGCCGGGCTCTTCACGGACCGTACGAGGATGGCGGCGCTGCTCGACACCGCGCCGCCCGAGGCCCTGACGGTGCTCGACCGGCTGGTGTGGGGCCCGCCGTACGGCGAGGTGACGGCGACCCCGACGCCGCCGGTGCGCTGGCTGCGCGACCGGGGGCTGCTGCTGCCGGTGTCCACGCGGACGGTGGTGCTGCCCCGGGAGGCGGCGCTGCACCTGCGCGGCGGGCGGGCGCACCGGGTGCCGGAGCCGGTGGCGCCGGCGGTGGCGACGGCCCGCGAGTACCGTCCACAGGTGGTGGACGGCGCGGCGGCCGGCCAGGCGTACACCGCCCTCGCGACCGCCGAGGAGCTGCTGAAGTCCTGGGACCAGGGCGGCCCCCCGGTGCTGCGGGCCGGCGGCCTGGCCGTGCGCGACCTCAAGCGCACCGCGACCGCCCTCGACACTCCCGAACCGCTCGCCGCGTTCTGGCTGGAGCTGCTGTACGCGGCCGGGCTGCTCGCCTCGGACGGCGAGGCCGACGAGCGGTACGCGCCGACCCCCGCCTACGACGACTGGCTCGACCTGCCGCCCGCCGAACGCTGGGTCGCGCTCGTCGTCCCCTGGCTGGCCGCCACCCGCACCTCCGGCCTCGTCGGCACCCTCGACGGCAAGGGCCGCGCCCTCGCCACCTTCGGCCCCGGCCTGGACCGGGCCGCCGCCCCCGAGGTCCGCCACCGGGTCCTCGACCTCCAGGCGACCCTCCCGCCGGGCGCCGCCGCCGACCGCGCCTCGGTGCTCGCCCGGCTGCGCTGGGACCGGCCGCTGCGGGGCGGCTCCGGCGGACCGGGCACCGAGCCCGCGCCCGGCACCGAGGGCGGCGCCGGCGCGGACCTGCGCGCCCGGATCGCCGAATGGACCCTGGACGAGGCCGAACTCCTCGGCGTCACCGGCCGGGGCGCGCTCGCCTCGCCCGCCCGCGCGCTGCTCAACCTGCCGCTCGCCGAGGCCGCCCCCGACACCGCGCACCCGGGCGACTGCGAGCCGTCCGTCGCCGCCTCGCGGGCCGCGACCCTGCTCGCGCCGCTGCTGCCCGAGGCCGTCGACCACGTGCTGCTCCAGGCC
The DNA here is from genome assembly GCF_040683955.1 of Streptomyces sp. NPDC093111. Lineage (NCBI taxonomy): Bacteria > Bacillati > Actinomycetota > Actinomycetes > Kitasatosporales > Streptomycetaceae > Streptomyces > Streptomyces sp. NPDC093111. The sequence continues at coordinate 282,924 of NZ_JBFBNW010000001.1, read as the reverse complement.
GACCTGACGGCCGTCGCCCCCGGGCCGCTGCGCCGGCCGCTCGCGGAGGTGCTCTCGGTCCTCGCCGACGTGGAGTCGAAGGGCGGCGCGACCGTCTACCGCTTCACGCCCGGCTCGGTGCGGCGGGCGCTGGACGCCGGGCGCAGCGCGTCCGACCTCCAGGACTTCCTGACCGCGCACTCGCGCACGCCGGTGCCGCAGCCCCTCTCGTACCTGATCGACGACGTGGCGCGGAAGCACGGGCACCTGCGGATCGGCGCCGCCTCCGCGTACGTGCGCTGCGACGACGACGCCGTGCTCGGCGAGATCCTCGCGGACCGGCGCTCGGCGCCGCTGCGGCTGCGCCGGCTCGCGCCGACCGTGCTGGCCGCCCAGGCCGATCCGAAGGCGCTCCTGGAGGGGCTGCGGGCGATGGGGTACGCGCCGGCGGCGGAGTCCGCCGAGGGCGACGTCCTGATCACCCGGGCCGACGCCTACCGCACCCCGCCCCGCACCGCCCCGGCGCCCGTCCCGGACGGCCCGCCCGCCCCGGACGCGACGCTGCTCACGGCGGCGGTACGGGCCATCCGGGCGGGCGACCGGGCCGCCACGGTGGTCCGCAAGGAGCCGTCCACCCCGCTCGCGGCGGGCGCGCTCCCCCGCACCTCGGCCGCCGAGACCCTGGCCACCGTGCAGGCCGCCGCCCTCACCGGCTCGGCCGTGTGGATCGGCTACGTCAACGCGGAGGGCGCCGCCAGCCAGCGGGTCATCGCGCCGGTCCGGGTCGAGGGCGGCTTCGTGACCGGGTACGACCACACGGCCGACGAGGTGCGGACGTATCCGCTGCACCGGATCACGGGCGTGGCGGAGCTGGAGGACGGGGAGGCCTGAGGCCGCGGCGGGTGTCCACAGCCCCTCGGACCCGCGGGTCGGCCGCGGGTCGGCCGGGGGTCGGCCTTCCGGCACGGCCCTACGGCATCGGGGTCGTGAGGGACCGCAGCAGCTCCGGTGTCACGCCCGTCAGGCTGTGCCGCACCGTCCGGCCGGGCGCCGGTCCGATCGGGGCGACCGACGGGACGGCGAGCACCGGGCAGCCCGCGGCCTCCGCCGAGGCGACGCCGGTGGGGGTGTCCTCGACGGCCACGCAGTGCGCGGGGGCGACACCGAGGGCGTGGCAGGCGGCGAGGTACGGCTCGGGTTCGGGTTTGGTGCGCTCGGTGTCGTCCGCGGTGACCGAGACGGCGAACTCCGGGGCGCCGAGCGCCGCGAGGGCGTCGAGCACGGTGTCGGCGACGGTCCGGGGCGAGGCCGTGACCAGGGCGGTCGGCACCCCGTCGTGGGCGAGCGCGGTGAGCAGCGCGAGGGCGCCGGGGCGGGGCTCGACCCCGGCCCGTACCCGCTCGGCGAACTCCCGGTGCAGCTCGGCCGCGAGCGCGTCGGCGGGGGCGGGGGTGGCGGGGTTGGTGGCGGGGTTGGTGGCCGCCAGCCAGGCCGCCGTGTGCTCGACCGGGCGGCCGAGGACGTCCGGGCGGTCGGCGTCGGTCAGCGGGCGGCCCGCCACCTGTTCCACCGCCTCCCACCACAGGCCCTCGGTGTCGACGAGCGTGCCGTCCATGTCGAACAGGACGGCGTGCAGGGGGTGTTCGATGGTCACGCTGGTTGCTTTCTCTTTCACGACGTCGTACACGGCGTCGCACACGTCGTCGTACACGTCGTCGCACACGTCGTCGTACGGGGGGGGCGGCCCGCGCCACCGGTCCAGTTGTCGCGCGGGCCGCGGTCTCAGGCGGCGCGCGCCGCGACGAGGACGGGGCGCTCGCGCGGGGTCACGGTGACGGCGTCCCCGGCGGCGAGGGCGGCGGCCTCGTGGGTGGGCAGGTCGGCCTTGACCTCGGTGGCGTCGGCGAGCCGGACGGTGAGCCGGGTCGTCGCGCCGAGGAAGGCCGTCGCCACGATCCGGGCCGAACAGGCGCCGTCCGTGGTGACCTTGAGGTCTTCGGGACGTACGAGGACGTCGACGTCGGCCGTCGCGGGCGCCTCGCCGTCGACGGGGAGGCGGCGGCCGAGGACCTCGACCGTGGTGCCGTCGAGGCGGCCGGGGATGCGGCTCATGGTGCCGACGAACTCGGCGACGAAGGCGGTCGCGGGGCGCCCGTACAGCTCGGCGGGGGCGGCGCACTGTTCGAGGCGGCCTGCTCGCATGACGGCGACCCGGTCGGCCATGGACAGCGCCTCCTCCTGGTCGTGCGTCACGAAGAGGGTGGTGATGCCGAGTTCGGACTGGATGCGGCGGATCTCCTCGCGGAGCGTGAGCCGCACCTTGGCGTCGAGCGCGGACAGCGGCTCGTCGAGGAGCAGGACGCGGGGGCGCAGCGCGAGGGCGCGGGCGAGGGCGACGCGCTGCTGCTGGCCGCCGGAGAGCTGGTGCGGGAAGCGGGCGCCCTTGTCGCCGAGGCCGACGAGTTCGAGGAGTTCGGCGGCCTGCCGGCGCCGTTCGGCCTTGGCGGTCTTGCGCATGCGGAGGCCGAAGGCCACGTTGTCGACGCAGTCGAGGTGGGGGAAGAGGCTGTACGACTGGAAGACCATGCCGGCGTCGCGCCGGTGGGCCGGCACGTGGGTGAGGTCCCGGCCGTCGACGAGGACGGCGCCGGAGTCGGGGGTCTCGAAGCCGGCGAGCATGCGCAGGGCGGTGGTCTTGCCGCAGCCGGAGGGGCCGAGCAGGGCGAGCAGTTCGCCGGGCCGCACGGTCAGGTCGAGCCCGTCGAGGGCGGTGGTCGGCCCGAACTGCCTGCGCAGGCCCCGGAATTCGACGGTGGCGGCCTCGGTGGTGGCGGACGTCGCGGGTGCGGGCGTGGCGTCGGTGGGGGTGACGGTCATGGTTATCCCTTGGCGGTACGGGTGCGGCGGGCGCCGGGCGCGCGGCCGCCGGCCCCGGCGAGGGCCAGGAGCAGCACCCAGGTGACGAGGAGGCTGAGGACGGAGACGGCCACGGACATCTGGGCCTGGGAGCCGGAGATGTTCACGATCCACACGGCGAAGGGCCGGAAGCCGAGCAGCTGGGCGACGGTGTACTCGCCGAGGACCAGGGCCAGGGCGAGGAAGGCCGCGTTCATCAGCGCGCCGCGCAGGTTCGGCAGCACCGCGGTGACCAGGGCGCGGACGGGGCCGGCGCCGCAGCTGCGGGCGGCCTCGACGAGGGTGCGGACGTCGACGGCGCGCAGGCCCGCGTCGAGGGCGCGGTAGGTGAAGGGCAGCGCCATCACGACGTACGCGAGGACCAGGACGACGGGGAAGTCCGGGTTCTGCAGGGCGACGAAGGTCTGGAAGAGGGGGGTGCGGGCGAGGTGCTCGGGGCCCCACTTCAGGACGGTGCCGAGGCCGGCGACGAAGGCGATCGGCGGGACGACCAGGGGCAGCGAGCAGACCGTCTCGACGAGCGGCCGCAGCCGGGGCGCGCCGAGCCGCAGGGCGACCATGGCGGGCACCACGAGGAGCAGGACGACGGCGATGGTGACGGCGGCGAGGCCGAGGGAGAGCAGCAGGCTGGTGGTGAAGCCCTCGGTGCCGATGATCTGCGTGTAGGCGTCGAGGGTGAAGCCCTGGCCGGGTACGTCGACGGTGAAGACGACGGAGGCGGCCAGCGGCACCAGGAAGTAGAGCCCGGCGAGGCCGAGGACCCAGCGGCGCCAGTGGGGGGCGGGGTTCAGGCGAGCCATCGGGAGCTCCGGCGTTGCAGGGGCAGGTAGACGGCCATGACGAGACCGGCGACGACGACCATGTCGAGGCTGAGGGCGAGCGCCACGTTCTCCTGGCCGACGAGGACGTTGCCGGAGAGGGCGTCGGAGATCTGCAGGGTGACGAGCGGGACGGCGCTGCCGACCATCGCGGCGGCCGTGGCGTACGCGGCGAAGGCGCTGCCGAAGAGCAGCACGAACCCGCCGAGCAGGCTGGGCAGCAGGACCGGCAGGGCGACGTGGCGCCAGTACTGGGCGGTGGTGGCGCCGTTGCTGCGGGCGGCCTCGCGCCACTGGGTGCGCAGGCCGTCCAGGGCGGGGGTGATGGTGAGCACCATCAGGGGGATGAGGAAGTACAGGTAGACGAGGACCAGGCCCCAGAAGCTGTACAGGCTCCACCCGTGGTCGGCGAGGCCGAACCGGCGGGTGAGGACGCCCGCGTTGCCGAGGGTGGCGACGAAGGCGAAGGCGAGCGGGACGCCGCCGAAGTTGGCGAGCACGCCGGAGGCGGTGAGGACGGCCTCGCGCAGCGCGCGGGAGCGGGAGGTCACCACGGCCTGGGCGAGCGGGAGTCCGAGCAGGGCGGCGAGGACGGCGGCGGTGCCGGAGAGCTTGACGCTGCCGAGCAGGGCGGTGAGGTAGGCGCCCTGGAGGGAGGTGGTCAGGTTCTGCGTGCCGTACGAGGCGGGGCCGCCGGCCGGGTCGTCGACGGTGAACGCGCCGCCGAGCATGGCGAGCGCGGGGACGCCGAAGGCGAGGGCGGTGAAGGCGAGCAGCGGGACGGCGGCGAGCCAGGCGGGGGCGCGGAGGCGGCGGCGCGGCCGGGCGGCGGGCCCGGCGCCGGGGGTGCGGCCCCGCCGCTTCCCGGAGGTGGTCCGGGAAGCGGGGGACTCGGTCGGCGTGCTCGTCATCCGGAGACGGCCTTGCCCCAGCCCTGGGCGAGGACCGTCTTGGCCTTGGCCTGCTGGGTCTCGGTCGGGAAGGACGGGATGCCGGAGACGGCGGGCAGCTTGAGGGCGGCCTGCGCGTCGAGGGTGCCGGCCTTGTCCATGGCGGGCATCAGGACGGGCCGGGCGAAGCCCTTGAGCCAGAGGTTCTGGCCCTCGGCGCTGTAGAGGTACTCCTGCCACAGGCGGGCGGCGGCGGGGTGCGGGGCGTCCTTGTTGATCGCCTGCGAGTAGTACATGGCGTAGCGGCCGTCGGTGGGGACGGCGACCTTCCAGTCCGGGCCCTTGGACTTGAACTCCTCGGCGTAGCCGGCGTTGAGGTAGTCCCAGTCGATGCTGATGGGCGTCTCGCCCTTCTCGACGGTGGCCGGGGTGGACTCGACGGGGGTGTAGTTGCCGTTCTTCTTCAGCGCGGCGAAGAAGTCGAGGCCGGGCTGGATGTCGTCGAAGGAGCCGCCCTGGGCGAGGGCCGCCGCGTAGACGCCGCCGAACGCGGAACCGGACTTGGTGGGGTTGCCGTTGAGGGCGACCTGACCCTTGTACTCGGGCTTGAGGAGGTCCTTGAAGGTGGTGGGGCAGTTCTTCACGCGCTTGGCGTCGCAGCCGATGGAGACGTAGCCGCCGTAGTCGTTGTACCAGCGGGCCTTCGGGTCCTTCTGGCCCTCGGGGATGTCGTTCCAGGCGGCGACCTTGTACGGGGCGAGGAGGCCCTGCTGGGCGGCGCTGAGCGCGAAGGAGCTGCCGAGGTCCAGGACGTCGGGGGCGCGGTCCTGGCCCTTGCGGGAGGTGACGGCGTTGACCTCGTCCTGGCTGGAGGCGTCCGGGTTCTCGACCTCGACCTTGATGCCGTACTTCTGCTGGAAACCGTCGATGAGGGCGCCGTAGTTGGCCCAGTCGCGGGGCAGCGCGATGGCGTGCAGCGCGCCCTCCTTCTTGGCCGCCTTCACCAGCGCGTCCAGGCCGCCGAGGTCGGCGGCGGAGGTCGCGGTGGCGGCGTTCTTGCCGTCGGGGGTGGCGGCGTTCTCGGGAGCCGCGCCGCAGGCGGTGAGGGCGAGCGCGGCGACGAGGGCGAGGGAGCCGCCGAGCGCGGCGGTTCTCGGGAGGCTCAGCGAGGGCGTGGGGACGGGCACGGCATCTCCAGGGGAGCGTCGATCCAGGGGAGAGGTGATCAACTTGTATGGACAAGTTGGCCCCAGTACGCCGGTCGTCCGTGTCGTGAACATGAACAAAAGAGGAACGGGCGCCCGCCATTCCCTGCACATTGGCAGCGTTTTCCAGCCACTTACCCGCTCAACTACGCTGGTACGGCTGCGCACTGAGAACCACACTCGACGCGCGAAGGGGGACCCATGCCGACGACACGGCACGAACGGATCGCGGAGGAGCTGCGCCGGGCCATCGACCGCGAGGAGTACGCGGTCGGCGGCCGGCTCCCCACGGAGGCCGAGCTCGCCGCCCGCTACGACGCCTCCCGCGGCACCGTCCGCCAGGCCCTCGCCGCCCTCACCGCCGAGGGCCTGATCGGCTCCCGCCAGGGCGCCCGCCGGGTCGTCCTGGCTGGCCGCCGCAGCCAGAGCTTCGCCGAGCTGCGCAGCTTCGCCCAGTGGGCCCAGGCCATGGGCCGCACGGCGACCGGCCGGGTCGTCACCCAGGAGTACCGCCCCGCCACCGCCGAGGACGCCGGCCGCCTCCACCTCCCCGAGGGCACCCCGCTCCTCAACGTGCTCCGGCTCCGCGGCCTGGACGGCGAGCCCGTCCTCGTCGAGCGGAGCGTGTACGCCGACTGGATCTCCCCCGCCGTCGAGGCCATCGACCCCGGCTGCGCCTCGGTCACCCAGCGCCTGTACGAGGACACGGGCCTGGTCTTCGCCCACGGCGAGCACGTCATCGACGCCATCGCCGCCGGCGCCCACGACGCCGGCCTCCTCACCGTCCGCCGCACGAGCCCCCTCCTGCGCGTCCGCCGCGTGACCACCACCCACGACGGCCGCCCCGTCGAATGGTCCGACGACCGCTACCGCCCGGACGCGGTGAGCTTCACCGTCCACAACTCGATCGGCAACAACGCGCTGGCCCGGACTACTGCGGGCTGACCATTCCCGCGCCGGTCGGGCAGACTGGATGTTTGGCCACGTTCGGCCGCTCGGAAGGGAACGACGACACGTGAACGGTCCACTCATCGTCCAGAGTGACAAGACGCTCTTGCTGGAGGTCGACCACGAGCAGGCCGAGGCCTGCCGCCGGGTCATCGCGCCGTTCGCCGAGCTGGAGCGGGCGCCCGAGCACATCCACACGTACCGGGTGACGCCCCTCGGGCTGTGGAACGCGCGGGCCGCCGGACACGACGCCGAGCAGGTCGTGGACGCGCTCGTGGAGTACTCGCGGTACCCGGTGCCGCACGCGCTGCTCGTCGACATCGCCGAGACCATGGCGCGCTACGGGCGGCTCACGCTCTCCAAGCACCCCACCCACGGGCTGGTGCTCACCACCACCGACCGGCCCGTCCTGGAGGAGATCCTCCGCTCCAAGAAGGTGCAGCCGCTGGTCGGGGAGCGGCTCGACCCCGACACGGTGGCCGTGCACCCCTCCGAGCGCGGCCAGATCAAGCAGACCCTGCTCAAGCTGGGCTGGCCCGCCGAGGACCTCGCCGGTTACGTCGACGGCGAGGCGCACCGGATCGACCTCGCCGAGGACGGCTGGGCGCTGCGCCCGTACCAGCAGCAGGCCGTCGAGGGCTTCTGGCACGGCGGCTCCGGCGTCGTCGTACTGCCCTGCGGGGCGGGAAAGACGCTGGTCGGAGCGGGTGCCATGGCCAAGGCCAAGGCGACCACCCTGATCCTGGTGACGAACACGGTCTCGGCCCGGCAGTGGAAGCACGAGCTGGTGAAGCGGACCTCGCTGACCGAGGACGAGATCGGCGAGTACAGCGGGACCCGCAAGGAGATCCGGCCGGTCACCATCGCCACGTACCAGGTGCTCACCACCCGCCGTAAGGGCGTCTACCCCCACCTGGAGCTCTTCGACTCCCGCGACTGGGGCCTCATCGTCTACGACGAGGTGCACCTGCTGCCGGCCCCCGTCTTCAAGTTCACCGCCGACCTCCAGGCCCGGCGGCGGCTGGGTCTCACCGCGACGCTGGTACGCGAGGACGGGCGCGAGTCCGACGTCTTCTCGCTGATCGGGCCGAAGCGCTTCGACGCGCCGTGGAAGGAGATCGAGGCGCAGGGCTACATCGCGCCCGCCGACTGCGTGGAGGTCCGGGTCGACCTGACCGACGCGGAGCGGCTCGCGTACGCGACGGCGGAGGCGGAGGAGAAGTACCGCTTCTGCGCGACGACGGCGACGAAGCGGAAGGTGACCGAGGCGCTGGTGAAGAAGTTCGCCGGGCAGCAGATCCTCGTCATCGGGCAGTACATCGACCAGCTGGACGAGCTCGGCGAGCACCTGAACGCCCCGGTGATCAAGGGCGAGACGTCGAACGCGCAGCGCGAGAAGCTGTTCGACGCGTTCCGCAACGGCGAGATCAGCGTGCTCGTGGTGTCGAAGGTGGCGAACTTCTCGATCGACCTGCCGGAGGCGACGGTCGCCATCCAGGTCTCGGGCACGTTCGGCTCCCGGCAGGAGGAGGCCCAGCGCCTCGGCCGGGTGCTCCGCCCGAAGGCCGACGGGCACCAGGCGCACTTCTACTCGGTCGTCGCCCGCGACACGATCGACCAGGACTTCGCGGCGCACCGACAGCGCTTCCTCGCGGAGCAGGGCTACGCGTACCGGATCCTCGACGCGAGCGAGCTGCTGGCGCCCTGAGGGTCGGGGAACGGGAAAGGGCGGCCCCGGGAACGGGGCCGCCCTTTCTGATCCGGCGGGTCCGGCGGGGCCGGCGGGTCCGGCGGGTCCGGCGGGGCCGGCGGGTCTGCCGACTCCGGCGGGTCTGCCGGGTCCGGCAGGTCCGGCAGGTCCGGCGGGTCCGCCCGGTCCGCTACCAGCGCGGGACGCCGCCCCAGAGCTGGTTGGCGCCCTTGTGGCAGGTCCACTGGTTCGCGGTCGCGCCCCACGTCGAGCTCCAGCCGCCGATCTCCAGGCACTTGCCGCTGTTGACGTTGACGAGGGCCATGGCCCCGGTCCCGTCACCGGGGTAGTCGATCGCGTACCACAGCTGGTTGTCACCACCGGTGCAGTCCCACTGCCCGGCGGCGGCGCCGTCGTTCGTGCGCCAGCCGGCGATCTCCAGGCACTTGCCCGAGTTCTTGTTGATCAGCCGCCAGCGGTTCTCGGGGAACTGCTGGTCGAAGTACCAGACCTGGTGCGCGCCGCCACCGCATCCCCACTGGGTGGCGAGCGCGCCGTTGCCCTTCGACTCCCCGTAGGTCTCCAGGCACAGGCCGCTGGAGCCGTTGGTGAGCCTCGGGACGTCCACCGCCGACGCCGGCGTGGCCGCCATGCCGATGAGGAAGGTGAACGCCAGGGCGAGTCCGCCGATCAGCCGGCGTCGTATCGAGCTCAACATGTCCCCCGTTTTTCGTACGTCGTGTACGTCGTGGGGGAGCGCGCACGCCGGCCGATGACGCCTCGCGGGGAGCACACCCCCCGTGTCTCCTTGAGCGCCAATTAGATCATCTCGGCGCGTGGCGCTCCGAGATGACGCGACGGGGCCGGGGGGGGCGGGGGCGGCTCAGGCCTGGTGGGCGGGGCGGGGGTCCCGGACGCCCGCCTCCCCGTCGTGCACCCCGAGCACGACGACGGCGACGAGCGCGCCGCCGAAGGCGCGTATCGCGCGCAGCGGCGCGGTGGCCGCGCGGCGGGCACGGTGCAGGCTGGGGGCGGTGGGCGCGGGGGTGAGGGTCGTGGCGGTCATGTATCCATGATGGAATCCGGACATTAGGAACACATCGGCCCTGGGGTGGAACCGGGGTCCCCCGCGAGTCGGACCCCATCCCCTACGGGTCCCCCACGGGCCTCCCACGGGGCTCCTACGGGTCCCCCACAGAGCCCCCGCGAGGTCGGATCCCGGTAAAGAATCCATTCGCCCCGGACCGCCACGGAGGCGTACACTCGCCAGCTTCCCCGTCTCCCCCCGGGAGCGCCGCCGTCCGGTCGGAAACCGGCGGCCACGTGTCCGTGCATCCGCGCAAGCGCGTCACCGCGCGTCACCATGCGTCACCCGCGCATCGGCGCGCGCCGGCGTGTCCGCGCATCCGACCCGGAGGCTCCACCGTGTCCGTAACGTCCGCCACAGACGACTCCCGCGCCGTGGACGACCCGCTCTCCCGGGAACGCTCCCACCTCGCCGACTCCCGCGCCGCGCTGCGCGCCATGCGCGAGGACGTGGAGTCGCTCGACATCAAGGACGTCACCGCGAACTGGGTCAACGCCGTCATCCTGACCCGGCAGATCGAGGACCGCGTCAAGGCCCTCGCCGACCTCGCCGACACCCCGCTCTTCTTCGGCCGCCTCGACTACCTGCACACCACGCAGGAGGGCCAGCGCTTCTACATCGGCCGCCGCCACGTCCACGACGCCGTCGGCGACCCGATGGTCATCGACTGGCGCGCGCCGGTCTCCCAGCCGTACTACCAGGCGTCCAAGAAGGACCCGCAGGACGTCGGACTGCGCCGCCGCTTCGGGTACACGGGCGGCGAGCTCACCGCGTACGAGGACGAGCACCTGTCCGACCCGGCGGAGCTCGAACGCACCAGCCGGCTGCTCCAGACCGAGATCGAGCGCCCGCGCGTCGGCCCGATGCGGGACATCGTCGCGACGATCCAGCCCGAGCAGGACGAGATCGTCCGCTCCGACCTGTCCGGCACGGTCTGCGTGCAGGGCGGCCCCGGCACCGGAAAGACCGCCGTCGGCCTGCACCGGGTCGCCTACCTGCTGTACGCGCACCGGGAGCGCCTCGCCCGCACCGGCACCCTCGTCATCGGGCCGAACCGCTCCTTCCTCCAGTACATCGAGCAGGTGCTGCCCGCCCTCGGCGAGCTGGAGGTGCAGCAGGCGACCGTGGACGACCTCGTCGCCCACGTCGAGGTGCGCGGCACGGACGAGGCCGCGACCGCCGTCGTCAAGGGCGACGCCCGGATGGCCGAGGTGCTGCGCCGCGCCGTGCGCTCGCACGTCACCCTCCCCACCGAGCCGCTGATGGTCGTACGCGGCTCGCGCCGCTGGCGGGTGCCCGCGTACGAGCTGGCGGAGATGGTCCGCGAGCTCCTCGACCGGGACATCCGGTACGGGGCGGCCCACGACGCCCTGCCGCAGCGCATCGCGCACGCCGTCCTGGTCCGCATGGAGGAGGCCGGCGAGGCCCCCGACGACCGGGTGCAGAACACCGTCGCGCGCACCCCGGCGGTCAAGGCCGTCGTCAAGGAGTGCTGGCCGGCGGTCGACCCGGCGAAGCTGGTGCTGCGCCTGCTGGGCGACCCGGAATTCCTGGCCGAGCACGCCGAGGGCGTCCTGACCGACGATGAGCAGAAGCTGCTGCTGTGGGCGAAGCCCGCCCGCAGCGTGAAGTCGGCGAAGTGGTCGGCGGCGGACGCGGTCCTCATCGACGAGGCGAGGGACCTGGTGGAGCGCACCCACTCGCTGGGCCACGTCGTCCTCGACGAGGCGCAGGACCTGTCCCCCATGCAGTACCGGGCGGTGGGGCGCCGCTGCACGACCGGTTCGGCGACCGTCCTCGGCGACCTGGCGCAGGGCACCACCCCGTGGGCCACCGCGAGCTGGGCGCAGGCCCTGGAGCACCTGGGCAAGCCGGAGGCGCACGTGGAGGAGCTGACGGCCGGCTTCCGCGTGCCGCGCGAGGTCATCGCGTACGCCTCCCGGCTGCTCCCCCACATGTCGCCGGGGCTCGCCCCGGTCGAGTCCGTACGGGAGAACCCCGGCTCGCTGGAGATCCGGCGGGTGGACGGGCCGGACGACCTGGACGCGGCCGTCGTCGCGGCGTGCCTCGCGTCGCTGGCCCACGAGGGCTCGATCGGCCTGATCGCGGCGGACGCCCGCATCGCGCCGCTGGCCGAGGCCCTGACGGCGGCGGGCCTCCCGTACCTCTCCCCCGGCGAGGAGACCACCGCCGACTCGCGCCTGACGCTGGTCCCGGCGTCGCTGGCGAAGGGCCTGGAGTACGACTACGTGGTCCTGGACGAACCGTCGGCCGTGGTGGACGGCGAGCCCGACGAACGCACGGGCCTGCGCCGCCTGTACGTGGCGCTGACGCGTGCGGTGTCCGGCCTGACGATCCTTCACGCGACGCACCTGCCGCAGCAGTTGGCCGACCAGGGCTAGCCGGCGAACTCCGGCAGCGCCTGCGACCACGCCCGGCGGGCGACGGCGGCGAGGACGGGGTTGGTGACCCGGTAGTACTGCTCCGTCACCACGCCCCAGCACAGCGCCCACCCCCGGCCTCGCGCCCAGGTCGCGTCGTCGACGCGGGCGGCCTCGCGGAACAGCGGACGCGTCTCGGGGGTGAGGAGCGTCCAGGCGGCCATCATGTCGCAGGCGGGGTCGCCGACCCCGAGCCCGCCGAAGTCGATGACGGCGCTGAGCCGCCCGTCGCGGGTGAGGAGGTTGCCGGGGAGCAGGTCGCCGTGCACCCACACGGGCGCGCGGTCCCACTGCGGCAGCCGCAGCACCGCGTCCCAGGCGGCGGAGACGGCCCCGGCGTCGAGGGTGCCGTCGGCCCCGAGCGCGCGGATCGCCGGTCCCATGGCGCCGTCCTCCCACGCGGTGACCGGCCCGCCCCGGAACGACTGCGGCCCACCCGTGGCGTCGACCGCGCGCAGGGCGAACCCGAAGCGCCCCAACTCGACGGCCGCGTGCCCGAGATCACCGATCGGCGCCCGGAACGCGTCCTCGCCGTCGAGCCACTCGTACACGGACCAGGGCTGCCCGAACCCCTCCCCCGGCACCCCGAGCCCGACGGGCACGGGCACGGGCAACGGCAGACACCCGGCGAGCCGCGGCAGCCACCGCTGCTCCTTCTCGACCTGCCCCCGCGCCCAAGCGGCCTTGGGCAGCCGCACGACGAGCCCGTCCCCGAGCCGGAACATCGCGTTGTCGGTCCCGGCGGACTCGACCTGCCGCACAGACAGACCGCCCCACCGGGGGAACTGCGCACGGACGAGGCGACGCACGAGGGCGGCGTCGGGGAGGACTCCGGGGCCGCCATCAGCACTGGCATCGGAGGTGGCGTCGGAGGAGGCGTCGGAACTGGCGTCGGACATGACGCGAGGCTAACGACGCCCCACCCCGACCCGCCACGCAATTCCCCCTACTCCCTTCCCACTTCCCCACTCCCTACTTCCACACGGTCAGAGCCAGCACATCCCCTTGCATGAACGCCTGCGCCCCGGCCTGGCCCGCGCCGGAGTGGTAGTCGCTGGAGACCCAGCCGCCGACGTTGAACGTGTAGCCGTGCCCGGGCCGCATCGGGAAGAACAGCTCCAGGGGCCGGTCGACCGCGTAGGGCCCCTCGCCCCCGCTGTCCGACTCGTACGGGTCGAGGATGGTGGAGCTCACCCGGCTGCGCCAGAGCTTGTCCAGGTTGAGGTCGGTGGCGCGGAGGAGGTTGCCGTCCTCGAAGGCGGTGAACTCCATGCCGCCCTCGGAGGTGGCGTTGCCGCCGGCGCCGAGGGAGGCCAGCGTGTACGTGTACCGCATCCTGCGGAAGGACACGCCCCGCGCCATCACGTCGTGGTCGGTGGCGATGCCGAGACCGAACCCGGCGTGGGCGTTGACGAACCCGTTCGCGCCGCCGGGCGCGGAACCGGAGCGGGCGTCCAGGCCGAGCCCGCCGGTGCTGAGGTTGGTGAGCACGCCGTAGGGGGCGTAGCCGTTCGTGTCGTGCCAGCTCCAGGTGTAGTGGTACGGCGGGAGCTGCCGGGCCCCGGCCGGGGCCTCGGGCACCTTCGGCTCGGGTGCGGCGTACCGCTCGAACGAGTCCATGGACCCGTCCAGGAGCCGTACCTTGCGCAGGACTTCGGCCGCCGCGGGATCGGGCTCGACGAGCCGCACGGCGGGCGCGGCGTACGCGGCCGCCGCCTCGGCGATCACGGCCTCGGCCTCCCGCCGGAGCCGCGTCGCCTCCATGTGCCGCAGGACGAGCGCCCCGACGGTACGCTCGGCCGCTTCGCGCAGCTCCTCGGAAGGGTGCTCGTCACGGTAGGCGATGCGGATGTTCAGCGAAGCGATATCGGGTGCCGGATAGGTAGTTGAATGCGCCATGACCACCGGACCGTCCCTTCCTGGCTCTCCTGACTCCCCTGTCACGATGCCGCGGCGGAACGGGGCGGACCCCACCCGCCACACCTTCAGCCTGCGCCGGGCGGGGGAAGATCGCATGCGCGGGGCGGGGGTCAGGGCCTCTCGGCGGCCTGGAAGAGGAGTGTGGGCTCGGCGAGGATGTCGCGGCCGGCCTCGCTCTTGTAGATCTCGTCGACGCTGCCGAAGCGGGCTTCGGTGTCGTCGAGGTCGAGGAGGTCGGCGGCCTGGCGGACGGATGCCTCGTCGGGGCCTTCGATCTCCAGGAAGGTGGGGAGGTCGGGCCAGGTGTCGAAGTCGAAGGCGACCTCGCCCAGGCGCCACTCCTCGCGGTAGTTCTCCTGGTAGCGGACCTCGGTGAGGCCGAGGCGGCGGAGGATGTCGGCCATGGCGTGGAGGTCGGTGACCTCGGTCTCGAGCCCGGGAAGGCCGGGTCCACGCGGTTGCACGCGGTTGCACGTGGCTGCACACGATCAGCGGAAAGAGTCGATCGCCTTGTCGATCAGGGCTCGTGCGTCCGGTCCGTGCACGGCCAGCCGCCCGAGTTCACGGAACGCTCTGAGGTACGTGCGGATTTCATCCGGCGACTCGATGCTGATCTCCGCCGTCAGCGTCTCGACCGCGACGAGCTCCTACGGCCTGGCGGGCGACCCGAGCGGTCGAGAGCGGTGTTCGGGGCATGGGTCTGGGCATGGGTCGGGGTACCGGGTCCGCTCAGAGTTCGTATGAGCCGTGTGGGGTGGCGCGCTCCCAGACCGCGTCGAACGCGGCCCCGCACAGCCGCGTCACGTCAACGGCCTCGCTCTCGTCGGTGTGGACCCATCTGCCCTCGCCGTCGAAGACGTTGAACTGGACCAACCGACCGTCGAACAGCCAGAAATCGTTGCCTGGCAAGGCGAGATCACTGGCGTCGCGCCGAGAGAGCCATCTGATCTCCTCACCGGCCGCCACGTTGGTGAACGTGAACGAGTGGAGGAAGCGGGTGTACTCGCTCGGAGGTTCCGACACGACACGCGCCCTGCGCACGGCCACGCCCTTGGCCGTGACCTCTTGGACGAGGTCGAGCCAGGGACGCCACCACGACGCGCGGTCGTCCGGGTCGAGCCTGTGGCCTTCCCGCCACTTCGCGAGAGCCTCGTCCTCGTAGTCGATCCAGTACGAGTCCCGAAGTTCGAGGTGTACGGCCGAGTGAGCCGCCGACCTGATCAAGTCGGCGAAGCTACTGAGGCTTTGCGCCATCGAGTGCCTCCCTCAGCAGCGGAATCATGCGCGCCGGCAATCGCACCACTCCTTCATGGGAAGGCAGCAGGCTGTCCTCGGCCGTCCGGGCGAGCGTCGCCCGATCTGCGCTCGCCCCCTGAATGACGACGTCGTGCGTCTCGTCGTCCACCCACACGGCCGGACACCCGTGATCCCCGGACTCCGGATCTTTCCCGACGAACCGTAAGGCCATGACCACTCCATCCGTAGAGTCGGTTGCTCTCGGTCGCACGCTCCCACTCTGCTGGACCGACACCGACCAGGGGCCGGGATTCCTCAGGAAGCCACCCCTGGCCGGGCGGACGCCCCCTCGCTCCGGGGCGCGCCCCGCCACGCCCCGGCGGGGCTCGACGCCCTGTAAGTACTCCGGGAAGGACCTTCCGAACCGCCCCCTCCGTCCCCCAACTGGGCCCGCCACACGTTCGGGTGAAGAAGTGTCCGGAAGGCGGACGGGTGGGGTACGGTCGGCCGCGACAACTGGCATATGCAACTCGGCCCCCGGCAGGACGGCAATCCTGACGAGGGCCTACCGATCTGGAAGAAGACGCTTCCCGATGGCTGACCCGCAGTCTAACGCGGCCCGTTCCGCGTATCCCGTTCCCTTCGCGATCCCCGCCGACGCGCCGCCCTCCGGGGTGATCCATGTGCGGCACCGGCACCGGGAGCGGTTCACCGTCGTGGGGAACCACCTCGCCCAGCACCCGGACCTGTCCGCCGCCGCCGTCGGGCTGGCCGTCTACATCCAGTCGCTGCCCGACGGGGCCGACGTCACCGTCAAGCGGCTCACCCTGCGGTTCCGCGAGGGCGAGATCACGGTGCGGCGGGCGCTCAACGAGCTGGTCGCGGCCGGGTACTTGGAGCGGCGTCGGGTGACCCTCGGGGGTGGGCGGTTCGCCACCCGTGTGATCGCGTACGACCGGCCCGGGGCCCGCGCGGAGGCGGTGAAGCCGCCGGAGGCGGGCGCGGACGACGTGCCCGTGGTCGCGGAACGGGTGGCCGCTCCGGCCGTGCCCGAGGCGCTCGATCCCTCCTCGCCCGCCGTCGGGCTCCTCACGCGGCTGCGGGCCGTCGACGGCCGTCTGTTGCTGTCCTGGCGGGACGTCCAAGAGCTCGCGCCCGGGGTCGAGACGTGGCTCGGGCGCGGAGTCGGGGGCGAGCAGGTCGTGCGGACGCTCACCGCCGCGCTTCCGCCCGGGCACGTGCCCATCCACCATCCGGCCCGCTTCCTCGCGTACCGGCTCGACGCCATGCTCCCGCCGCCTCTGCCCGTCGCCCCGCCACGGCCGGCGGCCCCGCCGCCGCTGGTCACCTGCGACGGGTGCGAACGGGCGGTCCGCAGCCATGATCCCGATGCCCTGTGCGCCGAGTGCAGAGAGCGGGGCGCGGCCGTGGCCTGAGGTGTTGCGCCGGAAGCGCCAGGGGTGCCCCGCTTCCGTCGAGCTCAGATGTCGATCAAGTCGGGGGGATTCCCCCGGCTGAGGGTTGACCGGCTCCCCGCGTCTGCGTGTAATGGCGTCATCGCTGCCCTGACCAGGCAACTTGGCGGCTTTTACTCGAATCCGTGGGGGGAATCGTGCGTGGCTCTTCGGCGCTCGTCAGCAGGTCCGTTTTGGCTCTGCTGCTGACGTTCGGCTCCTACTCCGCTCTCGACGGCGGCTCTCGGCCGCTCGAAGGGAACGCCCTCGACGGGGCCGTGCACGAGGCCGGGTTCGATCACGCGCGGGTCGGTGAGGCCTGGTGGGTCCTGTTGCCCGTCGTGCGGAACCGGTCGGGTGCGGACGTCGAGGTGCTCGATGTCCGGGTGCTCGACCTGCCGGCCGGGCTGCGGGCCGAGCGGTACGCGGCGTTCGACGCCGAGGAGACCGGTGCGCCGTTCCTGATGGTGCGGGACGGCGGCCCCGAGTTTCCGAGCGGCCGCTACGCCGACCGGTCGGGGCGGCCCGTCCGGCTGGAGCCGGGCGAGGTGAGTCGTGTCTATCCGGCGGTCAAGGTCCGGGTGACGGGTGAGGTGCTCGGGGAGCCCTCCGCGTGCCGGTTCACGTACGCCCGCGGGGCCGATCGGTTCACGCAGGTGCTGCCCTGCGGGTTCACCTTGCGGCTGGCGGCGTAGGCGGGGGGAGCCCCGGGTCCGGGTCCGGGGGCTCCCCCGCCGCGTCACGCCTGGTCCAGCGCCTCGCGCCAGGCCCGTACCGCCTGCTCCGAGACCGGGGCCGTCCAGCCGGACGGGCGGGCCGCGCCGCCGATGTGGAAGGCGTCGAGGCCGGCGGCCCGGAGGGTCGGGAGGTGGTCGAGGCGGAGGCCGCCGCCGACGAGGATCTGGGGCTCGTAGCCGGGTTCGCCGGCGCGGGCCGCCTCCGCCTTCAGGGTGGCGAGGCCGTCGTCGACGCCGGTGGCCGCGCCCGCGGTCAGGTAGGTGTCGAGGCCCGGGAGGTCCGCGAGCTGCTTGCGCAGGGCGTCGCGGTCGGCGGCGCGGTCGATCGCCCGGTGGAAGGTCCAGCGGCAGCCGTCCAGGACGGCGACCAGGCGCTCGACGGCGACCAGGTCGGGGTCGCCGGACGGGGTGAGGAAGCCCAGGACGAACTCGTCGGCGCCCGCCGCGCGGAGCTCCGTCGCGCGCGCCACCAGGGCGTCGACCCGCTCGGCGTCCCCGGCCGCGAAGCCGTCGGTGAGTCTGAGCATCACGCGCAGCGGGATGTCCACGGCGGCGCGGATCGCCGCGAAGCCGGTCGTGGACGGGGTGAGCCCGTCCGCCGCCATGTCGGTGACCAGTTCGAGGCGGTCCGCCCCACCGGCCTGGGCAGCGACCGCGTCCTCCTCGTCGAGGGCGATCACCTCCAGCACTGCACGGTTGCTCATCGAGCCCATTCCTCCTGGGATCCCACGGCTTACAGGTCTAGTCCAATGACCAGACTAGCCGTGGGAGTGGCCTCCCGCATCGTGCGCCGGGGACTGAGTCGCGCCCGCCGGGGCCGAGGCCGGCGCGGACGCCGCTCCCGCGCGGACCGTGAAGGCGGCCGTGCGGACCTTGCCCTCGTGCTGGAAGTCCAGGAACAGGCGGTACGTGCCCGAGCTCGGGGCCGTCGCCGTGAAGGACACGTCGGGGCCCGGGCCGCCCTCGTTCGGGTGTACGTGCAGGTAGGCCAGGTCGCCGTCACGGAGGGCGACCAGGTGGCCGTACGCCCCCAGGTAGGGCTCCAGGTTCGTGACGGGCTTGCCGGCCTTGGTCACGATGAGGCGCAGCTCACCCGCCTTGCCCGGGTCGAGCGTCCCGGCGAGCCGCACCTGGTAGCCGTCCACGTTCGCCGTGGGCGTGACCGGCGGCATCGGGCGCGGGGCGTACGCGCCGGGTACGGACAGGTCCGCGCCGAGCGTGACGCCCTTCG
Source organism: Streptomyces sp. NPDC093111 (assembly GCF_040683955.1). NCBI lineage: Bacteria > Bacillati > Actinomycetota > Actinomycetes > Kitasatosporales > Streptomycetaceae > Streptomyces > Streptomyces sp. NPDC093111. The sequence goes on along the minus strand of NZ_JBFBNW010000001.1, from coordinate 264,372 downwards.
CGCCCTTCACCGCGGGCTTGAAGTCGGCGAACGCCTTGTAGCCGCCGGCCGCCGGCAGGTCCGCCCGGACCGTCCAGGTGCCGTCGGCGCCCTTGACCGGGTGCAGGTGGCGGAAGACGTTCAGGTCGCGCGAGGCGACGATGAAGTGCAGCTCCTTGCCGTGTTCCGTGGTGAACGCGGTGACCTTCCGGCCGTTCGCGTCCTTGATCGAGAAGCGCAGGGTGCTCGCGCCGACCGCCGGGGACGGGGTGTCCAGGGCGAGGGTGTAGCCGCCCTCGGAGACCTGGAGGCCGCCCGCCGCGGGGGCGCTCGCCGCGCCCGCGGCGGCGCCCTCCTCGTGGCCCGCGTGCCCGCCGCCGCCCGACTCCGGCTTCTCGGGCGCGGTCGCCGCGTGCTCCCCGTGGCCGGGCTTCGCGGCCTCGCCGATCGGGCCGACGCCCTTGCCCACCCCGTACGCGGTCCCGAAGGTCGCGGCGAGCGCGGCGGCAAAGGCGGTGATCTTCACTCCGGTGTTCATGGCTGCTCTCCCGTACGTGCATGGGCGGCGTGGGCTCCAGCAGGCGCCGATCCGATCTGACGTGACCTGCCGTGATCTGACGTGATCGACGCGATCGACGTGATCCGACGCGTGAGCCTCATCTTCATTGCACTTCACCATACCCCTGGGGGGTATCAAGTCAAGTCGGGCCCACGCTTGCGTCGGATACCCAAGGGGGGTATATATGGAGGGAGAGCGATACCCCCCGAGGGTATCTCGGTACCCCTCGGGGCACGACTCGCCCGACGAACTGAAGATCAAGAAGATCTTGAAGATCAACTGGAGGAAGCCATGGGTTCCTGCTGCACCCCTGACGGCAGCTGCTCGACCAACACCGTCGAGATCTCGACGGCCACCGCCGTCGCCGACACCACCGCCACCGTCTACGCCGTCTCCGGCATGACCTGCGGCCACTGCAAGACCGCCATCACCAACTCCGTCAGCGCGCTCGACGGCGTCATCACCGTGGACGTCGACATCGCCGCCGGCCGGGTGACCGTCACCACCGGCGGCGAGCCCGACGACGCCGCGATCGCCGCCGCGATCGACGACGCGGGCTACGAGCTGACCGGCCGCGCCTGACCGGCGCCCCCAGCGCCGACAACGGCCGCCGGGGCTCGACCACCACGCCCGGGCCCCGGCCCCCGAACTCGCCACACCGAGGAGCAGTTTCATGACAACGACCACTCCGGGCACCGCCCAGGTCGAGCTCGCCATCGGCGGCATGACCTGCGCCTCGTGCGCGGCCCGCATCGAGAAGAAGCTCAACCGCATGGACGGGGTCGAGGCCACCGTCAACTACGCGACCGAGAAGGCGAAGGTCACCTTCGACGCCGACATCGACGTCGCCGCGCTGATCGCCACCGTCGAGGCCACCGGCTACTCCGCCAAGGAGCCGGAGCCCGAGCGCCCGGCCGCCACCGGCGGCCCGGAGGGCCCCTCCGACGAGGAGATCGCCGACGCCGAGCTCCGCCCGCTCAAGCAGCGCCTGATCACCGCCGTCGCGCTCGCCGTGCCGACCATCGCGATGGCGATGGTCCCGGCCCTCCAGATCGAGTACTGGCAGTGGCTGAGCCTCACGCTCACCGCGCCGGTCGTCGTCTACGCCGCCTGGCCCTTCCACAAGGCCGCCTGGACCAACGCCAAGCACGGCGCCGCGACCATGGACACGCTGATCTCGGTCGGCACCATCGCCGCGTTCCTGTGGTCCCTGTGGGCGCTGTTCTTCGGCACCGCCGGCACCCCGGGGATGACCCACGCCTTCGAGTTCACGATCGCCCGCACCGACGGCGCCGGGAACATCTACCTGGAGGCCGCGGCCGGCGTCACCGCCTTCATCCTGGCCGGGCGCTACTTCGAGGCCCGCTCGAAGCGCAAGGCCGGCGCCGCGCTCAAGGCGCTGATGCAGCTGGGCGCCAAGGAGGTGACCGTTCTCAAGAACGGTCAGGAGGTCACCGTACCGACCGCCGACCTCCAGGTCGGCGACCGCTTCCTGGTCCGCCCCGGCGAGAAGATCGCCACCGACGGCACCGTGGTCGAGGGCTCCTCCGCCGTCGACGCCTCCATGCTCACCGGCGAGTCCGTCCCGGTCGAGGTCTCGGCCGGCGACTCCGTCACCGGCGCCACCCTGAACGCCGGCGGACGCCTGGTCGTCGAGGCCACCCGGGTCGGCTCCGACACCCAGCTGGCCCGCATGGCCAAGCTGGTCGAGGACGCCCAGAACGGCAAGGCCGCCGCCCAGCGCCTCGCCGACAAGATCTCCGCCGTCTTCGTGCCGATCGTCATCGCGCTCGCCCTCGGCACCCTCGGCTTCTGGCTCGGCACCGGCCAGGGACTCACCGCCGCGTTCACCGCCGCCGTCGCCGTCCTGATCATCGCCTGCCCCTGCGCCCTCGGCCTGGCCACCCCGACCGCCCTCATGGTCGGCACCGGCCGCGGCGCCCAGCTCGGCATCCTGATCAAGGGCCCGGAGGTCCTGGAGACCACCCGCAAGGTCGACACCATCGTCCTCGACAAGACCGGCACCGTCACCACCGGCCGGATGACCCTCATCAAGGTCCACACCGCCGCCGGCACCGACGAGAACGACGTCCTGCGCCTCGCGGGCGCCCTGGAGCACTCCTCCGAGCACCCGATCGCCCAGGCCGTCGCCGGCGGCGCCGCCGCCCGCGTCGGCACCCTGCCCACCCCCGAGGACTTCGCCAACATCCCCGGACTCGGCGTCCAGGGCGTCGTCGACGGCCACGCCGTCCTCGTCGGCCGCGAGAAGCTGCTCGAAGAGTGGGCGATGGAGCTCAGCCCGTCCCTCAAGGCCGCCAAGGACGCCGCCGAGAAGGCCGGCAAGACCGCCATCGCGGTCGCCTGGGACGGCGAGGCCCGCGCGGTCCTGGAAGTCGCCGACGCGGTCAAGGAGACCAGCCCGGAGGCCATCCGCCGGCTCAAGGCCCTCGGCCTCACCCCGATCCTGCTCACCGGCGACAACAAGGCGGTCGCCGAGGCCGTCGCCGCCGAGGTCGGCATCGCCGAGGTGATCGCCGAGGTCATGCCGCAGGACAAGGTCGACGTCGTCAAGCGCCTCCAGGCCGAGGGCCGTTCGGTCGCCATGGTCGGCGACGGCGTCAACGACGCCGCCGCGCTCGCCCAGGCCGACCTCGGCCTCGCGATGGGCACCGGCACCGACGCCGCCATCGAGGCCGGCGACCTGACCCTCGTACGGGGCGACCTGCGGGCGGCGGCGGACGCGATCCGGCTCTCCCGCAAGACCCTCGGCACCATCCGCTCGAACCTGTTCTGGGCCTTCGCCTACAACGTGGCCGCCCTGCCGCTCGCCGCGGCCGGACTGCTCAACCCGATGATCGCCGGAGCGGCGATGGCCTTCTCCTCGGTCTTCGTCGTGGGCAACAGCCTCCGCCTGCGTGGTTTCCAAGCCGCCGACAAGTAGCCGTCGGCCCGTGATGTGACGAGGAGGCCGCCGTGGCCGGTTACGGACAGCACAAGGAAGACATCATCAGACGCCTGAGGCGCATCGAGGGCCAGGTCCGGGGGGTGCAGCGGATGGTGGACGAGGACGTCTACTGCATCGACGTCCTCACCCAGGTCTCCGCGATCAACGCGGCGCTCCAGTCCTGCGCGGTCGCCCTCCTGGACGAGCACCTCAGCTGCTGCGTCACGGAGGCCATCGAGGCCGGCGGCGACCAGGCCAAGGTGAAGGTCGGCGAGGCGTCGAAGGCGATCGCCCGCCTGATCCGGACCTGATCCGGGCCTGAACCGGACACGAGCGCGGCGGGAATCCTGGCCCTCAGGGCCGGAATCCCGCCGCGTTTCGTCGAACCGGACCTGACGCAGTCGGCGTCAGGACAAGTAAAGAGAGAGTCAACCGCCCTTGTGCGAAGGGCAGCCGGTGGACAGTCGGACGCTCAGCCGAACACACAGGCCGAGCACCTGACGGAGGAGCACCAGTTCCGCCGAGCCGGGGACTTCGATTCCGCAGACCTTCGCGCACGGGCGGTTCCGTATCGGAGTAGTCATCCCGCCATCGTACCCCTGGGGGGTATATCTGTGCGGGGGAGGCGGCCCGTACGATGAGCCGCCCGTGACGGGAGGGGATGCACGTGCGCCGGCTGGGAGAGCTGGAGGCCGAGATCATGGACCGACTGTGGGCCTGGCAGCGGCCCGCGACGGTCCGCGAGGTCGTCGAGGACATCAATCTGGGGCGCCGCGTCGCCTACACCACGGTGATGACGGTCGCCGACATACTCCACCGCAAGGGCTGGCTGCGGCGCGAGAAGTCGGGCCGGGCCTGGCTGTACGAGCCCGTCCGCAGCCGCGAGGAGTACACCGCCGGCCTCATGCAGGACGCGCTCGGCGACAGCCAGGACCGGCCCGCCGCGCTGCTGCGCTTCGTGGAGACCATCTCCGACGAGGACATGGCCGCCCTCGACGCGGCACTGCGCACCGCCCGGCGCGCCCACGGCGAGGACGGATGAACCACCACACCCTCCCCCCGCTCGGGCTCGCCCTCTGTACGGGCCTCCTGGTGCCGTGGCTGCTGGTGCGGGCCCGCTGGGCGCAGCAGGTGCCGCGGCTCGCGCTCGCCGTGTGGGCCGCGAGCGGGGCGCTCTTCGCCTCCAGCGTGGCCCTGCTCTCCGCCCAGCTGATGCTGCCGAGCCGGACCGGACACCGGCTGAGCGACGCGCTGTTCGCGCTCCAGATGCCGCCCGCCGAGCGGCTGCTCCACCTCGACGAGCGCGAGTACGTCGCCGCCGCGATCGCCGCCGCCCTGATCGCCGTGCCCGTCGCCGGCTTCGCCCGCGCCCTGCTGCGGGCCCGGCGGCTGCGGCTGCGGCACGCGGCGACGCTGCGGCTCGTCGGACGGTACGACCCGGAGCTGCGGGCGACCATCCTGGAGCACGAACACCCCGCCGTCTACTGCCTGCCGGGCCGCTCCCGCCGGGTGGTGGTCTCGTCCGGCGCGCTGCGCACCCTCACGCCCCCGCAGCTCGCCGCCGCGCTCGCGCACGAGCGGGCCCACATCTCCGGGCGGCACCACATCCTGGTCGCCGCGACCGAGTCGTTCGCCGCCGCGTTCCCGTATCTGCCGCTCGCCCGGCACGGCGCCACGGCGGTGCCCCTGCTGCTCGAAATGGCCGCGGACGACCGGGCGTTGCGCCGATGTTCGCGCGACGCGCTCGCCACCGCGCTCTACGCACTTGCCTCCGGCAAGGCGCCGCGCGAGGCATTCGCGGCGGGCGGTCCTTCGGCCGCGCTGCGCATGCGCCGCATCCTCACCCCGCACAGTGCCGGGCACCCGGTACTGCGCGGGATGCTCACGATCGCGACCGCCGGACTGGCCGTCTCGCCTCTGATCATCGCCTGCTGCTCCTTCCCCAATTAAATACTAAGCGAATTCGTAGATTTCACATCGGTCACAGCCGTCTGAATTCCCCGCTATTGTGGGTATGTTGACGTTCAGCTGGGCACGTCGAAGGGTACGAACCAATGCAGCTGGGTGACGTGCGGGCGGCGGGCGCCGCGGACGCGACGACGATATCCAGGCTGCTTGCCGAGTCCATTCGGGGTAGCTATACGGAAATTCTCGGAGAAATGCCGACCGGGCGCCTTGTCTCCACACAATGCGCACTTCCCCGTATCCGTGCGGAAATTGAAATTCCCGGCGGTGCGCCCGGCTGGCTCGGCTGGCTGGTGGCGACCGGCGCGGACGGCACGGTGATCGGCGTCGCGGCCGGCGGGGTGCCGATGCCGGGCGAGGGCGAGATCTACGCGCTCGCCGTCGTCCCCGGTGCCCGGCGCGGCGGCGTGGGCACGGCGCTCCTGGCGGCGGCCGGCGAACGGATGACCTCCTTCGGCGCCACCGAGCAGCGGGTCACCCTGCCCAGCGAGCAGGACCCCTCCCTGCCCTTCTTCGACCGGCTCGGCTTCGCCCCCCTCAGCCCCACCCGCCTGAACCGCACCCTCTGACGGCTCCGTACGCCGCAGCAGCCCCCCTCCTCCCCCGCATTCGGCCACGCGTTCGTGGCAGACACACGCCATCGCGTGTTCACGCCCCCGGATCCGCTGGAATCGCCCCTCCGACCCCGGTCAGGATGGAGCACAGCGGCGCGGCCCCGGCGGCACGGGAGCTTCGCCCGGACGGCATGGACCGAGCGAGCCCCTGGAGGAGCGATGCACACACCGAGCGGCACTTCCCTGCCCGCTGTGCCCGCAGCGCTCGCGCCGGTCCTGCCGTCCCGATACGGCCACCCCGGCATCTCCGTCGAGACGCTCGACGCCCTCGACGCCCTCGAACTGCCCGCCCCCGGCGCCGGCATCCGCGTCAAGTCCGACACCCTTCCCGGACTCGAAACGGTCTCCCCCGGCGACGAGGACTCGGTCTGGCTCTACGACGCGCTCCTCGGCCCGCACAGCGCCGACATCGTCCGGTACCTCAGTCTCGCCCGCTCCACCGGCGGCCCCGTCCTCGATCTCGGCTCCGGCGCCGGACGGCTCGCCGTCCCCTTCGCCCGGCACGGCTTCGCCGTGGAAGCCGTGGACCGGGACGGCCCCGCACTGGAACGCCTCGAGTCCTGGGCCCGGCGCATCGGCCCGCAGGTCGCCGAGCTGATCGTGACCACCCGGGCCGACCTCACCGAGCTGCGGCTCGACGGCGACTACCGGCTGGCGCTGCTCGCCGGCGCGATGGTCTCCGCCGTACCGCCCCGCGCACGGCCCCGGCTGCTGCGCGAGATCGCCTCGCACCTGGGGGCGGGCGGAGCGCTCGCGCTCGACTACACGGCCCACCTGGCACCGGGGCTGATCGCGGAACCGCAGCGCACCTGGGCCTTCCAGGTGCCGCGGTTCGACGGGATCGACGAGTGGGTGGTGGCCCGGCAGGTCTTCGACCTGCGCTCGATGAGCGAGCGGATCACGTACTACTCGGCCCGCACCGGCAAGCTGTCCACCGAGCGGGTCGTGCTGACCACCGACAAGTGGATCGTCGACGGCGAGCACCTCGCGGCCGAGCTGCACTCGGCCGGTCTGCACATCGAGGGCCGGCGGCGGCACCGCATCGACGAGCGGACCGAGAGCGTGCTGCTGGTCTGCCGGACCGAGGACTGACCGGGCCCCCCGGGTACGCCCGGGGGCGACCCACTGACGACAAGGACGGCCAAGAGGTACGATGCCCACAAAGGTTTGGGCCGACCAGGTTGCGGGCGGAGAAGATGGCAGTCGTGGAAGAGCTGACGGGCCGCGAGGCGGTGATCCAGCGCCTGCGCGACGTCGGTCTGCGGGTCACCGGACCGCGCCTGGAGGTGCTCACCGTGCTCGCCGCCGGCGGCCATCTCGACGTCGAGGCGATCACCGGGACCGCCCGTGAGCGGCTCGGCACCCTGACCAGCCAGGCCGTGTATGAGATGCTGCGGCACTTCCAGGAGACGGGCCTGGTCAGCAAGTTCGACCGCCCCGGGCTGCCGGCCGTCTTCGAGGTGTCCGGCCCGCCGCACCAGCACGCCCTGTGCGTCGAGTGCGGCCGGGTGGAGAACGTGGACGCGACCGCCCCCGCCCCGCCGCGCGGCAGTCTGCCGCAGTGGCGGATGAGCGACGCCGAGGTGGTCTTCAAGGGCGTTTGCCCCGACTGCGACAAAGAGCACCGTTCGCGCTGAAAACGCTTGAACACCGTGCGTCGCGTTCGAATGTGTGGCAGGGTCGAGCGGGGCGTTTCAACGGGATCCGCGCGATCCGAGGGGAGTCTGCTGCGCCGTGTCCAAAAACGCCGCCGGAGCGCGAGCGGGAAGCGACCAGGCCCTCACTCTCTACCAGGCGCTTCGTGCCACCCCGGCCGACCCCTTCGAAGCCGTCGCACGCCGCCTCGAACTGACCGACACCGAGCGCGAGCGCTGCCGTGACGAGCTGATCGCCCTCGGGCTGCTCGACCACGGGCGCATCACCCCCGAGCGGCCCGCCCCCGTCGTCGTCGCCCCCGACATCGCCCTGCTCCACCTGCTCCAGCACGAACGCGACCGGCTGGAGAACCGGCTGGCCGAGACCAGCCGCGCCCACACCACCCTGGAAACCCTCGCGGGACCGTTTCTGCGGGCCGGCCTCGAACCCGGCTCCGAGGTCGAGGTCGAGATCGTCGACGACCCGGCCCAGGTCCGCCGCGAGCTGGCCGAACTGACGGACACGGTCCGCGAATCGGTCCACTCCATGCTGACCGGCGCGGTCCGGCGCGAGGAGATGGCACTGGAGTTGGAATGGGACCGCCGCAGGGTGGCGCGCGGGGTGCGCGTCCACGCCATGTACAGCCAACGCGTCGGCGCCGTACCGGAGATGGTGCAGCACCTCGCCGAGCGCACCGCGCTCGGCGTCGAGGTCCGCCTCTCCCCCGTCGTCCCCATGAACATGGTCCTCGCCGACGACAACTTCGCCCTGCTGCCCACCGATCCGCACGACCCCGAGTCGGCCGCCATCCTGGCCCGCGGCCCCGGCCTGGTCCGCTCCTACCGCGCCCTGTACGGGTACTGCTGGCACGCCGCCACCCCGTACGGCCACGAGGAACCCGCCGAGCACGGCGGCGACGGACTGTCCGAGCAGCAGCGGGCCGCGCTGCGGATGCTCGCCTCCGGGATCAAGGACGAGCAGGTCGCGCGCAACCTGGGCGTCTCGCTGCGCACCGTGAGCCGGCTGATCTCCGAGGTCATGCAGGAACTGGACGCCGCCAGCCGCTTCGAGGCGGGGGTGAAGGCCGCCCGCCTCGGCCTCCTGGACGGCGAGACGCACAAACACACCGCGTAGCCTGGACGGTCGGGACGATCGATTCGCGACGATAGGGGGGTGGTTCGCCATGGTCACGACGGGCGACGGCACGGAGGGCCGCACGACGACCGGCCAACTGGTGACTCTCTATCAGGAACTGCGCAGGCGAGGGGCGTCCCACTTCACCGAGACCGCGGCCGCGTTAGGGTTCGCGCCCGAGGAGTACGAGCGATGTCGGGCCGAACTGATCGCGCTGGGCCTGATCGTGCCGACCAACAGCACCCACGCCACCGTCACCGACGTACGCAACGCCGCCTGGCGTCCGGACGCCGACACGGTGGCGTCCGTCGCCCCGGAGATCGCCCTGCTGCGTCTCCTGGACCGGGAACGGGTCCGGCTGAGAGAGCACCTGGCCGAGGCCGACCGGGCGTTCAGCACCCTGGAGACCCTGGCCGGCACCTTCCTGCGGGCGAGCGCCCTGGCGGGCTCCGAGGTCGAGGTCGAGGCGCTCACCGACTACCGCAGGATCCAGCAGACGCTGGAGGACATCACCGACGTCATCCAGGAGAGCTCCGCCTCGATGCACCCCGGCGGCCCGAGCCGCCAGGCGCAGGCGCGGACTCTGGACCGGGACCGGCGGCAGCTGGAGAACGGCGTGCGGGTCCGCGCCATCTACTCCCGGGCCCACGCCGACCTGCCGGACGTCGCCGAACTGCTGCGCATGCGGATCGAGATGGGCGTGGAGATCAAGGTCGCGCGGTCGGTGCCGATGAACATGGTGATCGCCGACCAGCAGTACGCGCTGCTGCCGATCCGCCCCGAGGACGGGCGCGAGGGCGCCATCCTGGCCCGCGGCTCCGCCCTCGTCCGCTCCTACCTGGGCCTCTACGAGCACTGCTGGCACACGGCCGCCCCCTACGGCGACGAGACCTCCGTGGAACGCGGCGGCGACGGCCTGTCCGAGCAGCAGCGAGCCGCGCTCCAGATGCTGGCGACCGGAATGAAGGACGAGAAGATCGCCCGGAACCTCGGCGTCTCGCTGCGCACGGTGAGCCGCATGCTGTCCGAACTCATGCAGGAATTGGGGGCGTCGAGCCGCTTCGAGGCCGGCGTGCGCGCGGTGCGGCTCGGCTGGCTGGACTGACAGGGAAGAACATTCCGCGAAACGGAACGCATGGGGGACACGGAAAGGCCCCGCAATCGTGGCAGGTCGATTGCGGGGCCTTTTCGCTGCCGAATTGTGTCCGGCAGAAGCTCAGTTGGTCGGGGTGGGGGTGGGCGTCGGGTCCACGAAGGGCCACTCGTTGGTCACGCCGGCGTTCTGCTGCGGGGCGGCGGCGCCGTCCTCGGCGGTGGCCACGGCCGCACCTCCGGCGACGGCCAGACACGCGACCAGGGCGAGGGTGAACTGGCGGACCGTCTTGCGCACACCGGTGTTCTGCTGAGCGGACATGATTCCTCCAGGAGTGAGAATGTGAATTCCGCCTTCTGGGGGCCCGTGCCGCCGGGCGTTCCCTGAAGACATCTCTATTCTGTTCCGCCCCTGGAAGCGAATCCATAGTTGTTCTGTGCGTGCACCCGCCATGGCGTGAGTGCGTCAATGCGCCGCCCCGGCAACGGAATTGGAGCATCCGGAGCTTCCCTAACCTTTGGTCGGACCAAAAGAGATGCTAGACTTGAACTACGGCCTTCTCGTTCCTCCAGGAGAGAGGGGCCGTCGGGGCAGGGGCGTGCCGCCGCCCTTGCCCCACCCCGCCCGCCCGGTGCGACAGACCCGCCAGCGCGTCCTCGTAGACGTCGACCGTCCGCGCGGCGGAGGTGCGCCAGCTCATCCCCTGCGCGTGCCGCACCGCGGCCTCCCCCATCGACACCCGCGCCTGCGGGTGCGCCGCGAGCCACCGCAGCCGGCGGGCGTACTCCACCGGGTCGTGACCCCGTACGAGCATCCCGGTCACCCCGTCCCACACCGCCGTCGGCAGCCCGCCCACCGCCGCCGCGAGCACCGGCGTCCCGCAGGCCTGCGCCTCCAGCGCCACCAGCCCGAAGGACTCCGAGCGCGAGGGCACCACGAGCACGTCCGCCGCCCGGTACCACTCGGCCAGCCGCTCCTGCGGTACGGGAGGGCAGGCCTGGAGCACGTCCGCGACCCCCAGCTCCTCCGCGAGCCGCCACATCGAGCCCTCCCGGCCCGCCCCCGAGTGCCCGCCCACCACCGGCACCAGCAGCCGCCGGCGCAGCTCGGGCGCCATCCGCAGCAGCTCGGCGACGGCCCGCACCAGGACGTCGGGCCCCTTCAGCGGCTGGATTCTCCCCGCGTACAGCGGGACGAAGGCGTCGGCCGGGAGCCCCAGCCGCACCCGGGCCGCCGCCCGGCCCGCGCCCGGCCCGAAGGTGCGCAGGTCCACCCCCGGCCGGACCACCTCGGTGCGCGGCGGCGCCGCCCCGTACAGGGAGCGCAGCGCCTCCGCCTCGTCGGTGGTGTTGGCGATCAGCCGGTCGGCGTCGCCCACCACCTGCCGCTCGCCGCGGATCCGCAGCTCGGGCTCGGGGTGGTCGCCGTCGGAGAGGTGCGCGTTCTTCACCAGGGCCAGCGTGTGCGCGGTGTGCACCAGCGGTATCCCCCAGCCGAACGAGGCGATCCGCCCGGCCTGCCCCGACAGCCAGTAGTGCGAGTGGACCAGGTCGTAGCGCCGCCGCTCCTTGAGCAGGGCCAGCGAGAACGGCACCACCAGGTCGGGCATGGCCTCCTTGGGCAGCGGCCGGCGCGGCCCCGCGTGCAGGTGCCGGACCCGGACGCCGGGCGCGAGGTCCTCCAGGCCGGGCCGGCCCTCGCCGCGACAGCGGGTGAACAGGTCTACCTCCACGCCCTGTTCGGCGAGGGCCCGGGAGAGTTCGACCATGTAGACGTTCATTCCGCCGGCGTCCCCGGTTCCGGGCTGGTGGAGCGGGGAAGTGTGGACGCTGAGCATGGCGACGCGCAGGGACACGGGGGGCTCCTGTGGGGAGGGCCGCGTGCCCCTGCGCGTCGCGCGCACGGTCACGCGGCGGGGATGGGGACTGCGTTGCTCGTGTTTCTCACGTACTCGTTTACTGAGTTACTTAGCTGATTAGTAGTCGTGGGCGCAGGAATCCGGTGCGAGTCCGTCAGAACCCGTAGACCGGACCGGAGGGCGGCGCGAGCCGCGTCCCCGGCAGCGGGGCGATCAGGGCCGACCAGTCGACCGGGCGTCCCGGCGCCACCTGGAGCGCCGACGCCAGCCGGTCCGCGCCCTCCGGCATCACCGGCCGCGACCACGCGGACAGCGCGGAGGCCACCGCCAACTGGGCGGCGAGCGACGGCAGATGGCGGCAGGAGTTGCTGGGCCGGCAGCGCTCGTGGGCGTTGACGTGGCCGAAGTCGGCCACCGAGCGGACCATCTCGTCGAGCACGGCCACCGCGCGGCGCGGGTCGAAGGCGTCGGGGCCGTACGCCTCGCGCAGGTCGTCCACGCCCCGGTGCAGCCGCCGCTCCAGGATCTCCCAGCCGGTGCCGCCCGGCATGGCCTGCGGGGCGAGCCCGTCGCACTCCTCGCGGACGGACGCGAACAGCCGGGCCAGCCAGCTGTTCCAGTTCTCGTCGAGCTCCAGGCGGGCGGCGGCGAGCCGGTCGCGCTGGAAGACGGTGCGGCGGCCGGTCGGGCGGGCCTGGAGGACATGGCGGCGCAGCGTGTCGGAGCCGTACTCGGTGAGCAGGTCGAGCGCCCACACGTTGCCCTCGCGGACGCCCTCCTCCACGATGTACGACTCGTTGACGTTGAACTCCTGCGGCAGCTTCACGTCCTGCGCGAGGAGCAGCACCGGCAGCAGCACCGCGTGGCAGAAGGCGTGCCCGAACCCGCAGAAGTGGATGGTGCGGCGGGGCAGCGGGCCCTTGGTGTCGTAGCCGAACAGGTGCATGGCGGCGGCCTCGAAACAGCCGTCGATGCGGTGCTCGGGGAAGCCCTCGACCGGCACCGGCAGGCCCCAGTCGGCGGGGTGCCCGACGGCGATGTCCGGCAGCCCGTCCTCGACCAGCGACTCGCACAGCGCGGCCAGGCGCGGCGGCAGGCCGGCCTCCGCCCAGTACTCGGCGAGGGTCTCGCGGAACGGCTCCAGGGGTACGTAGAGCCGCCGGCAGCGCTTGGCCTGCGCCGGGGTGTCGCAGAGCGAGCAGCGCGGCGAGATGAGGTCGCCGCCGTCGTTGGGGCGGGCGCACTCGTGGCACATGCCGCCGTCGCTGGTGGCCCCGCAGTGCGGGCAGCTGCCGGTGACGTGCGCCCCGTGCAGCCACCGCTCGCACGGCTCGCAGTACGGCAGCAGCCGGGTGCGCGGGGCGATGACCCCTTGCGCGTACAGGCGGCTGAAGAGCTCCTGCACCCAGCGTGCGTAGCCCTTGTCGCGGCGCGGCCGCACGATGTGGTCGAACTCGACGCCGGACCGCAGCCAGTCCGCGGTGATCGCCGCGCGGTAGCCCTCGGCGACCTCCTCCGGCTTGCGGTTGTGGCGCAGCGCTCTGACCTCCACCGAGCTGGCGTGGTCGGCGGTACCGGTGGTGAACCGGACCGGCTCGCCCTCGGCCCGCAGGTAGCGGGTGAGGACGTCGGCCGCGACGTAGGGGCCGGCGAGGTGTCCGATGTGCAGTTCGCCATGGGTGGCCGGAGGGGTCGCGGTGATCCAGACAGGGGTGCTCATGGGACCTCCTTGACGCTGTGGGGCGGTGAGCTTCAGCGAGTTCGGGTCGGCGGTACCGCGGTCGGCTGGTGCGCGATCGGCGGTTTCGGTCAGCGGGGTTCGAAGTGGAACGAGCGGATGAAGCAGTCACGGGGCTGCTCGACGGCGTACACGATGCATTCGAAGAGCGCCTGGGTGGTCAGCTTCTCGTCGGGGGCTATTCCGTCGGGATTCGAGCCGTCCCATTCCGCGAAGCGCGGGTCGGAGGTCGAGAAGTCCGGCGGGAAGAGCGAGAACACCCGCACCCCGGACGGCCGCAGCCGGCGGGAGAGGATGTCGGCGAATCCGGCCTGCGCGCTCTTCGCCGCCCAGAAAGCCTCGTGGGCGGCGCCCGCGGAGGCGCCCTCGGCGTCGCGCACGGCGACCATGTTCACGATGTCGGGGCGCAGCGAGCCGCGCAGCAGCGGCAGGAAGTGCTTCACCATCAGGACGGTGCCGCCGGCCGTCGACTCGATCGTCTCGACGATCTCGGCGTCGCTGGCCGCCTCCAGGTCCATGCCGTCCAGCCACCGGGCCCCGTTGTTGACCAGGAGGTCGACCCGGTCGGTGCGCTCGCCGACCCGGGCCGCGAACTCGCGGATCTCGGCGGGGCGGCTCAGGTCGCAGCCGAAGGCGTGGATGCGGTCACGGGCCGAGCCCATGACCTCGGAGCGGGTGCGCTCGGCCGCCTCCACGGTGCGCGCCGACACATAGACCTCGGCGCCGAGATGGGCGAATCCGACAGCGAGGGCGCGGCCGAAATAGCGGGACGCGCCGGTCACGACGACACGCAGATTCTCGAATTTCATGTGTGTCTGCTCTCCCCACGGATACGCCACGGATACGCACGGACCACGGCACGGACACGAATCCGATAGGGCGTGCCACCGATTGCCGGTCGTCATTCAGCGTGACAGAGGTTCGCGGGGGACCGCGCGTCAACGGGGGTGCGCGTTCACGCCGTTGCGTGGACACGCCAGGGGAGTTCGAGCCGGTCGAGGACCCGGGCCCGCTTGTGGTGCACGCCGACCCGGTCGGGCCCGGTGGAGACGGTGACGACACCGCCGGGCGTCCTGACCGTACCGCCCGCGCCGCCCGGCACGACAGTGCCGTCGAGGGCCGCGGCGGCGGCGAGGGCGGCGGCGCCGGTGAGGGCGAGGCGGGGGTGCCAGCCGCCGACGGTGAGGGCCCGCACGAAGAGCCCGCCGGGCTCGTCGCGGAACGCGGCGATCTTCGGCAGCGGCGAGTGCGGGGCGTACCCGAGCAGCCGCGCGGCCTCGGCCCGGAGCCGCAGCAGGACCGCCTCCGCGCCCTCCTCGGCGCCCAGGTGGCGTGCGTCGACGAAGACGTACGGGTTGCCGTACCGGACGAGGGAGACGGGCACGCCGAGCAGCACGTCCACGGGCCGGCCGGTGGGCAGGGTCCCGGCGGCGGTGGGCGCCCGCAGGAAGTACAGCGCCCGCCCGCCGCCCTCCTCCGCCTCCACCCGCACGGTGTCGCCCGTCGTCACGGCCCGCACGGTGACGGGCCCGTCGCGCCCCTCCGCGACGACGCACCCGAGCAGCGAATGCCCGCACCCCGTACGGAAGTCGAACCGCCCGCCGGGCAGCGCCTGCACGAACCGGTAGTCGAGGTCGACCCCGCGGCGGGACGAGACCCCGTACACCGCGATCTTGTTGACCTCCGCGTACGGGGTCCCCCGCAGCCCCCGGCGCAGCGCCGCCAGTTCGTGCCCGAGGGCGAGGGCGCCCGGGGGGAGGTGGTCGAGCCGGACGACGAGGGTGGGCCCGGGGGCGTCGTCGGCGCGGACGACGGTGACGGGGACGGTACGGGGGTGGGCGCGGGCGCGCTCCGGCGCCGCCCCCTCGTGCCCCGGCGGCGCGCCTCCGCCACTCCCGCAGGGGCGGCCGGGCACCTCAGGCCGCACAGCCCACCGGGATGCGCATGCCCTGCACGACCTCCGTCCACAGTTCGTGCACGGCCAGGCCCCACAGGGCCATCGCCGCGAGCTGGTTGGGGCGTTCCAGGTGCCGTTCGAGGAGCTTCTGGACGCGGTCCGCGCGGATCTTGCCGCCGAGCACCAGGCGGGCCGGGGAGAGGAGTTCGCGGACGGTGTCCAGGAGGGGGCCGCCGGGGGCGAGCATGGCGGCGACGGGCAGGGTGAAGGGCTGCTTGGGGCGGTTGAGGACGGCGGCGGGCAGGAGGTCGTCCCCCGCCTCGTACAGTGCCGGCTTGCCGTGCCGGGCCGCCGCCGGGAGCGCGCGGGCGTGCGTGACGACCCCGGGCTGGCAGAACGGCATGCGCGCCTCCACGGCCCAGGCCATCGACAGGTGGTCCACCCGCCGCAGGTGGTACGCGGGCAGCCGCCACCGCGTCTCGAAGGCGCTGAGCGCGGTGACCCGGTCGCCCCCGGCGGCGTCGGCCGAGCGCAGTTCCTGCTCGATGCGGTCGGCCGCCGAGCCGTGGTCGGCGATGTACGCGGCGTACGAGGACGTGTACAGGTGCTCCCGCAGGAGCCGGGGCGCGGCGGAGAGCGCGTCGGCGTACGCCCCGGCCCAGTCGATGCCGGGCGGCGCGGCGAGCGCGGCCCGCATCCGGTCGTACCCGCCGAAGAGCTCGTCGGCGCCGTCGCCGGTGAGCGCGACGGTGAAGCCGCTCTCGCGGACGGCGCGGAACAGCGCGTACGTGGAGAGGGCGATGGGGTCCGCGTTGGGCTGCCCCAGGTGGCGGACGGTACGGGTGAGGAGCGAGGGGATCTCGTCCGGGTCGACGACGACCTCGTGGTGCACGGTCCGGGCCCGCCGCGCGACGGAACGCGCGTACGCGGCCTCGGAGTCGGGCCACTTGCCCCGGTAGGTGAGGTGGAAGGTGTGCAGCGGCGGCGCGTCCGTCTCGCGGGCGTGCTCGGCGGCGAGCGCGGTGATCAGCCCGGAGTCGAGCCCGCCGCTGGTGACCGCGCAGACGGGCACGTCGGCGGTGGCGAGCCGGCGCACCTCGTGCCGCAGCACGTCCTGCGTGTCGCCGAGCGGCTGGGCGGCGTGCGCGGGGCGGCGCCGTACGACGGGGGCGCAGCCGGGCCGGACGAGCGCGGTCGCGCCGGGCGGCAGGACGTCGATGCCGTCGAGGGCGGTGCGCGCGGAGAAGGAGGTGCGGGTGGCGAGGACGGTGTCGAGGGCGTCCTCGCGCGGGGCGATCCGGACGCCCTCGAAGGCGAGCAGCGCGGGGATCTCGGAGGCGAAGCGGGTGGAGCCGTCGTACGGGTCGTGGTGGAGGTGGATGGGCTTCATGCCCATGTCGTCGACGGCGAGGACGAGTTGGGCGGTGCCGGGGCGCAGGTCGAGGATCGCGACGGCGAACATGCCGTCGAGGTGCTCGGCGAAGGCGGCCCCGTACTCGGCGTACAGCGCGGGCAGCAGCGTGCCGTCGCAGCGGTCGGGGAAGCGGTGGCCGCGCGCGGCGAGGCGGCGGCGCAGCTCGGTGTGGTTGTAGATCTCGCCGTTGAGCACGGCGAGGATCCCGGGCAGGTGGGGCAGCCGGTAGGGCTGCCGCCCGCCGCAGGGGTCGGTGACGGCGAGCCGGTCGCAGCCGAGCGACCAGCCGGGACCGCTGAGGATCTGGTGCTCGTCGGGGCCGCCGTGCCGCTGCCGGCCCGAGACCGCCGCGAGCTCGGCGGGGTCGGGTCGCGCCGCACCCGCGGCGATGGTGCCGAGAATCCTGCACATGGCCGGTCGCCTCCGGATCTCTCTGGCTCTCTCTACCAGTCTCTGTCCACGTGGAACACCCAATGATTTGAATCTACCAACTTTTTGAATGGCGCGTAAGTGCCATGTCCTGTTCACGCCACGACTTGGCCTTGCGACGCCCCCGCCGCACCAAGAGGCTGGCCCCATGGAGGACTTCGCGACGACCGACCCGACCGTCCGCAGCGCACCGGAATCCCTGCTGGTGGTGGCGGCACACCCGGACGACATCGAGTTCTGCGTCAGCGGCACCGTGATGCAGTGGATCGAACGCGGCACCCGCGTCACCTACTGCATCGTCACCGACGGCGGCGCGGGCGGTTACGACGAGGCGCTCCCCCGCCAGGCCATGGCGGACCTGCGCCGGGCCGAGCAGGTCCACTCGGCGAAACTCAGCGGCGTCGCCGACGTCCGCTTCCTCGGCTACCCCGACAGCTTCGTCGAAGCCTCCGTCGACCTGCGCCGCGACCTGTGCCGGGTCATCCGCGAGGTGCGCCCGCAGCGCGCGATCATCCCGTCCCCCGAGATCAACTGGGCCCGCGTGGCCGACCTGCACCCCGACCACCGCGCCGTCGGCGACGCCTGTCTGCGCGCGATCTACCCCGAGGCCCGCAACCCCTTCGCCCACCGGCAACTCCTCAAGGAGGAGGGCCTGGAGCCGTGGACGGTCCACGAGCTCTGGCTGATGACGGGCCCGACCCCGAACCAGTACGTGGACGTCACCCCCGTCTTCGACCGCAAGGTCGAGGCCCTGCGCATCCACACCTCCCAGACCGCCCACTTCGACGACCTGGCCGGGCTGCTGCGCGACTGGCTGAGCGAACACGCGCGGGCGGGCGGGCTGCCGGTGGGGCGGATGGCGGAGGCGTTCCAGATCGTCCACATCGACTGAGCCGGGGGCGGGGGCCGGGGGCCCCGACCGACCCCGGCCGGCCCCGGGTCTTGCCGGGCCCCTGCGGCCCTCACCGTCCCCTGCCGGCCGCCTCCCTTTGGCCTTGACCTTGACACGGTGACAAGCCCTTCACTGTGGCCGAGGAGGTGGCCCCCATGACCACGACACGCACCCTGCGCGGGCTGGCGCACGACGACCCCTCGGTCCGGCTCCGTACGGCCCTGGCGGTCGGCACGGACCCGGAACCGTCCGACGTCGGCACCCTCGTCGACCGTTGCGCGGTCGAGCCCGACTTCTCCGTGCGCGAGATGCTGACCTGGGCGCTCACCCGGCACACGCCCGCGGCGACGGTCCCGGCGCTGGTCGACGAGGTCCGCTCGGACCGCGCCCAGGCCCGGAGCCAGGCCCTGCACACCCTCTCCAAGATCGGCGACCGGCGGGCCTGGCCGGCGATCACCCCGGCCCTGCTCTCCGACCCGGACGACGAGGTGGCCCGGAGCGCCTGGCGGGCCGCGGTCGTCCTCGTACCGGAAGGTGAGGAGCCCGCGCTGGCCGTAGGGTTGGCGACGCAGCTCGGACGCGGGCCGCGCGAGACGCGCCTGAGCCTGAGCCGGGCGCTGATCGCGCTCGGCGAGGCCATGCTGCCGGCGCTGGGCACGGCGGCGGCGCACCCCGACCCGGAGGTGCGGGCGCACGCGCTCGCCACGGAGGTCCTGTGGCGGGACCCGGAGGCCGGCTTCGAGTTCGCGGTCGAGGAGGCGAAGCGCGTCGTGGCCCTCGGCGGGGAGGGCCAGGGAGGACGGTAGGCGGTGCTGATCGGAGAGGTCGCGCGGCGGTCCGGGGTCAGCGCCCGGATGCTCCGGCACTACGAGTCCCTCGGCCTGGTCCGCCCGACCGGACGCAGTGGCTCCGGGTACCGCGAGTACTCCGACGAGAACATCCGGCGCGTCTTCCACATCGAGAGCCTGCGCTCGCTCGGACTGTCGCTGCGCGAGGTCGGGCGCGCGCTCGACGACCCGGGCTTCGCCCCGGCGGAGCTGGTGGCCGACCTCGTACGGCAGACCCGGGAGCGCATCGCGGCGGAGACCGAGCTGCTGACGCGGCTGCGCCGGATCGACGCGGCGGAACCGGCCGCCTGGGAGGAGGTCCTGCGGATCACCGCCCTCCTCCAGGCGCTGGCCTCCAAGAGCCCCGACACCCGCCAGAGCGCGGCCCTGTCGTCGGCGCCCGCCGCCGCGGAGACCCCCGTACCGGTGGAGGCCCTCGTCGAGGCCGTCCTGGCCGAGCCCGACCCGATCGTCTCGGGCGCCCTCCACTGGGCCCTGGCCCGGACCGGCGAGGGCACGGCACCGCTGCTCGCGGCGGGCCTCGGCTCCCCCCGCGCCACGGTACGGAAGCGGGCCGTCCGCGCCCTGGCCGAACTCCCGGACGCCGGGGCGACGGCCCTGCTCCGTGACGCCCTCACCGGCCCGGACCCGGAGGTCCGGGCCTACGCGGCCCTGGCGCTCGGCGCACGCGGGGTGCCGGAGGCGATCCCGACCCTCGTCGACATGGTGGTGGAGGAGCGCAACGACGCGGACGCGGCCGACGCGCTGAGCACCCTGGCGTCGGGATCGGGCGGGGCGGCGCGTATGGACCACGCCGCCCGGATCGCCGCCGACCGGATCGCCGCCGCCCTGGTCACCCGTCTCGCCCACCCGGCGACCTCCCCGGCCGCGCGTCAGCGCCTCACGCAGGCCCTGGCGGACGTCCCCGGCGCGGCGGCCTCCCGGGCCCTCGCGGAGCTGTCGCGGGACGAGGACCGGGCGGTCGCCCTGACGGCGACGTACGTCCTGGGGCTGCGCGAGGACGGGTAGCCCCAGGAGGGCGTTCACCAGTCATCCATTGCAACGCACCGCAAGGGAGCTGTTGCGTTACCGGCATGCCCGTTGCAACGATTTAAGCACTCTGACGTGCACTAACACCCATTCCACGCAACGTTGCCGTTGCGCACTCCTCGAACGCAACGTAGCGTTTCCCATGTCAGAAAGACACCGGGAACGCCACTCCAGAGGAGCAGGAACCATGCTGAACTTCGCCACCACCGCCCCGATCACCGCCGTCCTCGACATCCCCGCCGGCCGCGTCCAGCTCATCGCCGCCGACCGCCAGGACGCCACCGTCGACATCCGCCCCGCCAACCCCACCAAGGGCCGCGACGTGAAGGCCGCCGAGCGCGTCCAGGTCGCCTTCGCCGACGGCGTCCTGCGGATCCAGTCCCCCGAGCCGGAGAACAAGCTCTTCGGCAACTCCGGCGCCGTCGAGGTGACCGTCCAGCTCCCGGCCGGCTCCCGCGTGGAGGCCAAGGCCGCCGCCGCCGACCTGCGCGGCGTCGGACGCCTCGGCGACGTCGCCCTCGAAGCCGCCCAGGGCCAGGTCAAGCTGGACGAGGCCGCCAGCGCCCGGGTGAGCGTCATGGACGGGGACGTCCTGGTCGGCCGCCTCGACGGCCCCGCCGAGATCCGCACCATGCGCGGCGACATCAAGGTCACCGGCGCCGTCCGCGGCGCCGTCGAACTCCGCACCGAGAAGGGCGACATCGAGGTCACCGCCGCCCGCGGCGCCTCCGCGACCCTCGACGCCGGCACCGGCTACGGCCGCGTCAGCAACGCCCTCGCCAACACCGCCGGCGCCGCCGCCGAACTGCGCATCCGCGCCACCACCGGGTACGGCGACATCACCGCGCGCAGCCTGTGACGGGACCTTGCACCACACCAGCCACTTCCGCGGCCCGAACGGCGAGCGGACCGGCAGCGGCGAGTACGCCGAGGGCGACCTCGCCCCCGAGGGCCGCGTCCGCCGCGACGGCTGGTGGGTGTACGCGGAGGAGCTGGACGGCTAGACCCGCCGCTCCCCGGCACGGGGGCCGTCCCGGACGCCGGGCAGCTCGCACCACACCGTCTTCCCGTACGGCCCCTGCTCCACGCCCCACCGCAGCGCCACCGCCTCCACGATCCCGAGCCCCCGCCCCGACTCGGCCCCGTCCACGACCTCCCGCAGTACGGGCCACACCCGCGGATCCGGATCCGTCACCGCGACCCGCGTCCGCCCCTCCCGCGTCGCCTCCACCCGTACGGTGACCGGGGTCCCCTCCCCCACGTGCACGATGACGTTCGTCAGCAACTCACTGACACAGAGCCGCAGATCGTCCCCCTCCACCATCCGGCGCACCTCCGGCACCGCCTTCGGGACCGCGATCACCTCGACCGCGAACGGCAGCGTCACCCGCCGGCCGCCTTCCGCAGCGCCTCCGTCAGCTGGCGCGCGGTCGCCACGTTGCAGTTGCCCAGAGCGACCAGCGGAGGCCGGACCGTCCGCCCCGCGAGCGTCACCGGATCCACCCCCAGGGAGGGCAGGACGACGCCGTGAGCTGCGAGAGCGGTACGGAGGGCTTCGACGTCGGGCCTGATGTCGTCGGTCATGCGGGTTCCGCCTTTCGTTGCGTGCCGTGACGAACCCCTCACACGCTGCCGCGCCGAGCCCTACCGTGGAAGGGTTTCCCGCTCCACGACGCAAGGTGCGAAAGGCGGTCCTCAACGGTGGCTGCGCGCAAGGAGATCGACGGCTCGGCGAGCGTCCCGCAGTTCTACGGGAAGGAGCTCCGCTTCAAGAGGGAGGAGGCGGGGCTGACGCTGGAGGGCTTGGTCGAGGGCAGTTTCTTCGGAGTGACCTACCTGAGCGAGATCGAGCACGGCAAGCGCCGTATGCCGATGGACCTGGCCCGGCACGTGGACCGGGTACTCAGGACGGACGGCTTCTTCGAGCGCCGGTGCGAGGATGTACGCAAGGCGAAGCAGGGTGCCCACGCCGCGTACTTCGCGGCGATCGCTGAGGCGGAGAAGCGGGCGCTGGTGATCGAGCGGTGGAGCAACGCGCTGATTCCGGGCTTGCTCCAGACCCCGGCGTACGCGAGGGCCGTTGTCCGCTTCACGGAACCGCTGGACACCCCAGAGGAGGTCCAGGCGAGGATCGACGCCCGAATGGAGCGGGCGAAGCTCTTCGACGACCCGAAGAAGCCCGAGTACTGGGTCATCATGCACGAATCGGTGGTGCGCGAATCCACGATCTCGACTGAGGAGATGGCTCAGCAACTCGACCACATCGCAGCCCTGGTGCGGCGGGGCCGAGTGTCTTTGCAGATCCTCCCGTGGAACGCACCGACGCAGCCCTTCATGGAGCTGTCGATGATGTTCATGGAGTTCGAGGACGAGCCGCCGCTGATGTACACGGAGGGGCCGTACCACGGTCAGACAATCGACGATCCGTCCCTCCTGAGGCAGTACCGCAAGGCATACGATCGGCTGAGGGCCGCCGCTTTGTCGCCGGAGGCGTCCCTCGTCCTGATCGAACAAGCAGTTGAGGACTACCGACATGGCCAGCAACGCACTTGATCTGACCGCCGCCGTCTGGCGCAAGAGCAGCTACAGCAACGGCAGCGGTGGCGAGTGCGTCGAAGTAGCAGAGGGCTTCGCGCACTGGCGCAAGAGCAGCTACAGCAACACCTCCGGCGGCGACTGCCTCGAAGTCCGGGACGACACCCCCGGCCTCGTCCCCGTCCGCGACTCCAAGCGCCCCGACGGCCCCGTCCTCGTCGTCACGGCCGCCGCCTGGGCGCCGTTCGTCGCGGCGGTCAAGGCGTACGGCTGAGCAGCCGGTCCGCCCCGGGCCACCCGCCTGCCCGATTCCCGCCCCACTGCCTACTGCTGAACGCGGGTTGCCTGAGCGTTTCTGCGTGGCCAATGAGGTCGCCGCCACCGCGCCCCGATCTTCGTCCGCCTGACTGTCAGCTGTCCGGTCAGGTGGTCGATGCGGTCCCGCGCGGGTGGGGCAGTCGTCTCCAGGCCGCAACGGCAGGTTCCCGGCCTCGTACGCGGCGTCGATCTCGTCCTTCGTCAGCTCGCGGTTTCCGACGGCGGTGAACTCCCACTTGCTGGACTCGACCTCGCTCCAGCCGTCCGGGTCGAGTTCGTGGACGCGGCGCACGAGGCCGTCCACGGCCACGATCGCGTACTGGGCCTCAGCACGGACCCTCTTGCCAATGGGCCGGATCCCCCGGTCGCTCGCGTACTGCCCGGCGTCGCCGACTTCGCCGCGCGGGTCGGCGGGGTCCTCCCGAACCCGGTCCCGCCGCGAGATCACCGCGGCCACCTTCTTGCCGTGGCGGACATGACCGAAGCGCTGCTCGGCGGCCTGTCGGCTGGTGCCGAGCGCGTCGCCGACGTCGGCGAACGTAGTATCCGGCAAGAGGCGCCCCCGTTCTTCTCGGCCGACTGCGGGCCGCCCGCCCGGCGGCCCTCCGCTTCGCCGGGCCCCGCCCGCACCCCGGGCGGCAGCGGCGCGAGGTCCTGGGACACCCTTCCGTCCCGGCTGTGATTCACGTCACTGCCGGCGGCTCGGTGCAGCACCCGGCCCCGTTCCGCCGTCATGGGGGCAGTGATCGGGACGGGACGAGGAGAGGAGGTCGGCGGGTGAGGTTTCGCAGGAGCGGTCCGGGCATCGGATTCACGGAGTTCGTCGCACAGCGGTCGGGAGCGTTGTTCCGCACCGCGTATGCGCTGACCGGTGACGTGCACGTGGCCGAGGATCTGGTGCAGGAGACGCTGGAGCGGGCGTGCCGACAGTGGCGGAAGGTCGCGGTGGCGGACTCGCCGGAGGCGTACGTGCGCAAAGTGCTGGTCAACCTGGCCAACGACCGCTGGCGGCGGCTGTCGCGCCGGGGCGAGCGCCCCGGGCTGTCGGGGGTGCCCGAGACGGCCGACCCCCGGGACCGGTTCGGGCAGGTGGATCTGCGCGCGGAACTGATCGAGGCACTGCTCGGGCTGCCGATGGGCATGCGCAGCGTGGTGGTCCTGTACTACCTGCACGATCTGGACGCCCGGCAGGTCGCCGACGTCCTGGACATCTCTTCGAGTGCGGTGAGGTCCCAGCTCGCCCGCGGCCTGGCCAAGCTGCGCGATTCCGTATCGGGCGCCCAGGCGCCGCACACGCCGTCGGCCGCTTTCGGAGGTACGAAGTGAGGAACACGTCGTCCGGACCGGCCCCGTTCGAGCCGGGCTTCGAAGCCGAGCTGCGTGCCGCGGTGGCCTCCTTCGCCGACGGGCCGACGGCGCCGGTCGTCGACGCGGCCGCGATCGAGCGAGCCGTCAGCCGCAGCCGCCCCCGCCGGGCGCTCCTCGGCACCGCTGCGGCGTGCTGCGTGCTGGCGTGCGCCACGGTGGGGTTCTTCGCGCTGAAGCCCGTGTCGCCCGCGCCCGGCGCCTCCCCGTCCCTGTCCCCACCGGCGAACGGGGCGTGCCCCCCGCTCGCCACCGGCACCCCCAAGAGCGGAAGCGCCGATGCGACTCCGACACAGGAGCAGGAGCAGACCGCGGGAGCGGGCATCGCGCTGCCGGACCTGGCCGGCATGCCGGTCGAACAGGCCGGAAGCCTGCTGCGCGGACTCGGACTGAGCTGCACGATCATGCGGCACACGGACTGGAACGCTCCCGCCGGGCAGGTGATCAGCAGTCAGCCCCGGGGCGGCGCAGAACCGGTGGCACCGGGCTCGTCCGTCCTCCTGCTGGTCTCGACGGGCAAACCCGGCGGAACCTGAGCGACCGGGCCCTTCGGCCCGCGCACCGGCCGAGTGACCCAGGGGCCGGTGCCGGGCAGTCCGTCGACCGCGGCGCACCGGCTGGACGCCCGCCCCTCCGGGCCGCTGCTGGACTTTTCCGAGGGGCGCGTGCGGGGAGGGGAGTGGGGGGAGGGCTCCTGCCGGTGGGGCGCAGGGCCGTGGCGTCGGCGGAGCATGCGCGCACAGACGCTCCGCCCGTGCGCGCGCCGACCGCCGACGCCCCGTCCCGGCCGCGCCATGGCCTCGTCACGGTCCAGCGACAACGGCACCGCCATGACCGGGCGGGAGCGACTGAGGGGAGAGTGCAGGATGGCACAGCGTCCACTCCGGCGACGGGGACCAGTCCCGCGCTTCTGATCGGCGTGGAGGAACTGGCGACCGCGCACGACCGCAGCGAGTCACGGACGACGCCGGCCATCTGCGAGAGCTGGTCGCCGCCCTCGCCCGCGAGGTCGAAGCCCGGATCGTCTCGGAATACCGGCGGCTCCTCCTGGAGCGCCGTCAGCGGGCCTGAAGCTCCTCGGCCACTCGCTCCGCCGTCTCCCGGGCGGCCCTCAGCCGAGGGTCTTCCGGGTCGGCGTACGGGCCGAGGATCTTCGCGGCCACGAAGAGCGTCCAGTTGAAGTCCGCGTGGGCCGGGCACCACTCCCCGAGGGCCGTGTCGACGCCCGGGAAGACGCCGTGGATCGTCGCGGTGACGAGTTCCCGCGTGAGGGACTCGGTGTCCGGGCTCGCGATCCTGTGGGTGCGCTGCGCGGCCAGGGCGTCCAGCGAGCCGTTCATCGCGGCCCACCAAGCCTCCGGCAGGCGCGGGTCCTTCGTGATCACGGCGGTGCCCACCGGCGCACCCGGGAGCAGCTCCGTCTCGTCCGCCCGCCACACCACCGGCTCGGTGTCGTCCCGCCACGCCACCCCGGCCAGCCAGGCCGGCTTGGCGATCCCGGACAGGGCCGCCGCCGACGCGGTACCGTCCCCGCCCTGGACTCCGATCCGGTCGAGCCCCCGCCGCTCGATCCGCACCCACGTGCCACGGCCCGTACGAGCTCCGACCGACCGACGCTTGCGCACCGCACTCCCGCGGTCCACGTCGGTGCCCAACGACCGCTCGACCCGGTCCAGCAGGGCGTCCACCGGCTCGTGGCGCAGATCCACCGGTTCACCGAACGCAGCGTCATACTCCCGAACGTACCGGGCGCGCCGCCACCGATGAGTTCTCACGGGAACTCCGGTCATAGATCATGGCTGGCGCGCCCGCGCACCGGTGACAAGGAACAAGACCGAAGGAACTCCCATGCGCACTCTCATCACCACCGCCTTCATCTCCCTCGACGGCGTCGTCGAGGCGCCCGGCGGTGAGCCCGGGTACCGGAACTCCGGCTGGACGTTCAAGCACACGGAGTTCCTGCCCGAGGCGTTCGAGATCAAGGGCCGGGAGCAGCAGGAGGCTTCGGCGATGCTGCTGGGGCGGACCAGCTACGAGGCGTTCAGCGGGGTGTGGCCGGACATGGCGGACTTCGCCGACTACAAGGAGATGCCGAAGTACGTCGTGTCGACGACGCTCACCGACGGCGACCTGGTGTCGAACTGGGGCGAGACGACGATCCTGCGCACCCTCGACGAGGTCGCCGCGCTGAAGGAGACCGAGGGCGGACCGATCATCGTGCACGGCAGCGCCTCCCTGAACCAGGCCCTGTCGGACGCGGGCCTGATCGACCGCTACCACCTCCTCGTCTTCCCGCTGCTGCTGGGCGCGGGCAAGCGCCTGTTCAGCACCACGGACAAGGACGTGCAGAAGCTCAAGCTGGTCGAGCACGAGGCGTACGCCAACGGGCTGCAGAAGCAGGTCTTCGACGTGGTGCGCTGACGCGGCGGGGGGAGGGGGAGGTCAGCCGATCCCCGTGACCGTCGACAGCAGGGACAGGAGCGCCGCGCCCGACGCTCCCAGCGCGGCCGGGCGGCGGGTCCCGGCGCGCGGGTCGAGTCGGCGGACGTACCGGAGGGTCGCGGCGGCGAAGGCCAGTCCGCCGGCGACGAACCACGGGCCCCACAGGAAGAGGTACCAGCGCGTCAGCCCGGCCAGGTCGGGCGGGACGGTGCGGGCGCCGGTCTCGACCAGCGTCCCGTGGACGACGAAGGCGGCGCCGTGCCAGCCGAGCAGCACCGCCGCCCCGGCTCCGGAGAGGGCCAGGAGACGCCCGGTCCACCGGCCGCGGCGCCGGGTCAGACCGATGCCGACGACGGCGCCGAGGATCTTGAGGAGACCGGTCAGCCAGAGCACGGCCACGAACCAGGCCACCCGGTCCTCGGCCAGCTTCACCAGGGACGGCGCCACGGTCGTCCGCGCGCCGAACGAGGAGCCCGTCGCCCAGACGAGGCTCGGCACGGCGAACAGGAGCCCCCACCCCGCGGCGGCGAGTCCCGGCCACCCGCCCGGCCGTCCGCCCGCCCGTCCGCTGGTCCGGGAAAGGGGTGCCCGGCTCGGGGCGCCGGGCCCCCGGCCGTCCGTCGAGATCCTGTTCGCCATGGCTCCATGCTGGGCGGACCCCGGCACGGGGACCTCGTGCGCGCGGACGATCCGCCTCCGCCGCGCGGCGGAGCGAGCGGAGCCGGGCGCGACGGCGGGCGGGACGGCGGGCGCGACCGCGGCGAAATCACGTTGCCCGCACGGCCCTTCGCGTACGAGCCTCGGCGTATGGAACTCCCGCAGCCCGCAGGCACCCTCGCGTCCACGTACGTCCCCGCCGACCTGATCCGCATCGACGACGACCTCGTCCTGCGGCCCTTCGACCCCGAGGCCGACCTCGACACCTGGGTGCGGGTCATCGACGAGTCGCTGGAGCACCTGCGGCCCTGGATGCCGTGGGCGGCGGAGCACTCGCGGGCGCACACGGCCGAGTTCCTGGCCGCGCGGGCGGACCTGTGGGAGGCGGGTGAGCAGTTCTCGTACGTGGTGGCCGCGGACGGGGCGCTCGTCGGGACCTGCGGGCTGTTCCGGCACGAGGACACTCCCGAGGGCGCGTACGAGATCGGGTACTGGCTGCATCCCGCCGCCACCGGGCGCGGGATCGCCACCCGGGCCGCGGCGGCCATGGTCCAGGTGGGCTTCCGGCTCGCCGGCATCGGCGAGCTGCGGATCGTGCACGACGCCGCCAACCACGCCAGCGGCGCCGTCGCCGCCCGCCTCGGCTTCACCGAACTCGGGCCGGACGCCGACGGGCTGCGGACCTGGCGGCTCGCGCGCACGGCCCGTCCATAGACCCCTGCCGGCTGATCCCGCCGGCTCCGCTCACGGAGGGCCGGACCGCGCTCGCGGTCCGGCCCTTCGGCGTTCCCGGGGCCCGGGGCCCGGTGCCGTCACGCCAGTCGCTCCGCCGCCCCCGGCTTCAGCCAGCGCAGCGTCCCCGCGAGCCGGGGGTCGGCGGCGAAGGCGGCGGTGATGGCGGCCGGGTCCTCGGCGAGGTGGTCCCAGGAGTCGAAGTGGAGGGGGACGACCGTGCGGGCGCCGAGGGTGCGGGCGTAGGCCGCGCCCTCGGCTGCGCTGAGCGAGAAGGCGCGGGCGCCGGTGGACGGGAAGTGGGCGTCGCCGAAGTGGAGGAAGGCGGTGTCGAGGCGCAAGCGTGCGCCGATCGCGTCGAGCGCGTCGTGGCGGACGGTGTCGCCGGAGAGGTAGAGGGCGCCGCCGTCGTATTCGACGACGAAGCCGGTGACCGGGCCGGTGGCCTGCTCGGTGCCCTCCGGGCCGTGCCGGGCGGGCGTGGCGGTGATCCGTACGGAGGTGCCGCCGGCGGCGAGCTCGCGGCTCTCCCAGGGCGCGAGCCCCTCCGTCCGGCCGCCGAGGCGCGCGGCGCCCTCCGGGGTGGTGAGGGTGCGGGCGGCGCGGGCGAGGACCTCGCGGCCGGTGCGGTCGAGGTTGTCGGCGTGCTGGTCGTGGGAGAGCAGCACCAGGTCGACGGGCGGCAGCCGGTCGGCGGTGAGGGCGGGGCCGGCGGTGCGGTGGAGCGGGCGGGCGGCGGGGTAGTCGGCGGGCGCCGGGTCGAAGGCCGGATCGGTCAGGACGGTGAGGCCGCCGATGCGGAGGAGGACGGTGGCGGTGCCGATGTAGGTGGCGGTGACCGGTGTCGTCATGAGCCACAAGCTAAACCGATCGGTTCATTTCTTCAAACCAAACGGTTCAGTCTTGACAGTGAACTGAATGGTGTAGTTCATTCTTGGCATGGCCCCCACCGAGCGCACCGTCACCCGCATCGCCCGCCCCTTCCACACCTACGAGGGCGCCGGCTTCCCCGTACGCCGCCCCTTCCCCACCGCCGAACTCCCCTTCGTCGACCCCTTCCTGATGGTCGATCAGGTCGGCCCTGTCGACCTCGCCCCCGGCGAGGCCAAGGGCGCTCCCCCGCACCCCCACCGCGGCTTCGAGACGATCCAGTACGTCCTCGACGGCGACATCGCCAACGCCGACTCGCGCGGCCACCGCGCCGTCGTCCGGGGCGGCGGGGTGCAGTGGCTCACCGCGGGCTCCGGGATCGTCCACGAGGCGCTGCCCACCGAGGAGTTCCTCGCCGCGGGCGGGCGGCAGCACATGCTCCAGATCTGGGTGAACCTCCCGGCCCGCCTCAAGTCGCTGCCGCCCCGCAGCCAGAACGCCGAGGCCGCCGACCTGCCGCCCGTCACCACCCCCGACGGCGCCGAACTCACCGTCCTCGCCGGCACCAGCCACGGCGTGACCGGACCCTTCGGGACGCACACCCCCGTCCTCGTCGTCCACGCGCGCCTCGCGGCGGGCGGGCGCGCCGAGTTCACCGCACCCGCCGGACACAACGCGATGGTGTACGTGCTGACCGGCACCGCCACCGTCGCCGGCGAGACCGTCGCCGACGGCCACCTCGCGCTCCTCGACCGGGACGGCGAGCATGTCACCGTCGAGGCCCCCGGCGCGGCGGCCGAGGTCCTGGTCCTCGCGGGCGAGCCGATCGGCGAGCCCGTCGCCCGCAGCGGCCCCTTCGTGATGAACACGGCCGCCGAACTCCGGCAGGCGGAGAAGGACTTCGCGAACGGGCTGATGGGGCGGATGCCGGTATGACGACACGGACGAGGACCACTGTGACGACCAGCGGGGGCGGCGGCACTGCCCCGGCCGCTGCCGCCACCCCCGGCCGCACCCCCCGCCGCGCCCTCCGGCGCCCGCTCCGGCGCCCGTTCCGGGGCGCCCTCCTCCCCGCCCTGTTCGTCGCACCCGCCTCGATGGGCGTGTCGGGGCCGAGCCTCGTCCTCCCCGACGCCGCGCGGGAGCTCGGGGTCTCCGCCGGGCCGGCGGCCTGGCTGATGACCGTGTTCGGCGTCGGCATGGCGGTGGGCACGCCCCTGCTCTCCGCCACTGCGGGACGGCGCGGCCCCGCCGGGATCGTCCGGGCCGCCGGGGTGCTCCTCGCCCTGGGCGCGGGCCTCGTGCTCCTCGCCGGGTCGCTGCCGCTCGCCGTGGCCGGGCGGGCGGTCGAGGCCGTGGGGGCCGCCGGGGTCACGGTCGCCGCCTTCCAGCTCGCGGGCCGGGACGGTACGGGCCGTACGTCGGGGATCGTCGCCATCGGCAGCGCCTTCGGCGGCACGCTCGGCCTCTTCGCGGGCGCGGCGGTGGCCCGGGCGGCGGGCTGGCAGGCGGCGCTCGTCCTGCCGCTGCTGAGCCTCCTCGTCCTCCTCCCGGTCCTGCGGTCGGCCGGCCCCGCGACCCCCCGCACCGGCACGGCGCCCGCCGGCGGGCGCCTCCTCGGCCTCCTCCGCGCCCCGGGCTTCCGGCCCGCCGCCGGGCTGATGCTGGCGCTGTCCACGGTCAACTTCGCTCTGCTGTACGGCGCCCCGCACCGCTTCTCCGCGCTGACCGGCTGGAGCCCCGTCCAGACCGGCGCGGTCGCCGCGCTCGCCGCCCTGACCGGGGCGCTGCTCTCCTGGCTCCTGATCCGCCTCGCGCCCCGGCTCGGAACGCGCAGGACCGGGACGCTGCTGGCCGCCGGTTCGGCGACGGCCCTGCTGCTCGCGGCCCTCGCCCCGTGGCCGCCGGCGGTCCTGCTCGGCTCCGCCCTGAGCGCCCTCGCGACGGCGGGCGGCCAGGGCGTCCTGACCGGCGCCGCGACCCGGGGACTCGGCGAGGAGCGGCGGGGCCCGGGGATCGGCCTGTTCAACCTGGCGTTCCTGGCGGGCGTGGCGATCGGCCCGGCCCTGGCGGCGACGGCGGCCTGAGCCGCGCACGGCGCACCGCGCACCGCGCCCCCGCCGAGCGGCCGCCCGCCGGAACCGAACGGTTCAGTTCACGCCCTTCCTATACTGGCGGCGACCCCCCGCCCCGCCACGTCACCCCGCGAAGGACCCGCATGGGCGCCACGAACCCGGCCGATCCGACCGACCCGGCCACCGCACTCCACGCCGTGCTCGACGCGTACGGCATCCCGGTCCTCCCCGACCCCGCCTCCGCCGCCGCCCGCAAGCGCCGGGCGATCATCGACGCCGCGCTGACGGAGTTCCTGGCCGAGGGGTACTCGGCGGCGTCCATGGACGCGATCACCCAGCGGTCCGGCGTCTCCAAGGCGACCATCTACAAGCACTTCGGCAGCAAGGAACGTCTGTTCCTCGCCGTCATCGGCGGCGTGCTGCCCCGGACGTACGCCGACGTGGAGCCCGCCGGTGCCGGTCTGGCCGACGCCCCCGACCTGCGCGCCGCGCTCGTCCGGCTCACGACCGACTGGGCCCGTACGCTGCTGCGCCCCGACATCATGGCGCTGCGGCGCCTGGTGATCGGCGAGATCGACCGCTTCCCGCAGCTCGGCCAGCTCTGGTACCGGGTCACGTACGACATGTACAACGGCCCGCTGATCGAGGCGGTCACCGCGCTGCACGCCCGCGGGGCCCTGCACGCGCCCGACCCGGACCTCGCCGTGCAGCAGCTCGTGGCGACGACGGTCGGCGTGCCCCAGCTCGTCCACACCTTCGCGCCGGACACCGAGGTCGACGAGGCCGAACTGACCCGGCAGATCACGGCGGGCGTGGACCTCTTCCTGGCCGGATACGCGCGCCCCTGACGCGGCCCCGGAGCCGTCCCCGGAGCCGTCCCCGGAGCCGTCTCCGGAACAGACGGGCGAGCCTCGTACGTTCCATTCAGCGAGATGCGGATTCCACGCGCAGTACGATCGGGACCGTCGTCCGCATCACCCGCTTAACCCGTCGAAGGAGATCAGGCATGGCGCAGGTCACGCTCAAGGGCAACCCCGTACAGGTCAACGGCGACCTGCCCGCCGTGGGCGGCGACGCCCCGCAGTTCAACCTGGTCGGCGAGGGCCTCGCGGACCGTTCGCTCAAGGACTTCGCCGGTCAGCGCAAGGTCCTCAACATCTTCCCGAGCGTCGACACCCCGACCTGCGCGAGCTCGGTGCGCCAGTTCAACAGCGTGGCGGCCGGCCTCGACAACACCGTGGTGCTCTGCATCTCCGCGGACCTCCCCTTCGCCCAGGCCCGCTTCTGCGGCGCCGAGGGCCTGGAGAACGTCAAGAACCTCTCCACCCTCCGCGGCCGCGAGTTCCACACCAACTACGGCGTGGACCTCGCCGACGGCCCGCTGGCCGGCCTGACCGCCCGCGCCGTCGTCGTCCTCGACGAGAACGACAAGGTCCTCCACGTGGAGCTCGTCAACGAGATCGCCGAGGAGCCGAACTACGACGCGGCCCTCGCCGCCCTGAAGTAGACAGGGTCCCCACCCGGGTCCACCCGTGTACGGGGGCCGTCGCGACACACGTCGTGGCGGCCCCCGTACTCGTACGATCGGACCATGGGATGCCAGGAAAGCAACGGACGCACCGGCAGCAGCTCGTTCCTCTCGCTCTGGTCGAAGGGCTCGTTCCTGTCGATCGGGTCGGTCGGGTCCTTCATGTCCATCGGGTCCGTCGGATCGGCCTTCTCGATCGGCTCGGTCGGCTCGTTCCTCAGCGTCGGCTCGCTGCTGTCCGACCGCTCGCGGTGGTCCGTGATGGCCTCGCGGTCCGTCGCGGCGGTCATGCGCTCCCGCAGCCGGCGACCGGGGTCACCGACGTCACGGAGCTGAGCGGCACGTCGACCGGACTGCCCCGCACGATCAGGGTCAACGCGCCGCCGCCCCGGCCGAGTTCACCGCACAGGCTGCCGCTGGAGGTGCCCACCTCCACCTCGACCGCCGCCGGGGCGGCCGGGCCCGTCGCCGCGTCCGGGGCCGGCCACCAGGAGCTCGTGGCGGCGACCGCGGTCAGCAGGACCGTCGCGAAGGTCAGGACCAGGCCGATGCGCAGGCGGCGGGCGGCGCGGGCCGGGTCGTCGGGGCCCGCCGTGTGCGGCCAGGCCGTGCGGCCCACGAGATAGACCGCGAGGACGGCGAGCAGCAGGGCGAGCAGGACCAGGACGCCCGCGACCGCCTCCACGCCCCGGGGCGCCGGGGACCCGGAGCCGCCGCCGGCCTTCAGCGCCCCGCACACCCCCACGAAGCCGAGGGCCGCCAGCTGGAGCGTCAGCCAGCCGCGGGCGGAGGTCCGGACGGCTTCCTCGCTGTCGGTCATGGCGCAAGGATGCCGAGACGGCGGCCCGGGAGGCGGGCTGCCACGCCGAGGGGGAGACTGAAGGGGTAGCACGGCCGGCCGACAGGGGTGCCCTGAAGGAGTGGTCATGGGCGGTACGGCTGTGGAGACCCTGCGCGAGGCGTTGCGCGGCGAGGTGACCGGCCCGCAGGACCCCGGATACGACGAGGCCCGCGCGATCTACAACGCGATGATCGACCGACGTCCCGCCGTGATCGCCCGGTGCGCGGACGTGACGGACGTACGGGCGGTGGTCCGGTACGCCCGCGAGAGCGGCATGGACCTGGCGGTACGCGGCGGCGGCCACAGCGGCGGCGGCCTGTGCGTGGCCGACGGTTCGCTGGTGCTCGACCTGTCGGCGATGCGCTGGGTACGGGTGGATCCCGAGGCCCGGACCGCCCGGGTCGGCGGCGGCAGTCAGCTCGGCGACCTGGACCACGAGGGGCACGGCTTCGGGCTCGGCGTCCCGGCCGGGATCATGTCGACGACCGGCGTCGGCGGGTTGACCCTCGGCGGCGGGCACGGGCACCTGACCCGGGCGTACGGGCTGACGATCGACAGCCTCCTCGCGGCCGACGTGGTCCTGGCGGACGGCTCGTTCGTGACGGCGTCGGCCGACGAACACCCCGACCTGTACTGGGCGTTGCGCGGCGGCGGCGGAAACTTCGGGACGGTCACCTCCTTCACGTACGGGCTGCACCCGGTGGACACCGTGGGCCTCGCGGTCACGCTGTGGGAGCCGGAGCACATCGGGGCGGTGCTGCGCTGGTACCGGGAGTTCCTGCCGGCCGCGCCCGAGACGCTGAACGGCTTCTTCGCGATCCTGACGGTGGCGCCCGGGCCGCCGTTCCCGGAGGAGATCCACGGGAAGAAGATGTGCGGCGTGGTGTGGTGCTCCACGGGCCCGCAGGACGAGGAGGGACTGACCCGGACCTTCGCCGGGGTCGCCGAAGCGGCCCCGCCCGCCTTCCACTTCGCGACCCCGATCCCGTACCCGGCCCTCCAGGCCATGTTCGACGACCTGATCCCGAAGGGCCTCCAGTGGTACTGGCGCGGCGACTTCTTCGACCGCGTCACCGACGGCGCGATCGACGTGCACCGCACCTTCCTGGAGAACCTCCCGACCGAGCTCTCCACCATGCACATGTACCCGGTCGACGGCGCCGCCCACCGGCCCGACCCCATGGACACGGCCTGGGCCTACCGCGACGCGGTCTGGTCCGGCGTGATCGGCGGCATCAGCGCGGACCCCGCCGACGCGGACCGCATCCGCGACTGGGCCGTCGGCTACTGGGAGGCGCTGCACCCGCACTCGATGGGCGGCGCGTACGTCAACTTCCTCGGCGCCGACGAACCCGACGCGCGCGTCCGGGCCACGTACCGCGGACACTACGACCGGCTGGCCGAGGTGAAGCGGACGTACGACCCGGACAACGTGTTCCACCACACGCAGAACGTCGCACCGGCGGCGGGGTGAGGGAGGCCGGGCGGGAGGACGGGCGGGAGGACGGGCACGGCTAGGCGCCGCGCAGGACCTCCTCGGCGATGATCCCCAGCCAGGCGCCGTGGGTGTACGGGACGGGCGGGTCGATCTCCAGACCCAGCAGGGACAGCCCGTACGCGTAGTCGGCCTCGTCCAGCCTCAGGGCCAGCAGCTCGTACACCTCCCCGCACAGCCGGGCCGCCAGCGCCCGGTCCGTGACCTCCAGGTAGTCCCGCAGGGCCTCCTCGTGGTCCGCGAACTCCACGCCGTGGTCCTGCGAGAACCAGCCGCCCAGCAACTGCCCGAGCTCGGGGAACCGGGCCTGCCACTCCCAGCGGGTCTCCGGCGCCCCGGGCGGCGGCATGTCGCCCTCCGCAAGGCAGCGCCGCAGATGCCCGGCGACGGTCAGCAGCCAGGTCTGGATCTCGGCCCCGGCGAGCCCCGGGTCGGGCAGCGGGTACACCTCGCCCAGCCGCAGCAGCAGCGGCCCCGGAGGATTCCGGGCGTACTCGCGCAGCTGGCTCTCGGCGATCCCGACCGCCCACGGCCTGCTGTGCCAGGTGTGGCGCAGGTACGCGGTCAGCGCGACGCTCGGCTTCTCCTCGGTGTCGTCGGCCCGCTGGCCGGCGTACGCGCGGAGCACCTGGTCCATCTCCCCGTACCGGGGGTCGTGCTGGAGCGGGGTCAGCGGCATGGGAGGCGGTCTCCTGTCACGGGTGGATCGGGAAGGTGGCGTGCACGGTGAACCCGAGCGGATGCTCCGGGTCGCGCTTCAGGATCACGCGGGCGGCCCGCACGTCCACCGGCCCGTGACCGGCCAGCATCTCCCCCTGGAGCAGCACCTGCCCGACCGGCTCGGGACGGGACGGCCAGTACGCCTCGACGGTGAGCCGGGCGCGGTCCGAACGGGTCAGCCAGCGGTGCACGGACTGCTCGTTCTGCGTGACGACGGCCTGGGTGGCCCAGTGCGCGGTCTCCCGGTCCGGGTAGGCGGCGGAACGTGTCAGCACGGGGAGTGCCCCTCTCGGCCGGAGATCCAGGAGCACGGCCCGTGCTCCTGGCGCAGATGGGTGGTCAGGACCTCGGAGATCAGCGCCAGCCAGGCGGACCAGGACGTGTGGGAGCCGGAGCCGAGACCGAGCTCGTCGGCGAAGAAGCGGCGGAGGGTGACGTCGTCCTGGAAGAGGGCGAGGGCTTCGGCGCATTCGGCGACGACGGGGGGCAGGCGCCAGGCGCAGGTCCCGCGTTTGTGCCAGTAGGCGACGTACAGGCCGATGCCGTCCTCGTCGGACAGGTCCTCGTCCTCCAGGGCCACGCCGTCCTGGCCGAAGTACAGGTCGAGCATGCCGGTCAGCTGCGGGAACCGCTGGGCCAGCTCCCAGGCGGTCGGCACGGCGGCGGCGAGCTTCGGGTTCATGGCGGCCTGCCACGTGTCCACGTACGCGGCGATGTCCCTGAGCGCCTGCGGTTCCCCGGCGGGGCCGGACCGGGCGGCCAGCTCCCAGAGATCGTCCGGGACCCGCGGGGCACCGGCCGCGCCCGCGGCGACGGCCGCCGCCAGCGCCCGTACCTCCTCCGCCGCCTCGTACACCGTCACGCCGCCGCGCTCCGACCGGTCGTACAGGACCCGCAGCGGAGCCTGGAGGGCGGCCTCCCGCGCGGCCGGATCGCCGGGGATGCCGGCGCCGGCGCGGGAGAGGAACGGCGCGAGGAGGGTGCGCGCGGCCGCGTAGCGGAAGTGGACCTGGTGCACGGGCGATTCCTGACAGGGCTAGGGCGAGTCCGGGAAGGCGGTGACGACGATGAACGGGGGCTGGCGTCCGTCGTCGGTGAGCTGAAGACGGACCTTCACATTGTGTACGGGAACCGGCGTGCCGTTCGGGGTGGTGACGCTCATGCCCGTGACCTGCGGCCAGAAGTCGACCTTGAAGGGCTGGAGCGCGGCGTTCGGGTCGTCCAGGATCTTCTGCGCGATGAACGCCTGCTGCCGGTCGATCGCCGACTGGACGAACTGCTGGGCGGTGTTGAGGTCGTAGAACGAGGAGGCGGCCGGCGGGGTCGGGTTCGCGTCCCGCATGCGCCGCTGCAACTGCTCCGCGGTGAGCCCCACGTGGCGGTCGATGCCGTGCGCGGTCTGGTTGTCGACCTTCATGTCCTCCTGGTTGGCCAGGTCGATCGGGTACCGGTGATTGGTCGCCTGGTCGCCCGGGACCGTCCAGTTGTGCTCCGTCCCGTACCCCTCGATGGAGCGGGCGCCCACGGACTGCGCGCGGGCCTCCTCGGCCTGGAAGGTGGGAACGGTCCGCTGGGCCTCGTCCAGGACGGGCCGGAGCTCCTTCAGCTGCCGGGCGAGTTCGTGGGTCCTGTTGTTGTACCGGTCCACGCCCGCGTTGAGCGCGGTCTCGTTCAGGTTGTCCAGGAAGTTCTCGGCGAGTCCGGCCGGGCCCGTGAAGAGGGAGCCGAGGTCCTTCAGGAAGTTCTTGACGCTGTCCGACTGCACGAGCTCCTTGCCCGCCTCGATGTACTCGTGCTCGATCACCTTGCGGACGTCCCGCACCGCCGTCGCGAACGAGTCGAGGATCGCCGCGATCTTGTTCGCGATGTCGACCAGGATCCGGAGCACCGGCTGCCGGGTCATGTGGAGCGGAGGGTGCTTCCAGTCGTAGCCCTGTGCGACGGGGGACCCGGCGCCCTTGCCCCAGGAGGCGGTCCCCCACAGGCTGGACGTGAACTGCTTCATCGCCGACTGCCACTCCACCGCGGACGCGTCGGGGTTCCTCAGGTAGCCGATCGCCGCGTCCAGGTCTGCGCCGGACTTCTCGGCGTCCTGCGCGACCTTCCGCCAGGCCGCAGCCACCAGCGGCAGTTCGACGTCGTCGCCGCCCGGAGTGATCTGGCCGACCTTGCCGTGCTTGAGGGCCTTGTCCATCACCTCTCGGATCAGCCACTGGATGGCGCTGCCGATGGCTCCGAGGGCCTCGTTGATGATCTTCTCGGCGAAGTTGTCGCCGCCACCGGTCCGCCAGCCGAGGAACGGCGCCTTCCCGTAGTCCGGCGGGATCCGGATGACTTCGGGGACCGGCTTCAGGCTGGTGGGCGTACCCAGGGCCGGATTGGAGGCGTACTCGGCCCGGACGTAGTTGTTCGCGGTGATGGTCAGGCCGGTCGAGACACCGCCGACGGCGACCACCGAGACGGCCCACACGTCCAGGTAGCGGCCCGAGATCTCGTCGTACGCCCGCTCGAACGCCTCCGGGCCCGAGCCGACCCCGCACACGTGCTTGTGACCGTCCAGCGTGTCCAGAAGATTCCTGGGAGCCCTGTCGAACGCCGTCTGATGGTTCCGGATGAGGTACGAGGTGTACCAGACGTGCGTCGGGTCGACGTCGAAGCCGCTCGGGAACCCGCCCGGGTCCACGGACGGCTTGAGGTCCTGGACCTCCTTGTTCGGGTCGGGTTTCGGCTTCGTCTGCCCCTGGGAGATGTCTTTGCCCTGGGGGTCGGTGAGCTTGCCGGGGACCGGGGAGGGGAGCGCGGGCGAGTTCGGCTGCCCGTTCCCGCCGCCGTTCCCGTTCCCGTTCCCGCTTCCCCCCGTGGGCGGCGCCGGAGTGGCCATCAGGCGGCCCCCCAGCCGCGC
This sequence comes from Streptomyces sp. NPDC093111, assembly GCF_040683955.1. NCBI lineage: Bacteria > Bacillati > Actinomycetota > Actinomycetes > Kitasatosporales > Streptomycetaceae > Streptomyces > Streptomyces sp. NPDC093111. Next base: position 225,864 of record NZ_JBFBNW010000001.1, on the reverse strand, counting down.
AGGACCGCCTGGTGGGCGGCCGAGTAGTTCGCGTGGGCGGTGGTCACCGAGGTGTGCAGCCAGGCCTGCGTGGCCTTCAGGTCCGCCATGTCCCTGGCCCACCGGTCCAGGGTGATCACGAACTCCTCGCGGGCCTCGCCCTGCCAGCCGAGCACCACCCGTTCGGTGCGCTCGTACAACTGGGCCAGCTGCTCGTTCAGCTTCCGGAGGATCTCCTCCAGCTCCCCGGACATCGCCTGTAACGCGGCGATGTCCACGGCTATCCGGTCGTCTCCCGCCATGTCCGCTCCTCCCCCTACACGTCTTCGATACGGCTGCGGGGGACGGGTGCGGACTCGGACCCGGCGGCCGGAGCGCCCGGCGGCGGCGCCTGGAGGGCGTTCGCCTCCCGGGCCACGTCGACCTGGCTCTGGGCCTTCCGCAGCCGGGACAGCACCTCCAGCTCCCGCTCGCTGAACCCGTCCCGGCTGAACCGGACCGCCTCCTCCAGGAGCCGCAGGTGCTCCCGGATGCGTACGGCGTCCTGCGCGGCCTCGACGTGATGGGTCCGGTAGGCGTCCCCCGTGGCCCCGTGCCAGCGGGCCTGGATCCGGTCCACGATCCCGTCCATCCGGCGGACCTGGTCGTCGAGGTGCCGCTGCATGAACTCCAGGTCACCGGCCAGTTTGCTCAGCCCGTCGTCCTCGGGCACACGCAGATCGGGATCGTTCACCGCCATGGCAGCCCCGCCTCCCCGTCGGTCGCGCGACGATCAGCCGCGCGCCCGCAACCTACAAGTGGGCCTGAGTCGAGGGAAGTTGAGAAGCCGTCAGGACATCGAATCGTGATGGCGGGAATGCGTCGCCGGAGCCGGGCCCGGTCACCCCACCAGCAGCCGCACCGCCAGCACCACGATCAGCGTGCTCGACGCCAGGGCCGTCGCCAGGCGGCCCCGAGGGCCGGTGAGGATACGGCCCAGGAGGGTGCCGCCGGTGGCCAGGAGGAGTTGCCAGCTCGCGGAGGCGACGAGGGCGGCCAGGACGAAGGCGGTGCGTGCGGCGGCGGACGACGGGGCGTGCGGGCCGGTCGCCAGGATCAGGGCGACGAAGTAGACCACCGTCATGGGATTGAGGACCGTGATGCCCAGGAAGCTCGCGTACGCGCGGGCCGGGGTCAGGGCCGTCGCGCCGTCGTCGCGGGAGGCCAGGGCGCCGGAACGGTGGGTACGTACCGCCGTCCACGCCGCGCGGACGGCCAGCACCACCAGGACCAGCGCGGAGACCCGGCGCAGAGGGGTCGTCACCGGGGTCAGGTACGGGACGAGGGCCGAACCGCCGGCCACCGCGAGGAGGGCGTAGAGACCGTCGGCGGTGGCGACGCCGAGCGCCGCGGCGGCGCCGGTGCGCCAGCCGGTGCGGGCGGTGACGGCGACGAGGTACGCGCCGACCGCGCCGACCGGGATCGCGATGCCGTAGCCGGCGAGCAGGCCGGCCAGGACCGCGGCCGTCACGCGACGGCGGTGGTCGCTCCTACGGGGACGCCGAGCTGTCGCTGGTAGGCCGAACCGTCCTTGGTCCGGGACAGCTGCCCACCGATCACCAGATAGCGACGCAACGCCGGAAAGTCCGCGTGCACCGCCTTCAGCGCCTCGTTGACCTCACGCTCGGCGTACACGCGACCCGGCTCGAAGAGCGTCGCGGCGAGGTGGTCGAGGAGCGCCGCTCTACGGGCGGGCTTGCGGGGGATCGCCTTCAGGCGACCGTCGGCGGCGAAGAGATCGGAGGTGGTCATGCGCTGCAGGGTCCCTCCGGAACCCTGCCACCCGCAACGGGATTACACCGCCGGGCCCACGGGAGACAGGACCCTGGCGGGCCCTGACGGGTCCTGGCGGCCCCCTCCGTCCCCTCCACCGGCCCACATCACCGGCCGACGCCACCGGTCCACCTCACGGGCCTACCTCACCGACCCACGTCACCGGCCTACCTCACCACCACGTTCACCAGCGGGTCGATCCTCGGGATCACCGGCGGCATCCCCGTCTCCTGGAAGATCGGCGTCGCCCTCTCCAGGAAGGACCGGAACGCCTCCTCCGACTCCCACAGGTCGACCACCCGCCAACCGCCCGTCCCGTCCGGGCCCGCCGCGTGGGCGATGAAGCCCGGGGGCGGGAACCAGGACTCGGTGGTGATCCGGTCGTTGGTGCGCTCGTACTGCTGCTGGGTGCCGCCGGGGATCTCGACGGTGACGATGACGGCCATGGTGCTGCTCCCATACGCGGGCAGGTGCGGGGTCCCGACCAGCACACCAGCCGGCCCCCCGCCCCGCACCACGACGGCACCCGAATGGGCCGGTGGAACAGCCCTGCGGGTCCGTTCATGCGAACACGCGCAGAGTCCCGTTCCCGCATGGACGCCTCTTCCGGCTCCCCCTTACGGTTGTGCTCTTTCTGGAGGTGAACGGTGACGACGGTCCCGTCGTTTGAGGAACTGCTCGCCGCGGCCGAGCACAGCGCCATCCATCTGGAGATGCGGGACGGGTACATGGAATCCGACCCCAGCTTCATCGCGTGGCAGCAGGGACTGAGGGACCTCCCCGAGGACAACGACCCGGGGATCCGCCACTGGCTGCGCTGGGTCCGTGAGGCCACCGGCCGTGGTGTGAGCATCCGGCGGGCCCGGGTCTTCTCCGTCCCGGAGTCCGACTACATCCGGTTCGAGCACCACGTGTCCGACGCCAACGTGACGGCCGGCGAGGACATCCGCTGGCTCCCCCGCCGCCAGGCGACGGACATCGCCTTCCCCGGCAACGACTTCTGGGTGTTCGACAACGAAACCGTGCTCGTACTCCACTTCGACGGCAACGGCGAGAGCACCCCCGAAGGCTGGATGGAGCTGACCCAGGACCCCGTCGTCCACAAGCTGTGCACCGGCGCGTTCGAGGCCGTCTGGGACCGGGCCACGCCCCACGCGGAGTACCGGCCCACCTGACCCCGGGCCGCCGCCCGTACCGCGCAGGGCTCTTTCCTGTCTTGGAAAGCCGGGCGTCTTGACCTTGATCACTGGGTGGCGGAAGCATCGAGGAGGGCACTCGCGACGACACGTGGAGGACGCCATGGCAGCCGAACCGCTGCACAAGCTGACCGGGGACCCGGACTGCAAGAACGGCACCTGCCCGACCCTGTGGGCCAGGACGGCGACGGGTGACTACGTCGTACAGGGCTTTGTGATCACCGATCCCGCCGAACTCGCGCAGCTCGACCTGCCGACCGGGGAGACGGCCGTACGCATCCCCGCCGCCATGCTTGAGGAGTACTTCCGTGGCCGCTCCTGACCTCGTGACCGGCGAGGCGTTCGGCAGGCTCTTCGACACCTTCGAGCGGACGGCGTTCCGCCTCGAAACCCTGGCCATGTACGACGTGGAGGACGAGCGGGAAGAGATGGCCCGCTACTTCGCGGGCGAGGACATGGGCCCCGAGTGGCACGACAACCCGTGGGTGCGCTCCATGACGGACAAGGGCAAGCGGGTGTCCCGCGTCCACGTCCTCACCTCGCCGCTCACCGACTACCTGCGCTACGAGCTCGCGGCCTACCCGGGCAACATCACAGCCGGTGAGTCCATCGGCATCGTCGACCGCGCCGAGCAGACCGTGACGGGGCTGCCGGATCACGACTTCTGGCTGTTCGACGACCGGGACGTGTACCGCATGCACTACACGCAGGGCGGTGCGTTCGTCGGAGGCGAGCTGCTGGGCGCCGACCGGTCGGCCGAGTACCGCGCCTACCGCGACACGGCCCTGTCCACCGCTGTGCCGTTCACCGCCTACTGGGAGCGGCACCACTGAGTACGCGGTCCCTGGGAAGAGCCCTGCGGGCGTTGCGGGAGGCGTCGGGAATGACCGGCGACACCGTGGCCCGCAGGGCTTCCATGTCCGCGGGCAAGCTGTCGAAGATCGAGAACGAGAAGGTGCGCCCTTCCGTCCAGGACGTGGACCTCGTCCTGACCGCTCTCGGCATCTCCGAGGCCGTGAAAGAGGAGTTCATAGCGACGGCCCGCGCGGAGGCGACCGAAGCCACGGCGTGGCGCCTTCTGCGCCGGATGGGGCCGTGGAAACACCAGAACACGATCAAGGCCATCGAGGCCGGCACCCGCGTCCTCAGGCTGTTCCAGGGACAGCTCATCCCGGGCCTGCTCCAGACGCCCGAGTACATGACCGCCGTGTTCCGCCTGCCCCCGGCACTTCCCGAGGAGACGAGGGCACGCACCGTGGCCGCTCGCATCGAGCGGCAGGCCGCCCTGTACGACACCGACCGGTCTTTCCGGTTCCTGATCTGCGAACACGTCCTGCGGTGGCTCGTCAGCGAGCCGCAGGTCATGGCACTACAGCTCGATCGACTCGTCTCCGTCTCCCGTCTTCCCCACGTCTCCTTGGGAGTTGTGCCGGCCGGCCCACGGATGCCGGACTTCCCCATGACGTGTTTCAGCCTCCATGACGACCGACTCGTGATCGTGGAAACGTTCCACTCGGAAGTCACGACGACCGACCCGAAGGACGTGCGGCTTTACGCCGACACCTTCGACCGGTTCTCCGAAGTGGCGCTCTACGGCGACCCCATGCGCGGACTGGTCGAGCATGTCCGCGACGAACTCTTGCGGCAACAGGAAAGCCCCTAGATCGCACCCGGCGCCGAGGCCACGCTCTCAGGCAGGCAACGGTGAAGCGATGGCCTGCCTTGCAGGCCGAAGAAGGGACTTCGTCATGACGGTCGCACCCGAGAAGCCCGTCGCTCTGCGACGGGGCCGGGACCTCGTGTCCCCCGAGTTGTTCGAGAAGCTGACGGCGTTCTGCGCCGAGGAGTACGGGCTCGGCGTGGACGTCGCCGGCCGGGTCATGAGTGAGGGGCTGGCGTTCCTGTGGGTCGTGGGGACGTCGGGGAAGGGCGATGTCATGGCGCCCAGCAGGGACGTGGACCCCGCGTGGCACACGTTCATGCTGCACAGTCAGGAGTACGCCGCCTGGTGCGGCCTGCACTTCGGGCGGTTCCTTCATCACGCGCCGAACTCCAAGACCCGTACCGGCGGTCTGATGCTCGACGTGATGGATCTGATCCGCGACGCCGGGTTCGAGGTGGATCGGTCGCTGTGGGGCTTCGCCGCGGACTGCAACGAGCCCGCCTGCTGCGCCGACGGCCCCTGCTGCTGACGCCGACCCACTGGACGAGGCGCGGCCCGGGCGTGGGAAAGACGTCCGGGCCGCGCTGCCATCAGAGCCGAGAACATGCACGACGTCAACGGCGCCGAAGGCCGTGGCCGGACCTGTGTCTTTCACCTGTTCGGGACCGTCTTCGGGTACGCCACGCACCACTTGGACGAGCGGAAGCTCGGGGAGGTCGGGATCGTCGGGCCGCTGACGCCCGGGGTCGGTCCCTCCCGGCTGTGGCAGATGGCCGCCGCCATGAACAAGGACACCGCCACCGAGACCGACCAGGGCCGGTGGATCATGCTGCAAGCCCATCGGGCCCTGGTCTGTGGTGATCTCCTCGCCCGGTGGGAGCAAGCGGACTGGAAGCTCGAACCCGGTGGGCGGCGGATCCCGTTCGGCGGTCTCTACTGCAACCGGTACGAGCTGTGGACCGGGAATCTGGCCGTGGAGGGGACCACGCCGGGCATGGTGGCCCCCAAGGCCACGGTCTATACGGCCTAGGGCGGGCGGGCGAGATGGGGGCGAGCCCGCGCCCTCGTCGGCGCGTTGCCCTCCTCTCGCCCGCCCTCCGGCTACCGCCCCAGCCGGTAGTGGATCTTCTTCACCAGTTCCTTCAGGTCCGGGGCCCGCAGCAGGCTGTAGTGGTCGGCGGCGAGTTCGATCACCGTCGGGGGGCGGGTGGACCAGCCGGTGGTGCCTTCGAGGAAGGAGTAGTCGTCGCCCTGGGCCTTGAAGATCGTCACCGGGCAGGAGACCTTGCGTTCGGTGAGTTCGCGGAAGGTGTACGTGAAGTCGAAGGTCTGCTCCACGATCGCGATGATCCGGGCGATCAGTTCCGGGTCGAGGGACGGGAAGCGTTCCGACACATACGTGGCGAAGGTCGCCGCGTCCTTCGCCGGGACCTCTGCCAAGGTGCCCGCGAAGACCGAGTACAGGATCTGGGTGAAGCCGGGGTTGGCGTACGAGGCGCCGCCCGCCGCGGATTCGGCGCGGATCTTCGGGGAGCCGGGGGCGATCAGGAAGAGGTTCTCGACCTGTTCGCCGGCCGCTTCGAGGAGGTGGGCCGACTCGAAGGCGACGCGGGCGCCGAAGGAGTAGCCCCACAGGGTGTACGGGCCGGTGGGCTGGCGGCGGCGGATCGCGGTGACGTCGGCCTCGGCCATCTCGCGGATCGTCGCGTACGGGGTCTCGCCGCGGTTGATGCCGTGCGCCTGCACTCCGTAGAACGGGCGGTCGATGCCCAGCTCCTCGGCGAGGAAGCGCAGGTTCATCGTGTAGCCGCCGAGTCCGGGCCAGCAGAAGACGGGCGACTGGGCGCCGTCGGCGTGCAGCCGGACCAGCCGGGACGCGGGGGTGGCCGCTGCGCCGTCCACGCGGTGGGCCAGCTTCTCGATGGTGGGGGCCTCGAAGAGGATCTGGAGCGGGAGGGACGCCTCCGTGAACTCGCGGTTGATCTTCGTGATGAGCGCGACCGCGATCAGCGAGTTGCCGCCCGACTCGAAGAAGTCGTCCTGCACGGAGACCGCCTCGACCTCCTCGTACTTGAGGGCCGCCGCCCAGATCTCGGTGAGCCGGGTCTCGGTGCGGGTGCGCGGCGGGATGTGCGGGCGGCCGTGGAGGCCCGCGTTGATCACGGCCAGTTCGCCGAGGGCCTTGGTGTCGACCTTGCCGTTCGCGGAGTGCGGCAGCCGGTCGAGGACGACGACCCGGTTGGGGATCATGTAGTCGGGCAGGTGGTTGACCAGGTCGTCGCGGATCATCTCCGCGGGGCCCTTCATGTGGACGGTGTCCTCGTACATGCCCTCGCTGAGCCGCTGTTCCTCGCTGATCCGGCCGCCGACGAAGAAGTACGAGGGGCCGCTCGGGCGGCCGGCCGCCGCCAGGACCTCGTCCATGCGGCGGGCGGCGGGCAGCGGGTTGCCGGACATGGAGCTGTAGCCGGCGGACATGAACCCGAGGCCGTGGTCGCCGAGTTGGAGGCGCTGGAGGGCGCGGCCCAGGTCGATGTAGGCGCGCCACGGCTCGGTGCCGCGGCTGATCGCCGTGATGCCGAGGCCGGCCCGCTCGTACACGGCCTGGTTGATCGCGATGACGTGCTTCTTCTCCACCAGGCCGGCGGAGCCGGAGGTCAGCGGCGTCAGCCCGGCGTTCTCGTAGGCGTACTGGCCGCCCGGGAGGTCCGCGATCCGGTCCGGGTGGGACTGCACGTACAGGTCGACCTCCGCCTCCCCGGCCGCGGCCGACTCCTCGTCGTACGGGACGAGCGCGAAGACGCCCAGGTCCTCGGCGTCCCCGGGCTCCCCGCCGCGCACCGGGCGGACGGCGAGGCCCAGGCCCGGCAGGATCTCCTCGAAGAGGCCGACCATGTGGCCGGTCTCGATCTCCAGGACCTCGCGGATGTTGTTCCGGTAGACCGGCTCGATCGCCGCCCACTTGCCGCGGAAGCGGAAGCGGACCAGGGGTGCCCCCTCGGCGGTGCCCGGCTCCATCAGGTGCAGCCGGTGGTGGACCGGGTGGTAGTAGTACGTGCCGGGCTCCAGGCCCGCGAGGCCGCGCACCTCCACGTACAGCTGGGTCGCGTACAGCGCGCCCGGCGAGGCGTAGCCGTACTTCGGGAGGAGGCGCTCGTCGCTGGGGAACTGTCCGAACCAGCGCAGGATCTCGCCGAGGTCGGCGGCGGTCAGGGTGCCGATCTGGCGGGAGCCGATGCCCTCGGGGCGGCGGGCCAGCGCGGCGAGGACGTCGGCGCGGGTGACCGGGCCGCCCTCGTAGAAGCGGTAGGTCTTGCGGGCGAAGACGGTGCGGCGCATCCGCTCGGTGGGGGTGCGGCCGGGCAGGCCGACGACGGGGCGGCCGGCGAGGGCGGCGGCGTCGAGGGTGCCCGCGTTGGACAGCTGCGCCTTGACCTGGAGCTTGGACTCCTTGGACTGGTGGTGGGCGCCGTGGTTGCCCTGGTCCATCAGGGCGGCTTCCTTCGGGGAGAGCTCGACGCAGGCGACCAGGTTCTGGAAGCCGGTGCGGGGCTCGTTCTTCACGATGACGGCGGCGGACTTCACCCAGTCGTGGTTCTCGATGGCGAGCGCGATCTCGTCGAGCTCGACGCGGAAGCCGCGGAGCTTGATCTGGTTGTCGGCGCGGCCGGCGAACTGGACGGTGCCGTCCTCGTTCCAGGTGGCGAGGTCGCCGGTGCGGTAGAGGCGTTCGCCGTCCTCGGCGGTGACGAAGCGTTCGGCGGTGAGCTCGGGCCGGTCCAGGTACCCCCGCGCCACCTGGACCCCGCCGATGCACAGTTCGCCGTCGCGTATGTGGAAGGTCGTCTCGTACGCCGGTCTACCGATGGGGATCGCCGGGGGTCCGTCGGCGACGGTGGCGCGGTCCACGGTGTGCGAGGAGGCGTTGATGGTGCACTCGGTCGGCCCGTACAGGTTGATCAGCTCGGCTTCGGGCAGCTCGGCGAGGAGCTGGACGGCGAGGTTGCGGGAGAGGATCTCGCCGCCGGAGTAGACCCGGCGCAGGCTGGTGCACGTGCCGAGGCGCTCGGTGTCGACGAGGGCCTGGAGGAGGGTCGGGACGCCCTGGAGCATGGTGGCGCCGTGCCGCCGGACGGTGTCGATCAGGCCCTCGGGGTCGCGGTAGACGCCGGGCGGGCCCATGGCGACGCGGGCGCCGACGGCGGAGGCGAGGATCTCCCACTGGGCGGCGTCGAAGGACATCGGGGTCTTCTGGACGACGACGGCGTCCGGGCCGAGTGCGTGCGCGTCGGCCATCCAGCGCATCTGGGCGGCGATGGAGCGGTGCTCGACCATGACGCCCTTGGGCTTGCCGGTGGAGCCCGAGGTGTAGATGACGTACGCGAGCTGGGAGGGGTCCAGTTCCGGCTCGGCGAGGGGGTGTTCCTCGCCGGCGGTGCGCCAGGCGTGCTGGACGGCGTCCTTGAGGGTGACGACGGTGGTGCCGGGCGGGGCGAGTTCGCTGACGCGGGCGCGGAAGCGTTCCTGGGTGAAGACGACGCGGGCGCCGCTGTCCTCGATCATGTAGCGGAGGCGCTCCTCGGGGTACTCCGGGGAGAGCGGGACGTAGGCGCCGCCGGAGAACAGCACGCCCCAGGTACCGATCACCAGTTCGAGTGAGGGTTCGACGTGGACGCCGACCCGGGCGTCGGCCGTCACCCCTAACGTACGGAGGTACGTGGCGAGGACGGCGGCGCCCTCGTGGAGCTCGCGGAACGACAGCGTCTCCTCGCCGAAGACCACGGCGGGGTCGTCGGGGCGCTGTGCCGCCTGGTCGTGCAGGAGCCCGTCGAGCGTCTCCCAGGTGTTCACCGTGCTGGGCATGAAGGTCCTCTTCGTGAGTGAAAGGGGTGGGCCCCGGTCCTTTCGGACCGGGGCCCACCGCCCTCAGCGGTAGATGAGTAGTTCCTGCTCCGTCGCGCCCGTCAGTTCGTAGCGGGTCCTCACCAGCGGGCGTCCCGAGTAGATGCGGATCAAGGTCGCCGCGTCCCCGTGGAAGCGGGCGGGCGGCCGGCCCTCGATCGCGTTGCCGAGGTCCACCTCGCCGCCGCCCCGGTCCGCCAGGACCCCGACCAGGCGGGGGGTCTCCCGCTTGCGGCTGGTGACGGAGAGCAGGGGCAGGGCGAGTTCCAGGGCGTCCCCGCAGTAGGCGCCGGGTTCGCCGAAGGCCTCCCGTACGTCCCCGGCGTGGACCCACTCACCGAGCGCGACGGCGTCGAGCCGGCCGTCCTCCCGCTCGGCGATGACCGGACCGGCCTCGGTGAGGCCCCGCTCCAGCTCGTCGAGGATCCGGTCGAGCGGCCAGTCCTCCCGTTCGGCCACGTCGCAGGCGTTGGCGTCGGGCAGGAACACGCCCTCCTCCAGGCGCCCCTCGACGATCCTGACGAGTGCCGCCCCGCAGTGCGCGAGCACCTGCCGGGCGGTCCAGCCCGGACAGGCCGTGCGGAGCTCGAACGCCTCGGCGGGCGTCCGGCGCAGCAGCGGCATCAGCAGGTCCCGCTCCGTCTTCAGGAGATGGTCCGGGAGCCAGGGATCACGTCTGTCGTGCACCTCGTCGGTACACATCAGTAGCGGTAGTGGTCCGGCTTGTACGGGCCCTCCACCGGGACGCCGATGTACGTGGCCTGCTCCGGGCGGAGGGTCGTGAGCCGGACGCCGAGGGCGGCCAGGTGGAGGCGGGCGACCTTCTCGTCCAGGTGCTTCGGCAGCGTGTACACGCCGGTGGGGTACTCGGCGGTCTTCGTGAAGAGCTCGATCTGGGCCAGGGTCTGGTCCGCGAAGGAGTTCGACATCACGAAGGACGGGTGGCCGGTGGCGTTGCCCAGGTTGAGCAGCCGGCCCTCCGACAGGACGATGACGACCTTGCCGTCGGGGAAGGTCCAGGTGTGGACCTGCGGCTTGACCTCGTCCTTGACGATGCCGGGGATCTGCGCGAGGCCGGCCATGTCGATCTCGTTGTCGAAGTGGCCGATGTTGCCGACGATCGCCTGGTGCTTCATGCGGGCGATGTCGGACGCCATGATGATGTCCTTGTTGCCCGTGGTGGTGACGAAGATGTCGGCCGTCTCGACGACGTCCTCCAGGGTCGCGACCTGGTAGCCGTCCATCGCCGCCTGGAGCGCGCAGATCGGGTCGATCTCGGTGACGATGACCCGGGCGCCCTGGCCGCGCAGCGACTCCGCCGAGCCCTTGCCGACGTCGCCGTAGCCGAAGACGACGGCGGTCTTGCCGCCGATGAGGACGTCGGTGGCCCGGTTGATGCCGTCGATCAGGGAGTGCCGGCAGCCGTACTTGTTGTCGAACTTCGACTTCGTCACGGCGTCGTTCACGTTGATCGCGGGGAACAGCAGCTCGCCCTCGCGGTGCATCTCGTACAGGCGGTGGACACCGGTGGTGGTCTCCTCCGTCACGCCGCGGATGCCGACGGCGATCGTCGCCCAGTCGAGCGGGCTGTTCTCCAGCAGGCTCCGCACGACGGCCAGTTCCTCGTTGGAGGCTTCCGGCAGCGCACCGGTCTTGCGGTACTCCACACCCTTGTGGACGAGGAGCGTGGCGTCGCCGCCGTCGTCCAGGATCATGTTGGGGCCGTCCGCGCCCGGCCAGGTCAGCGCCTGCTCGGTGCACCACCAGTACTCCTCCAGCGTCTCGCCCTTCCAGGCGAAGACGGGGATCCCGGCGGCGGCGACGGCGGCCGCCGCGTGGTCCTGGGTGGAGTAGATGTTGCAGGACACCCAGCGGACCTCGGCGCCCAGCGCGACGAGCGTCTCGATCAGCACCGCGGTCTGCACCGTCATGTGCAGGGAGCCGGTGATCCGGGCTCCGGCGAGCGGCTGGTCGGCGGCGTACTCGCGGCGGATCGACATCAGGCCGGGCATCTCGTGCTCGGCGAGGGTGATCTCCTTGCGGCCGAACTCCGCGAGACCGATGTCGGCGACCTTGTAGTCGGAAAACACAGCACCGGTGGACTCAGACACGTGCGAGGCTCCTTGAGGCGTGGATGGATCGGTGGATTTCGAGGGCCGCGGTGGACTTGTTGAGCGTGATGTAGTGCAGGCCCGGCGCGCCCTCGTCGAGCAGCCGCAGGCCCATGGCGGTGGCGTGCTCGACGCCGATCCGGTAGGCGGCGGCCGGGTCGTCCTTCGCCGCCTCCAGGCGGTGCGCCAGGTCCTCGGGGAAGGCCGCGTCCGACAGTTCGGCGAAGCGGCGGATCTGCCGCACGTCGGTGGCGGGCATGATCTCCGGGATGATCGGGGTGTCGCAGCCGGCGGCGGCCACCCGGTCGCGCAGCCGCAGGTAGTCCTCGGGGTCGAAGAACATCTGGGTGATCGCGTAGTCGGCGCCCGCCCGGCACTTGGCGACGAAGTGCGCCAGATCGCCGGCCCCGTCGGGCGAGCGCGGATGACCCTCGGGGAAGGCCGCCACGCCGATCCGGAACTCGCCCAGGGACCGGACGAGTTCGACGAGTTCGTACGCGTACAGGAAGCCGTCCGGGTGGGGGGTCCAGGCGGCCCGCGGATCGCCCGGCGGGTCGCCGCGCAGCACCAGCACGTCCCGCACCCCGGCGTCCGCGTAGGCGCCGATGATCGCCCGCAGCTCGGCGACCGAGTGCCCGACGGCCGTCAGATGGGCGACCGGCCGCAGGGTGGTCTCGGTGACGATCCGCTTGGTGACCTCGATGGTGCGGTCGCGGGACGAGCCGCCCGCGCCGTACGTCACGGAGACGAAGTCCGGCGCGAGGGCCTCCACCCGCCGGATCGCGTCCCACAGGGTCTGCTCGCCCTTGTCGGTCTTCGGCGGGAAGAACTCGAAGGAGAAGGTCGGGGCGCCGGCGGCCGGGCCCCCGGGATTCGGGTTCACAGGCGTCTGCCTCCCGCGTTGAAGTAGCTCGCCTCCGGGTGGTGCACGACGAAGGCGTCCGTGGACTGCTCGGGGTGCAGCTGGTACTCCTCCGACAGCTCGACCCCGATCCGCTCGGGCCGCAGCAGCTCGGCGATCTTCGCCCGGTCCTCCAGGTCCGGGCAGGCCGGGTAGCCCAGCGAGTAGCGGCAGCCCTGGTACTCGGTGCGCAGCATCCCCTCGATGCCGGCCGGGTCGGCGCCGCCGATGCCCCACTCGGCGCGCACCCGGCCGTGCCAGCACTCGGCCAGGGCTTCGGCCAACTGGACGGACAGGCCGTGCAGTTCGAGGTAGTCGCGGTAGGCGTCGGCGGCGAACAGCTTCGCCGTCTCCTCCCCGATCCGCGAGCCGACGGTGACGACCTGGAGGGCGAGGACGTCGACCTCGCCGGAGTCCTCCGCGCGGAAGAAGTCGGCCAGGCAGAGGCGGCGGCCCCGCTGTTGGCGGGGGAAGGAGAAGCGGGTCCGCTCGCCTCCGTCCTCGTCCAGGACGATCAGGTCGTCGCCCTTGGACACACAGGGGAAGTAGCCGTACACGACGGCCGCTTCGAGGAGGTGGTCCGTCTGCAGCCGGTCCAGCCAGCCGCGCAGCCGCGGCCGGCCCTCCGACTCGGTCGTGGCCGCGTCCTTGAGCCCCCACTGGCCCTTGAACAGGGCGCCCTCGTCGAGCCAGGAGGCGTACTCGGCCAGCTGGATGCCCTTGACGACCCGCGTGCCGAGGAACGGCGGCTCCGGTACGGGGTTGTCGGCGGCCACGTCGGACCGCCCGGCCGGCTCGGGCTCCCGCACCTCCAGGACGGGGGTCTCCCGCTTCGACACCCGGCGCTGCTTCAGCTCCGGCAGGGTCGCGCCCGGCACGCCCCGCTTGACCGCCATGAGGGCGTCCATCAGACGCAGCCCCTCGAAGGCGTCACGGGCGTAGCGGACCTCGCCGCCGTACAGCTCGTGCAGGTCCTGCTCGACGTACGCCCTGGTCAGGGCGGCTCCGCCGAGGATCACGGGGAAGCGTTCGGCCAGCCCGCGGCCGTTCAGCTCCTCCAGGTTCTCCTTCATGATGACGGTGGACTTCACGAGGAGGCCCGACATGCCGATCACGTCGGCGCGGTGCTCTTCGGCGGCCTCCAGGATCGCGGAGACCGGCTGCTTGATGCCGATGTTGACGACGTTGTAGCCGTTGTTGGAGAGGATGATGTCGACGAGGTTCTTGCCGATGTCGTGGACGTCGCCGCGGACGGTGGCGAGCACGATGGTGCCCTTCCCGTCGGCGTCGGTCTTCTCCATGTGGGGTTCGAGATAGGCCACCGCGATCTTCATGACCTCGGCGGACTGGAGCACGAACGGCAGCTGCATCTGGCCGGAGCCGAACAGCTCGCCGACCGTCTTCATGCCGTCCAGGAGGATGTCGTTGACGATCTCCAGGGCGGGGCGCTCCGCGAGCGCCGCCTCCAGGTCGGCCTCCAGGCCGTTCTTCTCGCCGTCGATGATGCGCCGCTTCAGGCGCTCCTCCAGCGGCAGCGCCAGCAGCTCCTCGGCCTTGCCGGCCTTGAGGGACTGCGCCGTGGCGCCCTCGAAGAGCTCCAGGAGCCGCTGGAGCGGGTCGTAGCCCTCCCGCCGCCGGTCGTAGATCAGGTCGAGCGCGACCTCGACCTGCTCCGGCTCCAGGCGGGCGATCGGCAGGATCTTCGACGCGTGCACGATCGCCGAGTCCAGGCCGGCCTTGACGCACTCGTCGAGGAAGACCGAGTTCAGCACCAGCCGGGCGGCCGCGTTCAGACCGAAGGAGATGTTCGACAGGCCGAGCGTGGTCTGCACGTCCGGGTGGCGCCGCTTCAGCTCGCGGATCGCCCCGATCGTCGCGATGCCGTCCTTGCGGGACTCCTCCTGACCGGTGCAGATGGTGAACGTGAGGGTGTCGATCAGGATGTCCGACTCCCTGATCCCCCAGTTCCCCGTCAGGTCCGCGATCAGCCGCTCCGCGATGGCGACCTTGTGCTCGACGGTGCGGGCCTGGCCCTCCTCGTCGATGGTCAGCGCCATCAGCGCCGCCCCGTGCTCCCGCGCCAACGTCGTGACCTGCGCGAACCGCGACTCGGGCCCGTCACCGTCCTCGTAGTTGACCGAGTTGAGCACCGCCCGGCCGCCCAGCTTCTCCAGGCCCGCCCGCAGGACGTTCACCTCGGTGGAGTCCAGCACGATCGGCAGCGTGGACGCGGTCGCGAAGCGGCCGGCCAGCTCCGCCATGTCCGCGGCACCGTCCCGGCCCACGTAGTCCACGCACAGGTCGAGCATGTGCGCGCCCTCGCGGATCTGGTCCCGCGCCATCTCGACGCAGTCGTCCCAGCGGCCCGCCAGCATGGCCTCGCGGAACTTCTTCGACCCGTTGGCGTTGGTCCGCTCCCCGATCGCCAGGTACGAGGTGTCCTGGCGGAACGGCACGTGGCTGTACAGGGAGGAGGCGCCCGGCTCGACGACCGGGGTCCGCGGCTTCACGGCCGCGCCCCGCACCCGCTCGACGATCTCCCGCAGGTGCTCGGGCGTGGTGCCGCAGCAGCCGCCGACCAGCGCCGGGCCGTAGTCCCGTACGAACGCCTCCTGGGCGTCGGCGAGTTCGGACGGCGTCAGGGGGTAGTGCGCGCCGTCCGAGGTGAGCACCGGCAGGCCCGCGTTGGGCATGACGGAGACGGGGATCCGGGCGTGCCGGGACAGGTGCCGCAGGTGCTCGGCCATCTCCGCCGGGCCGGTGGCGCAGTTGAGGCCGATCATGTCGATGCCCAGCGGCTCCAGGGCGGTCAGCGCCGCCCCGATCTCGGAGCCCAGCAGCATGGTGCCCGTCGTCTCGACGGTCACCTGCACGATCAGCGGCAGGTCGAGCCCGGCCCAGTCCAGGGCCTGGCGGGCGCCGATGACGGCCGCCTTGGTCTGGAGCAGGTCCTGCGAGGTCTCGATGAGCAGGGCGTCCGCGCCGCCGCGGATCAGGCCCTCGGCGTTCTGCCGGTACGCCTCGCGCAGCGGCTCGTACGTGATGTGCCCGAGGGTCGGCAGCTTGGTGCCGGGGCCCATGGAGCCGAGGACCCAGCGGGGGCGCCCGTCGGCGGCCGTGTGGGCGTCGGCGGTGTTGCGGGCGATCCGGGCGCCGGCCTCGGACAGCTCGTACACCCGGTCCTCGATGCCGTACTCGGCAAGCGCCGCCAGGTTGGCGCCGAAGGTGTTGGTCTCCACGCAGTCCACGCCGACCGAGAAGTAGGCGTCGTGCACGGAGGCCACGATGTCGGGCCGGGTGACGTTGAGGATCTCGTTGCAGCCCTCCAGCTGCTGGAAGTCGTCCATCGTGGGGTCGGCGGCCTGGAGCATGGTGCCCATCGCCCCGTCGGCCACCACGACCCGCGTGGCGAACTCCTCCCTCAGGGAACGTCTTCCGGTACTCATGTCAGCCCCCTCATGACAGTCCCCTCAGGTGGGTGAGGAGCGAGGCCGTGCAGCCCACTCCGTACGTCGTCCTGATCCGGTCCAGCAGCGGATCCCGGTGCAGCCGGTACTCCTGCGTCCCCACGTAGTCGAGGACCGTCGAGGCGACCGCGCAGCCCAGCTGGGCAGCGCACCGCTCGGGCACGCCCCACAGCGTTCCGGCGAGGAAGCCGGCCCGGAAGGCGTCGCCGACGCCCGTCGGGTCGACCACGCCCGCCACCGGCACCGCCGGCACCGCCAGCGGGGCCCGGCCCTCGCCCCTGATCCGCACCCCGGCCTCGCCGTGGGTGGTGATCCAGGTGCCGACGCGGCGCAGCACGTCCGCCTCGGCCCAGCCGGTCTTCTCGTGCAGCAGGGCGGTCTCGTACTCGTTGGTGAACAGGAACCGCGCCCCGTCCACCAGTTCCCGCACCTGGCCGCCGTCGAGCCGCGCCAGCTGCTGGGACGGGTCGGCGGCGAAGGGGACGCCCAGCTCGCGGCAGGTACGGGAGTGCCGCAGCATCGCCTCGGGGTCGTCCGGGGAGACCAGGACCAGCTCCAGGCGCCCGGTCCGGGCGACGACCTCCCGCAGGTCGATCTCGCGGGCCTCGGCCATCGCTCCGGCGTAGAAGGTGGCGATCTGGTTCTGCGCCCGGTCGGTGGTACAGACGAACCGGGCGGTGTGGAGCGACTCGCTGACGCGCACCGAGTCGGTGTCCACACCGTGGTCCTTGAGCCAGATCCGGTACGGCTCGAAGTCGGCGCCGACCGCGCCCACGAGAACGGGACGCAGGCCGAGCACGCCGAGTCCGAAGGCGATGTTCGCTGCCACTCCGCCGCGCCTGACCTCCAGGTTGTCGGCGAGGAACGACAGGGAGACCCGGTCGAGCCGGTCGGCGAGCAGCTGCTCGCTGAACCAGCCGGGGAAGGTCATCAGATGGTCGGTCGCGATGGATCCGGTGACAGCGATACGCATTCCAGCTCCCCTCAGATCCCCGCGGCCTGCTTCAGCCGCTCCACCCGGTCGGTGCGCTCCCAGGTGAACTCCGGCAGCTCCCGGCCGAAGTGCCCGTACGCGGCGGTCGCCGCGTAGATGGGCCGCTTCAGGTCCAGGTCGCGGATGATCGCGGCCGGCCGGAGGTCGAAGACCTCGGACACGGCCTCCTGGATGCGCTCGTCCGGGAGGGTCCCGGTGCCGAAGGTCTCGACGAAGAGACCGACCGGCTCGGCCTTGCCGATCGCGTACGCGACCTGCACCTCGCAGCGCCTGGCCAGCCCGGCGGCGACGACGTTCTTGGCGACCCAGCGCATCGCGTAGGCGGCCGAACGGTCCACCTTCGACGGGTCCTTGCCGGAGAAGGCGCCGCCGCCGTGCCGGGCCATGCCGCCGTACGTGTCGATGATGATCTTCCGGCCGGTGAGTCCGGCGTCGCCCATCGGGCCGCCGACCTCGAAGCGCCCGGTCGGATTGACGAGCAGCCGGTAGCCGTCGGACTCCAGCGTCACGCCCTCCTCGACGAGTTCCTTGAGGACGTGCTCGACGACGTACTCGCGCACGTCCGGGGTGAGCAGGCCCTCGACGGAGATGTCGGCGGCGTGCTGCGAGGAGACGACCACCGTGTCGAGGCGGACCGGCTTGTCGCCGTCGTACTCGATGGTGACCTGGGTCTTGCCGTCGGGCCGCAGGTAGGGGACGGTGCCGTTCTTGCGGACCTCGGTCAGCCGGCGCGACAGGCGGTGGGCCAGCGCGATCGGCAGCGGCATCAGCTCGGCGGTGTCGTCGCAGGCGTAGCCGAACATGAGGCCCTGGTCGCCGGCGCCCTGCCCGGCGAGCTCGTCCTCCGCGCCTTCGACGCGGGCCTCGTGGGCGGTGTCGACGCCCTGCGCGATGTCCGGCGACTGGGCGCCGATGGACACCGACACGCCGCAGGAGGCGCCGTCGAAGCCCTTCGCGGAGGAGTCGTAGCCGATGTCGAGGACGGCGTCGCGGACCAGCTGCGCGATCGGCGCGTACGCCGCGGTGGTGACCTCGCCGGCGATGTGGACCTGGCCGGTGGTGATCAGGGTCTCGACGGCGACGCGGGAGGACGGGTCCTGGGCGAGGAGCGCGTCCAGGATGGTGTCGCTGATCCGGTCGGCGATCTTGTCGGGGTGGCCCTCGGTGACGGACTCCGAGGTGAACAGGCGGCGGCTCATGCCTGGACCTCCGCCGGGGTCTTGAAGAAGTGCTGCTCGATGGCGGCGAGGGTCCGGATGGAGTCGACCTCCAGGGTCTCCATCTGGATCGCGGTGCCGCTCTCCTGCTCCAGCAGGAAGACGAACTCGACGAAGGACAGCGAGTCGATGAGCCGGTTCTCGATCAGGTCGAGGTCGGACGCGATGTCCTCGCGCTCGGGGTGGCGCTCGAGGATCCAGCTCTTCACCGTCTGCAGGCCGTCGGCCATGATTGCTCTCCTTTTAGCTACTGCTGATTACGGAAGGGATGGGGGCGGAAGGAGTGGGGGCGATGATCGGCGCGGCGACCGCGACCGCGTAGTCCACGTCGTGGCTGATGGACACGGTGATCTCGGAGATGCCGGACTCGGCGGCCATGTCGGCCGCGGGCCCGTACAGCTCCACCAGCGGCCAGCCGCCCTCGGAGCGGCGTACGACGATGTCCGGCCAGGGCAGGAACCTGCCGCGGACCCGTAACGTCTTGAACGCCGCTTCCTTGGCCGCGATCCGCCCGCACAGGCTCAGCACGTCGAGCCCGCCGGAGGTGCGGCAGTCGTCGAGTTCACCGGGGGTGAGCATCCGCTCGAAGAACTTCTCCCCGTACTGCGAGAGAAGCCTGCGGACACGGTTGACGGACACGATGTCCATGCCGAGGTTCGCCCAGCCCAGGCCGCCCGCCGGCGGTGCCACGGGACGGGCCGTCACGTCAGATCACCGGCCCGGCCGCGAGACTCGCATCGGCCCGCAGACGGGCGTTCGCGTCGAGCACCGCCTGGGTGGCGGACTCCCAGCTGCCGTGGCGCCGGGTCAAGGCCGACAGCCAGCGCTCCAGACCGAAGGCGACGCAGCTGGTGAAGGCCGGCCCCCCGGTCGACTCCAGGGTGATGTCGCAGCGGTCGCCGAAGAAGTTCCGGTGCGTGTTGACCGAGGCGATGGCCAGGTCCTCGTACAGGAACTCGTACTTCACCGGCGTGAGCCGCTGGAGCACGGCCTTCGACGTCCCCTTGTCGAAGAAGGGGTCGCAGGCGGCCTCCTTGCGCAGCGGCAGGTCGAGCGCCGCGGCGAAGGCGTGGATACGGGCGGTGAAGTCGGCCAGGTGGTGCTCGGCGTGCTGCTGCGCGCCGATCGCCACGATCTCCCGCATGCGGAAGCCGAGTTGGCGCCGCATGCCCTCGTAATGCGTCTCCTTGCGGTAGCACCAGGAGCAGATCGTGACGAGGGTGTCGTCGGCGACCCGGTGGCCCTGGTGCGTCAGGTAGACGGCGTAGCAGGACGCCGAGGGCAGTCCGAGCGCGGCCGGTTCGAGCGCGGCGGTCGGAAAGCGGCCGGTGTCGGCGGAGAGGGGGTCGCTCGCACGTCGCTCCAGGTCGAGCGAGGTGGCGACGACCGCCTGGTGGGGGAAGTTGTCGTAGTAGTCGAGCTTCGCCAGCTCGGCGGCCGGCAGCAGCGGGGGCATCGTCATCGGGCGGGCGCCCGCGGCCACTCCCCAGCCTTCGAAGGTGTCGTCGAGGAGCCGCAGCAGGCGGGTCCCCTCGGGGCCCATCGTGGGCAGGCCCCTGGTCTCCCCGACGGTCTCGGGGCTCGTCAAGGTCATGGTCTCGTCACCTCTCGGGTGGGAGGCCTCCGGGAAGGCCGGGACTCCGGGGAGCTCCGGGTCTCCGGGGAGGTCTCCTGGGCGGGTTCAGACGACGGGCAGCGTGTCGTCGGTGAAGATCCCGGTCTTCAGGAAGAAGGACAGCGGCTTGCGGACCGACTTGCGCTCGTGCGCGCGGCGGCGCTCGTCGGCGACGAGCGAGTTGCGCAGCGCGAGCGGGTCGGGGATGCCGGCGTCCCGGTACACGTGGGGGTTGTAGAGCGAGTTGATGCTGTAGACGACGTACCGCTTGAGGTACGCCTCCACCTCGCGGACCCGGTCCGCGCTCACGGCCTGGCACATGCGCTGGAACAGCAGCGAGACCAGCTCGCGGCCGAAGGCGATGTGCCGGGACTCGTCCTGGTGGTGGATGCGGTTGACCTCGCGGATGGTGTGGCACAGGGAGGCGTCCTTGGCCATCCGGGAGTTGTAGTGGTCGACCAGCTCCTCGAAGAACAGGATGCGGGTGAAGACCAGGAAGTTCTCGACCTCGGGCTCCCAGGCGGCGTCGGCGCGCATGCCGGTGGAGCCGTAGATCTTGTTGCCGTAGCGGCGGCAGAACTCGGAGAAGAACCACATGTGTTCGTTCTCCTCACCGATGAAGTGGTGGAAGAAGTCCGAGGGGACCTCGAAGCCCGGCATGTGGATCCGGCCGACGACCTCGATGAGGAGCTCGCGGATGCCGTGCACGTTGAGGCTGTAGAAGTTGATGGACTCCCACTTCGACAGGCGCTGAAGCGTTTCCTCACCGAGGGTGTCGAAGTGCTCGGTGCCGTAGACGGTGAGCAGCTCCGGCGTCATCCAGTAGCGGTTCTCCTCCAGCGTCTCGGGCCACTGGAAGGTCTGGTACGGGTTGTAGTAGTCCTCGACGGAACGCTCGCTGAGGCGTTCGAGGACCTCCATGAACCGGTCGGTGACGGGCAGCGGGGCGGTGACGCCCATGGTGTGACTCCTCGGGACTCGTGGGGCGATGGGCTCGGGGGGCCGGACGGGACCCGGGGAGCCACAGGGCCGGACTGTCGGGGTGGAAACCCTCAGGGCCGGACTGTCGGTGGGGTCCCTCAGGGACGGACCTCGTAGACCGCGTTGACCGGGGTCTCGGTGGCGCGCCGCCAGCGGGTGAAGCCCGCCTCCTCGGCGATGGCGCGGAAGGCCTTCTCGCCGGAGTGGTTGCCGAGCGCGTGCGGGCCGCGCTGGGCGACGGCGACGGGCAGGCACATCACGGCGGACAGGGCCATGAACATGCGGGCGGCGGGGGTCTGGGTGTCGATGTCGGCGGGCGACACGTTCGACTCGACGAGCATCCAGGTGCCGTCCGCGTCCAGCGACTTGAGCACGTGCTGGGCGGCGGCGACCGGGTCGCCCATGTCGTGCAGGGCGTTGAAGAAGCAGACCAGGTCGTAGCCGGTGCCCGGGTAGTCGTCGGCGGAGGCGACCTCGAAGACGACGCGGTCGGACAGGCCGGCCTCCTCGGCGAGCTGCCGGGCGATGCTGATGGCCTCTTCGGAGTAGTCGAAGCCGTGCACGGTGGCGTTCGGGAAGGCCCTGGCGATGAGCAGCGTGGTGTGGCCGACGCCGCAGCCGACGTCCACGACGGTGCCGCCGGCGTCCAGCTTGCCGGTGACCTCGTGCAGGGCGGGCAGCCAGTCCGGGACCAGCTTGTGCTCGTAGGTCGGCTGGAAGAAGGAGCCCATGCCGGTGTCGAGGGCCGCGTCGTGCTCGGCCCAGCCGACGCCGTCGCCGGTCCGGTACGCCTCGGCGAGCAGGTCCTCGGTGGCGTACAGCGCCTTGAGGGCGGTGAAGAAGCCGGCGGCGAAGGTGACGGCGGTGGGGTCGGCCAGCACCTCGACGTGGTCGGCGGGCAGCGTGTACGTGAGCGAGCTGGGGTGCCGTTCGACGTACCCGGCGGAGAGCTGGGCGTGCAGCCACTCCTCGATGTACCGCTCGTCGGTGCCGGTCTTGCCGGCGAGCTCGCCGGCGGTCAGCGGGCCGTGCTCGGCGAGCGCCTTGTACAGGCCGAGCCGCTCGCCGAGGGCGACGGTGAGGCCGCGCACGGCCGCGCCGGCGTCGCTGATGACTCTCTGGTGGAAGTCGTGTGCGCTCATGCGGCCGTCTCCTCCTCGTATCCGGGCAGGTCGCAGGTGAACAGGAAGGAGCGGGGCACGCGGGGCACGTTGCGGGCCGGGACCGGGTAGGGCCAGCGGTCGAAGTCGGCGCCGGGCTCACCCGGCTGCCTGACCTCGCGCACGGCCCAGCCGCAGGCGTCGAGCAGCGCCTCGGGCTCCTCGGTGCCGAAGAGCCACGGGTTGCCGTCCTCCTTCAGCGCGTTCATGAAGGTGCGGGCGAGCGGGTTCTCCAGGGCGGCCCTGGAGATGACGTCGCCGAGCAGCACGGAGCCGGGCGCCGCGTGCGCGGAGAGCGTCGAGATGAGGGTCCGTACGGCCTCCTCCGGCAGGAAGAAGAGCAGGCCCTCGACGACCCACAGCACGGGCTCGTCGCTCTTCCATCCGGCCTCCTTCAGGGGGCCGGTCCAGTCCTCGGTGAGGTCGACCGGGATCGGGACGCGGGTGCGGCCGGCCGGCTGCGGCTCGTCCTTCAGCATCCCGGCCTTGGCCTCCAGGAGGGCCGGGCGGTCCAGCTCGTAGACGGTGACGCCGTCGGGCCAGGGCAGCCGGAAGAACCGGGTGTCCATGCCGGCGGCGAGGAAGACCACCTGGCGGATGCCGCGCTCCTGCACCGCCGCGACGATGGCGCGGTCCAGGTAGGTGGTGCGGATGGCGAGGAACGGCACGATGCCGCCCCCGTCGTAGCGCTCGAGCAGTTCGAAGCCGATCTGGTCGGCGACGGTGCGCGCGTACGGATCGGCGAACAGCCGGTCCTCGCGCTCGGTCTCCAGGGCGCGCGCCGCGGCGGTCCACTGGGCGGTGCGGGATACGGCCTCCACAGGAGGTCCCCCTTCACGTTGGGTTGCGGATGAACGGACGGCCGTGCTCAGTCGCGTACCTGTTCAGGTCAGGCGCTCATGGCCACTGCGGGGGCGGTCTCCTCGGCGCGCGCGTGCGTGCGCGGGCGCGCGCAGCACCCGATCGGGTCCTGGGCCGCGGGCATCGACGACAGATGTCCGACCTCGGTCCCGGCGGGGCGGCGCCGGAAGATGCTGTGCAGGATCATGCTGAACACGGCCGTCCCGTCGGCGGCCACCAGCGTGCAGCGCGGCTTGACGGTGCCGCTGGTGGGGTTGAACGGCGACGGAGTGGCGGCGAGGACCTCCATCCGGGCCGTGAGGACGTCCCCCGGGCGGACGGGCCGCAGGTAGCGGACCTCGTCGATCCCGGGCGAGCCCATACAGAAGCTGTAGGCGAGCAGGCCGTCGACGTAGCGCCGCATGAACATCGACTGGGTGTGGAAGCCGCTGGCGATCAGGCCGCCGAACTGCGATTCCGCGGCGAGCTCGGGGCTTGTGTGGAAGGGCTGCGGATCGAAGCGCCTGCCGAACTCCAGCACCTCCTCCGCCGTGACGGTGACGGTGCCCAGCTCGTGGATGTCGCCGGGCCGGAAGTCCTCGAAGTAGCGCATCACGCGCCCCCCTGACCTAGGAGTGGTCGTTCGTTCCTTTGTTCCTTGGCACTACCCAATCTACGAATTCCTCATTTATTTTGTCAACCCAAAAGAAGGCTCAAATGGCCCCATCCGCCCGGGTCTTCACCGCCCTCACGGGCGAGCGCCCGCTCGATGTCGCTCCACAGGTCCTCGACCCCCTCGATGCCGACCGACATGCGCACCAGACCGGGCGCGATCCCGGCCGCGGCGAGGGCCTCGGCGTCCAGTTCGCGGTGCGAGGTGGAGGCCGGATGGGTCACCAGGCTCTCCACCCCGCCCAGCGACAGCGCCAGCTTCGCCACCCGCACGCGCTCGATGAAGGCCCGCCCCGCCTCCCGGCCGCCGGCCAGCTCGAAGGAGAGCAGCCCGCCGCCACCGGACAGCACCTTGCGGGCCGTGTCGTACGAGGGATGGCCGGCCAGCCACGGATAGTGCACCGCGGTCACGTCACGGCGGCCCGCGAGCCGCTCGGCGAGGATCGCCGCGTTGGCGCAGTGCTCGCGCATCCGCAGCGGCAGCGTCGGTATCCCGCGCAGCGTCAGCCAGGCCGCGAACGGGTCGGCGCAGGCGCCCAGTTCGACCGTGCGCGGCCACACCTTCCGGCGCAGCCCGTCGTCGGCGAAGACGGCGGCGCCGCCCAGCACGTCCGAGTGCCCGGAGAGGTACTTGGTGGTGGAGTGCACGACCACGTCCGCGCCCAGCTCGATCGGGCGGCACAGCACCGGCGAGGCGAGCGAGTTGTCGACGACGCTGGTCACCCCCGCCCGCCGGGCCGCCGCCAGCAGCCCCGGCAGGTCGGCGACCTGGCCGGTGGGGTTCGCGACGGTCTCCAGGACGAGCAGCCGGGTGGCCGGGTGCACGGCCGCCTCCTCGAACTCGGCGACCTCGTCCCCTGAGACGTACACGACCTCGATCCCGTACCGCCGCGCCAGGTCCGACAGGACGGCGAAGGTCCCCCCGTACAGGCACCGCTGCGCCACCACCCGGTCCCCCGGCTTGAGCAGCGCGAGCAGCACCCCGCTGATCGCCCCCATCCCGGAGGCGAAGGCGATGGCCCCGGCACCCCCTTCGAGCCCGGCGAGCGTCTGCTCCAGGGCCCGTACGGTCGGGTTGCCGCGCCGGCTGTAGACGTACTGCCCGTCGGGCCCGGCCATGGCCCCGGCGAGCTCGTCGGCGGAGGAGAAGGCGAAGGCGGAGGACTGGACGAGAGGGACGGAGAGCGGCCAACTTCCTTGCGAGAATGGCTGATTGACGACGTGAACGGCCCGGGTGTTCAGATCCACGACAGACCTCTCAGGATGCTCGGGTATGGGGTACGGGAACGGGGTGCGGGAAGCGGGAAACGGAGTACGGGAACGGGAATCGCGATGCGGGCTGGGGCGCGAAAAAGAGGGCCGCCCGACATCCGCCGCTGTGACGGACATCGGGCGGCCCCCTGTGGGGCGGGGCTGCGTCAGGCGGAGACCTTGTCGCCGCTCTGCTGCGCGGGGACGGCGGCCTCGGCGGCCAGCGCCTTGTCGCCCTTCATGACGAGGAGGGTGATCACACCGCCGACCGCGGCGATGATCGCGGCGCCGATGAAGGCGGACGAGAAGCCGTCCGTCAGCTTCGGCAGGTTGCCGAGCTGGTCGGCGCCCTGGGACATGGCGACCGCGGTGAGGGCGGCGAGGCCGAGCGCGGAGCCGACGTTGTAGGTGGTGTTGACGATGCCGGAGGCGAGACCGGCCTGCTCCTGCGGGGCGCCGGACATCGCGGCGATCATGGCCGGGATGTAGGCGAGGGACATGCCGAGCGCGGCGACCAGCGAGGCCGGCAGGACGTCGACGAGGAAGGTGCCGGTGGGCTCGACGGCGGCCAGCCAGACCAGGCCGGCGGCGAGGACGAGCAGACCGATACCGATGAGCGGCTTGGCGCCGAACTTCGCCATCAGGCGGGCGGTGATGGCCGTCATGAAGATCATCAGCAGCACGGTCATCGGGAGCAGCGCGGCACCGGAGGCGAAGGCGCCGTAGCCGAGGACCTGCTGGAGGTAGAGGTTGAGGAAGTACCACATCGGGATCCAGGCGGCGCCGAGCAGCGTCATCGCCAGGTTGGCCGAGCCGAGGCGCGGCACCCGCCACACGCTGAGCGGCATCAGGGGCTCGCGGATGGCCTTCTGGATCACGAAGAAGAGGATCAGCAGGACGACGGCGCCGGCCAGCTGGAGGATCGTGCCGGTGGAGCCCCAGCCGACCTCGGGGGCGCGGACGACCGCGAAGACGGCGAGCGCGAGACCGGCGGTGACGGCGACGGCGCCGAGGACGTCGACGGAGCCGCGGCGGGACTCGACGCTCGGGAGGATCTTGGTCGCGGCGAGGGTCGCGATGCCGATGGGCACGTAGATGATGAAGCACCACTGCCAGGCGGCCCACTCGGTGAAGACACCGCCGAGGAAGACGCCCGCGGTACCGCCGGCGGGGGCGGCGGCACCGTAGAGGGCCATCGCCTTGCCGAGCTCCCTCGGGTCGTGCATGAAGAGCATCATGAGCAGGGTCATGGCGGAGGGCGCGATGAGCGCGCCGCCGACACCCTGGACGGCGCGGCCGAGGATCTCGACCCAGGCGGTCTGCGCGACGGCCGCGAGGACGGATCCGGCGATCATGACGACCCAGCCGGCGACGAAGATCTTGCGGGCGCCGATGAGGTCGGAGAGCCGGCCGCCGAGCAGCAGCAGCCCGCCGAAGACGATCACGTAGGCGTTGAACACCCACTGGAGCTCACCCTGGGAGAAGCCCAGGTCCTTCTGCATCTCGGGGAGCGCCACCCCGATGATCGAGGTGTCCATGATGACCATGAACTGTGCGGCGGCGAGCACGACAAGTGCCCACCAGCGCCGGGGATTGACGGTTGACATTGCCCTGACCCTTCGCTCGCGTTCCGACCCCCGGGGGAGCCCGGAAACGGTCCGAGACCATCCGAGACATACCCCTGGGGGGTACCTGTGCGCTGCACCGTAGCATACCCATGGGGGGTATGTAAGAGTGAGGTGAAGGCAAGTCAGGCCACGAAAAGGAGGGCCCCCCTCCGCGCGGAGCACGGGAATCCGACCCCTGCCCGAGGCGCCCCCGGCCCCCGCCCGACGCGCCTACGGCACCCGCGAACCCGCCCCCGGGCACGGCAGAATGCCCCCATGACCACGGATCAGGAGACAGACCGGGAGCGCGAACTGCTCCGCCGCTGGACCTCGACCCTGCTCGCCGCCCGCGCCGGCCGCGGAGGCCCGGACCCCCTGCCGTACGGCCGGAACCTGCTGTCCCGCTGGGCCGAGCCGCAGCGCAGGTACCACACCGTCGACCACCTGGCGGCGGTCCTCGACCGCATCGACGAACTGGCCGATCAGGGCGGCGAGGGCGGCGAGTTGGAGCTCGTACGACTGGCCGCCTGGTTCCACGACGCGGTCTACCGGCCGGACCGCTCGGAGAACGAGGAGCGCTCGGCGAACCTGGCCGAAAGAGCCCTCCCCGAAGCGGGCCTCACCGCCCACGAGGTCGCCGAAGTGGCCCGCCTGGTCCGCCTCACCACCACCCACGACCCGGCCCCCGGCGACCTCAACGGCGAGACCCTGTGCGACGCGGACCTGGCGATCCTGGCCAGCGGCCCGGATACCTATACGGGGTATACGAGCGCGGTCCGCGAGGAATACGCCTTCGTCCCCGACCCCGCCTTCCGCGAAGGCCGCGCCACCATCCTCACCCACCTCCTCTCCCTCCCCCGCCTCTTCCGCACCCCCTACGGGGCGGCGGTCTGGGAGGAGCGGGCACGGGCCAACCTGGAGCGGGAGCTGAGGGAACTGCGGGGCTGAGGGCGACCCCGTCCCGTATCCCGAGACGGTCCCCGGGGGAGGAATGACAGGAATCAACCCCAGGTTGCGCATGTCATGCCGTCTTCCTCGTCCGGGTCCGCCGCCGACGCCCCCACGCCGCCCGAAGCCCCCGCGGCTGCCCCCGCGGCCGCCCCCGCCCGCATGCCCCTCGCCGTCTACATCCTCGGTCTCTCCGTCTTCGCGCTCGGTACGAGCGAGTTCATGCTGTCCGGGCTGCTGCCGCCCA
Organism: Streptomyces sp. NPDC093111; assembly: GCF_040683955.1. Lineage (NCBI taxonomy): Bacteria > Bacillati > Actinomycetota > Actinomycetes > Kitasatosporales > Streptomycetaceae > Streptomyces > Streptomyces sp. NPDC093111. Next base: position 198,301 of record NZ_JBFBNW010000001.1, on the reverse strand, counting down.
TCGCGGAGGACATGGACGTCTCCATACCGACCGCCGGGCTGCTCATCTCGGCCTTCGCCATCGGGATGGTCGTCGGTGCCCCGCTGCTCGCCGTCGCCACCCTGCGGCTGCCGCGGAAGACCACGCTCGTCGCGCTGATCAGCGTCTTCGGGCTCGGGCAGGTCGCCGGGGCGCTCGCGCCGAACTACGCGGTGCTGTTCGCCTCGCGGGTCGTGAGCGCGCTGGCCTGTGCCGGGTTCTGGGCGGTGGGGGCCGCCGTCGCCATCGCCATGGTGCCCGTGGGGGTGCGGGCCCGGGCCATGGCCGTCATGATCGGCGGGCTGTCCATCGCCAACGTGCTGGGCGTCCCCGCCGGGGCGTTCCTCGGCGAGCACCTCGGCTGGCGGTCCGCCTTCTGGGCCGTCGGCGCCGCCTCCGCCATCGCCCTGGTGGGCGTGCTGACCAAGATCCCGAACATTCCGCTGCCGGAGACCCGGCCCCGGCTCCGCGCCGAGCTCGTCATCTACCGCGACCGGCAGGTGCTCCTCTCCGTCCTGCTCACCGCCCTCGCCGCCGGCGGCGTCTTCTGCGCCTTCTCCTACCTGGCCCCGCTGCTCACCGACGTCTCCGGCCTCGACGCCGGCTGGGTCTCCGGCGTCCTCGGCCTCTTCGGCATCGGCGCCCTCATCGGTACGTACATCGGCGGCCGGGTCGCCGACGCCCACCTCTTCGGCGTGCTGCTCAGCGGCGTCACCGCCTCCACCGTCTTCCTCACCGCGCTCGCCCTGTTCGCCTCCAGCCCGGTCGCCACCATCGCGCTGACCTTCCTGCTCGGCGTCTCCTGCTTCTACACGGCGCCCGCGCTCAACGCCCGGATGTTCAACGTCGCCGGCGCCGCCCCCACCCTGGCCGGCGCCACCACCACCGCCGCCTTCAACCTCGGCAACACCGGCGGCCCCTGGCTCGGCGGCACCGTCATCGACGCCGGGTACGGCTACGCCTCCCCCGCCTGGGCCGGCGCCGCCATGACCCTCCTCGCACTCGCCACCGTCACCGTCTCGCTCCGGCTCCACCAGGGCGCCTCCCGGGTCGTGGCCTCGGGTGCGCCGCGGGAGCGGAAGGTCGTATCGTCCCGCTGACCCTCCCGCCGGAGGGATCCCGATCCGCCTCCGACGAGAGAGCAGGACCTCCAGTGCGTCTCAGCACGACCTTCCGGACCGCCGCCGCCACGGCCGGTGCGCTCGTACTCGCCCTCGCGGGCGCGGTGTCCACCGCCGCGCCCGCGAGCGCCGTCTCGGCCGACTTCCCGTACGAGGTGACGCGGAACGCCGGCACCTACCTCGACGTGCCCGGCACCGCCGTCACGTTCGACGCGGTGGCCGGCGAGCGCTCGTTCCTCTGGTCCCGGTACTTCGCCACCGAGCCGGTCGACGCCCTCGCCGCCGGTGACAACATAGGCAACACCCTCGCCATCCGCTGCCGGAACGCCGACGACACCGCCCTGCCCGCCGGCACCGAGGCGGGCTCCTACTGGGCCGCCAACCTGGTCCCCCCGGGCGAGACCTCGCTGACCGGCGCCCTGCGCTGGGTGTTCGTCGCCCCCGCCGACGGCAGCTACACCTGCGGCCTGTCCGTCGTCTCGTACTCCTCGGTCATCGTGAACGGCCGCACCGTCACCATGCGCGTCCCGGCCGGCGCCGAACTGGCCCGCAAGACCTACCCGGCCACCGCCCGCTGGACGCTCCTCGCGGGCAGCGGCACCACCGTCGCCCGCGCCACCACCGCGACCACGCTCGGCTACACGTACACCCCGTCCGCGAGCGACACGGACCTCGTCCTCTACCAGGACGCCGCCCTGTCCACCTGCGCCGCCGGCTCCCCCATCTGCTCCGGCGGCACCACCGCCCATCGGGGCACGACCGTCGAGACCTGGGTCGAGGCCCAGCCCCGCAACGCCGACGGCTCCCTGTGCGGCCCCGCCCTCACCGGCCCCGTCTCGCGCTGGAACATCACCGACGCCAAGCACCACCAGACGGCCGCCAACACCCTCCACCTCACCCGCGCCCAGCTCGGCGGCTGCGCCCAGGTCCGTACGACCCTGAAGGTGCGCAACGTCGACGGCAACCCCGTCAAGATCCACGACGGCTACGCCTCCGGCACCGTCGCGGCCACCCACGGCGCCGGGATCAGCTACAGCGTGTGAGGCGCCGCCCGCCCCGGCCGTGCCCTCACTCCGGGCGCGGCCTCACGCCGGGCGTGGCCTCACGCCTCACCCTGCGCCGGGCGTCCCTTCGGCCGGCGCAGGCCCGCGTCCGTGAGGCGGTGGAGGAGCTCCTTCGAGCCGACCTCGACCGCGCCCGCCGCCACCGCGCCCGCGTAGTAGTCGGAGGGGATGTCGTAGTGGTCGCCGTCGAAGCCGCGGGCGGGCGCGCCGATCGAGGCGGCGAAGGCGTGGAGCTCCTCGAAGGAGACGTCGCTGACCAGGTGGGACCACATGCGGCCATGGCCCGGCCACGACGGCGGGTCGATGTACAGGGTCACGTCAGGCCGCCCACGGGGGCGACCACGACACCCTGCTTGCCGCAGACCCAGTGCGGGTCGGGGCCCATCTCGGGTTCGACGTCGAGGGCGTGCGGGTCGCCCGAGGAGCAGACCGGGCAGAGCGGCCAGCGGCCGTACCGTTCGAGCAGGGCGTCCTGGACGTCCTGGGCGACGAGTCCGGCCACGAAGGGCGCGCCCTCGGGCCACTGCTCGACCCACCAGCGGCGGTGGGCGACGGCGTCCTCGACCATCGAGACGACTTCGGCCATGGCGACCTCGCGGGCCACCAGGTCGGCGAGAACCAGGGCGCGGGCGGCATGGAGTGCCTGTTCCACGGGGTCGATGTCGTCCATGCTCACATTCTCGCCCCAAGGGCCCTCGCCGGACCAATGCCGTGACGCACCCATGCCGCGGACCGACGAAACCCGGACACATGGGACCAACGTCCTGCCCGGATACGGGTCCAACGGGGTATTGACGGTCCCCAGGGTCCGAAAATATCTTTCATTACGTGACCAATGACGTGAAGGAAAGTTTCACCGGCGCCTCCGGGACGCCCGCCGGGACACCCGCCGGGCCCCTCTCCGGGCCGCCCGCCGGGCCCGCCCTCGCGGCCCCGCCCGCCCCCGCCGCCCTCGCGGCGAAGGTGCGCACCCTCGCCCCCTCCATGACCCGCTCCATGCAGCGCGTCGCCGAGGCCGTCGCCGGGGACCCCGCCGGCTGCGCCGCCCTCACCGTCACCGGCCTCGCCGAGCTCACCGGCACCAGCGAGGCGACCGTCGTGCGCACCGCCCGCCTGCTCGGCTACCCCGGCTACCGCGACCTGCGCCTCGCGCTGGCCGGTCTCGCCGCCCAGCAGCAGTCCGGCCGGGCCCCCGCGGTCACCGCCGACATCGCCGTCGACGACCCGGTCGCCGACGTCGTCGCGAAGCTGGCCTACGACGAGCAGCAGACCCTCGCCGACACCGCCGCCGGACTCGACACCGTCCAGCTCGGCGCCTCCGTCGCCGCCCTCGCCACCGCCCGCCGCGTCGACATCTACGGCGTCGGCGCCTCCGGCCTCGTCGCCCAGGACCTCGGGCAGAAGCTGCTGCGCATCGGCCTGATCGCGCACGCCCACAGCGACCCGCACCTCGCCGTCACCAACGCCGTCCAGCTCCGCTCCGGCGACGTCGCCATCGCCATCACGCACTCCGGCTCGACCGGCGACGTCATAGAACCGCTGCGGGTCGCCTTCGACCACGGCGCCACCACGGTCGCGATCACCGGCCGCCCGGACGGCCCGGTCACGCAGTACGCCGACCACGTGCTGACCACCTCCACCGCCCGCGAGAGCGAACTGCGCCCCGCGGCCATGTCGTCCCGCACCAGCCAACTGCTGGTCGTGGACTGTCTGTTCACCTGTGTCACCCAACGTACGTACGAGACGGCGGCCCCTGCCCTCGCGGCCTCGTACGAAGCCCTCGCCCACCGCCACGCCCCCCGTACCCGCTGAATCACGAGAGAGCCGCCCCGTGTCCACCGCACCCACCGCATCCACGTACTCCGCACTGCGCGCCCAGCTCGCCGCCCTCACCACCGAGGCGTTCCGGCCCGAGCTCGCCGAGATCGACCAGCTGCCGACCGCCGAGCTCGCCGCGCTGATGAACGGCGAGGACCAGTCCGTCCCCACCGCCGTCGCCAAGCAGCTGCCCGTCATCGCCGCCGCCATCGACGCCACCGCCGCCCGCATGGCGCGCGGCGGCCGGCTCCTCTACCTGGGCGCCGGCACGGCCGGCCGGCTCGGCGTCCTCGACGCCAGCGAGTGCCCGCCCACCTTCAACACCGACCCCTCCGAGGTCGTCGGCCTCATCGCGGGCGGCCCCTCCGCCATGGTGAAGGCCGTCGAGGGCGCCGAGGACTCCAAGGAGCTGGCGGTCCAGGACCTCAACGCGCTCGGGCTCACCCCCGACGACACCGTGATCGGCATCTCCGCCTCCGGCCGCACCCCGTACGCCATCGGCGCCGTCGAGTACGCCCGCGCCCAGGGCGCGCTGACCATCGGCCTGTCCTGCAACGCGGACAGCGCGCTCGCCGCCGCCGCCGAGCACGGCATCGAGGTCGTCACCGGCCCCGAGCTCCTCACCGGCTCCACCCGGCTGAAGGCGGGCACCGCGCAGAAGCTGGTGCTCAACATGATCTCGACGATCACCATGATCCGGCTGGGCAAGACGTACGGGAACCTCATGGTCGACGTCCGCGCCTCCAACGAGAAGCTGCAGGCCCGCTCGCGCCGCATCGTGGCCCTCGCCACCGGCGCGCCGGACGAGCAGATCGAGACCGCCCTCGCCGCCGCCGACGGGGAGGTGAAGACCGCGATCCTGATGCTCCTCGCCGACATCGACGCCAAGGCCGCCGACCAGCGCCTGCACGATTCCCGGGGCCACCTGCGCGCAGCGCTGCACGCGTCGGACCCCGCCACCACCCCGTAACGCCCCGCCGGGCACCCCCTCACAGCAAGGCACGACCGCACCATGAGCACAGACGACAAGAACCGCGCCATCGCCGCCGCGATCCTCCCCCTCGTCGGCGGCGCCGGGAACATCAGCTCCGTGGCCCACTGCATGACCCGCCTGCGGCTGGGTCTGCGGGACCGCTCGCTCGTCCAGGACGACGCCCTCAAGGCCCTGCCGTCCGTGATGGGCGTGGTGGAGGACGACACGTACCAGATCGTCCTCGGCCCGGGCACGGTCGCCCGCGTGACCCCCGAGCTCGAGGCCCTGATCGCCGAGGCCCCCGCGCCCGCCCACTCGGCGGACGACCTGGCCGCGCAGGGCGCCGCGATCAAGGCGGCGCAGAAGGCGAAGAACTCCACCCCGTTCAAGCTCTTCCTGCGCAAGATCGCGAACATCTTCGTCCCGCTGATCCCCGCGCTCATCGGCTGCGGCATCATCGCCGGTCTCAACGGTCTGCTCATCAACCTCGGCTGGCTGCCCGGCGTCACCCCGGCGCTCGCCGCCATCGCGAGCGGCTTCATGGCCCTGATCGCGGTCTTCGTCGGCTACAACACGGCCAAGGAGTTCGGCGGCACGCCCATCCTCGGCGGCGCGGTCGCCTCCATCATCGTCTTCGCGGGCGTCGCCAAGATCGAGGTCTTCGGCCAGGCCCTCTCCCCCGGCCAGGGCGGCGTCCTCGGCGCGCTCGGCGCGGCGGTCCTCGCCGTGTACGTGGAGAAGTGGTGCCGCCGCTGGGTGCCCGAAGCCCTGGACGTCCTGGTCACCCCGACCCTCACGGTCCTCGTCTCCGGCCTGGTCACGATCTTCGGCCTGATGTACGTCGCCGGTGAGATCTCGCAGGGCATCGGCGACTTCGCCACCTGGCTGCTCGCCCACGCGGGCGCCGGCGCGGGCTTCCTCCTCGGCGGCCTCTTCCTCCCGCTGGTGATGCTCGGCCTGCACCAGGCGCTCATCCCCATCCACACCACCCTGATCGAACAGCAGGGCTTCACCGTCCTGCTGCCGATCCTGGCGATGGCGGGCGCGGGCCAGGTCGGCGCGGCCATGGCCGTCTACCGCAAGCTGCCCCGCAACACCTCGATCCGCCGCACCATCAAGTCCGCCCTCCCGGCCGGCTTCCTCGGCGTCGGCGAGCCCCTGATCTACGGCGTCTCGCTGCCCCTCGGCCGCCCCTTCATCACCGCCTCCATCGGCGGCGCCTTCGGCGGCGGCTTCATCGGCCTCTTCAACATGCTGGGCGACCAGGTCGGCTCCACCGCCATCGGCCCCTCGGGCTGGGCCCTCTTCCCCCTCCTCGACGGCAACAAGGGCCTCGGCGGAACGATCGCGATCTACGCGGGCGGCCTGCTCGTCGGCTACGTCGTGGGCTTCCTGGCCACGTACTTCTTCGGCTTCAGCAAGGAGCTGATCGAGGAGTTCAACGTGGACACGGAGGAGACCCCGGCCGCCGCGGCACCGGCCGCCACCACCACCCCCGCCGGAGCCGCGGCCACCACCGAGGGCCCTGCGCCGGAACCGGCGAAGGTCTGACACCCGCCCGACGGCATACGCGGAAGGGCTCCCGGTACGTGCGTACCGGGAGCCCTTCCGTATGCGGTTCGCGCACCGGAGGTCAGCCGACGAAGTACCCGGCGACGTCGGCCACCACGTCCACGTACCCCGCCCGGTTGTACAGCGTCACGGCACCGGACGAGCCCGTCGGGACGACCGCGAGGTTCGGCACCGTCTGCCCGGGCACCACGTTCACGTTCGACACGTCGGGGCGGGCCGTGCCGTTCGGATACGCGGACACGAAGGTGGCGGCCGACGCGTTCGTCGCCGTCAGGTTCACGACGACGGCCGACGCTCCCGCCGGGACCCCCGCGTGGCCCGTGACGCCCAGCCCGAACTGCTCGCCCGGCCCCAACCGCCTCGGCGGGTCGCCGACCGTACCGGCCCGGGTGTCGAACAGGCGCGTCGGCGTCAGCGGCTGGAACAGCGCCCCGTCCCCGGCGGTCGAGTAGTAGCCGGCCACGTCGGCCAGCAGGTCGACCGTGCCCGCGTGGTTGTAGAACGTCACCTTGCCGTCGACGACGGGCACCGTCACCAGGTTGGGCACCGTCCGGCCGGCCGTCGCGTTCAGGTTGGACGCGCTGGTCCGGACCGTCCCCGACGGGTAGGCCGAGACGAACGTCGAGGCCGTCACGTTGGTCGCCGTCACGTTCATCACGACCGCCGCGACCCCGGACGCGGGCACCCCGTTGCGCCCGGTGACCTGGAGCGTCACCGTGCCCGCCGCGCCGACCTTGGCCTTGCGGACACCGGTCCCGCTCCGGGTGTCCATCGCCCGCGCGGGTGCCAGCGGCTTGTAGCGGGCGCCCTCGGCGTCGTCGGTGTAGTAGCCGGCCACGTCGGCGAGCAGATCGACGTCACCGCCCTTGTTGTAGAAGCCGATCCGCCCGGCGCCGACCGGCACCACCACCAGGTTGGAGACGGCCCGGCCGGGCACGACGTTCAGGTTCGAGGCGCTGGTGCGGGCCGCGGTGGCCGGGTGCACGGACACGAAGGTCGACCTGGTCGCGTTGACCGCCGTCACGTTGAGCACGACCGCGGACACCCCGGTCGCGGGCACCCCGCCCTGCCCCGCGACCTGCAACGTCACCGTTCCGTCCGGCCCGACCCGCGCCTTCGGGACGCCGAGCCCCGACCGGGTGTCCATCACCCGGGCCGGCGTCAGCGGCCGGTACGCGCCGGCCGCGCCCGTCACCTCCAGCTCGCCGGACTCCCGCGCCGCCGGGCCCCCGGCGCCGACGGGCGTGGCAGTGAAGGTCCAGGTGTAGGTGCCGTTCGGCACGCGCACCCCGGCCTCGTCCCGGCCGTCCCACCCGACGGCGACGCTGCCCCGGGCGTCGTCGCCCGTGAGCACCCGGACGGCCTTCCCCGTCGCCTTCTCGGCCAGCTCGACCCGCCACGACACGGCGGGCGCGGACACCCACCAGGCACCTTGCCAGGGCGTGCGCCGGTCGCTGTGCCAGCCCGGCTCCGTGAACCGGTCGATGATCTCCGGCGCGCGGTCCGCCGGGCCCCGCAGGGCGACGACGTGGAGGTTCTGCCCGGTGTCGAGGTAGGCGAGGGAGTCGGACGACTCGTCGATGTCCAGGGCCAACGGCGAGAGCGCCGCGAGCCGTGTGCTCAGGGTCTCGACGACGGCGGTGCCGGAGCGCACGTCGACGACGCGCAGCTCGCTCGCCTCCCACGCGGCGGTGTCGACGTCCACGACGACGAACCCCCGGCCCAGGTAGGTGCTGTACGCGTTCGCTCCGATCAGCCCGGTCAGGGAGACTCGCCGCTTGGTCGCGAGGTCGACGACGACGCTCCCGGGCATGCCGTAGCGGCAGTGGACCATCGCCCAGCCGTCGGCCACCTGGAACCGTTCGACGGTGCAGGTGGTTCCCGTGTCCACCGGCTCGGACACCGCGCCCGAGACCAGGTCGAGCGACGTGATCCGGGAGCCCTTCAGCATCCACAGCGTGTCACCCCGCAAGGCGGCCGCGGTGAGCCCGGAATCCGCCCACGTCCACACCGTCCGGCCCGTCTCGAAGTCGAAGACGAAGCGGGTGCCCCCCTTCGTCTTGGCGAGGAGGTAACGGCCCGAGCTGCCCAGCCACTCGTCCGGCCGCAGGTCCCTCGGGCCGAGCCGCCACACCTTCGGGGCGGCGCCGGTGCGCGGGTCCGCCACCCGGACCACCATGACGCAGCCGCGGCAGCCCACGGAGTCCTCGGTCTCGACCGTGACCCTCCGGTCGTCGCCGAGGTAGTGACCGCCCTCCGGGCACCGAGTGGAGCCGTCCGGCACCTTGCAGGACCACAGCGGCTCCTCGTCCATCGTGAGCGGTGCCGTCGGCGAGAGCCGGCGCGCGATGGACGTGCCGCCGGTGCCGGCGTTCTCCACGTACGCCACCTCCCGCTGGTGGATCGCCACGTGGCTCCGCTTCGCCGGAACCGGCGCGATGCCGTGGACGAGCCGCGCGCGCGGCCGGCCGTCCGGGCCGAGCTCGATCCGCTGGAGGCCCCAGTGCGCGGAGTCGGCGCCGCCGGTCGCGTAGACGCCGCCGTCGGTCCCGGTGGCCAGGGTCGCCGCCGCGCGCGGCAGCACGGGCGTCGTCTCACCGCTCGTCAGGTGCACGGCGCGGATTCCGGCGCACGCGACGACCAGCCAGTCGCCGAGCGTCTGGACCGCCCGCGGGTTCTCCGAGCACGAGGTGGGCACCTCGCGGATGGTCGTGCCGTCCGCGCGGGACACGAGACGGACCGGACTGCGCCAGTCCGCCTCGAAGTGGACGAGCCAGTCCGGTGTCAGCGCGTGCAGCGGATAGGACGGCTCGGTGGCGGGACCGGCCGTGGGGCGGAACGCGGACGCGGCGAAGTCGACCAGACCGTAGGCGTACCGGGTGCCGTCCCAGTACCGCAGGAAGGCGCTGTTCGCGTCCTGCCCGAGCAGGGCGGGCTGCCGGACCATCCGGACCGGCACGGCGACCTCGGTGTCGGCCGGGGCTCCGGCGCCGACCCCGAGGAGGTGCAGGCGCACCGCCGAACCGTCGGCGTCCGGTACGGCGGTCAGAACCCGGTCCGCGGTGTGCGCGCCGAACGTCGTGTGCCCCTCGGGGAGATCCCGTTCGCGCACCGCACCGGTGGCCAGGTCGCGGATCACGTACAGCGACGCGGCGCCGCAGCCGTCACTGTCGCCGTTGGCGAACGGAGCGGTCGCCCACGGGCAGTCGGGGGCGGCGACCGAGGTGCCGGACGCGGGGTTCCACCACTGCCGGCCGCCGCGCTCGGACCACCACTGCACGCCCGTACCCGCGCCGAGCACCTTGGTGTCGGGCGGCGTCACGTGCGGGGACGCCGGGATGGTCAGCTCCTCGGCGACCACGGACGCGGCCGGAGCGGCCGGAGCGGCCTGGGCTGCCGAAGCGGGCGGTGGTGGCGGTTCGGCCGCCGCCGCCCGCCCGCCGGACAGCACGCCCGAGACGCCCAGGGCCGCCGCGAGCCCGAAGGCGACGGCGGCCCTGGGCGGCCCGAACCACGATGAGACAAGACGCGCCACGAAGGGCCCTCCCCGGAAGATGAGCACGAGGGGCGGACGCTCTTCGGTACCGGGCCCCCCGGCCCCGCCCCTCGTCCTTGATCCCCTCGACAAGTGGCCCGACTCTAACAGCGGCGCGTCAGCAGTCGACGTCCGTCGCCGGTCGCTCGCCCGTCAGCAGGAAGCGGGTCACCGTGCGGTCGCCGCAGGCGTTGCCGTTGCCGAGGTACATGCCGTGGCCGCCGTGGTCGACGGAGACCAGCCGGGCCTTCGCGCCCAGTGCCTCGCGCATCTTGAGGCCGGCCGAGTGCGGGGTGGCCGGGTCGCGCAGGCTCTGGATCATGAGGATGTTGGAGGGGCCCTCGTCGGTGATGCGGGTGGGCTTCTCGACGGGGCCGCCCTTCCAGAAGGAGCAGGGCGTGATGTTGGCCGGCATGCCCGCCGTCAGGGGGTACGCGGCCCGGTCGGCGACGACGGCCCGCTCGTACGAGCGGACGGAACCCCGCCACTTCACGTCGTTGCAGATCACGCCGACCGTGACGGCCGCGTCGGAGCCGGGCATCGGGCCGGACAGGGCGGGCGGGAGCACCGGCGTCCCGGCCGGCGTCCCGGCCGGTGCGGCGGCCTGCTGGATCAGTCGGGCCAGGCCCTCGAACTGGGAGTCCGAGTACAGCGCCATCTGGAGCGCCTGCCGCAGCAGGTTGCCCGTGAGCGGCACGCCCGCCGTCGTCGACGGCTTCGGCTCCCGGTCCAGCCGGGCCGCGAGATCCAGGACCAGCGGGCGGACGTCCTCGGCGCGGTCGGCGAGCCGCAGCCCGTCCTTCGCCCGGTCCGGGTGCGCGGCCCACGCGGCGAAGTCGGGGAACCGGTCCTCGGCGCCGCGCGCCATCCCCCGCAGCCAGCCCTGGGCGACGGTGCGCGGGTTCGGGTCGGCGCTGCTGTCGAGGACCAGCCGGTCGGTGCGGTGCGGGAACTTCTGCGCGTACTGCGCGGTGACGTACGTGCCGTACGAGACCCCCCACACCGACACCTTCTCCTCGCCGAGCGCCGCCCGCAGCCGGTCCAGGTCCCGCACCTGGTTGGCGGTGGTGAGGCTGCGCAGCTCGGCGCCGCCGTTGCGGGCGCATGCCTCCGCGGTACGGCGGGAGCGCTCGACCGACGCGTCGATGGAGCCGTCGGCGGCGGGCCAGCTGCGCAGGTTCACCAGCCGCCGGTCGTCGTCCGCGAGCCCGCAGTCCGCCTTCATGCTGCCGCCGACCCCGCGCGGGTCGAACGCCACCAGGTCGTACGCGCCGCCCAGCTCCTTCCCGAGCGCCTCCCCCTTCGCCGACAGGCGCTGCACCCCCGACCCGCCGGGCCCGCCGGGCACCACCAGCAGGACGCCGCGGCGCGCCTCGGGCCGGTCGCTGAGGATCCGGGACACGGCGAGCGGGACCCGGCGCCCGTCGGGCTCGGCGTAGTCGAGCGGTACGGACAGCGTGGCGCACTCCTGCCGGAGACCGGCGGGGCCGCACTTCTGCCAGTCGAGAGCAGGGGCGGAGGAGCCGGCCGCACCCGCCGCGGGGGCGGTGAGGGCGGCGGAGGCGAGGGCGAGAGCGAGGGCGATTCCTGCGGAAGTGGTCATGCAGGAAGCTTCGTTGACCACGCGTCAGCTCCCCATCCGGCAGGCACGCGGGTGCGGGGTGGGGGTAGCCCCCGGCCCACGGGGGGCGGGAGGCGGGAGGTCCGCAGGGGGAAAGCGGGTGGCCAGGACGGGTCCGGCGGGAGATCATCCCCGCCATGACCTCAGACCGGACCACCACCACCGCCACCGCCCCCACTCCTTCCCCCACCCCGTCCGTCGACGCCGCCGCCTCGGGCACGTGGACGCTCGGTGACCTGCCCGTCCGCCGCATCGGCTTCGGCACCATGCGGCTGCCGCAGACCGGTGCCGCGCTCGTCGAGGACACCGTGCCCCGTGACCGGGCGCAGGCGATCGCGGTGCTGCGCAAGGCGGTCGACCTCGGGGTCAACCACATGGATACCGCCGCGTTCTACTTCTCGCGCCTGCGCTCCGCGAACGAGCTCCTCAACAGGGCGCTCGCCGGGCCGTCCGGCCGCTACCCCGACGACCTCGTCATCGCGACGAAGGTCGGCCCCGCGCGCGACGCGTCCGGCGCCTGGACCGAGCCCGCCCGCACCCCGGCGGCCCTGCGCGCCCAGGTCGAGGAGAACCTGCGCCAGCTCGGCCGCGACCACCTCGACGTGGTCAACCTCCGGGTCCTCGGCACCGACTCCGTCGCCGAACGCTTCGGCGCCCTCGCCGACCTGCGCGAGGCCGGCCTCATCCGCCACCTCGGCGTCTCGAACGTCACGCCCGAGCAGCTCGAAGAGGCGCGGGGGATAGCGCCCGTGGTGTGCGTGCAGAACATGTACGGGATCGGGGTACGCCCGGAGTACGCGGAGTTCGTGCGCCACTGCGGCGAGCAGGGCATCGCGTTCGTGCCGTTCTACTCGATCGCCGCGGCCGGCCGCGAAGGCGGCACGACGGCCGCGCCGGAGCCGGCGGAGATCCTCGCCGTGGCCCGCGAGCACGACGCGACCCCGGCCCAGATCCGCCTCGCCTGGACCCTCCACCAGGGCCCCCACCTGCTCGCCATCCCCGGCACCGGCGACCTCGGCCACCTGACGGCCAACGTGGCGGCGGGCGCGCTGCGGCTGACGGACGAGGACCTGACCCGCCTGGCGAAGGCGCACGCCCCGACCGGCCCGTGACGGCGCCCCCGTACCCGTACGCCTCCCCGCCCCCCACCCCCTGACCGGCCGAAACCCACCCCCCGGGCCCTACACTCCGGCCCCATGACCTCTGCGACGACCACGCCCGCCCTCGTCTCCGACCTGGCACCGACCGGCACCCTGCGCGCCTCCATCAACCTCGGCAACCCGGTCCTGGCCCAGGGCACCCCGGACGCCCCCGCCGGCATCACCGTGGACCTGGCCCGCGAGATCGGCGCCCGGCTCGGCGTACCGGTGGAGCTGCTCTGCTTCGACGCGGCGCGCAAGTCGTACGAGGCGATGGCGACCGGCCGCGCCGACCTCTGCTTCCTCGCCGTCGAGCCGGCGCGGGAGGCGGAGGTCGCGTTCACGGCCCCGTACGTCGTCATCGAGGGCGTGTACGCGGTGCCGCGCGACTCCGCCCTGACGAGCCCCGAGGAGGTGGACGCCCCGGGCGTCCGCATCGGCGTGAAAACGGGCTCCGCGTACGACCTCTACCTCACCCGCACCCTGCGCCACGCGGAACTGGTGCGCGGCGAGGAGGGCGTCGACACCTTCGCGGCGCAGGGCCTGGAAGCGGGCGCGGGCATCCGCCAGCCGATGACCGCGTACGCGGCGGCCCACCCCGAGGTCCGCCTCCTCGACCCCCGCTTCATGCGGATCCGCCAGGCCGTGGGCACCCCGGTCACCCGCTCCGCCGAGACGGTCGCGTTCCTCCGCGCCACCGTCGAGGAACTGAAGACGAACGGCTTCGTGACGGCGTCCCTGAAGCGCGCGGGCCAGGACACGGGGCTGCTGGCGGGCCCGGAGGCGGGCTGAGGCGGGCTAAGGGCGGTCTAATCCGATGGCGGGCCGGTCGCGGCGCCTCCTACGCTGCGCCCATGGGCCATGCCAAGACCTCGTTCGTCTGTCTGCCGTGCCGGGCGTCGTACAAGCAGGCGTACCTCGACATCACCCGGGAGCGGCTCTGTCCGCGCTGCGCGCGGGTGATGATCCACGCCGGCTCCGCGTTCGCGCCGCCCCGGCGGCATGACGCGGCGGCGTGGCGGGTGCTGTCGGTCCTGCTCAACGCGGGCATCGGTTTCCACAAGAGCTGCTGCGGCGGCCCCGGTTGGCGCCCCCGCACGCTTCGCGAGGTGAAGGCGCGCGCCGGGTACGCCCGGCGCACCGGTGAGCCCATGGCCCGTGCCCTGCTGCGTTACGAGCTGCCCGCGCCCTGAGGCCCCGCGCCGCCACCCGCCCGCCCCCCGGCCACCCGCCCGTACATCACCATGTCCCGCCGCACCCCGCCCACCTCCTGCCACCCGCGCAGCACGCCCTCCCGTACGAACCCGGCCCGTTCGGCCGTGCGGGCCGAGGGGGTGTTCCAGGGTTCGACGAGGAGTTGGAGGCGGGGGACGTGGAGTTCGGTGGTGGCCCAGGTGGTGAGGGTGGTGAGGGCGTGGGTGGCGGTGCCGTTGCCCCGGGCGTGGGGGGCCAGCCAGTAGCCGAGGGTCGCGCGGCCTTCGGGGAGGTCGCGGAGCCAGAGGCCGATGGTGCCGAGGGGGCGGGCGTCGGCGGTGCGGACGATGACGAAGGGGTAGCCGGCGCCGGTGTGCGCGCGGGCCCACTGGCGGCGCACGAAGGACTCGCCCGCCGCGCGCGACCAGACCGGCGGGACGGTCGTGATCAGCGGGATGTACGGGTCGTCCGACGCCTCGCGGACCAGCGGCAGGTCCGCGAGCTCCCAGGGGCGCAGCAGCAGCCCGTCCGCCGTCAGCCTCGGGACCTCCAGGGCGGTCACATCCTGCGGAGGTGGTCGGCGAGCCGGTCGTACTGCTCCCTCACCCCCGCCTCCATGCCCGCGGCCAGCGCCTGGTCCCTGATCTCCGTGGACGGCCAGAAGGACGTACTGGTCAGCGCGGTGCCGCCGTCGGGGGTGGCGTCGAAGGCGAGGACGACGCGGACCGGCTCGGCGTCCGGCATCTGCTCGAAACGCTCCGAGTAGACGAGCCGCTCGGCCGGGACGATCTCCTCGTACGCGCCCGAGAAGACGATCTCCTGGCCGTCCGGGGTCCGCTGGCCCCAGCGCCACGCGCCGCCCGGCCGCAGGTCGATGTCGCAGACGGACATGGTCAGCCCCGCCACCCCGTACCAGGCCCGTACGTGCTCGGTCCGCGTCCAGGCCTCCCACACCCGGCTCACGGGCGCCTCGAAGGTGCGGGTGATGACCAGCTCGCGTTCCGCCGGTGTCGTCAGCAGCGTGATCATCGCGCTCTCCCGTCCGACCGCGCCCGGGGGCCACTGCCTGAGGGCGCCGGGCTCTCCTCTCAGGATGCCCCGGCCGGACTCCGGCGGCGAACAGGTAATCCGGTGAACGCGTTCAACGGGCAGGCGCTATGGTGCTTGCACGCGGCCCGCGATCATCACCGTCATCACGATGGTCACGCGTGAGCAAGCGCCGCGTCTTTTCTGACCTGTGGGGGGTCTTTCATGCGCTCGAAGCGCACCCTGCCGCATGCCCTGGTGCGTGCGGCGACCGTTTTCGCCCTGTCGGCGGGGGTGGCACTGCCCGCCGTCGTCACGGCCCCGGCCGCGTACGCGGAGACCGTCAGCCAGACGACGACCCTGGACGACGGCCGGCTGACCATCGGCGGTCTGCCGAACAACGCGCTCTGGATCAAGGTGAGCGTGCTCGCCTCCGGCGCCCCGGACGCCGCCGTCCTCGCCTCGACGGACGAGCTCTCGCCGAGGACCTACTACTCCTGGACCACCGACGCGCCGATCCGGCTCCCCGAGGGCACCGCCTTCGGGGACTACCCGCTCGCCGTCGAGTACCGGCTGCCCGGCGGCACCGTGCAGCGCTGGACCGGCGGCTCCTTCGGCTACCGGCTGCACACCGGCGTCTCGACCGCCTCCTTCGACCGCGCGACCACCAGCTTCGACAGCCGGAACGTCGTCCTGTCCGGCAAGGCCACCACCTGGAACCCGGCCACGGACACCACCGGCCCGGCCGCCGAGGGCACCCCGGTCAAGGTCACGCTGAACCTGCGGGACGCCTACTCCCGGCCCCTGTCCAAGAGCGTCACGGTCACCACCACGGCGGACGGCACCTTCACGATGCCCTTCGTCGCGGACGAGGAGATCGCCGGCGGCACGGCCGAGGTCGTGGCCGCGTCCGGCGACGTCGACCCGGTGGAGGCGAGCAGGCTGCCCGCCGTGGGCGTGGACAAGCTGAAGTACCGGGTCACCTCGGACACCGACCGGTTCCGCGTCGCCGCCGGCACGGACGTCAAGGTCACGGGCCGGGTGGAGCGCCTGACCGAGGGCGGCTGGAAGAGCTTCGGCGGCATCCCGGTGGTCACCGGCGGCTCCGAGCCGTACCCGTACACCAAGCCGGTCACCGCGCTCGGCAGCGGCACCACGACCGCCGACGGCTCCTTCTCGTACTCCCTGCGCGCCCAGTACTCGACCGGCCCCCGGCTGTACACGATGCCGAAGCCGTCGGTGTACTACGCCACGCAGACCACCTACCTGTACGACACCGCCGACATCGCGGTGCCGCAGCAGTTCACGTACACCAACGCCACCATGACGCTGGACGAGTACGGCTGGGTGAAGGCCCGCGGACGGCTCGGCTCCGGATCCGGGTACTGCGACATCAAGCCCGACTGGGTCGCCCTCCAGGTCTCCCTGGACAACGGACGCACCTTCCGCACCCTGAAGTCCGGCTACGTCGACACCGGTTGCTGGTACGACTTCGGCACCTGGGGCTACGTCAACGCGGTCTACCGGATCTACCACCCGGAGAGCGACCGCTACGTCCCCAAGAACACCCTGAACGTCCGCCTGTCCCGCATCCCCACCCGGATCGTCAACGTCACCTACGGCCCCACCCGGCCCACGGTCAACGGCAAGCTCACGGTCAAGGGTGTCGTGCAGCAGCAGGTCAACGGCGTCTGGAAGGCCATGCCCGGCGCGCGGCTGACCCTGTACGTCAAGCCGAAGGGCGACCCGAACTGGTACTGGGCGACCAAGAACATCGCCACCAGCTCCACCGGCGCGTTCACCGTCACCACCACCACCTACGGCGACGGCACCTGGGGCCTGGGACTCCAGTCCAAGGCCGGCTACTTCTACAGCGAGTCGAGGAACTTCTATGTCGATGCGCGCTGACCTCCGCCGGCTCTCCGCCGTCTCCCTCGTCACGGCGCTCGCCCTGGGCGCCGGGGCGGCCCCCGCCCTCGCCGACGAGCCCGCCCCCGCCACCGTGGGCGTCGGCCGCGCCACGACCGTCGACGCCCAGCGCGGCACCTTCCGGGTGACCACCTGGACCGACGCGCCGCAGGCCACCGTCACCGCGGTGTCCGCGAGGATCCGGCAGGGCGACACCGTCCTCGCCGAACTGCCCTCGCTCGTCCGGGACCCCTCGGACACGAACGTGTTCGCGCTGCCCGTGGAGTCCACGCTCAAGCTCACCGAGGACGGCGGCACCCTCCCGGCGCTCGGCAGGTACGCGATCGACGTGACGGCCACCGACTCGCTCGGCAACACCGTCACCCGGACCGGCGCGGGCACGCTCGACTTCACCCTGCGCCCGCTGCTGACCGGCTTCGACGTCGGCGTCTCCACCTGGGCCGACCCGAACATCCACGCCAAGGGCACCCTGCTCGGCGTCCAGCCCGGCTCCGGCGACCGGGTCCCGCTGCCCCGCCGCACGGTCTCCTTCGGCCCCGGCTGGAGCGTCGGCACCCCGACCGGATCCGCCGTCACGGACTCCTCCGGCGCCTTCGCCGCCGACCCGGTCCCCGCCGTGCGCACCACCTGGTACGCGGCCGAGTTCAGCGAGAACAGCGACGAGGTGCACGGCTCCACGTCGAGCATCGACTCCTCCGACGTGCGGGTCCGGACGATGGCGCTCTCCGTCACCGCCGACAAGACGCGCGCGGTGAACGGCGAGACCGTCACCCTCACCGGCCGGGTCACCGACCCGGTGGACGGCACGCCGGTCGCCGACGAGCCGCTGGAGGCGTTCCTGAACGGCGGTTTCCACAAGACCGTTCGCTCCGACGCCGACGGCCGGTTCACCGTACGGCTCGTCGCCGCCCCCGGCGCCCCCACGGACTCGGGCTGGGGCTCCGCCGGCTGGACCGTCTCCGGTACGAGCCTGTTCCAGACCGGCCTGTACGCGAACGGCCCGCTCGCCATGCCGGCGGACACCCGCACGACGCTCACGGCCTACCGGCTCGGCGGCGACGGACGGCTCACCGCGTACGGCCAGTTCCGTGTCCCGTACCAGACCATGACGACGTACACGACGCAGACGGTGCTCCTGGAGCAGTCCCCGAACGGGCAGACCGGGTGGAAGAAGGTCGCCTCGACCGCCTTCACCGCCGAGGTCCGCAAGTCCTTCGGCATCGGCGTCGCCACCAGGGGCGGCTGGTTCCGGCTCCGCTCCGTCGGCACGCAGGAGCACGCCGAGTCCGTCAGCCGCACCTTCCACGTGACCCGCACCTCCACCCGCGTCCTGGCGGTGGACGCGACGCCGGAGCCGATCCGCAAGGGCGGCGTGGTCACGGTGCGCGGCACGGTGCAGCACGACCAGGGCGGCTGGAAGCCGCTGGCCAACCAGCCGGTGCAGCTGCGGTTCGCCGCGTGGGGCTCGAAGACGTGGAAGACCGTCGCCTGGGGCCGCACCAACGCCGCGGGCCAGACGGCCCTGAAGGCGCGGACCTCGGTGGACGGCACGTACACCCTCGTCTACGTCGGTGACGCCTCGCACTTCGACTCGGCCGGCAAGGGCGACTTCGTCGACGTCCGCTGACCGGCGGAACCGGACACGACTGAAGGGCGGCACCCCCTGGGGGGTGCCGCCCTTCGGCGTGGAACTGAGGTCGATCCCGATCACCGGACGGAGTC
The DNA here is from genome assembly GCF_040683955.1 of Streptomyces sp. NPDC093111. Taxonomy (NCBI): domain Bacteria; kingdom Bacillati; phylum Actinomycetota; class Actinomycetes; order Kitasatosporales; family Streptomycetaceae; genus Streptomyces; species Streptomyces sp. NPDC093111. The sequence continues at coordinate 179,569 of NZ_JBFBNW010000001.1, read as the reverse complement.
CGGTGCAGCGTCCCGAAGCCTGACCGGCCGCCTGCGGCCGGTCAGTGCGAGGGGCGCGTCGAGAGGATCAGACTCAGAAGTCCATGTCACCGCCCGGCATGCCGCCGCCGGCCGGCGCGGACGACTTCTCCGGCTTGTCGGCGATGACGGCCTCGGTGGTGAGGAACAGGGCCGCGATGGACGCCGCGTTCTGCAGCGCGGAGCGGGTGACCTTCGCCGGGTCGATGATGCCCTCGGCGATCATGTCGACGTACTCACCGGTCGCGGCGTTCAGGCCGTGGCCGACGGGGAGGTTGCGCACCTTCTCGACGACGACGCCACCCTCGAGACCACCGTTGACGGCGATCTGCTTGAGCGGGGCCTCCAGGGCCAGCTTGACGGCGTTGGCACCGGTGGCCTCGTCGCCGTCCAGCTCCAGCTTCTCGAAGACCGCGGAGGCCTGCAGCAGGGCGACGCCGCCACCGGCGACGATGCCCTCCTCGACGGCCGCCTTCGCGTTGCGAACGGCGTCCTCGATGCGGTGCTTGCGCTCCTTGAGCTCGACCTCGGTCGCGGCACCGGCCTTGATGACGGCCACGCCGCCGGCCAGCTTCGCGAGGCGCTCCTGGAGCTTCTCGCGGTCGTAGTCCGAGTCGCTGTTCTCGATCTCGGCGCGGATCTGGTTCACGCGACCGGCGACCTGCTCGCTGTCACCGGCACCGTCGACGATGGTGGTCTCGTCCTTGGTGATGACGACCTTGCGGGCGCGGCCCAGCAGGTCGAGGCCCGCGTTCTCCAGCTTGAGGCCGACCTCCTCGGAGATGACCGTGCCGCCGGTGAGGATGGCGATGTCGTTCAGCATGGCCTTGCGACGGTCGCCGAAGCCCGGGGCCTTGACGGCGACGGACTTGAAGGTGCCGCGGATCTTGTTGACGACCAGCGTCGACAGGGCCTCGCCCTCGACGTCCTCGGCGATGATCAGCAGCGGCTTGCCCGACTGCATGACCTTCTCCAGGAGCGGGAGCAGGTCCTTCACGGAGGAGATCTTGGAGTTGACGATCAGGATGTACGGGTCATCCAGGGCCGCCTCCATGCGCTCCATGTCGGTCGCGAAGTACGCCGAGATGTAGCCCTTGTCGAAGCGCATGCCCTCGGTGAGCTCGAGCTCGAGCCCGAAGGTCTGCGACTCCTCGACGGTGATGACGCCTTCCTTGCCGACCTTGTCCATCGCCTCGGCGATGAGCTCGCCGATCTGGGTGTCGGCGGCGGAGATGGAGGCCGTGGAAGCGATCTGCTCCTTGGTCTCGACATCCTTCGCCTGCTCGAGGAGGGCGCCGGAGACGGCCTCGACGGCCTTCTCGATGCCGCGCTTGAGGGCCATCGGGTTGGCACCGGCGGCCACGTTGCGCAGGCCCTCGCGGACGAGCGCCTGGGCGAGGACGGTGGCGGTGGTCGTACCGTCGCCGGCGACGTCGTCCGTCTTCTTGGCGACTTCCTTGACCAGCTCGGCGCCGATCTTCTCGTACGGGTCCTCGAGCTCGATCTCCTTGGCGATGGAGACACCATCGTTGGTGATCGTGGGGGCGCCCCACTTCTTCTCGAGGACGACGTTGCGGCCCTTGGGGCCGAGGGTGACCTTGACGGCGTCAGCGAGCTGGTTCATGCCGCGCTCGAGACCGCGCCGGGCCTCCTCGTCGAACGCGATGATCTTGGCCATGTGAAGTGGTCCTCCCGGACATGGGGTGGATAACGCTCCTGGACCGCGCCGACGCCCGCGACGGACGGCCTGCGAGCCCTGTGGTTCCTTGCCCCACCTGGCCGCGGGCCTCGTCTGCCCGATCCTCGATTAAGCACTCTCACCTTCAGAGTGCTAACGCCAATGATTAGCACTCGCCCCATGCGAGTGCAAGCGACTACCGAGGATCGGTCACCCCTGGGAGCACGAGCCGGGCGCACACGCCGGGCGCACATGACGCCCCACGGCGCCCCGACCGGCGCCGCGCACCGCGCCCGACAGGGCGCCGGACATGACGAGGGGCCCGCATCCGGTCTGGATGCGGGCCCCTCGACGGAAGTGCGTCGGTGGCCGATCGCGCCGCGCTCAGGCAGAGGCGGCGAGCTTGACCATGTCCGCCTGCGGGCCCTTCTGACCCTGCGAGATCTCGAACTCGACCCGCTGTCCTTCTTCAAGGGTGCGGTAGCCGTCCATCTGGATCGCGCTGTAGTGGACGAAAACATCCGCACCACCGTCGACCGCGATGAAGCCGTAGCCCTTCTCCGCGTTGAACCACTTGACGGTGCCCTGAGCCATGCCTAACTCCCCTATTACTGGCCCTTGCGCGGGGCCGCACTTCGCGGACCCGGGTCAGACCCTGCGCCGGAACGCGTCGACCGCCGCTGAATGTATCTGCCCAACTGCCCTCTGCAACAGGTCAATCGGACGAGAATTCTGGGCAGCCGTGAAAGGCGAATTGGGGAGATTCCCTTGAATTCCGGGTCAAGTCGGGCCGGGCAAAGCGCGCAGAAGGTGCACAAGACACGGGCGCTTTGGCTGCTTCTTGTCGTGCACGGGCGCATTCTCATATGCGCCTGGCATGGGCAGCGGAGGGGACTTCCCCAACTCTACCCCGCTCAACCATGCAGAATTGCCCCCTCCGCTTCTTCTCGCGGAAGGGGCAATTCAGGTAAGACGGGTACCGCGGGTAAGCGCGGGTAAGACCGGCCGATCCGGACGGTTCAGCAGCCGCCGGCGACGGCCGGGATGATGGAGACGCCGGCGCCGTCCGGCGTCACGGTCTCCAGGCCCTGCTCGAAGCGCACGTCGTCGTCGTTGACGTACACGTTGACGAAGCGGCGCAGCTTGCCCTGGTCGTCCAGGACGCGGGCGGCGATGCCCGCGTGGTTCTTCTCCAGGTCGGCGATGACCTCGGCGAGGGTCCCGCCCTCGGCCTTCACCTCGGACTGGCCGCCCGTGTAGGTGCGGAGGATGGTGGGGATGCGGACGTTGACGGCCATGGGGTTCACGTACCTTTCAGTGGGCCAGGCCCGCGTCGCGGAACGCGTCCAGGCTCGGGCGGATGGTGGCGGTCGCCTGAGAGCTGTCGGCAACGGCGTCCAGGGTCTTGAGTCCGTCGCCGGTGTTGAGGACCACCGTCGTCAGCGTCGGGTCGATGAGACCGGCCTCGACCAGCTTGCGCGTCACGCCGACGGTCACGCCGCCCGCGGTCTCGGCGAAGATGCCCTCGGTACGGGCGAGCAGCTTGATCGCGTCGACGACCTGCTCGTCGTTCACGTCCTCCACGGCGCCGCCGGTGCGGCGGGCGATGTCGAGCACGTACGGGCCGTCCGCCGGGTTGCCGATGGCGAGGGACTTGGCGATGGTGTTCGGCTTCTGGGGCTTCACCACGTCGTGGCCGGCCTTGAAGGCGACCGAGACCGGGGAGCAGCCCTCGGCCTGGGCGCCGAAGATCTTGTACGGCTTGTCCTCGACCAGGCCCAGCTTGATGAGCTCCTGGAGGCCCTTGTCGATCTTGGTGAGCTGCGAGCCGGAGGCGATCGGGATGACCAGCTGGTCGGGGATGACCCAGCCGAGCTGCTCGCAGATCTCGTACGCGAGCGTCTTGGAGCCCTCGCCGTAGTACGGGCGCAGGTTGACGTTGACGAAGCCCCAGCCCTCGCCGAGCGGGTCGCCGATGAGCTCCGAGCAGAAGCGGTTGACGTCGTCGTAGTTGCCCTCGATGGCGACGAGGTCACCGCCGTAGACGCCGGCCATGACGACCTTGCCCTGCTCCAGGTCGTGCGGGATGAACACGCAGGAGCGGAAGCCGGCCCGGGCGGCGGCGGCGCCGACGGCGCCGGCCAGGTTGCCGGTGGAGGAGCAGGAGAGGGTGGTGAAGCCGAAGGCGCGGGCGGCCTCGATGGCCTGGGCGACGACCCGGTCCTTGAAGGAGTGGGTCGGGTTGCCGGAGTCGTCCTTGACGAACAGCCTGCCGGGCTCGACGCCCAGTTCGCGGGCCAGGTTGTCGGCCTTGACGAGCGGGGTCCAGCCGGGGTTCAGGTTCGGCTTCTCGGCGACGTCGGCCGGGACGGGCAGCAGCGGGGCGTAGCGCCAGATGTTCGCGGGGCCGGCCTCGATGCGCTTGCGCAGCTCCTCCGGGTCACCGAAGGGCAGGTCGTACGCGACTTCGAGCGGGCCGAAACAGAGCTCGCAGGCGAAGATCGGGCCGAGCGGGAAGGATTCGCCGCATTCGCGGCAGGAGAGTCCGGAAGCGGGACCGAGGTCGACGGTGGTTCCGGATGCGACGGTCTGTACAGCCATGGAGGCGAGGCCCTTTCTCCTCATCTTTCCCATGACGAATTTTTCGCCATGAGACGGATTTGGCACCTTCCCTAGTCGGGAGCCTCGCTGGAGGACGAGTAACCGACTGGAGGGTTGCCGGGGCTTCAACGGGCCGTTTCCCTCTGCCCCTCTGGATGAGCGGTATTCGATTGTGAGACGCGGTCGGCACCCCGACATGCATCGGGGATCCGCGTTGTTCAAGACTGTAACCGAAGGCTACGAAGGTGGAGACGGTCGTCCGATCCGCGAGATGGAGATCACGTTGCTGGAAGAGGTGGAGCGCTGGCTGGCCCGGCGGTCCTGGTCCGTTGCCGACCGCCCGCTGGAGCGCGTCCTCGCCGCCAAGCGGGGGACGCGGGTCAGCGTGGTGCTGCCCGCGCTGAACGAGGAGGCGACGGTCGGCACGATCGTCTCCGTGATCCGCCGCGAGCTGATGACCGACGCGGTCCCGCTGGTGGACGAGCTCGTGGTGATCGACTCGGGCTCCACGGACCGTACGGCGGAGGTGGCCGCGGCGGCCGGCGCGCGGGTGGTGGCGCGGGACGCGATCCTGCCCCGGATACCGGCGGTGCCCGGCAAGGGCGAGGTCCTCTGGCGGTCACTGATGGTGACGACCGGGGACGTGGTCTGCTTCGTGGACGCGGACCTCAGGGACTTCTCCGCGGACTTCGTCACCGGCATCGTGGGCCCGCTGCTCACCGATCCGGACGTCGACTTCGTGAAGGCGATGTACGACCGCCCGCTCGGCGACACCCCAGGTCAGGGCGGTCGCGTGACAGAGCTGGTGGCCCGCCCGCTGCTCAACCTGCACTGGCCGCAGCTGGCCGGTTTCGTCCAGCCGCTGGGCGGCGAGTACGCGGCCCGCCGCTCGCTGCTCGAACGCCTGCCGTTCCCGGTCGGTTACGGAGTGGAGCTGGGCCTGCTCGTCGACGCCCTGCACACGGTGGGCCTGGACGCCCTCGCGCAGGTGGACGTGGGCGTGCGCAAGCACCGGCACCAGGACGGGCGGGCGCTGGGCCGGATGGCCGCCGCGATCTACCGGACGGCGCAGCTGCGCCTGTCCCGGGGGCATCTGGTGCGCCCGTGGCTGACCCAGTTCGAGCGGGGCGAGCGGGGCTTCGAGCCGCACACGTACCCGGTGGACACGGAGGAGCGCCCGCCGATGGCGGAGATCGCGGAGTACGCGCGGCGCCGCGTGGCCTGACACCGCACACCCACCTGTCTGATATCCGCACGTTTGAGCGTGTACCGGACGGGCTAGGTTCGCCACATGGCTACCGTCCTCGTGGCATCGAACCGCGGCCCGGTCTCGTACACCGTGCGTGACGACGGCTCCCTGGACACCCGGCGCGGCGGCGGCGGACTCGTCTCCGGCCTCGGCGCCGTCGCCTCCGAGGGCGGCCTGTGGGTCTGCGCCGCCCTCGGCGACGGCGACCGCGAGGCCGTGCGCCGCGGGGTCGCCGAGCCGGGCGTGCGCATGCTGGACATCGACCCGGAGGTGTACGCCGACGCGTACAACGGCATCGCGAACTCGGTGCTCTGGTTCCTCCACCACCACCTGTACGACATCCCGCGCGAGCCCGTCTTCGACGCGGACTTCCGGCGCCGCTGGGGCTCCTACCGCGCCTACAACCGGGCCTTCGCCGAGGCGCTCGCCGAGGCCGCGGACCCCGGCGCGGCGGTCCTCGTGCAGGACTACCACCTGGCGCTCGTCCCCGGCATGCTCCGCGCGCTCCGCCCGGACCTGCGGATCGGGCACTTCACGCACACCCCGTGGGCGGCGCCCGGCTACCTGGCGATGCTGCCCGACGACATCCACCGCGAGCTGATCGAGGGCATGCTCGGCGCCGACGAGCGCGGCTTCCACACCCGCGCCTGGGCCGCCGCCTTCCTGGCCGACCCGCTCGTCGACGACGGCACCCGGGTCGCCGCGTACCCGCTGGGCGTCGACGGCGACGACCTGCGCGCCCTCGCCCACCGCCCCGAGGTCGACGCCCGACTCGCCGAGCTGCGCGCCGAGACCGGCGGCCTGCGGACGATCGTCCGCGTCGACCGCACGGAACTCTCCAAGAACATCCCGCGCGGCCTGCTCGCCTACCGCGAGCTCCTCGCCACCCGCCCCGAGTGGCGCGGCCGGATCGTCCACCTGGCCTCCGCGTACCCCTCCCGGCAGGACCTGGAGGTCTACCGCGCGTACACGGCCTCGGTGACCGAGCTCGCCGAGGCGATCAACGCCGAGTACGGCACCGACGCCTGGCAGCCCGTCCTGCTCTCCGTCCAGGACGACTTCACCCGCTCCCTCGCCGCCTACCGGCTGGCCGACGTGGCCCTGGTCAACCCGGTCCGCGACGGCATGAACCTGGTCGCCAAGGAGATCCCGGTCGTCTCCGACGAGGGCTGCGCCCTGGTCCTGTCCCGCGAGGCCGGCGCGTACGAGGAGCTCCACGAGGACGCCCTCACGGTCAACCCGTACGACGTGACGGCCACCGCCGAGGCCCTCCACACCGCCCTCGCGATGACCGCCCCCGAACGCGCCGAACGCACCGAGCGCCTCGCCACGGCGGCGACGGCGCTGCCGCCGCGGGAGTGGTTCCTGGCGCAGCTGGGGGCGTTGCGTCAGTCCTGAGCGGCGGCGGGGGCGTCCTCCGCCGCCACGGAGAAGGCCGGATGGTCCAGCATTCCCGGTTCGGCGGGCTGATGGGGCAGCGGCCCCAGGAACTCGCTGTGACCGTCCGGGCCCGTGCACAGCGCGAACGGCCCCTTGACCGTGTCCATGAGCATCGCGAGATGCGGATCGGCATGGTGCAGCCACCAGTTGGACATCCCCAGGGCGGGGTCCCGCCTCAGGTACTCGAAGGCACGCCACATCCCGGAGAACCGGACGATCGCCTCGGGGTGCCGCCACCACTCGTCGCACCAGGCGAGGTACCGCCCGTCCACCGGGCGCCGGACGATCTCCGTCACGTACTCGGCCACGAACCGTTCGAGGGAGTCGAAGACGAGCCCGTCGTTCTCCTCGTCCGGCGTCTGCTGCGGATCGGTCATCTCTGAGGCGCTCCTCTTGGTCAGTGGACGTCGTGAAGTCCGTATCTATGGCGTAAGCCATCCGCCTCGGCGAGCCGCCCGGTCCGTTCCAGCAGCCGGATCCAGATCGCGACGGCGTCCGCCAGGTCCGGGTCCCATTCACCCGCCCACTTGGTGCGCAGGCCGATGTGGAGCTCGGCGGCCTCCCGAATCAGGGGCAGCACCGCCAGCCAGTCGCGGAAGCCGCCGGTCCGCTCGGCGAGGGAGGCGGTCCGCCGCAGGTGGGTGGCGAGCTGCCGCCTGCCCTCGGACCCCACTGCGGCGAGCGGGCGAACCGTTCTGACGATCTTGAACCGATCGGCGAGCGCCTCCGCGACCTGTCCCGCCTCGCTCTTGAGCGTCGCGGCGTGGTCGAGGCAGATGGCGAGGTCGAGCGGGTCGACTTCGTTCCCGTTCGCCGACAGCCGGTCGTACAGCGCGATCCCCTCCGCGGATGCCCGTTCGGCCTCGTCGGAGCGGCCGCTCGCCCACAGGTACCAGGAGACCAGGTAGCAGGAGAAGGCGCGGCCCCTCTCGTACGGGAGAGGGTCGGGATGGTGCCCGGCAAGGAAGCGGCGGACGTCTGCGGCCTCCTCGACCTCGGCGAGCGCCTCCGCGGTGTGCTCGAACGCGTCCTGGCGGTAGCCGGCCAGCCGTTCCAGGCTCAGGGCGTGCGGTATCCCGTACTTCACGGCGTTGTCTGCGCAGAGCTTCCGGGAGATGCCCACCGCGAGGGTCAACGCCTCGATCGCCTCGGCCGCACGGGACAGCTCCCACAATTCGACGGAACGGTTGGAGTGCAGCAGCCTCCGATTCCCGTCATGCCACGGCAGGCGCCGGAACAGGGCCTTGTCGATGGCGAGTGCCTCGTCGAGCGTGGCCAGTGCCTGCTCACCCCGCTGGGAAGCGGCCAGGTTGACCAGGGCGTGTGCCAGGCTGTCGTCGTACGAGTCCGGGTTGGCGACGGCGAGCCGACGAAGCAGGACGACCGCCTCCGCCGAGGCGTCATGGCTCCTGCTCGCGTCGCCACCGGTCTGCCAGTAGTGCCAGGAGACGTCCTTCAACGAGCTGACGAGGCCCTGGACGTGCGCGTCCGGGTTCTCCCGGGTCAGCCTGCGCTGGACGGCGAGCGCGGCCTCCGCCGTCCTGGCCCCTTCCTCCAGCGCCCCGTCCTTCGTCTGACAGACGGCGAGGGCACTCAGCGACACCACCCAGGCCGCCTCGTACACCGGATCCTCGTCCGCGAGGGCTCGTCGGATCGCCACCGCCTCCTCGGCCACCGGCCTGGCGTCGACCGCCCGGGCAAGGCCCTCGTACACCCACACGAGCGCCGTCAGCGCCTTGCCCAGCGCCGGGCGCCCCGTGTCCGGTTCGGTGCGGACGACGCTCCGACACAGCGCCACCGCCTCCTCGGCCAGCGGCAGGGCCTCCTGTTCGCGGCCCGCCCACCGGCGCAGGTTGGCGAGTTGCATGACCCCTGCGGCGAGCCGCCGTTCGTACTCCGTGGGCGGGGTACGGGGCAGGGCACGGCGGATCGCGACCGACTCCTCACTCGCCGCGAGGGCGGTACGCCAGTCGCCCAACCTGCTCGCGGCCCCGGCCGACTGCTCCAGTGCCCAGGCCAGCGCCGCCCGGTCCCCGCCCTCCTCGCGGTACCGCTCGACGAGTCGGCCGGTGAGACGGCCGGTGAAGCGAGTGAGGGCGTCCGAGGACGGCGGCAGGGCCGCCGCGCTGGAGCGCAGCACCTCCGTGCCCAGGTCGGAGCCGTCGACGAGGGCGTCGAGCCGGGCGAGGACCGCGTCGCGCCGGTCGGTGCGCCCGCCGTTGGCGTGGGCGACCACCGAGCGGGTCAGCACGGTCATGGCCTGGATCTGCTGGGCCGGGGTGGCCGGGCCGACGAGTGCGGTCAGCAGTCCCGGCACCTCGGTGACCTGGCGGGATGCCTGGAACTCGGCCACCCGGTCGGGCTGGAGGGTGCCCCAGTACGCCTCGTGGGCGCCCGGGTAGAGCCGGCGCAGCGCCTCGGCGTACTCCCAGGCGTGCGCCCGGGCCGTCGGGCCGCCGAGGCCCGGGACGCGGGCGAGGACGGCGACCGCCTCGTCCTCGTCGGCCGCCCCGCACAGGGTGGCGGCGGCGACCATCCGGCGGACCAGCGGCATCGGCAGCGGCGGCCCGGACCCGGCGAGGGCGCGCGCCCAGTAGCGCTCCTCGTGGAGCAGCAGGGTGGCCTCGACGGCCTCGCCGGGGACCGCGTCAATCGGCTCGGGGCCGGCCTGGAGGAGGGTGGCGAGCGCCTCCATCTGCACGTTGAGCGCGGTGGCGTAGCGGCGGCCGGTCAGGTCGGCGGGCGGGGTGAGGCGGTCGGCGAGGGCGACCCAGTCGTAGCCCTCGGCCCCGACGGTGCGGCCCAGCAGTTCCGCGAGCCCGCGCAGGGCGTCCCGGAAGGCGTCGCGCCGGTCCGCCGCGGTGACGTCGAGCGGCCCGAGTTCGGAGGTGAGCGCGGAGGCCAGGATCTCGTGGGTGGCCGCCGACACGTCGTACGGGTCGAGCTGCCAGCCGCCGGAGGACCGGGCGACGAGCAGCAGGCGCACGGTGCGGCCCGCGGCGGCGGCCGGGCGCAGCCGTTCGACGAGCCGGCGGATCCAGTGGGGCCGGGACTCGGCGTAGTCGACGACGAGCAGCAGGTCGCGGGCGCAGTCCGCGAGCCCTTCGAGCGCCTCGGCAGCGCCGGACGGTCCGCCGCCCTGCCAGCCGTCGGCGGCGAGGTCGGAGCGCAGCAGCCCGCTCACCCAGCCGGGAGTCAGCGCCACCGTGTCCACGAGCTCGCGCGCCAGCCGGCTCTTGCCCTGCCCGCCGGGCCCGGTCAGCACCCGTACGGAGAGGCCGCCCGGCTCGGCCGGGGGCCGCGCGGAGAGGCCGCCGCGCCGCTCGCCCAGGCACCAGTCGGAGAGCTGCCGCCACTCCGCGGCCCGGCCCCGGAAGGGGGTGGCGGCGACGTCGGCGCGCAGCAGCATCGCGGGGGAGCGCAGGTCCCGTTCGGGGCCGGCGGGTTCGAGCAGGGCGGCCAGGTCGGCGGGTTCGGCGACGGGCCGGTGCCCGCCCTGCCGCTCGTGCAGCGCGGCCCGGAAGGCGTCGTCGGCGAGGAGTTCGCTCGCCCGGGTCACGGCGAGCCGGCTGCCGCCGACGGCGCGCCGGTCGCGGCTGACCACGCCGAGCAGGAGCTCGCCGCTGAAGACGGGGGCGCCGGACATCCCGGCCCAGCCGCTGTCCTCGTCCGGGTCGGGCGCGGGCAGCGGGTCGCCGCTGAGTACTTCCCAGCGGCGCGCGAACGCGCCGGTGCCGGGGCTGATCCGGCCGGCCAGGTGCTCGTCCGCCCGCTCACTGCCGTCGGGAGGGAGCTGGAAGCGGGGGAAGCCGTAGGCCTCGACGGGATGCCCGGGGCGGGAGGTGACGAGGTCGCCCCAGCGCTGCGGGCCCGCCCCGGGCGCGTCGGCGAGCGCGGGGACGTGCAGGAGGGCGGCGTCGACGGTCTCGTCGTGGCGCAGCCAGCGCACCGTGGCCGGGTGCCGGTCGACGGTGGCGGTGCGCGCGCGTCCGTCGCGGGTACGGAGGAGATGCGCGGCGGTGAGCACGAGCCCGGGCGCGACGAGGCACCCGGTGCCGACGCCGGTGTACCCGTCGGGGTCCCGTATCCGGAGACGTACGACCCGTTCCAGCCTCACTCCGCTCCCCCCGCCGGGCGCTAGCCGAAGTCGCCGATCTCCAGGTCTCCCCCGGTGCGGCCGCGCGGGTGGAGGGTGATGTTCAGGCGGTGGGTGGTGGCGTCGGCGTGCTCGCGCTTGCCGTCGGCGCCGAGGACCCCGAACCGCAGCGAGCCGCCGCCCCCGGTGGTGCGGGTCAGCTGGACGGCCAGCTCGATGGTCACCTCGCCGACCCGGAACCGCACGTCCGAACCGTCGGCGGCGCGCTGTGCCGCCGCGAGTTGTTCCCGTAGCAGCCCTACGGCGTCGGCCAGATCGAGCCATTCGTCAGCCAAGGCAACCCCCACCCCGTCGCATCACTGCCGTCCCGTCCGAGGGTGCCACCGGCCCTTCTCACCCGGACCACCGGGCGGCGAAGAAGGCCGAAAGCAACCAGCCCTGGCCGAAAGCGAGTTGGGGCCGGTGCTGCCGTCACGCCTGCCGGATCGCCGCCGCCAGCCCCGCGAGCAGCTCCACCACCCCCGCCGGCCCGCGGACCGTGAGGTCCGCGCGTTCGGCGAGGTCGGGGACGGACTCGGAGGCCGAGGCGGAGCAGACGAGGAGGCCGTGGGTGCCCTCGGAGCGGAGCTTCTCGACGGCCGTGTACGCCGGGAGGTCGCCCAGGTCGTCGCCCGCGTACAGGACGGACTCGGCGCCCAGCTCGTGGACGTAGTCGGCGAGGGCGACGCCCTTGTCCATGCCCGGGGGGCGGAGCTCCAGGACCATGCGGCCGGGTTCGAGGACCAGGCCGTGGTGGGTGGCCAGGTCGCCCAGGGGGCCCTTGAGGGCCTCGAAGGCGCCCTGCGGGTCTTCGGCGCGGCGGGTGTGGACGGCGACCGCGCGGCCCTTCTCCTCGATCCAGGTGCCGGGCCAGGCGCCGATCCGGTCGAGGAAGCCGGGGAGCTCGGCGCGGACCGAGGCGACGCCCGGGTGCGGGGCGGCGGCGTGGACGGTGCCGGTGACGGCGTCCCAGCGTTCGGCGCCGTAGTGGCCGAGGACGACGAGGCGCTCCAGGCCCGGGACGCCGGCGAAGCCGCCGTAGCGGACGGCGACGCCCGCGGGGCGGCCGGTGACCACGGCGACGGCGGCGACCCTGGGGGCCAGGGCGGCCAGGGCGGTGACGGCGCCGGGGTGGGCGCGGGCCCGCTCGGGGTCGGGGACGATCTCGGCGAGCGTCCCGTCGAAGTCGAGGGCGACGACGGCCTTCTCGGGGCGCGCGAGGAGCGCGGCGAGGCCGTCGCGGCCGGCGGCGGTGGTCGGGTGCGGAAGGCTGCTGACCATGCTCACGACCCTACCCACGCGGGGGCGTCCCGTCAGCGGCGCGATTCCCGCTCTTCGCGGACCCGGCGCAGCCGGTTGACCGTGACCGGGTCGTGGGCGAGGGCGCGCGGGTCGTCGAGGAGGGCGTTGAGCAGCTGGTAGTAGCGGGTCGCGGAGAGGCCGAGCCGTTCGCGCACCGCCCGTTCCTTGGCGCCGGGGCCGGGCCAGGAGCGCCGTTCCATGGCGAGGACCGCCTGTTCCCGCTCGCCCAGCCCGCCGGGCTGTTCGGTGGTCATACGGGTCAACCTAGCCGTTCACGGTGACGGCGGGGCTCATGGCGTACGCACTCCGCGGCTCACTCCGCGTGCTCACTCCGCGTGCTCACTCCGCGTACGCGCCCCGCGTGCTCACTCCGCGTTCTCCGCCGCCGTCGCCTCGCGGGCGATCCGGCCCAGGACCTCGGCCGGCTTGGCGTCGGGGGCGACGGCCTTGCCGATGTTCTCCTTGACGGCGCCGCTGACCCGGGCCCAGGAGGTCTTGCCGACCGGGGGCAGCTGGGAGTCGGGGAGGGCCTGGAGGAACTCGCGGAGGTCGGCGTGGGCCGGGTCGGACTCCATGCTCGCGGAGGCCGTGATGGTGGCGGGCAGGAGGCCGTTGTCGCCGGCGAACTTCAGGACGTTCTCGTCGTTGAAGGCGAAGTCGAGGAAGGCGCCGATCTCCTTGCGGTGCCCGTTCTCCTTGAAGCCCATGATCCAGTCGGCGACGCCCATGGTGGCCCTGGCCTTGCCGGACGCGCCGGGCAGGGCGACCTTGCCGACCCGGACGCCCTTCTTCGCGGCCTCCTGCATCAGGGACGGGTGCCCGTTGAGCATGCCGACCTCGCCGCGGGCGAAGGCCGCGAAGGCCTCCTTGCGGTTGAGCTTGCCGGGGGCGACGGGGCCGGTGAGGCCCTCGGCGACGAGGTGGGTGCGCAGCCACTCGAAGGTGCGGATGTTCGCGTCCGAGTCGATCTTGTAGTGGTCGGTGGCGTCGGTGTAGCCGTCGCCACCGCTGAGCAGCCACATCATCGTCTCGGCCTGGGCCTCCTCGGGCCCGAGCGGCAGCGCGAAGGGGTACTTCACGCCCTTCTTCTCCAGCTTGCGCGCGGCGGCGGCGAGCTCGTCCCAGGTGGTGGGCGGGGCGGTGACGCCGGCCTCCTCGAAGAGGCCCTCGTTGAAGAAGAGCAGCCGGGTGGAGGCGACGAAGGGCAGCCCGAACTGGGTGCGCTTGTTCTCGCCGGCCGCGACGAGCGGGGCGAGGAAGTTGGCCTGGACCCGGATGGAGAGGAGCTCGTCGGCGGAGTAGAGCTGCCCGGCGGCCGCGTAGTCGGCGTAGGCGCCGATCTGGGCGATGTCGGGGGCCTGGCCCGCCTTGACCAGCTCGGCGACCTTGCGGTCGACGTCGTTCCAGGACTCGATCTGGACCTGGACCTTCACACCGGGGTTCTTCGCCTCGAAGGCGGAGACGACACCGGCCCAGTACTTCTTGGTGGAGTCGCCGCCGGCGAGGTCGTAGTCGGCCGCCACCAGCTTGAGGGTGACGTCGCCGGTCTCGCCGCTCAGGGTGCCGCAGCCGGAGAGCGCGCCGGTCAGGCCGAGTGCGGAGGCCGCCGCGGCCAGTCCAAGAAATCGTCGCCGCTGCACAGCTGTAACCCGCCCTCTGCTCATCGTCTGCTCGCCGTCGAACCGCCGTGAGCGGCAAGTTTCCCCCGCTGGGGCAAGGGAGGTCTACACCACTCGCATATCGCTTCTGCAACGCATCGCGGCCCGTCACCCTGTCGAATTTGTATCCGTGCGCAACAATCCTCCACAGTGGACTAGACCTTTCGGGTCCTTACGCGCGAGACTGTCCTCGTGAGACACGTCATCGCCCTCGATGTGGGCGGCACAGGCATGAAGGCCGCCCTGGTCGGGACCGACGGCACCCTGCTCCACGAGGCCCGTCGCGCGACCGGCCGCGAGCGCGGACCGGAGGCCGTCGTCGAGACGATCCTCGGCTTCGCCGAGGAGCTGCGCGCCCTGGGCCAGGAGCGGTACGGAGAGCCCGCCGCGGCCGCCGGGGTCGCCGTCCCCGGCATCATCGACGCCGAGAACGGCATCGCCGTCTACGCCGCCAACCTCGGCTGGCGCGACGTCCCCCTGCGCGCCCTGCTCAGCGAGCGCCTGGGCGCCATCCCCGTCGCCCTCGGCCACGACGTGCGCACCGGCGGCCTCGCCGAGGGCCGCATCGGCGCCGGGAACGGCGCCGACCGCTTCCTCTTCGTGCCGCTGGGCACCGGCATCGCCGGGGCCATCGGCATCGGCGGCGGGATCGAGGCCGGCGCCCACGGCTACGCGGGCGAGATCGGCCACATCGTGGTCCGCCCCGGCGGCGGCGAGTGCGCCTGCGGCCAGCGCGGCTGCCTGGAGCGGTACGCCTCCGCCGCCGCCGTCTCGCAGGCCTGGGCCACCGCCTCCGGCGACCCCGACGCCGACGCCGCCGACTGCGCCAAGGCCGTCGAGTCCGGCGACCCCGACGCCGTACGGGTCTGGCAGGACGCCGTCGACGCCCTGGCCGACGGTCTGGTCACCGCACTCACCCTGCTGGACCCCCGCACGCTCATCATCGGTGGCGGTCTGGCCGAGGCCGGGGAAACCTTGTTCACACCCCTACGGGCCGCGGTGGAGGAGCGCGTCACCTTCCAGAAGCTGCCCGCCATCGTCCCGGCGGCCCTCGGGGACACCGCCGGATGCCTCGGCGCGGGCCTCCTCGCCTGGGACCTGCTCGCCGACCAGCACCCCACCGACTCGGAGGTATCCGCCTGATGGCCGTTTCCACAGTTCTCACCGGGGCCCGCGTGGTGCTGCCGACCGGGATCGTCGAGAACGGACGAGTGATCGTCGAGGACGGCCGCATCGCGGGCGCCACCCGGGAGGACGCACCGGCCCTCGACCTCACCGGCCACTGGCTCGTGCCCGGGTTCGTGGACATGCACAACCACGGCGGCGGCGGCGCCTCCTTCACCTCCGGCACCGTGGACGAGGTGCTCACCGGCGTCCACACCCACCGGCTGCACGGCACCACCACCGTCGTCGCCTCCTTCGTCACCGGCGAGATGGACTTCCTCACCGAGCGCGCCGGCCTGCTCTCCGAGCTGGCCGAGCAGGGCGAGATCGCCGGGCTCCACTTCGAGGGCCCGTTCATCTCCCCGTGCCGCAAGGGCGCCCACGACGAGACCCTGCTGCGCGACCCCGACCCGGCCGACGTGCGCAAGCTGATCGACGCGGGCCGCGGTCAGGCCCGCATGGTCACCCTCGCCACCGAGCTGCCCGGCGGCATCGACTCCGTACGGCTGCTCGCCGAGCACGGCGTGATCGCCGCGATCGGGCACACGGACGCCTCGTACGAGCAGACGCAGGCCGCGATCGACGCGGGCGCCACCGTCGCCACCCACCTCTTCAACGCGATGCCCGGCCTCGGGCACCGCGCGCCCGGCCCGATCGCCGCCCTCCTGGAGGACGAGCGGATCACCGTCGAGCTCATCAACGACGGCACCCACCTGCACCCGGCCGCCCTGGAGCTCGCCTTCCACCACGCCGGGGCCGACCGGGTCGCGTTCATCACCGACGCGATGGACGCCGCCGGCTTCGGCGACGGGCGCTACATGCTCGGCCCGCTGGAGGTCGAGGTGAAGGACAGCGTGGCGCGGCTCGTCGAGGGCGGCTCCATCGCCGGGTCGACGCTGACGCTGGACCGCGCGTTCAAGCGGGCGGCCACCATCGACCGGCTGCCGGTGGAGTCGGTCGTCCAGGCCATCTCCGCCAACCCGGCCAAGCTGCTCGGCGTCTACGACCGCGTCGGCTCCCTGGAGCCCGGCAAGGACGCCGACCTCGTCGTCCTCGACGCGGACTTCGAACTCAAGGGCGTCATGCGCAAGGGCGCCTGGGTGGTCGAGCCCCAGCTGGGCTGAGCACCGACGACGTACCTGAAATCACGTCACGGCGGTTGGTCCAGGGTCTGGGCCAACCGCCAACTGTTTGGCATGATCAGGGCGCCAGCAGCGCTGACACGAGACGACAGGGGTGGCGCCGGTGATCCTCACGGTCACCCTCAACACGGCCGTGGACCTGACCTATCGGGTGCCCGCCCTCGTCCCGCACGCCTCGCACCGCGTCACCCAGGTCATCGAACGCCCCGGCGGCAAGGGCCTCAACGTCGCCCGGGTGCTCGGCGCCCTCGGCCACGAGGCCGTCGTCACCGGCTTCGCCGGCGGCGCCACCGGCGCGACCCTGCGCGAACTCCTCGCCCGGACCACGCGGGGACAGCGGGTCCACGACGCGCTGGTCCCCGTCGAGGGCGCCACCCGGCGCACGGTCGCCGTCGTCGACGCCGCCAGCGGCGACACCACCCAGCTCAACGAGCCCGGCCCGGCCATCGCCCCCGCCGAATGGGCCGCGTTCACCGCCCGCTACACCGAACTCCTCGACGGGGCACGGGCGGTGGCGCTCTGCGGCAGCCTCCCGCCGGGCATCCACGTCGGCGCGTACGCCGAACTCGTCCGGCTCGCCCGGGGCGCCGGCGTCCCGGTCCTCCTCGACACCAGCGGCGAACCGCTGCGCCGCGGCATCGCCGCCCGCCCCGACCTCGTCAAGCCCAACGCCGACGAGCTGGCGATGCTCACCGGCTCCCGCGAACCCCACCGCGCCACCCGCGACGCCCGCCGCCGCGGCGCCCACGCGGTCGTCACCTCGCTCGGCCCCGAGGGCCTGCTCGCCGCCACCCCGGAGGGCCTGTGGCAGGCGACCCCGCCCGCCCCCGTCCAGGGCAACCCGACCGGAGCCGGCGACTCGGCCGTCGCCGCCCTCCTCGCCGGCCTGGTCGACGGCACCGACTGGCCCACCCGCCTCGCCCACGCCGTCGCCCTCTCCGCGGCGACCGTCCTGTCCCCGGTGGCCGGCGAGTTCGACGAGACGGCGTACGAGACGATGCTCCCCCGCATCACGGTCCGCGTCCCGGCCACGGCGGCCTGACACCGACCGACGGCCGCCTGCCCCGGACCGGGTGACCTGCGGCCTGCGCCCGGAACGACGAAGGGGCCCCCGAAGGAGCCCCGCCGTGGCGGCCGTCACCCGGCCGCCGAACCACTCAGCCCTTCAGCTTGGTCTTGCTGATCTTCAGCCAGTCGAAGAGCGCGTCGCACTGGTTGCCCTGCTCGCAGGAGAGCTTGATCGAGTTCTGGCCCTGCTTCAGGGTGACCGGCGCCCAGGTGGTCTGCCAGTTCTTCTCCAGGTTCGGGTCCGAGGAGCCGACGAAGTTCTTCAGGCCTATCGGGTTGCTGTTCGCCTTGTCGTTGACGGTCAGCGTCGCGTTCGCGTCCGTCGCCGGGATCGCGTACCGCACGTACAGGTAGTACTTGCCGGCCTGCGGCACGTCCGCCTGCCAGGTCACCGACGAGCCGACCGCGTTGAACCCGGTCACGTAGGCGCCGTCCGCGCCCTCCGCGCCCTTGATGTCCTTCGCCAGCACCGCCGACCCGCCCAGCTTCAGCGTCGCCGCGTCCTGCTGGGGCAGTTCGGCCGGGGGCTCGGAGGAGGGGCTGGAGTCGGTGGAGGGGGACTCCTCGACCTGGGTGGGGGCGTTGGTCTTGCCGCCCGCGCTGCCCGCGTTGTCGGACTCGCCGCCGCTGTTGGTGATCACGGCGACCGCGATGCCGACGACGACGACCGCGACGACCGCGACGGCGCCCATCAGGAGGCCCTTGGTGTTGGGGCCGCCGCCGCGCCCGGCGGGGGGCTGCTGCTGGATCGGGCGGGTCTGGGGGCCGCCCGGGTAGGTCTCGGGGGCCGCGTACTGCGGGTGCGGCTGGCCGTACGCCTGCTGCTGCGGGACCTGGGCCGGGGGGCGGCCGCCGTACTGGCGCTCGCCGACCGTGCGGACCTGGTTGTACGAGGTGCGGGGGACGCCCGGCTGGGACGAGGGGCCGGGGTATCCGTAGCCGCCGCCCTGGGGTGGCTGGGCGCCTGCCGCCTGGCCGTCCTCGTACAGGTAGCCGAACGGATCGTCGTCCTCGGGCGTCTTCGCACCGTCGTTGCCCGCAGCCATCCGGGTCACTCCCTTTCCCTGCTCGCCAGCCGTCGCCGACCGGCCGAGCCTACCTCGAACGGCCCTGCGGGGAATTCCGCGCTCCGTGTACGTCCCGTGAACGGGAACCCGCCTCCGGCGCCTATCCGGCGCGGCGGTGCATCTTCGAACGGGACCGCTTCTCGATGTACATCCGCTGGTCCGCGCTGTTCAGGACCTCTTCCACGGTCATGCCGCACTCGGCCCAGCCGATGCCGAAGCTGGCCCCGACGCGGACCGCCCGCCCGTCGACCCGGATCGGCGGAATGATCGCGTTCCGCAGCCGCACCGCGAGGTCGGCGGCGTCGGCCGAGCCCAGGCCGTCGGCGAGGACCACGAACTCGTCGCCGCCGAGCCGGGCGACCGTGTCCCCGTCCCGTACGCCCGTGGTGAGCCGGCGGGCGACCTCTATGAGGACGGCGTCGCCGGTGTGGTGCCCGAAGCGGTCGTTGATCGACTTGAAGCCGTCGAGGTCGCAGAAGAGGACGGCGAGCCCCTTCGTCCCGTCGTCGACCTCGCCGCCGGTGGGGGCGACGGAGTGCACGTGCCCGTCGTACGCGCCGGCGACGGCGCCGACCGGGGAGAAGTCGAAGCCGTGTCCGTGCCCGTGGTCGTACTCGTACGGCGGCTCGTACGCGTCGGCGGGGGCGCCGGAGCCGGCGAAGGGGCGCTCGCAGAGGCGGGCGGAGAGCCGGGAGCGCAGTTCGGCGCTGTTCGGCAGGCCGGTGAGGGCGTCGTGCGAGGCGCGGTGGGCGAGCTGGAGCTCGTGCCGCTTGCGCTCCTCGATGTCCTCGACGTGGGTGAGGAGGAAGCGGGGGCCGTCGGCGGTGTCGGCGACGACGGAGTTGCGCAGGGAGACCCAGACGTAGGTGCCGTCCCGGCGGCCGAGGCGCAGCTCCGCGCGGCCGCCTTCGGCGGAGGTGCGCAGCAGGGTGCCTATGTCCTCGGGGTGGACGAGGTCGGCGAAGGAGTAGCGGCGCATGACGGAGGCGGGGCGGCCGAGCAGCCGGCACAGGGCGTCGTTGGTGCGCAGCAGGCGTCCGTGCTGGTCGCCGCCCATCTCGGCGATGGCCATGCCGGAGGGGGCGTATTCGAAGGCCTGCCGGAAGGACTCCTCGCTGGCGCGCAGGGCCTGCTGTTCGCGTTCCAGGCGGACGAGGGCGCGCTGCATGTTGGAGCGCAGCCGGGCGTTGCTGATCGCGATGCCGGACTGGGAGGCGTACATCTGGAGGGCTTCGCGGCCCCAGGGGCCGGGGTGGCGTCCGTTGCGCGGGCGGTCGACGGAGATCACGCCGAGCAGTTCGCGGCCGGAGCCGGAGGCGTACATGGGGGCGTAGAGGCGGTCGTGGGGGTGCCACTCGTCCTCGAAGCGGGGGGCGGGGCCCTCGGTGTGCCACTGCGGGACGTCGTCCTCGATGAGCACCCAGCCCTCGGTGTGCGGGATGAACCGCAGGTCGCCCCAGGACTCGCCCATGGTGAGGCGGCGGTCCCAGGAGGCGCGGGAGCCGACCCGGCCGGTGATCAGCGCTTCGGCGGCGGGGCTGCCGGCGAAGGCGGCGACGACCAGGTCGCCGTCGGGGCGTACGAGATTGACGCAGGCCAGTTCATAGTTGAGCCCGGCGACGATGCCGTCGGCGACGGCCTGCAGGGTGTCCGCCAGGCTGCGGGCGGTGTTGAGGTCCGCCACGACCTGATGCAGCTGCCGCAGGGTCGCAAGACGGACGTACGGCTCCGACTCGGTCTCCATTGCTCGCTCTCCCCGAGACCTCGACAGCTAACTCCAGGGTTCTCATCGGCTTCGTACTGCACTGTCCCAGCCACTGAATCACAGCGAGCTGTGCACCCGGTACACAGGGTCAACAAATACTGCACTCTGTGACTCAAGTCACAAGGTGCCCGGTGGTGTTCCGAAGGGGCGGTGAACGGGGTACGGCGGGTGGGCGAAAGGGGTCCTAGGACCGGCGGGGGAAGCCGGACTGGTCCCACGGCCCGATGTAAGGGGACCGCGACCCGGACTAGCGTGCGAGGGTGCTGCAGAAGACCCCCGCCCCGCCCCGCGTCCCGTCCCCCGTCGCCGACCCGGCCGCCGCTCCGGATGCCGCCCCGGTCCGCGACCTGGGCATCCCTCATGCTGAGGGGGTGAGCAACGAGGAGTTCAAGGCGGCGATGGCCCGCCTCGCGGCGGGCGTGGTCCTGGTGACGGCGCACGACCCCGACGACGGTCCGTCCGGCGAGGACGTCGGCATGACGGCGACCGCCTTCCTGTCGGTCTCGCTCGACCCGCCGCTGGTGCTGGTCAGCCTGCGCAACGACTCCCGCATGGACGACCTGCTCGCCGAGGTGCCCGTCTGGGGGGTGTCGCTGCTCGCCGAGAGCCAGCGGCACGTGGCCGGCCGGTTCGCGATGAAGGGCCGGGTGAGCGACCGGCTGCTCTTCGCCGACCTCCCCTGGACCCGCGGCCCGCACAGCGGCGCCCCGCTGATCGGCGGCGCGCTCGCGACCCTGGAGTGCCGTACGGAGAGCCGCGTCGTCGCCGGTGACCACACCCTGGTCGTCGGACGCGTGCTGGCGACGACCCTGCCGTCCGCGGAGGGCGGCCCGCTGACGTACTTCCGGGGGAAGTACCGGACGCTGGGCTAGAACCGCAGGCTCCACCGGGCCCACCGGACCCACCCGCCGCGGCCCTACCAGCCGTGCCCCTGCCGGCCGCGCTTGGTGTCGGAGCGCTGCTTCTTCTCCCGCAGCCGGCGCTCGTTGATGCCGCGCGGGATCTTCGTCGCGCGGCGCGGCTTCGGCGGCGGGGCGGTCGCCTCGGCCAGGAGCGCGGCGAGGCGGACGGCGGCGGTCTCCCGGTTGCGCCACTGGGAGCGGTGCTCCGAGGCGCGGACCGTGACGACCCCGTTCACCAGGCGGCTCGCGAGCCGTTCGAGGGCGCGGGCCTTCCAGACCTCGGGGAGCGCTTCCGTCGCCGCCAGGTCGAAGCGCAGCTCCACCTGCGAGTCGCTGGTGTTGACGTGCTGCCCGCCCGGACCGGACGACCGCGAGAAACGCCACTGGAGCTCGGCCTCGGGGAGCGAGACGGAGCCGCGGATGACATACGGACCGGACATGTCCTCCATGTTCCCCGCCCGGGGCCCCCGGCGTCACCCCGATTTCACGGTGGGCCGTACGGGTGGACTCCCGCCCGCTGGAACCGCCGCGACCCGTCGCGCGTTATCCGCTGTGAACACACCGCGATGAAAGGGACTTCCCATGGCTGTAAGCCTCTCCAAGGGCGGCAACGTCTCCCTGACCAAGGAGGCCCCCGGCCTCACCGCCGTCACCGTGGGCCTCGGCTGGGACGTCCGCACCACCACCGGCACGGACTTCGACCTCGACGCCTCCGCGATCGGTGTCAACGGCACCGGCAAGGTCGTCTCCGACGGGCACTTCGTCTTCTTCAACAACAAGTCCACCCCGGACCAGACCATCGTCCACACCGGTGACAACCGCACCGGCGAGGGCGGCGGCGACGACGAGCAGATCAACGTCAACCTGGCGGGTCTCCCGGCCGACGTCGACAAGATCGTCTTCCCGGTCTCCATCTACGACGCGGTCAACCGCTCGCAGAACTTCGGCCAGGTCCGCAACGCGTACATCCGCATCGTGAACCAGGCCGGCGGCGCCGAGATCGCCCGCTACGACCTGTCGGAGGACGCCGCCGTCGAGACCGCCATGGTCTTCGGCGAGCTGTACCGCAACGGTGCCGAGTGGAAGTTCCGCGCGGTCGGCCAGGGCTACGCCTCCGGCCTGGAGGGCATCGCCCGCGACTTCGGCGTCAACATCTGACCCGAGCGCCCCGCGTGACCCGGAGCCCCGGCGCCCGAGCGCCGGGGCTCTACGCTTGCCCGGTGATCGTCGAACCGCTGACCGCCGGGGACCCGTACGGCCTCCCCGGGCCGCTGCTCACCGAACTCACCGGGCTGTACGCCTCGAACGAGGAGTTCCAGCAGCTCAGCGGTGACTTCCCGGACCCGGGCCGGATCCTGCCCGAGCAGGTCGCCGCCGCCCTCGCCGACGAACTGGCCCAGCCGACCGCCGAGGTGCTGCTCGCCCGTTCGGAGGGGCGCCTGGTCGCGATCGCCGTCACCCTCGGCCGCCACCCCGACCCGGCCGACCCCGATCCGTGGCTCGGCCTGCTGATGGTCCACGCCGACGCGCACCGCGCGGGCTTCGGCCGCCGCCTCGCCGGGCACGTCGAGGAGGGCTTCCGCTCCCGGGGCCGTACGGGCCTGCGGCTCGCCGTCCTGGAGAACAACCCCCGGGCGCTCGCCTTCTGGACCTCCCTCGGCTACGAGGAGATCGCCCGCCGCCCGGACCTGGCGCACGGCCGCCCGTGCCTGGTCCTGCGCAAGCAGCTCTAGGACCGGCCGCGCCGAACGCCCCGCGGGCCCTACGGCTTGGCCGGCTTCCCGTCGCCGTACAGCCACACGTCCCACAGGTCCCCCAGGTCACGGCCGGCCACCGACTCCACGTACCGCGTGAAGTCCTCGGTGGTGGCGGTGGAGTGCCGGTACTTCGCCGGCCAGCCCGCCAGGATCTCGAAGAACGCGTCGTCGCCGACCGCCTGCCGGATCTTGTGCAGCACCATGGCGCCCCGCTGGTACACCGGCGCGCCGAACAGGTCCTCGGCGGTGGGCGGTTCGGCCGGTGGGAAGGCCCAGGCGTCCTCGTCGGCGAAGGCCCGCTCGAAGCTCTTCTGCGCGGGCGTGTTCCCGAAGTCCTCCGCGTACAGCCACTCCGAGTAGGTCGCGAAGCTCTCGTTCAGCCAGATGTCCTTCCAGGACGCGGGCGTGACGGAGTCGCCGTACCACTGGTGGGCCAGCTCGTGGACGAGGGTCGAGGTGTCGAAGGAGCCGAGCGGGAAGACCGGGCGGCTCTGGGTCTCCAGGGCGTAGCCGACGTCGCCGTCCCGCTCGACGATCGCCCCGGCCGCGGCGAAGGGGTAGGGGCCGAAGTTCTCCGTCTGCCACTTCAGGATCTCCGGCACCCTGGCCCGCAGCGCGGCGCTCTTGGCGGCGACCACCGGGTCGGCGGCGGTGAGGACGGGGACCTTGCCGAGGGCGGTCGCGGTCGTCGTGTCGTACTTCCCGATCGCGAGGGTCGCCAGATAGCTCGCCATGGGTTCGGGAGAGTGCCAGACGGAGGTGGTGTGCCCGTCGGCGGTCGTCCTCGCGGAGGTCATGACGCCGTTGGAGATGGCCTTCAGCCCGGCGGGGACGGTGACGGTGACGTCGTAGGCGGCCTTGTCGGAGGGGTGGTGGTTGCCGGGGAACCAGGCCATCGAGCCGGTCGGTTCGCCGACCGCGAGGGCCCCGTCCGCGGTCTTCAGCCAGCCCTCCTCGGAGCCGTCCGAGTCCGTGATGGTCTCCGGGACGCCGTCGTACGTGACGACGGTACGGAACTCCGCGCCGTCGTCGATGTCCTCGCGCGGACGCAGCGTCAGCTCGTTCCCGGCGCGGCTGACGGCGGCGGGCGCCCCGTCGACGGTGGCGTCGCGGACGGTGAGTCCGGCGAGGTCCAGGTTGAAGGCGCTGAGGTCCTGGGTGGCCTTCGCGGTGATCTCGGCGCGCCCGTCGAGGCGGCCGGTGGCCGGGTCGTAGGCGAGGGTGAGGGCGTAGTGGCCGACGTCGTAGCCGCCGTTGCCGAGCCGGGGGAAGTACGGGTCGCGCAGCCCCGCGGCGCCGGGCGTGCCGGTGACCCCGCCGGAACCGCCGGTGCAGCCGGCGGCGAGCAGGGCGAGGGCGGCGGTGAGGGCCAGGGCTCCGGTTCGGCTGCGCGCGTTCACGAACCGATCCTAAACAGACGTACGAATGCACCGGGGTACGAACCGGCCGCCGCGCGGGCGGGGACCGGCCGCCCCCGGACACGGGTCAGCGGCGCCCGGCGGGGGGTCCGGGCGCCGCTGACGTGCGGGGGTGTCCCACGGGGAGGGCCGGTCAGGTGGCCCTCCGGGGAGGGGGTCAGTCGTTCAGGGAGGCGACGCCCGCCTGGGCGAACTTCTCGTCCAGGTCGCCCGAGGGGGCGCCGGCCACGCCGATGCCGGCGATCGGGGCACCGTTCGCGGCGACCGGGGCGCCACCGGCGAGGAAGAGGGTGCCCGGGATGTCCTTCAGGTTCGGGGCCTGGGCCAGGCGGCCCGCGAGGACGGAGGTCGGGGCGTTCCAGGAGACCGCGGTGTACGCCTTGCGCTCGGCCGACTCGTAGGACTGCGGGCCGGCGCCGTCGCCGCGGAGGGTGACGATGGTGTTGCCGTTGCGGTCGACGACCGCGACGGAGACCCGCTGGTTCTCCTTCTCGGCGGCCTTCAGCGTGGCCTGCGCGGCCTTGGTGGCGGCCTCGATCGTCAGGTGGGTGTCCTGGCGCAGGTTGTCGCGGTCGGCGTCGGCCTTCTTCGCGGTGACGGCGGCGGGCGCGGCCTGCGGGGCGGAGGCGTTGGCGGCGACGGCGCCGAAGGTGCCGGCGGCGAGAACGGCGGCGGCGGTGGTGCCGAGGAGGATCTTCTTCTTCATGGCGGGCTCCTGGGAGTCGGGTACGGCGGCCGGTGTCGGTGTTCCGTTCGCTCTGGTATCGATCCTCCGCCCGGAATCCGGGCCGTCCGGTCCACGTTCCGGCTCGCCCCGGCGCGCATAGTGGATGACGGGGGTGTCAGCCGATCGGTTGATGCCGCTCTGGTCCTCCTGGGCCAGGATGTATACGTATTCCCAGGTCAACGGCCTGGGCAGGGGCCTGGACAGGGGCCTGGACATGGGTCTGGACAGGGGTCTGGGCTTGGGCATGGGCTTGGGTCTGGGCCCGGGCATGGGCTCGATCGACGGAGCGGCCGGGCGACCCGGCGACGCGGCGAGAGGTGGACGATGGAGCGCGACCCGGACGCACGCTGGCTGGCACGGGTCATGCACGTCGCCTTCTTCCTCCTCCTCGGCGCCTCGCTCGCCCGCTTCCTGCTGCGCCACCCCTGGGAGGAGCGCAGCCCCTGGATCATCGCCCTGTCCGGCGCGCTCGCCTCCCTGTACCTCCTCGGGCCCGTCCTCGGGACCCGCGCCACGCCCCGGCGGATCGCCTGGCTCGGCACGGTCGTCGCCGTGTGGATGGTCCTGGTGGTGCTGGCGCCCAGCTTCGCCTGGTGCGCGGTGCCCCTCTTCTACACGGGCCTGCGGACCCTGCCGTCGCGGGCCGCGTTCGGCCTGGTCACGCTGCTCACCGTGTTCGTGGTGACGGCGCAGGTGGAACTCTCGTCCGGCGGCTTCGACCCCAACCTGGTGATCGCCCCGCCGGCCGTCGCCGCCATCGCGACCGCCGTGTTCGTGCACGCCGAACGGCAGGCGGACCGGCAGCGGGCCCTGATCGACGACCTGATCCGCACCCGCAGGGAGCTGGCCGCGACCGAGCGCCGCGAGGGCACCCTCGCGGAGCGGCAGCGGCTCTCCATGGAGATCCACGACACGCTCGCGCAGGGCCTGTCGAGCCAGCAGATGCTGCTCCAGGCCGCCGACCGCACCTGGGACAGCGACCCGTCGACCGCCCGCCGGCACGTCCGTACGGCCGAGTCGATCGCCGAGCGCAACCTCGCCGAGGCCCGCCGCTTCGTGCACGACCTGGCCCCCGCCGACCTCGCCGAGGGCGGCGGCCTGGAGGAGGCGCTGCGCGGGCTCGCGACGCGCGAGTCGGCCGCGTTCCGGGTGGACGGGACGGCGGTCGCGCTGCCCGACCGGGTGCAGTCGGCGCTGCTGCGGATCGCGCAGGGCGCGCTCGCCAACATCCGCGAGCACGCGTCGGCCGCCTCGGCGGCGCTGACCCTCACGTACCTGGACGACCAGGTGGTCCTGGACGTCGCCGACGACGGCCGCGGCTTCGACCCGTCGCTCGACCGCCCCGACGGGGGCGTGCGCGGCCACGGCCTGCCCGCGATGCGGGTGCGGGCGCGGCAGCTGGGCGGCACCCTGACGATCGAGTCCGCCCCCGGCGAGGGCACCGTGCTCTCCGCCGCGATCCCCCTCTCCCTGGAGGCAGGCGAGTGACCGTACGCATCCTGCTCTGCGACGACCACGCCGTCGTCCGCGCCGGACTGCTGGCCCTGCTGGGCAGCACCCCCGACATCGAGGTCGTCGGGGAGGCCGGCAGCGGCGAGGAGGCCGTCGCGATGGCCGGCCACCTGCGGCCGGACGTCGTCCTGATGGACCTCCAGCTCGGGCCCGGCATCGACGGCGTCGAGGCGACCCGGCGGATCGCCGGCTCGGGCTCCGGCGCCCACGTCCTGGTGCTCACCACGTACGACACGGACGCCGACATCACCCGGGCGATCGAGGCGGGCGCCACCGGCTACCTCCTGAAGGCCGAGCGCCCCGAGGAGCTGTTCGCGGCGATCCACTCCGCCGCCCAGGGCCGCACGACGCTGTCGCCGCCGGTCGCCAGCCGGGTGATGGACCGGATGCGGGGCGCGGCGGGCCCCACGCTCACCGACCGGGAGCGCGACATCCTCGGGCAGCTGGCGCACGGCCTGGGCAACCGCGAGATCGCGCGGGCGCTGTTCATCAGCGAGGCGACGGTCAAGACCCACCTGGGCCGCATCTACGCGAAGCTCGGCGTCGACACGCGCGCGGGCGCGGTGGCGGTGGCGAAGGAACAGCGGCTGCTGCCGTAGGGGCGGGTACGTGGGGGGCGGGGCGGGCGGGTACGTGCGAGGCGTGTCCCTCGCGCGGCTTTCGGCGTCCTCCCGGTGTCGCACTGCTACCCTGCGTTGCCATTCCAGCGCAGAGCGTCATGTCCTCGTGGGAGAGCACGTGAAGATCACCGTCGTCGGCGGCGGGCCCGCCGGTCTGTACTTCTCGATCCTGATGAAGCGCCAGGACCCGTCCCACGAGATCACCGTGTACGAGCGGAACCCGGCCGGCTCCACGTACGGCTGGGGCGTCACCTACTGGGCGGGGCTGCTCGACAAGCTGCGGGCGGGCGACCCGGCCTCCGCCGAGGCGATCTCCGCCGCCTCGGTCACCTGGACCGACGGCGTCGCGATCGTCCGCGACGAGCGGACCACGCACCACGGCGACGCCGGCTTCGGCATCGGGCGCCGCCGGATGCTGACGCTCCTCGCCGACCGGGCCCGGGAGCTCGGCGTGCGCGTCGAGTTCGAGCACGGCGTCGGCGGCCCGGACGCCCCCGAGCTCGTCGGCTCCGACCTGGTCGTCGCCGCCGACGGCGTGCACAGCGCGCTCCGCGAGGCGCACGCCGACCGCTTCGGCGCCGAGCTGACCAGCGGCCGGAACCAGTACATCTGGCTCGGCACGACCAAGGTCTTCGACTCGTTCAGCTTCGCCTTCAAGGAGACCGAGCACGGCTGGATCTGGTGCTACGCGTACGGCTTCAGCGGTGAGCGGTCCACCTGCGTCGTCGAGTGCTCCCCCGCCACCTGGCGCGGCCTCGCGCTGGACCGGATGAACGAGGCGGACAGCCTGAACCTGCTGGAGAAGCTGTTCGCCGACCTCCTCGACGGCGAACCCCTGATCGGGCGCGAGCACGCGGACGGCAGCGCCCAGTGGCTGACCTTCCGCACGCTGACCACCCGGACCTGGCACCACGACAGGCTGGTCCTGCTCGGCGACGCGGCCCACACCACCCACTACTCGATCGGCGCGGGCACCACCCTGGCCCTGGAGGACGCCCTCGCGCTCGCCGACGCCCTGCGCCCGGCGGGCGACCTGGACGCCGCCCTCACCACGTACGGCAAGCGGCGCCGCGCGGAGCTCGTCTCGGCGCAGAGCGCGGCCCGCTACAGCGCGCAGTGGTACGAGAACCTGCCGCGCTACATGCGGCTGGAGCCGGCCCGGATGTTCGCCCTGCTCGGCCAGCGGCACTCCCCGCTGCTGCCGCACGTCCCGCCGCAGCTCTACTACCGCCTCGACCGCGCCGCCGAACAGCTGGAGCCGCTGCGCCGCCTCAAGCGCTGGCTGGGCCCCCGGGTGGCACGGGCGGTGCACCGGTCCGCGCGGGCATGACACCATCTCCCCGTGCTCGACATCGGCTACTCGCTCTCCCGTCGCTTCCCCGACCCGCCGCAGACGGACTACCGCCACGCGGACGTCCACGCGCTGCGGCACGACCTGTTCTGCGGTGACGTCTACCTCGCGGACACGGTGAAGGATCAGGAGGTGTCCACAGCCTGGGGATGGGTGCCGGTGCTCGACTTCGCGTGGGCGCTGTGCGACATCGTCGAGCAGATCGACCAGGACCCGCGCGGCAGCCGCGCCGCCCAGCCGCAGTACGCGGAGCTCGACTTCACCGAGTCCTCGGAGCGGATGCTGTTCGAGCGCCGCTTCGGCTGGGTGGACGTCGAAGCCGACTGGATGCCGGGCGACGAACCGCCGCTCACCTTCAACCACACGGACCTGCGCCGCGAGGCCCGCGACTTCCTCCACGACCTGATCGCCGACCTCACGGACATGCACGAGGGCCTGGCCGACAACCCGGCGGTGTGGGCCCTCCAGGCCCGCTTCCCGCGGGTCGGCTAGCCGCGCCGGGCCCGCCCGGGCCCGCCCCGCCCGGCTCACTCCACCACCCGCACCCCCAGGTGCGCCGCGAACACCGGCGCCAGGTCGAGGAGCTGCACCGGGGAGATCACCGCACCCGACAGGGCCTCCACCCCGCGGGCGATCTCCAGGCGCTGCACCGCCCGCAGGTCGACGTCCTTCATCCGCGCCCCGCCGAAGTCCGCCCCCAGCAGGACGCAGTCGACGAACTCGACCCGCTCCAGGACCGCGCCCCCGAAGTCGGGCTCGCTGAGCACGCACCCCTCGAAGACGACGTCCTTCAGCTTCGCCGACCGCAGGTTCAGATAGTCGGCCTTGCCGCCCCGCACCCACACCCGCTCCAGGACCGCCCCGTGCAACTGCGTGCCGCCGAGCCGGGCGTCCACCAGCTCCACGTCCCGCAGCTGCGCCCCGGCGAGGTCGGTGCCCACACCCCGTATCCCTTCGAGGACCGAGTCGAGGAAGCGGGCCGAGGTCAGCCGCGCCTCGTCGAGCACGCAGCCGCGCAGCGCGCTGTCCAGGAACCGCGCCCCCGCGCCGTCCTGCCCCGTCAGGTCCAGGCCCTCGAACGCCACCCCGTCGTAGTCCCCGTCCGGCTCCAGGCCGTCCTCCCGGAACTCCTCCAGGGGAGGCAGCCGCAGCTCCGGCCGCCTCGCCTTCGCCACCTTCGGCACCGTCTTCCGCTTCATGGACCCATCGTGACGCACGCCACTGACAACGCCCCGCCGCCGATGTCACGGACGCGCCCCCGCCACCCGTCCCCTCCGTGAGACCCGGCACCGGGCCGTAAGGACACGGGCGCCACGGACCCACCGGCGGCCCGGACGACCCGGGCGACACAGGCGACACAGGCGACACAGGGAGCGAGCGATGCGACGGACTCGGAAGATCACCATCATCGGCGGAGGCTTCGCCGGACTCACCGCGGCCGTCACGGCCGCGGAGGCGGGCGCCGAGGTCACCCTGCACGAGGCGCACCACACCCTCGGCGGCCGGGCCCGCACCGCGGACGGCCCGTACCGCACCAACGAAGGCCCGCACGCCCTCTACGACGGCGGCCCGCACTGGACCTGGCTGAAGCAGCGCGGACTGATCGGCGAACTCGCCCCGCTGCCGGCGCTCGACGCCGCGAGGATCCGCTTCCACCACCGGGGCGGACTGCGCCGGACACCGCCGTTCGGGCTCCTGCGCCAGTCCTTCCGCAAGGGCGAGCGGGCGCCCGTGGACGTCGACTTCCTCACCTGGGCGACCGGGCTCGTCGGCGAACCGGCCGCCCGCGCCGCCGCCTCGTACAGCGGGGTCGCGCTCTTCCACCACGACCCGGGCGCCCTGTCCGCCCGCTTCGTGCAGGAGCGGCTGCACCGGGCGGCGGCGCTGCCGCCGGAGGCCCACTTCGTCAAGGGCGGCTGGGGGCGGCTGATCGACCGGATGGCGGACCGCGCCCGCGAACTCGGCGTACGGATCGAGACCTCGTCCCGCGTCGACACCCCGCCGACGGACGACGGCCCGGTCGTCGTCGCGACCGCCCTCACCTCCGCCGCCCGCCTCCTGGACGACCCGACGCTGACCTGGGAATCGGGACGCACGGTCCTGTGCGACCTGGCGCTGCGCACCCGCCGGGGCGACCCGTTCGCGATCTCCGACCTGGACGCGCCCGGCTGGCTGGAACGCTTCACCACCCAGGACCCGACCCTCGCCCCGGCCGGCGAGCAGCTGATCCAGGCCCAGCTGCCGATCGCCCCCGACGAGCCGAAGGCGGCCGGCGTCGCGCACGCGGAGCGCCTCCTCGACCTGGGCTTCGCCGGCTGGCGCGAGCGGACGGTATGGCGCCGCGAGGCCGTCTCCCACGGACGTACGGGCGCCGTCGACCGCCCCGGAACCACCTGGCGCGACCGGCCGGCGATCGACCGGGGCGACGGCGTGTACCTGGCGGGCGACCAGGTGGCGGCGCCGGGGGTGCTGGCGGAGGTGTCGTTCACGAGCGCGGTCGAGGCGGTGTCGCTGGCGCTGCGGGCATCACGTGGGACACGGACACTTGACCTCAAGCGCGGTTGAGGTCGGAGGGTGGGGGCTGCCGGGGAAACGCGGGCCGCCGTACACGTACGACGTCCCGCGCCCCCCTCGGCAGCACGCCCGTCTCCACCCGTCTCCACCCGTCTCCACCCTCCACCGTCCGCCCGCCACCAGGGGAGCCCCCATGCACGCCATCCGCCTCCACGCCTACGGCCCCGCCGAGAACCTGACGTACGAGCAGACCCCCGACCCCGTCCCCGGCCCCGGCCAGGTCCGGATCAAGGTCGCGGCGGCCGGCGTGCACCTCCTCGACACGGCCCTGCGCGAGGGCATGCCGGGCCCGTTCCCCGCGCCCGTCGCACTCCCCACGGTCCCCGGCCGCGAGGTGGCCGGCACCGTGGACGCGCTCGGCGAGGGCACGGACCCGGCCTGGCTGGGCAAGCGGGTCGTGGCCCACATCGGGATGGCGCCCGGCGGATACGCCGAACTGACCGTCACCGAGGCGACCCGGCTGCACGAACTCGCCGACCACCTGGGCGAGGCGGAGGCCGTGGCCATGATCGGCACGGGTCGTACGGCGCTGGGGATCCTGCAGTTCACGGAGCTCGGCCCCGAGTCCGTGGCGATCGTCCCGGCCGCGGCGGGCGGCATCGGCACGCTGCTCGTGCAGTACGCGAAGAACGCGGGCGCGACCGTCGTCGGGCTCGCGGGCGGCCCGGAGAAGGTGGCGCTGGTCCGGGCGAACGGGGCGGACCTGGCGGTCGACTACAAGCGGGCGGACTGGCCGGAGAAGGTCCGCGCGTACCTGGACGGACGCCCCGCGACGGTCGTCTACGACTCGGTCGGCGGCGCCACCGGCCGCGCGGCGGTGGACCTGCTGGGCAAGGGCGGCCGGCACGTGGTCTTCGGCTGGTCCGGGCAGGGCGTCCACGACGGGGAGCCCCTCACGTTCACGGCCGAGGAGCTCGCGGCCCGCGGCATCACGTCCGAGAGCGTCCTGGGCCCGGTCATGCTCCAGAAGGCGGGCGGCGACATCCGCAACCTCGAACTCGCCGCCCTCCGAGCCGCCACGACCGGCACCCTGCGCCCCGCCGTCCACCGCTTCCCCCTCGCGGAGGCGGCGCGTGCACACCACGCCCTGGAGACCCGGGGCACCACGGGCAAGGTGGTCCTGATCCCCTAGCCCTGCCGGCCCGGGATCACACAGACCCCGCCCAGACCCAGACCCGGATCAGACCCCGATCACGTCCCAGGAGTGCCCCTTGAACTCCTTCAGGAAGTCGGGGTGGTCCTCCCACATCCGGGCGATGGAGCGCAGCACGTCCCAGTTGTGCTCCAGCGCCTGGTCCACCACCTGCCGCAACTCCGGCTCCGCCTCCCGCTTCTCCACCAGCCCGTTCACGGCCGAAGCCGCCTGCACGCTGTACCGCAGCGCCCGCAGCGCACGCGAGGTGTCGTCCATCCCGAACCCGTGATCGCTCCCGTTCGCGGGGTCGAAGAGCGGGGTGAGCCGCGCCTCGATGAATCCGGTGATCCGCGCGAACCGCTGCTGAATACCCATGTCCATATCCGTGTCCATGCCCCTTTCCTACACCGCGCCCGCCTCCGACCCGGCCACCGCCCCGGCCCCCGCCCGGCCGGTCAGCGCGTTCCGAGTGCGCGGCGCGCCGAGTTGATGACGTGGTGGGCGTCGGACCCGTGGACCGCCGACTCCCGGAGGGTCTTCCAGACCTTCTTGTACAGGGCGATGTTGTCGGCGTCGTCCAGCCACAGCTCGGCGTGCCAGTCCTCCGCGACGACCAGGCGGTCCCCCAGGACCCAGAAGCCGTTGGCGGGCACGATCTTCACCGGCGCCGCGAACGGCACGATGCCCAGGTCGACCGTGTCCATGCCGAGCATGCCGGTGAGTCGGTCGAGCTGGGCGTCCAGTACGGAGGGCGGGCAGATCAGCGAACGCAGCGCGGCCTCCCACACCAGCACACGCGCCTTCCGGCCGGGCCGGTACAGCCATTCCTGACGCCGGGCCCGAGTCCGTACGGCGTCCTCGACGCCCTTGGTCACACCCAGCAGCTCCGCGTACCGCTGGATGACGTGGCGCGCGTACTCGGGCGTCTGCATCAGCCCGGGGACCACCGCCTCCTCCCACACCCAGATCTCCGAACTGCGTTCGATCTCGGCGGTCAGGCCCTCGTTCATCGGCTTGAAACCGTTAGCCAGCGACCTGCGCCACGACCTGATGTGGGACTCGAACCCGGCCAGGCGGGCAGCCAGCTCGGGGTACACGTCCGGCTGTCCGGTCGCTTCGGCCCACGCCCGCAGGTCCTCGGGCGAGGCCGTCTGTCTCCCGTTCTCCAGTTTGCTGACCTTGGACCCCGGCCAGCCGAGCAGCCGGGCGAGCTGTTGACCCGTGAGCCGGCCGGCAGGACAGGTGGAGCGAAGCTCGCGAAGCCGCGCCCCCAGTGCCTCCCGTGCCTGCTGGTAGTCCGTGCTCACCGGTGACCCGTCACCGTGCCGCAGCCACCTGCGCGGCGAACCGGTCGTACGGGAGGGCGCCGTGCATCGCGGCGTCACGGGCGGCGCAGTAGCGCACGACCTCCGCCGGTTCGGTGATCAGCTCGATGTCGAGCAGGTTGTCCTCACCGTCGAAGCGGAGCAGGGCGACGATCCGCGAGTCGAAGATCCAGAAGTCCTCCGCGGGCAGCCCGGTCGCGTCCTCGCGCCACACGTAGCGGATGTCCTCGCCGGTCGCCGCGTTGTGCCGGGCGTAGTCGAGCAGGAACAGCTGCCCCGTGGTCGGCGGCCGGTCGGCGATGCGCACCCGGCCCACCGTCTTGCCCGCGTCCACCTGCGCGCGGATGTTCACGAACCAAGGATCGTCGAGGTCGCACGGCGCCGATCCGGTGGCCAGGAACGCCTGATAGTCGGGGTCCTGCCGGTCCGACGCGTAGCCGCGCCGTGTCTCCAGGCGCCAGGCGGTGTGCTCGAAGGTCTCGAAGAGACGCCGGAAGGTAGCCCGGTCGACCAGCTCCGGCACTCGTTCCCTCCCTTTCGGTCCCCAGTTCACGAGCAGTTCGCGCGGCACCGCGACCGCCGCCTCGTCCGGCCCCAAGTGCCGGAGCTGCGCGAGGTCTTCCGGATCGGTGACCGGTGTGCCCTGAACGATGATCTCGCCGGTCACCTCGTCCATGTGCAGGGCGGGACAACCGTCGATCTTGCTGTCGGTACCGGTGAAGCGCAACTGACGGGCCATGGGTGCTCTCCCTTCCAGGGATGTCGATCCCACAGCTTGGTCGGTGGCCCGGCGTCGCCCCACACGTTCGGCCGGGTTCCAGGAGAAAACACGAGCAATTCGTGCGGCCTCCCGAGCACATTCGAGAAAACAACGTATCGCTGAGCACTCCTCCGCTCCTAGCGTCGAGTTGTCGAGTTCAGGACGCCGGGCGGCCCTGCGTCGAACGGCAGTCCCCGGCCGACGGGGCGGCCCACCGCACCACTTCATCCTCACGAGAAGGAGCACGTTCATGGGCGGACAGCACGGCGGAGGCAGCGGCTCGGGCCAAGGCGGAAGCCAGCAGGACGACGGCCAGTCGGGCGCCGGTCACGGCGGAAGCGGCTCGGAGGGCCAGGACTCCGGTCACAGCGACACGAAGGGCAGCGGCACCAAGTGACCGAACGCGCCACGACGGAGGCTGGCCCCCAGGGGTTGGCCTCCCGGCTCATGGAATCCGGGGCCCTGACCTCCGACTGGCTCCCCGCCTATCAGGCCGTGCTTCGGGAGTCGTTCGTCCCGGATGTGATCTGGCCCGGCGTCGGACCGGCCGACGGCGGACCGGTGGCGAGCATCGACCGCCGGACCGACCCGGAGGGATGGTTCCGCGCGGTCTACTCGGATACCTCCCTGACCACGCAGTGGGACGACGGCGACCACACCGGACCCGACCGGGGCAACATCCCGACGTGCAGCAACTCCCAGCCCGTCATGGTGTTCTCCATGCTGGCGGCCTTGGACGTCCAGCCGGGCTCCAAGGTCCTGGAAGTAGGCACCGGCACCGGCTGGAACGCGGCGCTGCTGTCCGAACGGGTCGGTTCGGAGAACGTGACCACCGTCGAGTTCGACGCCGAGAACGCGTCCACGGCCCGAGCCCGCCTGGACGCCGCCGGCTACGACCCGGTCGCCGTCGTCGGGGACGGCTCCGAGGGCTGGCCCGCGGGCGCCCCTTACGACCGGGTTCTGATCACGGCCTCCCTCCGGGAGATCCCGGCGGACATCGTGCGGCAGACCCGGCCCGGCGGGGTCGTCGTCGCCCCGTACGCGACCGAGTACGGCGGGGAGGGCGTGGTCCGCCTGACCGTCGGGGAGGACGGGTCCGCCTGCGGACCGTTCGTCGGTTCCTCCGCCTTCATGCGGCTGCGGCAGCAGCGGAGCAGCCGGGTACATGTCCGGGAGTACCTGGGCGGGAGGGCGTGGCCGGCGGACGGGGTCAGGTCGGCCACGACGATCTCTCCGGAGGAGCTGGGCGGCTGGCTCGCCATGTTCGCCGTCGGGCTTCGGACCACCGGGGTGTTTCCCTGGGCGGAGGAGTACGGCGACGGGTCGTACACCCTGTGGCTGCGGGACACCGAGGTGACCTCCTGGGCCACCGTCGACCACGAGCCCGGTGCGCGGACGTTCGAGGTCCGGCAGTCGGGTCCCAGGAGGCTGTGGGACGAGGTCCGGGGCGCGTTCCTCTGGTGGCGAGGGCAGGACCGACCGGGGTTCGGGCGGTTCGGGCTCAGTGTGGGAGCCGACGGGGTGACCCGGGCGTGGCTCGACACCCCGGACCGCCCCCTCCCCGTGCCCGCCGTCGGCCGGTCTCAGGCGTTCGTGCCCAGTTCCGCCAGCGCCGCGTCGGTCAGGCGGTAGACGGTCCATTCGTCCTGGGGGCGGGCGCCGAGGGACTCGTAGAAGGCGATGGACGGGGCGTTCCAGTTCAGGACGGACCATTCGAGGCGTTCGTAGCCGCGTTCCACGCAGATGCGGGCCAGTTCGGTGAGGAGGGCCTTGCCGTGGCCGCCGCCTCTCAGGTCGGGGCGGACGTAGAGGTCTTCCAGGTAGATGCCGTGGACGCCGCGCCAGGTGGAGAAGTTGAGGAACCAGATGGCGAAGCCGGCGGTTTCGCCCTCGTCGGTCTCGGCGATGTGGGCGTAGGCGGCGGGGCGGTCGCCGAAGAGGGCCTCGTGGAGTTGGGCCTCGGTGGCGCGGGCTTCGTCGAGGGCCTTCTCGTACTCCGCGAGCTCGCGGATCAGGCGGTGGATGACGGGGACGTCGGCGGGGGTCGCGGTGCGGATCATGGGTCCAGGGTGCACCGGGTCAGGGGGTGCGCGACAGGAGCGTCCGGGCGATGGACACCTGGTTCCGGTCGAGGGCCGGTTCGCCGTCCTCCACGTCCCACAGGCCGTTCTGCAGGACCCGGCCGAGGGTCCAGGCGCGGGCTCTCGACCGGTCCAGGTCGAGGCGCTCGGTGAGCAGGTCGAAGCGCCACAGGGTTTCCGACGGGTCCGGGTTCCACAGGTCCGTGAGGGCGGGGAGCAGGTCGAAGCCGGGGTCGCCGGCGAGGGGCTTCGGGTCGATGGACAGCCAGGGGGTGCGTTCGGCGGCCAGGATGTTGTCGTAGTGCAGGTCCCAGTGGAGGAGGCGGTCGCCCGGTTCCGGGAGGACTTCGCGTACGGCCGCCGCGCAGGTGGTGAGGAGGGCCGCGTCGGCGGCGGGCAGCCGCGCCGCCGCGCCGGGCGTGTCCGCCAGCATGCGGGTCGCCACCGAGGAGAGGGTGCGGAGGCCCGGTGGGGCCTGGGGGGAGGTGAGGGTGGCCAGGAGCTCGGCCAGGACCCGGACCGCTTCCCGGGGGTCCGGGTGGGTCGACAGGTGGGTGGGCGGGGCGGTCGGCGGGCCCGCGCGTTCCAGGAGCATCGTGCCCGTCTCCGGGTCGTGG
Organism: Streptomyces sp. NPDC093111; assembly: GCF_040683955.1. NCBI lineage: Bacteria > Bacillati > Actinomycetota > Actinomycetes > Kitasatosporales > Streptomycetaceae > Streptomyces > Streptomyces sp. NPDC093111. The sequence goes on along the minus strand of NZ_JBFBNW010000001.1, from coordinate 142,503 downwards.
TCCAGGAGGCGGACCGAGCCGTCGCCGTTCCACACCCGCAGGGCCGCCGGCTCGCCCTCGCTCTCCTCGTCCAGGATCTGGAGCTTGAGGACGGCGTGCGCGTCGGCCTGCCGGACGGGGAGGACGAGGGACGCCACGCCGTGCATCGGCTCGCCCGTCACGCGCAGGTCCCAGCGGTCCAGGAAGGTCTCCGTCAGGGCCGGCAGCGCGGCGACGAACGCCCGGCCCGCCGCCCCGTTGTACTTCGCCTGCGACGCGGCCAGTTCCTCGGGTACGTGGATCACGCTCCGAGCCTAGACCGTCTCTTCCGGATCTTGCCGGGCTCGCGGCGCCCGGCACGCACGCTCGCGCCGACGTCACACCGGCCCCGGACACCGGCCCTAGACACCAGCCCTAGACACGGCCCTAGACACCGGCGTCGCGCAGCGCCTCCGCGAACCGGTGGGCGTCGTAGAGGCCGTTGCCCGCGGCGAGCGGCGTGCCGTCGACCAGGACGGTGGGGGTGCCGCCGACGCCCGCGTCCTCGAAGGCCCGCTCCGCGGAGGCCACCCAGTCCTTGTACGTGTTCTCCCGGACCGCCTTGTCGAAGGCCGCGCCCCGCAGCCCCGGCACCTGGTCGGCGATCTTGAGGAGGTGGTCGGTGGAGTAGGCGTCCTTCGAGGTCTCCGAGGGCTGGTTCGCGAACAGGGCCGCCTGGTAGGTGGCGAACTTGCCCGGGCCCGCCTCCGCCGCCGCCCGCAGCGCGTTCGCCGCCCGTGCCGACGCCGTCCCGCCCGTCCGCGCGTCGAGGAACGACGCGAGCACGTACTCGACACGCACCTTCCCCGCCGCCGCCCTGTCCGCGAGGACCGTCCCGGCGGCCTCCTCGAACTTCGCGCAGTAGCTGCAGCGCGGATCGACGAAAACCGTCACGGTGTGGGGCGCCTTCGGCTGTCCGACGACGATGCGGGGGCCCTCGACGGACGACGGGAGCGCCGACATGGCCTCCGTCCGTTCCGGCGACTTCACCGCCATGGCGGCCGGCGCCTCGTCCGACCCCTGCGAACAGGCCGTTCCCGCAAGGCCGATGGCGGCGACCGCCAGCACCGCCGCCACCGCCCGCCGGGTCCCGCGTACACGCATGGCAAGGTCCTTCCGTGAAGGGCTTCGGGCGACGAAATCCGTACCCTCGAACGTAGGCGCCGCCCCGGTGGCCGAGCCGCCGCGAAAGGCCCGTGTTCACGGGACCAAAGGCCCTGTAGCCTCCCGCGCACGGACCCGGAAGCAGGGATGGACAATGAGCACGATCAACGGCGGGATCTCGTTCTGGTACGCCCAGGAGGGCGCCCCCGCGCCCCGTGAGCCGCTGCCCGGCGACGCCACCGCCGACGTCTGCATCGTCGGCGGCGGATACACCGGCCTGTGGACCGCGTACTACCTCAAGAAGGCCGTCCCCTTCCTGAACATCACGGTCCTGGAGGCCAAGTTCTGCGGCTACGGCGCCTCCGGCCGCAACGGCGGCTGGCTCTACAACGGGATCGCCGGCCGCGACCGCTACGCCAAGCTGCACGGCCACGACGCCGCCGTCCGCCTGCAGCACGCCATGAACGCCACCGTCACCGAGGTCATCGACGTCTGCGCCGCCGAGGGCATCGACGCCGACCTGCACCGCGGCGGCGTCCTGGAGGTCGCCCACTCCCCCGCCCAGCTCGCCCGCCTCAAGGACTTCCACACCGGTGAGCTCGCCTTCGGCGAGAAGGACCGGGAGCTGTACGGGGCGCGCGAGACCGCCGAGCGGATCCGGATCGCCGGGGCCGTCGGGTCCAGCTGGACGCCGCACGGCGCCCGGCTCCACCCGGTCAAGCTGGTCAAGGGGCTCGCCGACGCCGTGGCGGCGCTGGGCGTCACGATCCACGAGTCCACCCCGGTCACCGAGATCCGCCCGAAGCACGCCGTCACCCCGTACGGCACGGTCCGCGCCCCGTACGTGCTGCGCTGTACCGAGGGCTTCACCGCCTCCCTCGCCGGGCAGCGCCGCACCTGGCTCCCGATGAACTCCTCCATGATCGCCACCGAGCCGCTGAGCGACGCCCAGTGGGAGTCCATCGGCTGGGACGGCCTGGAGACCCTCGGCGACATGGCGCACGCCTACATGTACGCGCAGCGCACCGCCGACGGGCGGATCGCGCTCGGCGGCCGGGGCGTCCCGTACCGCTTCGGGTCGCGGACCGACAACGACGGGCGCACCCAGCCGCAGACGATCGAGGCGCTGCGCGAGATCCTGGTGCGCTTCTTCCCGCAGCTCGCCGGGCTCGGGATCGAGCACGCCTGGTCCGGCGTCCTCGGCGTCCCGCGCGACTGGTGCGCCACCGTCACCCTCGACCGTTCCACCGGCCTGGGCTGGGCCGGCGGCTACGTCGGCTCCGGCGTCGCCACCACCAACCTCGCCGCCCGCACCCTGCGCGACCTCATCCAGCAGGACTCCGGCCAGTCGGGCCCCACCGAGCTGACCGAGCTGCCCTGGGTGAACCACAAGGTGCGCAAGTGGGAGCCCGAGCCGCTGCGCTGGCTCGGCGTGCAGACGATGTACGCGGCCTTCCGGGGCGCCGACCGGCGCGAGGCCGTCGGGCGCAGCGCCGCCACCGACCCGGTGGCCACCTTCGCCAACCGGGTCAGCGGGCGCTGAGGACGCGCGTTCCCTCAGGTCAGCGGGTACAGCCAGCCGTGCCGGTCCTCCACCGCGCCCTCGTGGAGCGCCACCAGGTGCTCGCGCAGCCGCTGGGCGACCGGGCCGGGCGCGCCGCCGTTGACGAGGAACTCGCCGGCCGCGTGTCGGACCGTGCCCACCGGGGTGATCGTCGCGGCGGTGCCGCAGGCGAAGACCTCGGTGAGTTCGCCGGACTCGGCCGCCTTCTCCCACTCCTCGACGGAGACCCGCCGCTCCTCCACCCCGTACCCGAGGTCCCGGGCGAGCGTGAGGATCGAGTCGCGGGTGACGCCGGGCAGCAGGGAGCCGCTGAGCCGCGGGGTCACCAGGCGGGCGGTGGGGCCGGAGCCGAAGACGAAGAAGAGGTTCATCGCCCCCATCTCCTCCACCCAGCGCCGCTCCACCGCGTCCAGCCAGACGACCTGGTCGCAGCCGTGCTCGGCGGCCAGGCGCTGCGGGGCGAGCGTCCCGGCGTAGTTGGCGGCGGCCTTCACCGCACCGGTGCCGCCGGCGGCGGCGCGGACGTGGTCCTCGGACAGCCAGACGCTGACCGGCTTGACGCCGCCGGTGAAGTACGAGCCGGCGGGCATCGCCATGAGGACGTAGAGGTACGCGGTGGCCGCCGCCACGGTCAGCTCGGTGGAGGTGGCGATCATCAGCGGGCGCAGGTAGAGCGAGCGTCCGGTGCCGTCGGGCACCCAGCGCGCGTCCCGGGCGAGCAGCTCCCGCAGCGACTCCAGGAACAGCTCCTCGGGCAGTTCCGGCATCGCCAGGCGCCGGGCGGACGCCTGGAAGCGGCGCGCGTTGGCGTCCGGGCGGAAGGCCGCCACGGAGCCGTCGGGCTGCCGGTACACCTTGAGGCCCTCGAAGACGGCCTGCCCGTAGTGCAGGACGGAGGCGGTCGGGGCGAGGGAGAGGGCTTCGTAGGGGCGGAGGGCGGCGTGGTGCCAGCCTCGTTCCGGGGTGTGCTCGATGGTCACCATGTGGTCGGTGACGTGCTTGCCGAAGCCCGGGTCGGCGAGGATCTCGGCGACCCGTTCGGGGGTGGCCGGGGCGGGGTGCGGGATCCGGTCGAAGGCCGGGCCGGCGGCTTCGGCGGGCGAGGCCGATCCTGCGACGGTCAGCTGGGTCATATCGCCGACAGCCTCTCCGCGCGCCGGGTCGCCACGAGCGGGAGGTGCTTCATGCCCGCGATGAAGTTGGAGTGCAGGTGCTGCGGCTCGCCGACGACCTCGAACCCGGCGAACTGGTCGAGGAGTTCCTCGAACAGCTCGTGCAGCGCGATCCGGGCGACGGCGTGGCCGACGCAGTAGTGCGGGCCGACGCCGAAGGCCAGGTGGTTGCGGGGGTCGCGGCGGATGTCGAAGGCGTACGGGTCGGGGAAGACGTCCGCGTCCCGGTTGGCCGAGCCGATCCAGGCGGCGACGGGCTCGCCCTGGCGGATGGTGACCCCGCTCAGTTCGACGTCCGTCTTGGCGTAGCGGATGAAGTGGCTGGCCGGGGAGGACCAGCGCAGCGCCTCGTTGATGCCGCTGTCGAAGAGCTCGGGGTGGGCGGCCCAGTCGGCGTACTTGCCGTCCTTGGCGAGCTCGACCATGGCGGCGTTCGGGACGTGCGGGGTGGTGACGTTGGCGCCGAGGAGCAGGCTGTAGCAGTTGGAGACGATCTCGCCGGGGCGCAGCTTGCGGCCGTCCTCCATCTCCATGGTGCGCAGCACGTCGATGAGGTCGCCGTTGCCCTCGCCCTTGCGCCGGCTCATCGACTGCTCGAAGGCGGCGAAGAGTTCGCGGTGGGCGCGCTGGAGAGTGACCTCGCCGCCCTCGGGCATGACGAACTCGGGGTCGTCGGGGGCGATGGCCTGGCTGGTGAGGAAGGTCAGCTGCGGCCAGTCCTCGCGGTCGAGGCCCATGAGGGTGCCGGTGACCGCCATCGGGAGCTGTCCGACGACCTCGGCGAAGTCGAACTCCTCGCCCTCCGGGATGCCGGCGAGGAGGCGGTTCGCCTCTTCGCGGATCTGGGCGCGGTGGCGCTCCAGGACCTTGCTGTTGAGGGCGCGCTGGACCGGGGAGCGCATCTTGGTGTGGCGTGGCGGGTCGGTCGCCGGGAGCTGCTTGCGGCTCGCGGGGTCCTTCTTGCCGAGCAGGTTGAGCAGGGTGCCGTGCTCGGAGGTGAAGACGCGGTGGTCCTTCAGGACCTTCGTGACGTCCTCGAAGGTGGTCGCCGACCAGTAGCCCAGGCGTTCGTCGACCTGCTGCCAGCACACGGGCTCGCGCTCGCGCATGGCGTGCCAGATGGCGTGCGGGTCGCCCACGCCGTGCTCGTGGGGGTCGACGAGGTCGAAGTCCTTCAGGTCGACGGGCTTCTGTTCGGCCGGCCGGGTCAGTTTCATCGGTCTTCCCTTCCTGAACGGGGTCCTGCGTCGGGCGTGCGGTGCCGTGCGATGACAGGGGTGGCCGCGGGGCTCATCCGGCCGCCGGTCCGGCGTCGGCGGGCGCCGTCGACGGGGCGGACTCGACGAGCTCGGCGAGTCCGGCCACGGTGGGGTTCTCGTAGAAGAGGCGGGTCGCCGGGACGTCGACGGAGAGCGCCTTGCGGATCTGGCTGAGCAGGTCGGTGGCGATCAGCGAGTTGCCGCCGAGCTCGAAGAAGTCGTCGTGGACGCCGACGAGTTCGACGCCGAGGACGTCGGCGACGAGGTCGGCGAGCAGGCCCTCGACGGGGGTGCGGGGCGGCTCGTACTCGTCCTCGACCTCGCGCGGGTTGAGGTCGGGCGCGGGCAGCGAGCGGCGGTCGATCTTGCCGTTGCGGGTGAGCGGGAGGCGGCCCATGACCACGATCGAGGTCGGGTTCATGTGGCGGGGCAGCCGCGCCCGGAGGGCGACCCGCAGGTCGAGCACCAGGGTCTCGTCGTCGCCCTCGGGGACGACGTAGGCGACGAGGGTCTTGCCGCCCTGCGGGCCGTCCTCGCGGACGATCACGACGGCTTCCTTGACGCCGGGCTGTCCGGACAGGGCGGCGACGATCTCGCCGAGTTCGACCCGGTAGCCGCCGACCTTGACCTGGTCGTCGGAGCGGCCGCGGAACTCCAGGGCGCCGTCGGGGCCGACGCGGACGACGTCGCCGATGCTGTACATACGCTCGCCGGAGCCGTTCGGGTCGGGCAGGAAGGTCTCGGCGGTCTTGCGGACGTCGCCGAGGTAGCCGCGGGCGAGGCCCTCGCCGGTGGTGTAGAGCTGCCCCCACTCGCCTTCGGGGACGGGCCGCAGCCGCTCGTCGAGGACGAGGACGCCGGTGCCGGCGACGGCGCGGCCGATCGGGACGGTCTCGCCGACCGGCTCCTTCACGATGTGGCAGGTGGTGAAGCAGGTGTTCTCGGTGGGTCCGTAGCCGTTGACCAGGCGGATGTGCGGGTGGGTGGCGCGGACCCGGTTGATGTGGGCGGGCGACAGGACGTCGCCGCCGGCCAGCAGCTGGCGCACTCCGGCGAGGTCGTCGAGGTGTCCGTCGACCATGCGGTGGAAGAGGCCGGTGGTGAGCCAGAGGGTGGTGACGCCCTCGCGCTTGACGCACGCGGCGAGGTCGGGCAGGGACAGCGTGCCGGGCTCGTGGATGACGAGCCGGCCGCCGTTGAGGAGCGCGCCCCAGATCTCGAAGGCGGCCGGGTCGAAGGTGAGCGCGCACAGCTGCAGGAAGGTCTCGCCGGGGCCGAAGTCGGCGTAGTCGCCGTCCCGGACGAGCCGGGAGACGCCCTGGTGGGTGACGCTGACGCCCTTGGGCTGCCCGGTCGAGCCGGAGGTGTAGCAGACGTACGCGAGGCTGTCGGGCGCGTTGCGCGCGGCGGGCGGCTCGACGTCGCCGGACGGGGCGGAGACTGAGGCACCCGGCGTGGCGGAGGCGCCCGGCGCGGCGGAGGCGCCCGGCGCGGCGGAGGCGCCCGGCTCGGCGGGCTCGGCGGGTTCGTCCACGCGCACCACCGTGGCGTCGAGCTCGGGTATCCGGCCGGCCAGCGGGCCGTGGGTGAGCAGGACGCGGGCGCCGGCCCGGTCCAGCATGTAGGCGAAACGCTCCTGCGGCTCGTCCGGGTGCACCGGCAGATAGGCGCCGCCGGCCTTGAGGATGCCGACGAGCGCGATCACCATCTCGAAGGAGCGCTCGAAGCAGACGCCGACGACGCTCTCCTCGCCGACCCCGACGCTCCGCAGCCGCCGCGCCAACTCATCTGCCCTGGCGTCGAGTTCGGCGTACGTGAGGTCCTCGCCGAGGAAGCGGAGGGCGACCGCGCCGGGGCGGAGCCTGACCTGGTCCGCGAAGCGCTCGGTGACCGTGCCGAAGTCCCGCGCCGCCGCGTCGGCCGCGACCGCGACGGCCGCTTCCGCGCCCACCCGCTCCATCTGCGCGGACAGTGAACTCGGCCTGATGTCCGCCCAGTTGCCCTCGACGTGGTCCAGGCACTCGGCGCGTCCCGCGGGGCCGAACGTGGCGTCCCAGCCGTCCGGCACCTCGGCGAACCCGGGCCACAGCGCGTGCTGGTTCTCGGCGTTGACGACCACGCGGTACGTGACGTCCTGCTCTTCGGTCAGGTTGCTCATTGTCCGTCCTCTGGAAGTCTCTCTGCGGGCAACTGCGGGCAACTGCGCGCGCACTTTCTCAGTGGTCCTGGGGCCGGGCGCCTGTGAGCACCGGCCCGCGGTCCCGCGCGGGACCGTGACAAATCCGCCGGAGATCCGGGGCGTTCCGTCGAGACGGCCGCCGCCGGTCCGGTGAGGGGCGTCGCCCGGCGCTCAGAGGATGTCGAAGAGGCCGGCGAGTGGAGCAGGTACGCGGTCGGGGGTGAGGGCCTGGACGAGCACACGGCCGTAGTGGATCTTGCGTCCCTTCTTCGTGCCGAAGAAGCGCCGCAACTGCTGCTGCGCGGTGCGGTCCCGCTGCGCGGGCTGCTGGAGGAAGGTCTCCAGGGGGCGCTGGTCGCCCTGCTCCCGGATGAGCTCCTTGACCAGGTCCACGCCGAGCGCGCGGATCAGCTCGTCCTCCAGGTCCGCCGCGCACACGAAGTAGTCCCGGGGGTCGGCCCCGGCCCGCGCCCAGCCGCGCTCGTAGAAGTCGCGCTCCCGCTCGTCGCAGAGTCCGGTCAGGTGCAGCCGCAGCCCGGAGGGGCCGAGGAAGCGGGCGTACTGGCCCACGCCCATCGCCCCGCCCATCGGCAGGACGCAGATCCCCTCGCCCACCAGGTCCCGGCCCAGCTTCTCGGCCAGCGTGTTGACGGCGTTGACGTCGCTCGGGCCTTCGAGCAGGACCGCGGTCCTGACCGGCAGCTCCTCGGCCAGCTCGGCCGCGAGGTCGCGCGCCCGCTCGTCGCCGGGGCCACCGCCCGCCCAGGCCGTGACCGCCTCACGGAACGAGGTCATGTCAGCCATGGGACTCCTTCGCCGTGGAGAGCGATGCCGGGTGATCATAGTCCCCGCGGACGACGGGAGCCGTGGCACACGCCCCCGTCCTCACCGTGCTCTGCCTTCCGCATGAATCGCCCCCGTGCGCATGCGTACGTCCTTTCCACGAACCGTTCGGGACACCCCCGGACACCGCCGGACCCCGACTCACACCGACTCACACCCTCACAGACCGGCCAGTTCCTCCTGGAGGTCCCGGAGGCCCAGCGGGCCCAGCGACAGCGCGGACATGTGCCAGGTCTTCAGGTCGAGCCGCTCCCCGCGCGCCGCGTGGGCGGCCTCGGCCGCGGCCCGGCCGTCCAGCCAGGCCCGCTCGCCCAGCTTGTACGAGACGGCCTGTCCGGGCAGGCCGAGGTAGCGCGCGATCTCGCTGTCCACGAAACCGGGCGTCTGCCCGCTGTGCAGGGCCAGGAACTCCCTGGCCAGCGCGGGGGTCCAGGTCCGGCCGGCGCCGACCGGGGAGTCCTCGGGGACGCGGAGCGCGAGGTGCGCGCCGATGTCGAGGACGACGCGGATCGCGCGCAGCATCTGCCAGTCGAGGAAGCCGAGCCGGTCGCCCGCGGTGGGCAGGTGGCCGAGCTCGTCCATCAGGCGCTCCGCGTACATAGCCCAGCCCTCGGTGCAGGCGTCGATGCCGCCGACGGTGGTCTGGTACGTCGAGAGGCCGTCGGCGAGGTACCGCCACTGGGCGAGCTGGAGATGGTGGCCGGGGACGCCCTCGTGGTACCAGACGCTGCGCAGGCTCCACAGCGGGAAGCGGGTGCGCCCCTGGGTCGGCAGCCAGGTCCGGCCGGGGCGGGAGAAGTCGACGCTGGGCGCGGTGTAGTAGGCGGCGGAGCCGCTGCCGGCCGGGGCGAGGGCGGCCTCCACCACCCGGACCGGCGGCGCCAGGTCGAAGTGGGTGCCGTCGAGGTCGGCGAGGGCCTGGTCCATCCAGCCCTGGAGCCGCAGCCGGATCGCCTCGGTGCCCTCCTCGGCCTCGCCGTGCGCGTCGAGGTGGCGCATCGCCTCGCGCACCCCGGCCCCGGGGCGTACCCGCTCGGCCTCGGCGCGCATCTCCTCGCGGATCCTGAGGTACTCGGCCCAGCCCCAGGCGTAGGTCTCGTCCAGGTCGAGTTCGGCGCCGGTCCAGAAGCGGGCCCAGGTGCGGTAGCGGTCGGCGCCGACGCCGTCCGGGCGGCCCTCGGTCCGGGGGAGGTAGCCGTCCCGGAGCCAGTCGCGCAGCTCGGCGGTGGCGGCGACGGCCCGGGTCGCCGCGCCGTCCAGGGCGGAGCGCACCGGGGCGGGGGCGTCGGCGCAGAAGCCGGCGTACCAGCCGCGGCCGTCGGCGTCGCGGACCCAGGCGTCGAGCTGGTCGGCGACCACGTGGACCTGGGCCGGGGCGGCGACGAAACGGTCCTTCTCCAGGTTCCTGGTGAGGGACTCGCGGAAGCCGGCGAGCGTGTCGGGCACCCGGTCCATGCGCTCGGCGACGTGGGCCCAGTCGTCCGCGCCGTCGGTCGGCATCATCTGGAAGATGCCCTGGACGCGCTGCTGGAGGCCGTAGACGTTGACGACCTCGCGCAGGTACTCGTCGTCGGCGCCGAGGGCCAGGTCGGCTTCGAGGCGCTCGCGCAGCAGGCGCCCGCAGCGGCGTTCCACGTCGCTGAGGGGGCCGGCGGAGCGCTCGGCCCGGTCGAGCTCGCGGAGGGTCGTGCGGGACAGCCCGTCCAGCGCGGCGCGCCCGTCCGGCGACAGGTCGGGCATCTCGCCGCGGCCGGCCGGGACGCCGAGGAAGGCGGCGGTGTCCGGGTCCAGGCGGGCGAGCCCGTCGACGTACGCGTCGGCCACCTCGCGCACGGCGCGCGGCCCGGTCGGCGTCTCGTTGTCCATCGTCCCCACCTCACCTTGCGTCGGTCGGTCACCGGCCTGTTCGGGACGCGGTGTCTCACCTCGAAGTCGTGCGGCGGACCCCCCGGCCGCGGCAGGCGGGAACGGTGCGCGCTCACCTGCCGACCAACGGATCATGGCGCGAAGGGCACGACCCCGTCAATCGTCACGTGGCCGTCGCCGAGGCCGGTCGGAGCCCCAACTGTCTTGGTTTTACGGGACATTCACCGATCTTCCGGTGAGCGCCCCGACCGGCCGCGGCGGCCCCGCTCAGCGGGGCAGGAGCACTCCGGTGCCCGCCTCGCGGGCCGCCGCGTGGACCCGCGCCGCGAGGGCCACGTCGTGGACGCCCATGCCGAACGGGTTGATCACCGTGCGGTCGGCGGCGCCGATCGGCCGGGAGTAGCCGCCGGACAGCAGGGTGGCGAGATCCGCGTCGACCCGACGGGCGCCCGGGGCCGTGACGCCGGGGGCCGTGACGCGGCCGGCCTGCGCGAGGCGCCCCAGCAGCCTGGTGTCGTCCTCGCTCACCAGGTGCCAGTCGTCGACGAACAGGTGCTCCGCGCCGAGCAGGACGTCCTCGGCGGCGTCGTCCAGGGACACGTTGACGAAGACCGAGCCCTCCGGCAGCCAGGCGAGGGGCACGTACGAGGTGGTGGTCGTCGTGGCGGCGACGGTGACCGGCGCGGAGCGGACGGCCGCCTCCGGGTCGGTGACGGTCTCGACCTCGATCTGGGGCAGCTCCGCCCGCAGCTCCTCGGCGAACGCCTCGGCGCGGCCGGGCGCCAGGTCGTAGGCGACCACCGACTTCACCGCGCCGCGGGCGGCCAGCAGGTCGAGGTGGGTGCGCCCCTGGCGTCCGCAGCCGAGCAGGGCCACCCGGTCCACCGTGGACAGCGGGCGGACGGCCCGCAGCGCGGCCAGGGAGACCGCGGCGGTGCGCAGGGCGCTGATCCGGGCGCCCTCCATGAGGCAGACCGGGGCGGCGGTCTCCGGGTCGTACAGCACGATCAGGCCGGCCGCGCGGGGCAGACCGCGGTCCAGGTTGCCGATGCAGGCGTTGATGATCTTGCTGCCGTAGTGGCCCTCGTGCCGGGCGGGCAGGATGAGGCTGCGGGCCGCGGTCCCATCCGGGGCGGTCCAGCGCAGCGCCGCCTCGGGGGCCACCCCGGAGCGTCCCGCGCGCACGCCGAGGAATGCCTCGGTGACGACTTCGAGCGGGTCGATCCGCTCGCACAGTTCGGCGACGGTCGCCCCGTCGAGGTAGCGCAGCGGGGTGTTCGGATCCTGCATGACATTCGTCCTTTCTCGGTCAATCTCCGTACAGGGCACGGCAGTTGAGTCCTTGAAGCGTCCAGCCGACTTCGCTTACGGTCGTCCGCATGACTGAGAGAGCGCCCCGCCCCAAGAAGCCGCCGCGCTGGCTGCTGCGCCGCCCGGACCCGGAGGCCGCGGCCCGCCTCTTCCTGTTCCCCTACTCGGGCTGCGGCGCCTCGATGTACCAGGCCTGGCCGCGCCGGATCGGCGCCATCGACGTCTGCCTGATCCAGCCGCCCGCGCGGCAGAACCGGATCGCCGAACCGCACTACGGCACGTACGAGACCATGGCGGAGGGGCTGATCGAGTACCTGACGCCCCACCTGGACCGCCCGTTCGCGTTCTTCGGGCACTGCGGCGGGGCGCTCCCCGGCATCGAGGTGACCCGGCAGCTCGCCGCCGCCGGCCTCCCGCTGCCCACCCGGATCTTCGTCTCCTCGCAGGTCGCCCCGCAGGACGGCCCGTACGGGCGCCTGCTGGAGCTCGACCGGGACGGACTGCGCACCGAACTCGAGCACATCATCGTGAACCTCGGCGGCGAGCCCAGCGGACCGCTCCTGGAGACCGGCCTCGAAGTCCTCGTGAACGACATCGACGCCAACAAGCAGTACGCGCCGGGCCTGTTCACCCTCCCGGCCGGGATCACCTCGATCGGCTGGACCGAGGACCCCGAGATCCCCCCGAAGCTCATGGGCGGCTGGCCGGACACCACGGCGGACCACCGGTTCGTCGAACTCCCCGGCGGACACTTCGAGTTCCTCTCCGCACCGGAGGCCCTGCTCGCCGAGATCCGCCGCGACTTCGGCGACCTGCCCGAACCCCCGGCGTAGCGCCCGGGCGGCCGCCCCCGGCGGCCGCGGGCGCGCCCTCACGTCCCCGGCGGGCGGAGCGCGTACCCGCAGCCGGGACGCCCCGCCCGCGACCGGGACGGGGGCAGGTCCGCCCAGCGCCCGTGCCGGTCCGCGTAGTGCGGGCTGAGCGGATGCCCGGACTGCCCGGCGGGCAGCTCCACGGAGAGCGCTCCGTCCGGGGTCACCACCACCCGGCCGGCCGCGCCGAAGCCCGGGACGGCCGTACGGACGGTGTGCAGCATCCCCGCCTGCGGGCGCGGACGGATGCCGAGCACCGGGTTCGCCCACGGCACCAGCGAGGCGAACGGATGCCCCAGACCGACCCGGTTGAGCCGGCCCCACCGCTGCGGGCGCTCCCCCGCCGCCGCCCGTGCGCAGGCGGCGAGGAAGCCGTCGGCGTCGCGCGTCCCGGCGGGCAGCAGCGCCGGGTCGCGGGCCCGCAGGATCGCGAGCAGCGGCCGGTCGAGCGTGCGGAACGGGAAACGGAACGCGGGATCGTGCTCCCGGCAGACGGCGAGGTACGGCGCAAGCACCCGCCCCGCGAGGGTCTCGCGCAGCCGCACCAGCACCCCGAAGGCGCGGGACCCGGTCGACGCGGTGCCGTCCCACCCGGCGAGCAGCGCGCGCAGCGGGTCCCCGGACGGCAGCGCCGCCACCGCGAGGTCCCGGTAGGCCGCGTACAGCCCGGCGGCGACGTCGTGCTGGAGGGCGCGCATCCCGGCCGCGTCGTGCCGGGGCGACGCGCCCAGGACCGTACGGATGCGGCGGGCCCGGTGGCCGGGGTCCAGGTCGAGGCCGATCCGGAAGGCGTCCTCGGGCAGCCCGGCGTCGTTCGCGGACACCAGGACGCCGTCGGCGGGGTCCGTGATCCTGGGGCGTTCGGGACCGGTGAGGTGTCCCTCGGCCGGGTCGGTGCGCGGGGTGCCGGCCGGGCGGCGCGGCAGCAGGCCGGTCGCCAGGTGCGCGCCGCGCCGCCGGTCGGTGACGAGGACGTTGAGGGCGACGCCGTGGGCGCCGTCGAGGACGGCGACGGCCTCGTCCAGGTCCCGCGCGCGGGCGAGGCGCGCGAAGCGGAGGTCGGCGGCCCGCGGGTCGTGGCCGGTCCACCGGACGGCGACCTTCCCGCCCAGCAGCGGCGTCCGGGACACGGGCATGGTGCCGTCGGTGGTGACGTCCACGTCGACCGGCTTCCCGCCCCGCACCCGGATACGTTCCGTCCGGGTCCGCAGGTCCTGTCCGGCCGGGACGAGGTCGAGCACGTCGGCGGTGAGGTTGGTGACGCCCCAGGCGATCCGCCCGTTGGTGCCCGTGAGGACGACCGGCAGCCCGGGGCTCGCGAGCCCGCGCAGCCGGGTGCCCGGCCAGGCCAGGTCGACCTCGTAGAGCACGTTCGGCAGACCCAGCGCCAGGTGCAGGTCGCAGGCGAGCAGCGGCTGCCCGTCGCCCGGGGCGATCCAGCAGTTGGAGCCCGCCACGGCCCGGTCGAGGGCGACCAGGTCGGCCTCGCCCGCGTCGGCGCGGTGCCGGGCCAGGCCCTCGGGCAGGTCCGGGTCCTCGGCGTCGGCCAGCAGGAAGTCGGCGACCGGCCCCGGCAGCGCCCGGCGCACGACCGCCTCGGCCCGCTTGGCCTGCTCGTTGAAGGACAGCGCGTGGAACAGCACGAGCGAGGTGAGCACGCTGTCCTCCACCCGCCACGGCCGCGGCCGGTAGGCGAGGAAGCGGCACTCGAACGGGGTGTGCGCCGCGTAGGCGGCGTTGACCCCCTCGGCGAACGCTTCGAGCAGCTCCCGCTCGGGCCCGTCGAGCCGCTCGGTCGCGGCCCGCGCGGCCCCCGCGAGCCCGAGCCCGCGGTACGCGGTGTCGGCGGGCACCGCGGCCCGCCCCCACACCTCCGCGAGCCGCCCCGCGCCGCTGCGCCGGATCAGGTCCAGCTGGAAACCCCGGTCCCGGCCCATCGCGTACCCGAGGGCGCGGACCGCGTCGTGCTCGCTCCCCGCCGTGATCCGGGTGACGCCGTCACCGCCGCTCTCCGCCTCCACCGGGCCCTCCAGACCCGGCAGTTCGACGTCCCCGGGGCAGCACGGCGCCGACTCGCGCAGGGCCCGCAGCAGCCGCCGCTCGACCGCGAGCCGGGCCCGGTTGCGGTACGCGTACCCGGCGACGGCCGCGACGGCCGCCACCAGCACGCCCGCCGACGCCCACGGCACGGCGAGCAGCGCCGCGGCGAGCACCAGGCCCGCCGCTCCCCCGGCCCCCGCCACCCGCGCCGTGGGCAGCAGCCACAGGCGGCGCAGGCGCGGACGGTGGGCGGGGCACGCCGTCACGGGGCCTCCGCGGCGGGGGCCGCCTCGGCGGGAGTCCCGGCGGGGGCCGCCAGGAGGGCCGCCGCCGTGTCCCGTACGGCCGTCGTGATCGCGGTCAGCAGCTCGGCGGCCAGCGCGTCCGGCGTGGTCGCCGGCTTGTAGCGCAGCTCGAACAGCAGCTCGCCGCCGATCGGCGCGATCCCCAGCACGAAGTCCGAGGCGGTGGCCACCACCCGGGCGCCGAGCACATCGCGCTCGGAGCGGTACGGGGCGAAGACCAGGCCCTCGCCGGGCGCGGCGGACCGGGTCTCCTCCTGCGCGACGAGCATCGCCTCGAAGACCGGGCCCGGCTCCGGGTGCCGCTCGCGGATCCCGGCGAGCACCTCCTCGAACGGCAGCTCCTGGTGGTCGAGCGCGGCGACGCAGACCTCGCGGGCCTGCCGGCCGACCGCCACCGGATCGGGGTCGTCGAGCAGCAGGCGCAGCACCACCGTGTTGGCGACCAGACCCACCACCTCGTCCAGACCGGGCTCGACCCGGTTGGCGAGCATGGTGGCGATCCGGACGTCCCGCTGACCGCTCCACGCCCGCAGCGTCGCCGCGTACGCGCCGAGCACGAGCATGAAGTCGGTCAGGCCGTGCCGGCGCGCGGCGGCCCGCACGGCGGTCATGTCCTCGGCCGACAGGGTCGCCCGGGCCGTCGCCGACCGCAGGCGCTGCACGAACGAGGCCGTTCCCAGCTCGGCGAAGCGGCTGCCGGGTCCGTCGGCGAGCGCGCCCCACGGCGGGGCCAGCCGGTCCCGCCAGAACGCGCGCTGGCGCGCCGCCTCCTCGGTGCCGAGCCAGTCGGCCCGGTCCCGGGCCAGCCCGCCGCTGCCGCGCGGGACCGGCCGGGGCGTGAGCGTGCCGTCGGTGGCCAGCTCGCGGTAGATCCGGGCCGCGTCCGACAACAGCAGGGTGAGCGACCAGCCGTCGCAGACGATGTGGTGGATGTTCAGGAAGACCACGTGCCGGTCGGCGGCCAGCCGGTGCACGGCCACCCGCATGAGCGGCGCCCGGTCCAGCGGCAGCGGCTCGCGCGCGGCGGCGGCCATCAGCTTCTCGCAGGCCCGCGCCGGGTGCGCCTCGCCGCTCAGGTCGGTCACCTCGACGGCGACCGCGACCTTCTCCTCGACCACCTGCACCGGACCGTCGTGAGTGTCCTCGATCCGGGTGCGCAGCGCCTCGTGCCGGGCGGCGAGCTCGGCGAAGGTGCGCTCCAGGAGCGGGAGTTCGAGCGGCCCGTCGGCGCTCAGCGCGCCCGCCATCCCGAACAGGCCGACGCCGGGCAACTGACCCGCGATCTCCCACATCTGGCGTTGCGCGAGGGAGAGCGGGTGGCGGACGGCGGGCGGCCCGGCGGGGGCGGAGCCCGGGGCCGGGGCCGGGGTCGTGGCCGGGGTCGGGGTCGGGGTCTGCTTCGGTTCCGGGCCCGAGGCGAGGGCGGCGGCGACGCCCGCCACGGTGGGCGCCGCCATGAACGCCCGCATGGACAAGGCGCCGTGGCGGGCACGGAGCCTGCTGACCACCTGCATCGCGGCGAGCGAGTCGCCGCCCGCGTCGAAGAACGAGGTCGTGGCGTCGAGCTCCCGGACGCCCAGGACCTCGGTCCAGACGGCCCGGACGTCCGCCTCCAGGGCGGAGCCGGTCGGGGCCGTCGGCGTCACGGGTGCCGTCGCGGCCGGGGCGCCGGGGGCCACGGCGGCGACGGGAGCCACGGCGGCGCCGGGTGCCGTGACCGGCGTCGTGGCCGGCACCGGTGCCGTTCCCGAGGTCATCAGCCGTGCCAGGTCCGCGATTCCCGGCAGCTCCGTGTCGCGGAAGGGGCGGTCGGGGTCGGCGACGATCGCGGCGAGCGCCCGGCGGTGCACCTCGGCCGCGAGGACCAGGGTGCTCTCGGGCAGGGCCGCCGCGTCGTACTCCATCAGGAGCCGCAGCTCCTGGGTGCGGACGTCGACGGTGAAGGCCGAGCTGTACGCGTAGTGGGTGGACTCCAGCTCGTCCGCGTCGAGCAGCTGGAGGGCGCCGTCCCGGACCATCCGCCGGGTGTTGTGGTAGTCGGTGAAGTTGAAGCTGGAGTCGAACATCGGCTCCGGCCCGTACGCGCTCTGGATCGCGGCGTTCGGGTACCAGCGGTGCCGGATGACCTCCTGCTCCTCCTCGTGCGCGCGGGCCGCGAGTTCCGCCCAGGTCTGTCCCGCGAGCGCGACCCGCAGCGGGAGCTGGTTGAGGAAGAGGCCGAGGACCCGGTCGGCGTCCTGGGTCTCGGGGCGGCAGGCGACGACCATGCTGGTGCCCACGGAGTCGGCGCCGGTCAGCCAGGACACGACCCGCAGGTGCGAGGCGGCGAGCAGCGCCTTGAGCGGCACGCCGAGCCGCGCCGCGGTGGCGCGCAGCGCGTCGAGCTGTCCGGTGAAGTGCGCGTGGTGCTGGCGCATGACGGGCGCGCCCGCCCGGTCCGGGGCGACCAGCCGGGTCCTGCCGGCGGTGCGGCCGGCCCAGAACTCCCGGTGCCCGGCGTCGGCCACGGCCCGCTGTTCCAGGGCCACGTAGTCGCCGAACGCGGTGCGCGGGCGGGGCAGCGGCGGGGCCGTGCCGGTGGCGAGCAGGGCCTGGTACTGGGCCTGGAGGTCCTCGAAGAAGATGTTCACCGACCAGCCGTCGAGGATGGCGTGGTGGTGGGTGAAGATCAGCTGGTAGGCGTCGGGCGAGGTGGTGAGCACGACGAGCCGGAGCAGCGGCGGCGCGGACAGGTCGAAGTCGGTGGCGGTCTCGCGCGCCACGACCTGCCGGATCCGTTCCCGCTGCGCTTCGTCGTCGAGCCGGGTCAGGTCCTCGAAGTCGACCGGCACGGTGACGCCGGTGTGCACGCGCTGCACGGGGCCGAGCGGGTGGGCCAGGTCGAAGCCGGTGCGCAGGATCGGGTGCGCGTCGGTGACGGCCTGCGCGGCGGCGCGGAAGGCGGCCGGGTCCATCGTTCCGCGCACCCGGTAGCTGAGCATGATGTGGTAGACGCGGGCGCCGGGCGCCATCTCCTGGTGGTAGATCATCCCGGACTGAAGGGCGGTCATCGGGAACGCGTCGACGACGTCGGGCGGGAAGGCCGCCGGAGCCGCCGACGGGACCTCGGCAGGCGTCGGAAGCAAGGCGAACGGCTCGCGTACGGCGGGTGGTTCGGCGTCCTCGGTGGCCAGTGGCGCGAGGGCGGCGACGGTCGGCGCGGCGTACACGTCCTGGACGGTCAGGCCGAGTCCCCGGTCCTTCGCGAGGCCGACCAGGCGGATGGCGCGCATGGAGTCGCCGCCCGCGTCGAAGAAGTCGGTCCCGGTGCCCACGGAGGGGTCGCCGAGGACCTCGCGGAACAGGTCGAGCAGCACGGTCTCGCGGGCCCCGACGGGCCGGGCGCCGGGCCCGGGGGCCGTCGGCGTACCGGACGGGGCGGCGGAGGCGGCGGCGACCACGGCCGCGCGGTCCAGCTTGCCGTTGGTGGTCAGCGGCAGCGCGGCCACGACGGCGACGGTGCGCGGCACCATGTAGCGGGGCAGTGTGGTACGCACGGCGGCGAGGAGTTCCGCCGGTTCGGGCGCGGCACCGGCGGCGGGGACGACGACGGCCACCAGGTGGGCGCCGCTGTCGTCGGTGGTGACGGCCGCTCCGGCGGCGTCGACGCCGGGCCGGGCGGAGAGCGCCGCCTCGATCTCGGCGAGCTCCACCCTGAAGCCGTTGACCTGCACCTGCCGGTCGCGGCGGCCGAGGTAGGCGAGGGTGGCGCCGTCGCGCCGGGCGAGGTCGCCGGAGCGGTACATGCGGGCGCCGGGCACGTCGGTGAAGGGGTCCGGCAGGAACCGCAGGGCGGTCTCCCGGGGCCGGCCGAGATAGCCGTCGCTGACCTGCGGGCCGCCGACGTAGATCTCGCCGACGCAGCGGTCCGCGACCGGCACGCCGTCGTCGTGCAGGACGTGCAGCGCGGTGCCGGGCAGCGGGGTGCCGATGTCCGACTCGGCGGTCCGTACGTCCTCGGGGCGCAGCAGGCGCCAGGAGGCGTGCACGGTCGTCTCGGTGATCCCGTACATGTTGACGAGCTGGGTCCGGTCGCCGACCTCCTCGTACCAGCGCTCGACGAGCCGCCGGTCGAGGGCCTCGCCGGCGAACAGCACGTAGCGGAGGTGCGCGGTGGAGTCGGGGCGGGCGGCGAGCGCGGGGAGCATCACGGTGAGCGCGGACGGCGTCTGGCTGAGCACCGTCACCCGCTCGCGGGCGCAGAGTTCGGCGAACTCCTCCGGCTCCCAGGTCGTCAGGCGCGGCACCACGACGAGCCGCCCGCCGTGCAGCAGGCAGCCGAACAGCTCGTACATCGACACGTCGAACGAGCAGGCGTGGAAGAGGGTCCACACGTCGTCCGGGCCGAGGCCGTAGCCGCCGGCGGTGGCGTCGAGGAGGCTGAGCACGTTGCGATGGGTGACCCGGACGCCCTTGGGGCGGCCGGTGGACCCGGAGGTGTAGATCACGTACGCGGCGGCGTGCGCCGGCACCGGAGCCAACGGGGCCTGTTCGCGGGCCAGTTCGGCGAGGGTGGCGCGGACGCCCGGGACGGTGGCGTCCTCGGTGATCGTGAGGCGGGCGCCCGAGTCGTCGAGGACGTCGGCCACCCGGGCGGTGGGCCAGGACTCGTGGAGGACGAGCGAGGCGGCGCCGGAGGCCATCACCCCGAGGATCGCGACCACCAGGTCCAGGCCGCGCGGCAGCGCGACCGCGACGACCTGCCCGGCGCCGACGCCCCGGGCCCGCAGCCCGCCCGCCGTCGCCTCGACCCGGGCCAGGAGCTCCGCGTACGACAGGGCGCCCTCGGGCGCGGTGACGGCGATCGCCTCCCCGCGCGCACGGGCCTGCTCCACGAGGCGCCCGGTCAGCGACTCGTCGGCGCCCGGCACCCGGTCGGGCGCGGCGACGGCCCCGGGCGCGGCCACCCCGAAGGCGCCGGCGGCCAGCGTCGCCGCCGGGGCGGACGGGTCGGCCACGGCGGCGGTGAGCACGGCGACGACGGTCGCGCCGATCGCGGCGGCGTCCGCGTCGGCGACGGCCCGCCGGTCCGCCTCGATCTCGACGGTGAGGGTGTCGCCGTCGTCGCGGACCAGGAAGTTCAGGTCGTACTTGGCGCCGACCTGCTCGACCTCGACGGCCTCGATCGCGAGCCCGGGGAAGACGGGCGCGGGCGGGGCGGCGCCGAGGTCGGTGACGATGACGTTGAACGTGGCGCCCGAGCCCGCCACGCCGTCCGGCACGGGCGCGTGGCGTACGGCCCCGAGGACGGCGGTCCTGGTGCGGCGGACGAGCTCGGTGAACGGCGCGGTGGCGGTCGCGTCCAGGCGCACCGGCACCATGTCGAGCAGCAGGCCCACGACCCGCTCCAGGCCGGTGCGGTCGCGGCGGGAGGTCGGCATGCCGACCACGAGGTCCTCGCGGCCGGTGGACCGGGACAGTGCGACGGCCACGCCGGTGGAGACGACGGTGAACAGGCTCGCCCTGCTCCGCTCGGCGAGCCGCCGCAGCGCGGCGGTGGTGTCGGCCGGGACGACGGCCCGGTGCGCCCGCCCGCGCTCCGGCGCGGCCCCGTCGCGCGGCGGCGGCAGCGGCAGCGCGCCCAGCGAGGCGTCGTCGAGCCGCTCGCGCCAGTACCTGCGGGCGTCGGCCAGGTCGGCGTAGGCGAGCCGGTCGGCCTCCCAGCGGGCGTAGTCGACCATCCCGACGGAGGCGGCGGCGGGCGGCGGCTCCTCGCCCACGACCCGGCTCGCGTAGCAGCGCGCCAGGTCGTCGAGGAGCGGGTCGAAGGAGGAGCCGTCGGCGATGACGTGGTGGAGGACGAAGAAGAAGACGTGGTCGTCGGCGCGGTGCACGGGATCGGGCCCGGCGCCGCGAGCGGTGTCGGGCCCGGCGCCGCTGACGGGATCCGGCCCGGTGCCACGAAAGGGATCGGGTCCGGTGCCGCGAACAGGAGCGCTCCCGGTGCCACGAACGGGATCCGGCCCGGCACCCGTCCCCCCGATCCGGAACAGTCGCATCACCACCGGCGGTGCCGTGTCCAGGGCGAGTGGCTCGTCGGCCAGTCGGGCGCATTCGGCCGCGCAGGCGTCGAGGTCGGGTGCGTCGGTGACCAGGAGCGGGGGTTCCACGGAGGGCAGGACCTGCTGCCGGGGCTCGCCGCCGGTGACCGGGAAGCGGGTGCGCAGCGAGGGGTGCCGGTCGTGGAGGTCGCGGAGCGCGGCGGTGAACGCCTCGCGGTCGAGGGGGCCGCGCAGCCGCAGGGCCGCGCACAGGTTGTACGTGCCGTCCTCGGCGAAGTAGGTGGTGGCCCAGAGCGAACGCTGGGCGGCGGTCAGCGGCCCGGTGTCCCCCGCGGACACCGGGGGCCAGGTCAGCCGCTCGCGGCGGCCGACCAGCTCGGCCAGTTCGTCCCGGTGCCGCTTCATCTCGGCGAGCAGCTCGGGCGGCGGCGTCTCGCCCCGGCCCCGGTAGCGCAGCCGGTCGTCGGCGAGGGTGAGCGTCACGCCGAGGTCGTCCAGGCGGCGCAGCAGGTCCCGTGCGGTCACAGCTCTCCCTCGAAGACCGGTTCGGCGGCGGGCCGTTCGGCGATCAGCCGGTCCAGCTCGACGGCGATCTCCTCGATCGTGCCGAGCTCGAAGAAGTCCGCCAGCTCCAGCTCCACGCCGGTGAGTTCGGAGAGCCGGTACAGCGCCTGCACGGCGAGCATGGAGTGGCCGCCCAGCTCGAAGAAGTCCTCGTCGACGGGGACCGTCTCCAGCTCCAGCACTTCACGCCAGACCGCGGCGACCTGATCCTGAGTGGACATCGTCCTCACCTCTCACCGAGTGCCGGTACCGCGTGGGGGTTGGCCGCGCCGGTCCGCAGCACCTCGGCCAGCGCCGTCGTCCAGCCGCCGACCGTGGGCGCGTCGAGCACCTCCGGCCAGAACAGGACCTCCAGGCGCAGCCGGTCGTTCTCGCCGGAGACGTCGATCATCAGGTCCAGGTCCATGACGGGGTCGGCCAGTTCGCGCGGCACGACCTCCAGGTCCTTCAGGGCCAGCCCGGTGCGCCAGGCGCCCTGGTGGGTGACCTTCACCTGGAACAGCGGGAAGCGGCCCGCCTGCCGCGGCGGGTTCACGGCCGCGACGAGCTTGTGGAAGGGCAGCCGGTCGTTCTCCTGCGCGCCGAGCACCCGCGTCCGCGCCAGGTCGAGGAGTTCGCCGAAGGTGGGGGCGGTGCCGGGCGAGAAGCGGACCGGGAGCTGGTTCACGAAGGTGCCCATGAGCTCCTCGCTGCCGGGCCACGAGCGGTTGACCGCGTCGATGCCGAGGACCAGGTCGGTGGCGGCGGTGGCGTCCCGGAGCACGACGTACGAGGCGGCCAGCACCGCCATGAACGGGGTGGCGCCGTGGGCGCGGGCCGTCGCGGCGAGCGCGGCGGTCTCCTCGGCCGTGAGGTGGGTGACGACGTGGTCGGTGACGAAGGCCGGCTTGGCGGGGCGCGGGCGGTCCAGCGGCAGGTCGATCGCGGGCGGCGCGCCGGCGAGCTGCCCGGTCCAGTACCGGGTGCACTCCTCGGCCTCGGGGCCGGCCAGCCAGCTCCGTTCGGCCTCCACGTAGCGGGAGAACGAGGTGCGGGGCAGGGGCACTTCGGTGTCGCCGGCGAGGTGGCGCTCGTAGTACTCGGCGATGTCCCGCTTGAGCACGTCGAGGGACCAGCCGTCGGCGACGAGGTGGTGCATCGCGAAGGTGAGCACGTGGTGGGCGTCCGTGACCCGTTCGAGGCGGGCGGTGGCCAGGGGCGGTTCGGGCGTGCGGGCGGAGATCGCGAAGTCGCCTGTCGTGCCCTCCTCCAGGACGATCTCGGCGGTGGGACGCACGACGGCCTTGGGGATGCCGCGTTCCTGGGTGAAGACGGTCCGCAGCGGCTCGTGCCGGGCGACGAGCGCGGCGAGCGCGTGCCGCAGCGCGTCGCGGTCGAGCCGTCCGCGCAGGTCGAGCGAGAGGATCAGCAGGTTGGGCGCCTTCTTGCGGTGCAGCTGCTCGAAGAACCAGAGGCGTTCCTGCCCGGAGGAGAGGGTGCCGGCCGGGCCGGTGTCCTCGTGCGGGGCGACGGGTTCCGCCGCCTCGACCGCCGCGAGCAGGCCGCGGGCGGTCGGCCGGGACAGGAAGGCGCGCAGGGAGGTGCCCTCGGCGTCGAAGCGGGTGCGGGCGGTGGAGACGAGGGTCATCGCCGTCAGCGAGTCGCCGCCGGAGATGAAGAAGTCGTCGTCCGGGCCGACGGCCGGGACGCGCAGGGTCTCGGCGATCAGGGCGGACACGGTGTCCAGGGTGGCGGCCACGGGCGTGCCCGGCCCGGCGGCCGTGGCGGTCCCTGCCCCTGCCCCGGCCTCGGCCCCGGCCTCGGTCCCGGCCTCGGCGGACGGCAGGTCCTCCAACGCCCGGTAGGCGATCTTCCCGGAGGTGTTGACCGGGAGCCGGTCGAGGACGGTCACCTCGTGCGGGACGAGGTAGGCGGGGGCGACGGCGCGCACGGCGGTGAGGACGTCGGCGGCGGCGTTCAGCGTCACGAAGGCCCGCAGCCGTCCGCCGGTGTACACGCAGGCGGCGGACTGCACCTCGGGAACGCGGAGCAACTGGGCTTCCACATCGCCGAGTTCGACCCGGTGGCCGCGGATCTTCACCTGGCGGTCGCGGCGCCCGTGGAAGTCGATCGTGCCGTCGGCGGCGCGGCTCGCGCGGTCGGCGGTGCGGTACAGGCGGGCGCCGGGCGTGCCGGACAGGTGGTCGGGGACGAAGGTGAGCGCGGTGCGCACCGGGTCGCCGATGTAGCCGCGGCCGACGCCGTCGCCGCCGACGAGGAGCTCGCCCTCGGCGTCGCCGGGCAGCTCGTGGCCCTCGGCGTCGACCACGTACAGGCGCGTGTTGAGGACCTCGCGGCCGATCGACGGCCAGGCGCGGGCGGCGCTCTCCTCGGCGGTCACGAGGTGGTGGGTGACGTCGTCGGAGCACTCGGTGGGGCCGTAGGCGTTGACGATCGGGATGTCCGGGCAGTGCTCGTACCAGCGGGTGGCGACGGCGCCGGGCAGCGCCTCGCCGGTGGCGACGAGGTAGCGCAGCGAGGAGAGTCCGGCGCGCGTCTCGTCGTCGAGCTGCGCGGTGAGCACGGCGAGGAAGGACGGGACGATCTCCAGGACGGTGACGCCGTGCCGCCGCACCCAGGCGACGAGCTCGGCGGGTTCGGCGATGTTCCGCGGCGAGGCGACGGCGACGCGGGCGCCGACGGTGAGCGAGGTGAGCGTCTGCCAGACCGAGATGTCGAAGGAGAGCGGGGCGGTGAGGCCGATGGAGTCGGCCGGGCCCAGGTCCAGGTCGACGATCTTGGCGGCGATGTGGTTGTCCATGCCGCCGTCCTGGACCATCGCGCCCTTGGGCGTACCGGTCGACCCGGACGTGAAGATCACGTACGCGAGCCCGTCCCGCGCCCGCCCGGCCACGACACCGGCCGAGCCGGCCGCACCCGCCGCGTCCGCCGCGCCGCCCGGCTGTCCGGCGACCGGCTCCCGGGCGCCAGGCACCCCCGGCACCCCAGGCACTCCCGGCACCCCGAGCTCCCCCGGCTCCCCCGCAACCAGCACCGCCGGTGCCGGATCGAGGCCCTCGGCGATCGCCGCGGCGAACTCCTCGTGTCCCGGGGCGGCGAGCAGGATCCGTACGTCGGCGCCGGCGCACATCTGGTGGGCGCGCCCGATCGGGACGCTCGGTTCCACGGGGACGAACGCGGCACCGGCGAGCAGCGTGCCGAGCATCATCGCGACATAGCCGGGCCCCCGGTCGGCGACCAGCGCGACCATCGTCTCGGGCCCGGCACCGGCGGCCCGCAGCGCCGCCGCGTGACCGCGGGCGGTGGCGTCGAGCGCGGCGTAACTGGTGGTGACCCCGTCGGCCACCACGGCGGGCGCGCCGGGGTCCCGTTCGAGGGCGGCGGCGAACCGCGACAGCAGGGGACGCACGACCGGCTCGGTCATGTTCAGCTCCTTTCGGCCGCGGTGCCCGCGGGAACCAGTTCGGCGAGGGGGGCGGCACCGGCCGTGACCAGCGCCTGGACCGTGGCGCGCAGCCGGTCGGCGAACGCGGCGACGCCGGCCGCGTCGAACCGGCTCGTCCGGTAGCGGTAGGACACCCGGTAGCCGCCGTCCCGCTCCTCGATGTCGACGAGCAGCGGGTACGGGGCCGACGCGGCGTCCAGGTCGGTCGGCTCGACCTCCAGGCCGGCCAGCTCGACGGGGGTGCCGGGCGGCTGCATCACGAGCATCACGTCGAACGGGGAGCCGTCCCCGTCGGGTGCCGGGGTCAGCAGCGGCACCAGTTCCTGGAAGGGCACGTGGGCGCACCGGTAGGCCCGCAGCGCCCCGGCGCGCACGGCGGCGAGGGCGTCGGCCGCCGGGTCGGCCGGGGACAGCTCCACGGCCAGCACCGACACGTTGAGGAGCGGGCCGACGACCTGCCGCCACTCGGCCCGGTCGCGCTGGGCGATGAGCGTGCCCAGCACGACCAGCTCCCGCTCGTCCGACCCGCTGTGGGCGAGCGCGGCCAGCGCGGTCGCGAACACCATGTACGGGGTGACCCCGGCGCGTCCGGCGAGTTCGCGCACGGCCGCGCCGAGCCCGGCGTCGAGGACGTCGGCGTGCCCGCCGGCCTCCTCCTCGTCCGGGGCGGGCGGCGCCGCCCGGTCCGGCAGCGGCGCGAGGACGGCCCGACGGCCCGTCACGTCCTGCCAGAGCGCGGCGAGTCCGGCCCGGTCGCGGGTCTCCCACCAGGAGCGTTCGTCGTGGCAGTAGTCCGCGAAGCCGTACCCCGCCGCCGGCGGCTCCAGCCCGTTGTAGCGGTCGGCGAGACCGTTCAGGAACACGGTGAGGGACCAGCCGTCGCAGGCGATGTGGTCGATGTTCACGAAGAGGCCCCAGTCG
Organism: Streptomyces sp. NPDC093111; assembly: GCF_040683955.1. Classification (NCBI taxonomy): domain Bacteria; kingdom Bacillati; phylum Actinomycetota; class Actinomycetes; order Kitasatosporales; family Streptomycetaceae; genus Streptomyces; species Streptomyces sp. NPDC093111. The sequence continues at coordinate 116,999 of NZ_JBFBNW010000001.1, read as the reverse complement.
CGCTCGCCGAGCCGCGCGAGCAGCGCCCGGAACGGCGGCTCGCGCCGCAGGTCCGCGACGACCGCCGCCTCGTCGGCGACGAGCCGGTCGAAGACCTCGTCGCCGAGTTCGGCGACCGGGCCGCGCAGGTCCAGGCGGTCGAGCGCGAACTCCTCCGCCGGGCGCGCCGTCCAGGTCAGCTCGCCGCCGTCGGTGGCGAACCGGGCGAGCAGCACGGGGTGCGCGGCCAGCGTGTCGCGCAGCGCCGTCTCCAGCGCGTCCTCGTCCAGGTCGCCGCGCAGCCGCAGCACGCCGGGCATGTTGTACGTCGGCGAGTCGGGGTCCATCTCGCGCAGGAACCAGAAGCGCTGCTGCGCGGCGCTCGCCGGCACCGGCGCGGCCGGGTCGGCGGGGGCCCGCCCGGCGGTGTGCCGGGCGGTCGCCGGGTCGGCCTCGCGGACGGCGGCGACGAAGTCCCGCAGCCGCGGCCGGGCGAACACGGCGTCGACCTGGAGCCGCACGCCGAGCAGGGCGGCGACCCGGTCGATCATCGTGAGCGCGAGCAGCGAGTGGCCGCCGAGCTGGAAGAAGCTGTCGTCCCAGCCGACCTCGTCCCGTTCGAGGAGCTCCGCCCACAGGGAGCGGACGGTCGCGGCGAGCGGGTCGTCGAGGCCGGCCCCGGTCCGGCTCGTCTCCGGCGCCGTGAACTCCAGCGACCGGTAGTCGACCTTGCCGTTCTTGGAGCGGGGCAGCCGGCCGAGCTCGGCGATGATCGTGGGGATCATGTGCCGGGGCAGGCGTTCGGCGAGCACGGCGCGGAACCGCTCGTCCTCGTCGACGCCGAGGACGGCCGCCGGGCCCTCGGGGCCGCCGGGCCGGGACACGTAGCCGACGAGCGAGGCGCCCGCCGGTCCGGTGTGCACCTTCACCGCGGCCTCGACGACGCCGGGGCAGCGGCGCAGCGCGGACTCGACCTCGCCGACCTCGATCCGCTGGCCGCGGATCTTGATCTGGGTGTCGGCCCGGCCCAGGAACTCCAGGTTCCCGTCGGCGTCGACCCGCCCCAGGTCACCGGTCCGGTACAGGCGCCCGCCGGGCCCTGCCGCGTACGGGTCGGGCACGAACATCTCGGCGGTGCGCCGCGGGTTGCCTCGGTAGCCGCGCCCGACCGCCCCGCCGCCGACGTACAGCAGTCCGACCACACCGGCCGGCACGGGCCGCAGGTGCTCGTCGAGGACGTGCACGGTGGTGTTGGCGAGCGGCAGGCCGACGGCGGTGGTCAGCGGCCCGTCCGGGCCGGAGCCGCACAGCCCGGCGGTGACGTCGTCGGTGCACTCGGCCGGCCCGTACGCGTTGTGCACGGGGATCGCGGGCAGCTCGCGCACCCAGCGCCGCAGCACGTCCTGGGTCAGCGACTCGCCCGTGGACAGCATCACGCGCAGCGCGCCCGGGCGGGCGGCGAGCCCGGCGTCGAGGAGGGCCACGATGTTGGACGGCACCAGTTCCAGCATGGTGACGCCGCCGTCCACGACGGCCTCCAGCAGGCTCGCGGGCGACTGCGAGTCCGGCTCGGGCACGATCCGCACCCGGCCGCCGATCATGATCGGGGTGAGCAGCTGCCACACCGAGATGTCGAAGGACACCGGGGCGGTCTGGGCGACGCAGTCGTGCTCGGTGAGCGCGAAGTGCTCCGCCATCTGCCACATGTGGTTGGTGACGCCGTAGTTCGTGGAGACGGCCGCCTTCGGCACCCCGGTGGAGCCGGAGGTGTGGATGATCGTCGAGGTGGCGTGCTCGTGGCAGAGCCGCGGCGGGCGCGTGGTGCTGTGGCCGGAGGCCAGCTCGGCCAGGTCGAACACCGGCCGGTCGCCGAAGAGATGACGTCCGGACGGGGTGGCGATGATCGCGGCCGGGCGGACCGCCTCGACCATCGCCTCGGCGCGCAGCGGCGCCTCGCGCGGGCTGATCGGCACGTAGGCGCCGTCGGCCTTGTGCAGGGCGACCAGCGCGACCAGGTAGTCCGCGGAGCGGTCCGCGCTCATCACGACGGTACGGTCGGTGGCCACCCCGGCCGCCCTCAGCCGCTCGGCCGCGTGGTTGGCGCGGGCGTCGAGCTCGGCGTAGGTCAGCGTGACCGTGCCGTCGTCGACGGCGACGGCGTCCGGGGTGCGGTCGGCCCAGCGCTCGAAGGAGTCGAGGTAGTTCTCGGGCCTCGGTACGTCGGGGCCGACGGCCCGCGCGAGGAGCACCGCGGCCTCGTCCGGGGTGAGCAGCGGCAGCTGCCCGTCGCCGTCCGCGCCGATCCCGGCGAGCAGCGTCGGCAGGGTACGGGCGACCAGCTCGGCCTGTTCGCGGCTGACCCGGGCGTCGTCGTACTGGAGCTGGAAGTCCAGCACGTCCTCGCGGACCGCCACGTTGAGCCCGAGGTCGGACTGCGTGGTGTGGTCGGGGACCCGGTGACCGTGCAGGGTCGCGGCGCCGGCGGGCAGCGCGGCCCGCTCGTCGCCCGTCACCACGGCCGCCGCGCCGGGCAGGGAGCCGGTGTAGCAGGTGAACATGGCCTGGAAGACGGTGGCCGTCGCCGAGTCGCGGTCGGGGTTGACCGCCCGCACGATCTCCGACAGCGGCTGGTCCGCGTGGTCGAGGACATCGAGGACGTGCCGGTGGGTGGCGGCGGCGAACGCGTCGAACGGCGTCAGCGCGCGGTACGCCGAGCGGACCGGCACCACGTTGACCAGGTACCCCACCCAGTCGGCGCGGGCCCGGTCGGTGCGCCCCGCGTACGGGACGCCCACGAGCAGGTCGGCCTGGCCGGACAGGCGGTGCAGCAGCACCTGGTAGGCGGCGAGCAGCAGGTTGTGCAGGGTCAGGCCGTGCGCGCGGGCGTACGCGGCGAGCGGCGCGGCGGGCACGGAGAACGCGAGCGACTCGCGGGCCGCGCCGGGCGCGGGGGTGCCGAGGTTCGGCAGGGTCAGGGTGGGGAGTTCGCCGTCGAGCTCGGCGCGCCAGAAGGCGCCGTGGTCGGGCTCCGGCGCCGGCGCGGGCACCGCGGCGGGGGCCAGGGTCTCCCCGTCGAGCGCGGCGGCCAGGTCGGCGACGACCAGCGCGAAGGACGACACGTCGCACACGAGGTGGTGCAGCGACAGCGCGAACAGCCAGTCGCCGTCGCGGCGCAGCAGCGCGGCCCGCAACGGGACGCCGGCGGCCAGGTCGAACGGCCGGGTCGCGAACTCCCGATACCAGTCGCCTTCTTGGACCGCGTCCCAGGCACGGGCGTCGACGGTCTCCACGGGGACGGTCCCGGGCTGGGGGGTCCCCGACTTGGGGGTCTCCGCCTCGGAGGTCCCCGCCCCGGCCCCGGACCGTTCGCGGACCTCGGCGTGCGGCGCGCCGTCGCGGGTGGTGAGTGCCAGGCGCAGGCTCGGGTGTCGGTCGGCGACAGCGGCGAGCGCGGCGCGGAAGGCCGCGGGTTCGACGGTGCCGGTGACGCGGAACGCGCGGGTCACGTTGTAGTCGCCGCCGGGCGCGGCGCGGTGCAGGAACCACAACGCGCGCTGGGAGGCGTTGAGTTCGTAGCCGCCCGGCTGCTCCGTGGCGGCGGGCGAGGTGCCCGGGCCGGCCGCTTCGGCGAGCGCGGCGAGTTCGCCGATCGAGCCGGCGCGCAGCGCGACGGTCGGCGCCAGTTCGACGCCGAGCGCGTCCGCGAGGTCCTGCCGGATCCGCACGGCGGTCAGCGAGTCGGCGCCCAGGTCGGCGAGGGACGTCTCGGGCGCCGGGGCCTCGGGCAGGCCCAGCAGTTCGCCGATGTGGGCGCAGAGCGCGGCCGTCAGCGGGGCGCCGGCCAGCCGCTCGGTGAGCGAGGAGCCGCGGCCGGTCAGGGTGTCGGCCAGCAGCACGGGCAGGTCGCCGGCGAGGTGCCGCTCCCGTGCCGCGTACCGCTGGACCTTGCCGCTGGACGTCTTGGTGATGGTGCCGGGCGGCACGAGCAGGACCGTGCGCGCGGTGACGCCGTGGATCCGGGACAGCGTGGCCCGTACCCGGGCGGCGATCTCGCCGTACCGGGCGGGCGCGGTCCGCGGCTGCACCTCCTGGCAGACGACGACCGACTCGTCCCCGTCGAAGCCGTCCGGGCCCGGGGCGTCCTCGGTGGGCGCGTTCGCCACGCCGAAGACGGCGGTGCGGCCCGGCCGGACGTCGGGGTCGCAGACGCCCGCGTCGGCCTCCAGGTCCTCGGGGTAGATGTTGCGCCCGCGCTGGACGATCAGGTCCTTGCCGCGCCCCACGACGAACAGTTCGTCGCCGTCGCGGAAGCCGAGGTCGCCGGTGCGCAGGAACTCCCCGAAGGGCTCCTGTCCCCAGTAGCCGGTGCCGTTGCTGCCGCCCGCGACGGTGATCTCGCCGACCTGCCCGGCGGCCAGCTCGGCGCCGGACGCGCGGTCGACGACCCGTACGTCGGCGTGGTCGGGCAGCCGGTACGCGGTGAGCTCCCGGCCGTCGTCGAAGGTGCGGGAGACGGTGGGGGCGACGGTGGTCACGAGCAGCGTGGACTCGGCGAGGCCGTAGCAGGGCAGGTGCGCCCCGGAGCGGAAGCCGGTGTCGCGGAAGGCCGCCGAGAAGGCCCGCAGGGTGCGCGGGTAGACCTGGGCGGCGCCGTTGAACGCCACCCGCCAGCGGGACAGGTCGAGCCCGGCCTTCTCCTCCTCGGTGACCTTGCGGACGCACAGCTCGTACGCGAAGTTGGGCCCGCCGCTGATGTCGGCGCCCTCCTCGCTGATGGTCCGCAGCCAGCTCGCGGGGCTCCGCAGGAACGACAGCGGGTCGAGGACGACGCCCCGGGCCCCGGCGTACAGCGGCTGGAGCATCGCGCCGATGAGGCCCATGTCGTGGTGGAGCGGCAGCCAGCTGACGATCGTGGAGTCCTGCCGCACGCCGAACGAGCGCTGGATGGCGGCCTCGTTGTGCATGAGCGCGCCGTGCGTCACGACGACCCCGCGCGGGGTGCTGGTCGAGCCGGACGTGTACTGGAGGAAGGCGAGGTCGTCGGCGCCCGCGACGGGCAGCCCGGCCCCGTCGTCGAACCCGTGGTCCACCGCGGCCCCCGCGGCCCCGGCGTCCGCGCCGACCCGGTCGGCGAGCAGCCAGTCGTGCGCCTGCGCGAAGGCGCGCAGCTCCGGGTCCTCGCCGGCCAGGACGAAGTCCCGTACGAAGGACAGCGACACGACCAGCGAGACCTCGCAGTCCCGCGCCACGTTCAGGACGCGCCGCTGCGCCGCCCCGTCCAGCGGCAGCGGCACCGGCACGGCGACCACACCGGCGGCGAGGCAGCCGAGGAACGCGGGCGCGAACTCCGGCGCCGTCGGGAACAGCAGCAGCACCCGCGCGCCGGGCCGCACCTTCGCCAGCAGCGCGCGGGCGACGGCGCGGGACCGTGCCGTGAGCTCCGCGTACGACAGGTCGACCCGGTCTCCGCCGCCGACCGGCGCGACCGACAGCGCCACCTTGTCGGGGGTGCTCAGGGCGTGCTCGGCGAGCCGGGCCACCAGCCCGCCGGGACCGAACCCCGTCCACCCGCTCGACCCGCTCGCCCCGGTCATCGCGCTTCCTTCCAGTCGAACCGTACGGCCGCCTCGCTCGCCCCGAACATGAGCCGGGGGTCGAGCAGCCGGGTGCCCGCCGGGTCGATCGTGAACCCGGTGGTGGCGTCGAGCAGCTTCGCCAGCGCGATCCGGATCTCCACCCGCGCGAGCGGCGCGCCCAGGCAGTAGTGGATGCCGTGGCCGAAGGCGATGTGCGGGTTGGGCGTGCGTTCGATGTCGAAGACGGCGGGCCGGTCGAAGACCCGCGGGTCGCGGTTGGCCGCCGCGATCCACACCGACACCGTCTGCCCGGCCGGGATCTCGTGCCCGCCGACCACCACGGCCCGGGTGGTCTTGCGATCGACCCGGGTGGTCTCGGAGCGGTAGCGCATGACCTCGTCGATGGTCCGGTGCAGCAGGTCGGGCCGGGTCCGCAGCAGGGCCTGCGCCTCCGGGTGCCGGGCCAGCACGATCATCGAGTTGACGAGGGTGAGGGTGGCGGCCTGCCCGGTGGACATGAGCAGGGCGATCAGTCCGGCGATCTCCTCGTCGCCGAGCCGCTCGCCGTCCACCTCCGCCGCGATGAGTGCGCTGGTCAGGTCGTCGGCCGGGGCGGCCCGCCGCCGGGCGACGAAGCGGTGCAGGAACGCCTCGGCGATCTGCGTCTTGGTGAGGACCGTCTGCAGACCGTTCTGCTCGGCGCCCGGGTCGGCGAGCGCGAGCAGCGCCTGCGACCACTCCTGGAAGAGCCGCAGCCCGTTGCCGGGGATGCCGAGCATCCGGGCGATGACGGTGGCCACGACCGGCGAGGCGAACTCCCGGACGAACGACACCTCTTCCCGGCCCCGCAGGCCGTCCAGGATGGTGTCGACGGTCTCGTGGACCATCGGCTCCAGCTCGGCGACGTACCGCGGGGTGAAGGCCTGGCTGACCAGGGCCCGCAGGTTGCGGTGCCGGGGCGGGTCCATCCAGGTCAGGTTGCCCTTGCGGTACAGGCGCATCGGCGAGTCGTCGGACACCGGCCGCACCACGGCGTTGGAGAACGCGCCGTGGTCGGCGAGGACGTCCTTGACCTCCTGGTGGCCGAAGACGTGCCAGCCCCCGCCGCCGGGGGCCTGCTCGACCGGCTCGCGGGCCCGCAGCCAGTCGGCCAGTGCCGCCTCGTCGGCGGGCGGGGGCGTCCAGACGCTCGTCGTCACGCTCATGCTCCCTTGGTTGCGACCGGTGTCAGGTGTTCGGCGACCCAGTCGTCCGCGTAGACCGTGTCGGCGTACGGCTCGCCGTTGTCGGCGCACAGGAACGCCACCACGGGCTCCGGGCCGCCGTACCCCTCGAAGTGGCGGGTGATCGCGGCGTACACGCAGCCGGTCGAGCCGCCCGCGTAGATGCCGTGGTCGTGCAGCAGCGCCCGGCAGCCGGCCACCTCGTCCCGCTCGGACAGCACGACGACCTTCCCGATCCACGCCGCGTCGACCAGCGGCGGGCGGATGCTGGATCCGATGCCCGGGATGAGCCGGCGGGCCGGCGGGGCGCCGAAGATCGCCGAGCCCTCGACGTCGACGGCGATCACCAGGGCGTCCGGCTGCTCCTTGCCGAGCCGGTGCGACAGGCCGTTGACCGTCGCGCCGGTGCCGACGCCCACGAACAGGTAGTCGATCGGGCCGAGGTCGGCGAGGAGTTCGCCGGCGGTCAGCTCGTAGTGGCCGCGCGCCCCGTCCGGGTTGGCGTACTGGTCGGGCCAGTACACGTCGGGCAGTTCGGCGCGCAGCTGCGCCACCCGGCCGAGCCGGCTGAGGAGGTAGCCGCCCGTGCCGTCCGGTTCGGTGACCTTCTCGACCCGCGCGCACTGGCGGCGCAGGGTCCGCTCGGTGGCCGCGTTGACGTTCGGGTCGAGGACCGGCACGAACGGCACGTCCAGCTCGTTCAGGAACGAGGCCAGGGAGAGCGCGAAGTTGCCGGAGGAGGACTCGACCACCGTGGTGTCCCGGGTGATGTCCCCGCGCCGTACCGCCTCGCGCAGGATCCAGATCGCGGCCCGGTCCTTGGCGCTGCCGGTGCGGTTCTCCGACTCCATCTTGGCGTAGAGCCGGATCCCGGGGTGCGGCAGCCGCACCACCCGGGTCCTCGGCAGGTCCCGCAGCAGCGCGTCCACCCGGTCGAGCAGCGGCCGGTCGACCCGGGCCGCCCGCCGCGGGGCGCCCGGGTGCCCCGGGTGTCCCGGGCCGCCGGACTCAGCGGGCGGCGACACGGAACCCCATGTCGTAGCAGCTGTAGTCCGGCAGGTTGTAGATACGCACCCAGGCCAGGCAGCCGCGCGGGTCGTGGTTGTTGTAGAAGGAGCCGCCGCGGATCACGCCCAGCGGGATGGTGCCGGCCCGCGTCTTGATGACCCGGCGGGGCTTGTTCTCGTCGAACGGGTAGTGGTGGAAACCGTTGGACATGATCTCCCACACGTTGCCCGTGATGTCCTCGACGCCGTACGGGCCGGCCGCCTTCGGGAACGCGCCGACGGGGCTGGTGTCGGCGACGACCATCGTGTGGTTGCAGTGCTCGGCGGTCGGCTCCTCGTCGCCCCACGGGAAGCGGCGCCCGTCGGTGCCGCGCGCGCACTTCTCCCACTCGGCCTCGTTGGGCAGCCGGGTGCCGGTCCACTCCGTGTACGCGACGCAGTCCGCGTAGCTGACGTGGGTGACGGGGTGGTCGTCCTTGCCCTCCACGGTGGAGCCCTCGCCGCGCGGGGTGCGCCAGGTCGCGCCGTCGATCGCCTTCCACAGGTAGTCCTGGTCCGGGATGATGACGGCCGGGTCGCCGATCCACACCCAGCTCTTGCCGGCCTTCTCGGCGTCGGTCACATGGCCGGTCGCCTCGACGAACCGCCGGAAGTCCGCGACCGTCACCGGGCGCTTGGCGATCCGGAACTCCGGTACGTCGACGCGGTGTTCGGGCGCGGCGGCGCGGGGCTTGCCGTCCTCCCTGAGCTCGTCGGAACCCATGATGAAGGGTCCGCCGGGGATGGTGACCCAGTAGTCCGCGGGGAATGCCTCGGCGGGCATGACTTCGGCCGTCACCTCGGTCACAGGTTCTCCTTCAGTAGGTCAGGATGCGGTTGCGTGAGAGACGCTGCTGTCGTTGCTGTCGCGGCCGGAGCGGGGGTCGCTCCCGTCGGGCCCGGCGGCCCGGTCGTCGAGGCAGTACTGCCGGACGACGGAGAGCGGCGCGCTGCCGGCCCGTACCAGGCGGTCGTGGAAGCCCTTCGGACCGGCGGCCGGGGCCGTCGCGCCGGAGAGCTCCCGCCACCGCCTGATGTGCAGTTTTCCGAGCGTGTACATGGCGCGGGCCGGCTGCGCCGCCGTGGCCAGCACCTCGCGGCCGGCGCGCTCCGGCGACCACGCGCAGAGCGTGGCGGCCTCGGCGGCGGCGGCACCGAACTTGCTCCGCCCGGCGTGGACGGAGAGGAAGACGAGCAGGCGGGTGGCGGCCTCCAGGGCGAACCGCAGCGCGGCCACCTCGACGAGCGGACGGTCCTCGGCGAGGCCGCGCTCGATCGCCAGCTCCTCGGTGTAGTGCGCCCAGCCCTCGGTGGCCCCGGGGAACCAGGGCACGCAGCGGCGGATGAGGCCCGCGCGCCCGGGGGTCGCCTCGTGGTGCAGGAAGTGGCCGGGCAGGACCTCGTGCACCGCGATGATCTCGAGCATCGGCTCGTTCAGGTAGTCGCGGAGCGCGGCGGGATCGCGCGGCTCCGGGACGTGCAGCACGTGCGGCTGCGGCACCTTCTCCAGCGGGCCGCCCGGGTCGAAGACGACCACGGCGGAGGTCGACAGATCGCGTACGGGGCGGATGTCGAGCCGCTGGGTGCCGGTCAGGGTCACGACGTCCTGCTCGGCCCAGAACCCGTGGAGCCGGTCGATGATCCGCGCCAGCGTGCCGGTCACCGAGCCCTCCGGGAGACGGGCGCTCAGCAGGCCGTACAGCTCCTGGCGGCTGCTCGCCCCCAGGCGGGCGGCGAGCGCGTCGAGGCGGGCGGTGAGGTTGCGGACCTCGGCCGCCGCCTCGGCGAGCAGCTCGTCCACCGGGGTGTCGACGCCTTCGGCGGCCTCCAGGTAGGCGGCGAGCAGCTCGGGCCCGAGGACCGCCCGGACCGGCCGGGTGGCCGCGACGGCGTCCGCGAAGCCGGTGAACGCCGCGCTCGCCCGGCCGGCCTGCTCTCGCAGCGGCCCGTCCGCCCACTCGGGCCGTGCGGTGACGAGTCGGTCGACCAGGTTCCGTACCGACACCGCCCGGGCGCGGGCGTTCTCGACGCCGCCGACGCGCTCGCCGGCCGGCAGGGTGCGGCCGAGCGTCCCCGCGGCGGCCGCGAGGAAGTCCGGCAGCGCGCCGAGGTGGCGGGAGAGCGCGCCGATCCGCTCGTCGAGCGGCGCGTAGTCGCCGCGCAGGTAGACGTGGAGGTCGGTCTCGGCCAGCCAGCCTTCCGGCCCGCGGTGGGCCCGGCCCGCGCCGGTGATCCGGAACCGCTCGTCGGTGAGCACCCGCGCCGCCGTGCCGAGGTCGGCCCGGAGCTCCGGGTCGGCGTCCCGGGGCAGGGCGTCGAGGTGCCCGGTCACGGTGGCCAGCAGGCCGTCGAGGACGGCGGGCGAGTCGGGTACGACCTCGGGCAGCCGGCCGTCGAAGTCGTGCCGGCCCGCCCGTCTGGCGACCTGCGGATAGCGGTCGAAGACGTGATCGACGACAGCGGAAACAGAACTCAGGGCACCAGACGTCATTGCCACTCCCCGTAGTGCCGCACCTGGGGGGCGACAAATGGCGTTTCGTTCAGGTCAACCGAGCAGGGCGAGCGGACCGGGCGGGTGGACCGGACGGGTGGCCCGCCCGGTCCCGCACGATGCGCTAGACCGTTTCGCCACCGGGGTTGGGCTCGATGACGTCGCCGTCCTCGCCGTAGATCACGTCGTCGTCGAGGCTGGCCAGCATCTCGCGCAGCTCCTCCGGCGACATGGCCTTCAGTTCATCGGCGTCCACAAGCTGTGAGAGAACCATTCGACTCCCCTGTCCGCTAAGAGATCCGGCATTTTCCAGGGCCTCGCGCACGCTCTTCGGGCGCATGTCGGTCCAGACCAGTTCGATGTGATCGAGGCACTCGGTACGGGAGCGGGGTCCGCCCTCCGCCGCCCAGCCGGCCGGCAGTTCGCGGGCCGCGGGCCAGATCGAGTACTGCTCCTCTTCGTTGATCACGACCAGGTATTCGGCGTTCTCGTCGTCGAACATCAGATCTGAAATCCCCCATACAGTCGTTGCCGACCGGAGCGGTGCAGGATGCGCCACTGACGCGTCTCGCCGCGGGAGCCATTCGGACACGTCCCCGGGGACTCCCCGGCGAACCGCCTCCCCCGCAGCTCAACGGGCCTCAAGCTAGATCGCTGCTTCTGACACTGTCAAGACTTTCGAGCCCTCACGGACCCAACACGCAAGCAGTTCAAGGGACTTGACGACTCCACCATCGGCGCAGGTCAGCGCACCAGCATGCGGATCCGGAGCAACAGGCCCAACCCTGCTGGATCTTGACCGTTCCACGAACAAACGGCCATCTCCGAAAGCCACCGAACTCCCCTATATACAGGCTCTGTTGGACGACCTCCGCAAAGCCCCTTCCCGAGCCCCCACCCGAGCCTGTTCCCGATGATCACCTCTCGCCAACCCGCCGATCACCGGGTAGTGTCCGACGGTGCCGGAGTGGAGCGAGGGGGCACGCGACCACGACGCCGACCGGCCCGCCGCGACCCGCCTCCGCCGGACACCGCGCCCGCCCGGTGAGCACCCGTCACGACCACGACACGCGCGCGGCCGCCCTCCGGTCGTCCCTGCCCGCGTACGCCCGCGCCCCGCGTCAGACGAGTAGGAGATGTCAGTGACGACAACGGCCCGACCCGTCTCCGTCGACGTGCGGACCACGCTGAGTCCCGCCGAGTTCCGCGCCGAGTACCAGGGCCGCAGGCCGGTGGTGGTCCGCGGCGCGGTCGCCGGCATGCCCGCGGTCTCCACCTGGTCCGCCGACCACCTCGCCGGGATCGCGCCCGACCAGCGGGTGCAGCTCAAGGTCGGCACCGTCTCCGCCGGCCGCACCTCGGTCGTCCGGCTCGCCGACTACGCCAAGGAGCTCGCCGAGTGGGAGGCCCGGCTCGCCGAGGACCCCACCCTCGACGCCGAGCCGCCCGGCTATCTGCACGACGTGCCGCTGCTCTCGATGATCCCGGCGCTCCGCCGCGACCTGGGGCCGTTCCCCGTCGGGTTCTTCCCGCCGTTCTTCCGCGACCGGTGGTGGCAGTTCACCCAGTTCTTCGTCGGCCCCTCGCGCGCGCAGACCCCGCTACACTTCGACACCCTGCTCACGCACAACCTGTTCTTCCAGATCCAGGGGTCGAAGCGCTTCGTCATGGTCGCCGACGCCGAGCGCGACAAGTGCTACCCGTACAACTGGCGCTGGGCCGCCGTCGACCCGGAGGCCCCCGACCTGGACAAGCACCCGCGCTTCCGCGACGCGACCGTGCTGACCTGCGACGTCGAGGCGGGCGACATGTTCTACATGCCGCCCGGCACCCTCCACAAGGTCACCTCGTCCAGCGCGTCGATCTCCTTCAACATCGACTGGCACGACCGGGCCAGCGCCCTGCGCGGCATCACGGCGGTCCGCGACGGCATGCCGCTCACCAACCTCCGCTACAACCTGCTGTTCGCGCTCGGCGTCGTCGCCGGCCTGCCGCGCGGCCTGGTGATGCCGGGACTGCGCTCGTACTACTCGTACATCTCCTAGCGAGGGTCCCCGCCCACGGGGAAGAACCCGCGTCACGGGGAACTCTCTTCACGGGGGAAGGACTTCCTTGAACATCTTCGAGCAGCGCGAATCCGGCGTGCGGTCCTACAGCAGGCGCTGGCCGGTCGTCTTCTCCCGCGCCACCGGAAGCCGCCTGTACGACGAGGACGGGCGCGGCTGGCTCGACTTCTTCGCCGGCGCCGGCTCCCTCAACTACGGCCACAACAACCCCGTCCTGAAGCGGGCGTTGCTCGACTACATCGAGCACGACGGCGTCACCCAGGCCCTCGACATGTTCACCAGCGCCCGGCGCGAGCTCCTGGAGACCCTCCACGAACTGGTGCTGCGCCCCCGCGGCCTGGACCACAAGGTCCTCTTCCCGGGCCCGGGCGGCGCCAACGCCGTCGAGGCCGCCATGAAACTGGCCCGCACGGTCACCGGCCGCACCGAGATCGTGCACTTCACCAACTCCTTCCACGGCGCCACGCTCGGCGCGCTCACCGTCACCGGCAACCCCCTGCACCGCCGCTCCGCCGGACTGCCCCTCACCGGCACCACCGCGGTGCCCTTCGACGGCTACGACGGACACCCGCGCCCCGAGCACCTGGCCCGCATGCTCGCCGGCCCCGCCAGCGGCCTCGACCGGCCGGCCGCGGTCGTCGTCGAGACCGTGCAGGCCGAGGGCGGCGTGAACGTGGCGAGCGCCGAGTGGCTGCGGGCCCTCGCGGAGCTGTGCCGGGAGCACGGCGTCCTGCTGATCGTCGACGACATCCAGGCCGGCTGCGGCCGCACCGGCGCCTTCTTCAGCTTCGAGGACGCGGGCGTCGTCCCCGACCTGGTCTGCCTGTCGAAGTCCATCGGCGGGTACGGGCTCCCCCTCACCCTCCTCCTGCTCCGCCCCGAGCTCGACGTGTGGCGGCCCGGCGCGCACAGCGGCACCTTCCGCGGCGTGAACCCGGCCTTCGTCACCGCGACCGAGGCGCTGCGGGTCTACTGGCGCGACGACGTCCTGGAGAAGTCCACCCGCGCCAAGGGCGAGTGGGTCGCGCACGCCCTCGGCGCCATCGTCGCCGCCCACCCCGGCGCGGGCCTCGCCACCCGGGGCCGCGGCCTCATCCACGGCCTCGTCCTCGGCGCGGGCCTCGCCGACGCGGTCTCCGACGAGGCGAGCGCGCGCGGCCTCCTGGTGGAGACCGCGGGCCCGTACGACGAGGTCGTGAAGCTGCTGCCCCCGCTGACCGTCACCGACGCGGAACTGGCCGAGGGCCTGGGAATCCTGGAGGAGTCGGTACGGGTGGTGCTCGGCCGGGCGGACTGAGCGGGCGGTACGGGGAGGGGGCGCGGCGACCACTCGGGCCCGCGCCCCCTGCCCGTACGGTGATCGCTCCCGTACCCGCCCCGCTCAGCCCTTCTGCGGCACCAGGTCGGCCGCGCGCCGCTTGATGACGGCGGCGACGTCCTCCCACTGGTCGTTGAGGTAGAAGTGCCCGCCGGAGAAGACGTTCAGGTCGAACGGGCCCGTGGTGTGGTGCTCCCAGGCGGCGGCGTCGTCCACCGAGACCCGCTCGTCGTCGTCGCCGACCAGGGCCACGACCGGGCAGGCGAGCCGGGCGTCGGTGGGCCGGTAGACGGCGAGCGCCGTGTAGTCCGCGCGCAGCGCCGGCAGGAACAGCAGCCGCATGTCCTCGCTGACGAGCAGCCGCTCCTCCGTGCCGTCCAGCGCGGCGATCTCCGAGATCAGCTCCTCGTCGGTCGCCTGCCGCGGCAGCTCGATGTGGTGCCGGGACGGCGGCCGCTTGGCCGAGGCGAACAGCGCGAGCGGCTCGGTCCCCTCGGCTTCGAGCCGCCGGGCCACCTCGAAGGCCAGCAGCGAGCCCATGCTGTGCCCGAACAGCGCCACCGGCCGGTCGATCGCGGGCCGTATCGCGTCGAGGGTGCGCTCGGTCAGCTCCTCGAAGTCGTCGATGCACGGGTCGTTGTAGCGGTCCTGGCGGCCCGGGTACTGCACCGCGAGCACCTCGACCTCGGGGAACAGCGGCAGGGCCAGCGGCCGGTAGTAGCTCGCGGCCCCGCCAGCGTGCGGGAGGCACACCAGCTGCACCGGCGCGTCGGGCGCGGTCCGGTAACGGCGAATCCATCTGCTCGGCGCGTCGGCCATGGTTCCTCGTTCCTTACGGTCGGTCCGCCGCGGGCTCGGGCGCGGGCTCGGTACGCGGCTCGGGCACCGCGCCCCGCGGCCGCGGGCCGACGGTCCGGCCGTCGGGCAGCCGGCGCACCGCGCGGACACCCGGGATCAGCACGGTGGCGGAGAGCGGGAGGACGATCGCCACGGCGGCGATCAGCAGGGTCGAGGTGTTGCTGGTGGTGGCGGCCAGCGGGCCGACGAGCGCGAGGCCGACCGGCGCCGCCACCGTGGAGATCATCCAGTCGTACGAGTCGACCCGGGACAGCACCTCGTCGGGGATCAGCTGCTGGAGCGAGGCGCGCCAGACGGCGTCGAGGAACATGCCGCCGGTGCCGCCGACGAACGCGGCGCCCATCACGGCCCACACCGGCATCGGCACGGCGAGCGCGAGCAGCGGCAGCGCGGTCAGCGCGAACGCCAGGTTGCCGGCGATCAGCGGGCGCTTCGGGTCGAGGCGCAGCGCCACGACCCCGCCGGAGATGGAGCCCGCGGCGTACGCGGCGGCGATCAGACCCCAGGAGGAGGCGCCGCCCAGCGACGTGTCGGCGATGGTCGGTCCGAGCACGAAGTACGCGACGATGGCCAGGTTCTGGAAGCCGTGCGCGATCATGTTGAGGAAGAGCCAGCGGCGGGAGATGAGCTCCTTCCAGCCCTCCCCCAGGTCGGCCCAGAAGGAGCCGGACACCTCGACCTTGCGCGGGGCCAGCTTCAGCATCGCGAGCGAGACCGCGTTCACGACGAAGGTGACGGCGTCGATCGCGAGGACGAGCCCCGGGCCGACCAGCGCGATGGCGACACCGGCGAGGGCCGGGCTGACGACGCTGAAGAAGCTGAAGCAGGAGGTCATCAGCGCGTTGGCGCGCTGGAGCTGCTGCGGCGGGACGATCTCGGCGATCAGTCCGCTGGAGGCCGGCCCGAAGAAGGCCTGGGCGGAGCCGAAGACGACACCGCCGACGACCAGGTGCCAGACCTGCGCGTTCCCGCTGAACAGGAGCACCGCGAGCACGGCCTGCGCCCCGGCGCGGATCAGGTCGGAGGTCAGCATCACGAACTGGCGCTGGAGGCGGTCCGCCCACACGCCGCCCGCGAGGGTGAAGACGACCTGCGCGCCCACCTGCCCGGCCATCACCATGCCGATGTCGGTGGCGGAGCCGCCGATCGACAGGACCGAGAAGACCAGCGCGATGCGGGTCATGCTGCTGCCGATGGCGGAGATCGCGTTGCCGGTCCACAGGATCCGGAACGGGCGCAACGAGAGTGGCGCGAACGACTGCCTCAGGGTCTGCCGTGCTCCGGACCGGTCCTTCGACTGGTCATCCATCACATGCTCCCCTTGAACGGTTCGTCCCAGCGCACACGCGCGCCCTTCCCCTGCAAGATGTCATGAGCACAGCGCTGAAGATCGTAACGACGCCCGCTCACGGCAGGCAACAGGTCAACTCCCCTGTATTTCAGCCGTCGATCGACCCTCATTGCATCCAAATGGCCATATCAGAGCCCCAGTTGACCACACACTCACTCACCTCCCCGAAGATCGACACTCTTCCCCCGACCACCGGAGGCCGGGTTATAGTCGGCGCCGCTGTCCACAACCGTGGTGCCAAGACTGGGGGTTGAGCATGCGGTGGACCGGTATCCATGTGCTGTCCTGCGCGCTCGCGACAGGCCGCACCGAGGACGTCACGACGGCGATCGCCGACGGACGCTACGACCCCGAACTCGCCGAGGCGCACGACTACGTGTCGGTCTCCTCCGCCGAGGACACGGACCCCGTCGACCTGGCCGCACGGGCCGGGACCGCCGCCCTGGACCGGGCCGCCGTCGACGAGGCGGCCATCGTGCTGCACGCCCACGCGGGCAGCACCCCGCAGGGCCCCGACGACGTGGTCCCCGCCTCCTACGTACAGGGCAGGACCCTCGCCCGCGGCGCGTTCACCGTCGACGTGCGCCAGTCCTGCAACGGCGCCCTCGCCGCCCTGCAACTGTCCGCCGCCTACCTGACCGCGGCCGGCCCCGGCACGGCCGCGCTCCTCACCACCGCCGACCGGCACGGCGGCCCCGGCGTGAACCGCTACCGCCTCGACCCCGGCAGCGTGGACGCCGACGGCGCCTCGGCGCTCGTCCTGCACCACGGCCCCGGCCCGCTGCGCCTCCTGGCGACGGCCGTCCAGGGCGACGGCCGCTTCACCGCGACGCCCCCGCCCGACCCGAAGGACTTCCCCGACCGGCGCGCCTTCCTGATGGCGCACCGCAAACGCCTGCTCCCGATGCTCCGCTCGATGGCGGAGACCGAACGGGACACCCTCACCCAGGCCCTCGCCGACGCGGGCGCCACAGCCGACGACGTGACCCGCTGGGTGTTCCCCAACATCGGCGCCAACATGGTCGACCAGGAGTTCCGCAAGAGCCTGGGCATCGGCACCGAGCGGACCACCTGGGACTGGGGCCGCACGGTCGGCCACATGGGCACGACGAACCAGTTCGGCGGCCTGACCCACCTCCTGGAGACCGGCGCGGTCCGCCCCGGCGACCTGATCGCCCTGTGCGGCAGCGGCGTCGGCTTCAGCTACGGCTGCGCCGTACTCGAAGTCGTCGAACCACCCACCTGGACCCCCGCCACGACGACGCCCGCGCAGTGACGTGAGCCGAGGAGACGGCATGGACGCCCACGCGGCACGGCGGGAGGACGACATGAACGCCCACGGCACACACGCCGCGACGGGAGGGCGGGACGGCGGGACGGACAGCCACGAGGTCCCGGGGGACGGCGGGACGGGCGCCCGCGAGGTCCGGCGCGACAGCGACAGCGACAGCGACACCGACACCCGCCCCGTACCCGACCGGATCGCCGCCATGGCCGCCCGGCGCCCGGACGCCGTCGCCGTACGCGACCACGCGCGGGCGCTGACGTACGCCGCGCTGGACGAGCGGGTGGCCCGGGTCGCCGCGGGCCTGGCGGCGCGCGGGGTCGGCCCCGGCGACGTGGTCGGCGTGTGCGTCGAACGCGGGGCGGACCTGGTCGTCGCGCTGCTGGCGGTGTGGCGGACGGGCGCCGGCTACCTGCCGCTGGACCCGGCCCACCCGGCGGACCGCATCGCGTACGTCCTCGCCGACTCCGGCGCCGCCCTCGTGGTGACCGACGCGACGGGCGAGGCGGCCACGGCCCCGTCCGGGACCACCACCGCGCCCCTCGCCACACTGGCGGCCCCCACCCCGGTCCCGGCCCCACCCCCGGCCCCCTCGCGGGCCTCGGCCTCCGGCCTGGCCTACCTGATGTACACGTCCGGCTCGACGGGCCGCCCCAAGGGCGTCGCCGTCCGCCACGCGGCGGTCGCGGCGACCCTCACGGCGCTGGCCGCCCGGCCCGGACTCGGCGCGGACGACGTGCTGGTGGCGGTGACGACGGCGGCGTTCGACATCTCGGTGGTCGAACTGTTCCTGCCGCTGCTCGCCGGCGGCACGGTCGTGGTCGCCGGCCGCGCCGACGTGCGCGACCCCGGCCGCCTCGCCGCGCTCCTCGCCGAGGGCGCCACGCTCATGCAGGCGACCCCGGCGACCTGGCGCCTGCTCCTCGACTCGGGCTGGGCGCCGCCCGCCGGCTTCCGTGTCTGGTGCGGCGGCGAGGGCCTGCCGCCGGACCTGGCCGCACGGCTGGCCCGTACGGGCGTACCCGTGTGGGACCTGTACGGCCCGACGGAGACGGCCATCTGGTCGGCGGTGTCGCGGCTCGGCCCGGACGGGCGGCTGACCGACTGGGCCCCGCTCGCGGGCGAGCGCGTGACCGTCCTCGACGCCACGGCGGCGCCGGCCGCGCCGGGCCAGGCCGGGGAGGTGTACATCGAGGGCGGCGGCCTCGCGGACGGGTACGTGGGCCGGGCCGCCCTCACGGCGGCCGCGTTCGTCCCGGCCCCGGGCGGCGCGCGCCGCTACCGCACCGGGGACCTGGGCCGGGTGCTGCCGGACGGCCGGGTGGAGATCCTGGGCCGGGCCGACCACCAGGTGAAGATCAACGGACACCGGGTGGAGCTGGGCGAGATCGAGGCGCGGCTCGCGGCGCACCCCCGGGTCCGTGCGGCGGTCGTGCACCCCCGGACGACCCCCGCGGGCGGCACCCACCTGGTCGCGTACCTGACGGGCGAGGCGACCCCGGCCGCCACCCTGACCGCCCACCTGCGCACGGCCCTCCCCGACTACATGCTGCCGTCGGACTACGTCCTCCTGGACACGTTCCCGCTCAACAGCAACGGCAAGGTGGACCGCGCCGCGCTCCCGGCCCCGTCCACCACCACCCGGGCCCGCTACGTGGCCCCGGCGACGGAGGACGAGGCCCTCCTGGTCCGCGTCTGCGAGGAGGCCCTCGGCCTGCGCGACCTGGGCACCGGCGACGACCTGGTGGCCCTGGGAGTGGACTCGCTGACCGCGGCCCGGCTGGTGTCGGCGCTGCGGGAGGCGACGGGGGCGGCCCCGTCCACGGCGGACGTGCTGCGCGCCCGTACGGTGGCGGCGGTGGCGGCCCTCCCCCGCCACACCGCCACACCTCCCTCTCCTCCCGCCCCCTCCCCCTCGACTCCCCCTCCCCCGACCTTCGGCCAGCGGGCCCTGTGGTTCCTGCACCAACTGGCGCCGGAACAGGACGCGTACGTGGAACCGTGGGCGGTCCGCCTGCGCGGCCCGCTCGACGTGGCGGCGCTGCGGGACCGGCTGCGCGCCGTCCTGGACCGCCACGAACCGCTGCGGACCCGCTTCCCCACGGTCGACGGCGCACCGTCCCCGGTCCTGGACCCGGTCCCGGACGCCCCGTTCACGAGGTCCACGGCGGACTCGCCCGAAGCGCTCGCGGAGCTGCTGGCGGCGGAACCGAAGCGCCCGTTCGCGCTGGCGGACGAGCCCCCCTTCCGTGCGCGGCTCGTCCGCCTGGCGGAGGACGACCACGCCCTGGTGATATCCATCCACCACCTGGCGTGCGACGGCCTGTCCCTGGACATCCTGGCGAGCGAACTGGCGGCCCCGACCCCGCCCACCGAACTCCCCACCCCCTACAGCGCGTTCACCTCGTGGCAGCACACGTGGCTGGCCTCCCCCGAGGGCGGGGCCCAGCTGGACCACTGGCAGCGGACACTGACCGGCCTGGACCGCTCCCGCCTCCCCACGGACCGCCCGCGCCCGAGAACCCGAAGCACCGACGGCGACGCCGTCCCCTTCACCCTCCCCGCCGACCTGGTGACGAGCCTGGAGGAGCTGGGCGCGGCGCAGGGCGCGACGCCGTTCACGATCTACCTGGCGGCGTTCCAGGCCCTGTTGTCACGCCACGCGCCCGGCGCCGACGTCGTCGTGGGCACACCGGCGGCGGCCCGCCCGTCCCCCGCCCTGGCGGACACGATCGGCTACTTCGCGAACCAACTCCCCATCCGTACGAGCACGGTGGGGAATCCCCCCTTCACGGAGTTCCTGGCGCGGACCCGGGCGGCCGTCCTCGACGCGATGGACCACCAGGACGTGCCGTTCGACCGCGTGGTGGACCGCCTGTCCCCCACCCGCTCGCTGACGGAAACCCCCCTGTTCGACACCTCGTTCACGTACACCCCGGCACCGCGCACGCCGTTCCGGGTCGCGGGGGCGACGGCCGAACCCTTCCCCGTACCGCGCCGTACCGCGAAGTTCGACCTGACGCTGGACCTGGTGCGCCGGCCGGACGGGACGGTGACGGGCGAGCTGGAGTACGCGACGGCGCTGTACGACCGGGCGACGGCGACCCGCCTCACCACCCGCTTCCGCACCCTCCTGACCGCGGCGGCCCGCACCCCCGGAACCCCCCTACCGGCCCTCCCCCTCCTCCCCGCCACGGAGCGGAAGGACCTGGCGGCGTACGCGACGGGCCGGACGACCACGCCCCCCGAGGACAAGCTGCTCCACGAGCTGATCGAACGAGTGGCCCGTACCCGCCCGGACGCAACGGCGGTGGTGGACGCGGACGGCGACACCCTCACCTTCACCGAACTCAACGCCGACGCGAACCGCCTGGCCCACCACCTGATCACCCAGGGCGTCCGCCCGGAGGACGTGGTCGGCGTGGCCCTCCGCAGCGGCCCGCCCCTGCTGACCACCCTCCTGGGGATCCTGAAGGCGGGCGCGGCCTACCTCCCCCTGGACCCGGCGGACCCGACGGCCCGCCACGAGGCCCTGCTGAAGGCAGCAGGAGCGAAGCTGGCCATCGCCGACCACCCCCTCCCGACCACCCCCACACTCCCCCCGCCCCCACCCACAGAGGCCCTGGCAGAACTCCCCTCCACCAACCCAAGCCTGCCCCTCCCGCCCACCGCCCTGGCCTACGTCATCTTCACCTCGGGCTCGACGGGTGCGCCGAAGGGCGTGCAGGTGGAGCACCGCAACATCGTCAACTACGTGACGTGGGCGCGGGACACCTACCGCTCGACGCGCGGCCGGGGCGCACCGCTGTACTCGGCGATGGCGTTCGACCTGCCGGTGACGTCGGTGTTCCCGGTGTGGGCGGCGGGCGAGCCGGTGACGTGCGGGGCGAAGGAACGCGGCGCGGAGAACCTGGTGACGATGACGGCGGAAGGCGGCTTCGGCCTCGTCAAACTGACCCCGTCCCACCTGGCCCTCCTGGACCAGACGCTGACCCCGCGGGAGATCACCGAGTCGACGGACAACCTGGTGATCGGCGGCGAACAACTCCACGGCCACATGCTCACCCGCTGGAGGAACCACGCCCCGTCGACGCAGGTCATCAACGAGTACGGCCCGACGGAGACGACCGTGGGCTGCACCTGGCACGCCGTCCGGGCCGGCGACGTCCCCGACGAGGTGATCCCCGTCGGCACCCCCGTGGCGAACACGACCGCGCGCGTCCTGGACGCGACCCTGACCCCGGTCCCGGTCGGCGTGTTCGGCGACCTGTGGATCGGCGGCACCCAGGTGACCCGCGGCTACCGCGCCGCGCCGCGCCAGACGGCGGAACGCTTCCTCCCCGACCCGTACGCGTCGGAGCCGGGCGCCCGCATGTACCGCACCGGCGACGTGGCCCGCTTCCGCACCGACGGCATCCTGGAGTACGCGGGCCGCTCGGACAGCCAGCTGAAGCTCCACGGCTACCGCATCGAACCGCACGAGGTGGAGGCGGCGATCGTGGCGCACCCGGACGTGGACGAGGCGGTGGTGGTGGTCCGCGACGAGCACCTGACGGCCTACATCACCCCACCCCACACCAACGTCACGGCAATCCGCGCCACCCTGACCACCCACCTCCCCACCCACCTGATCCCCACCCGCTGGGCCCCCCTGAAGTCCCTCCCCCGCACCCCCAGCGGAAAAATCGACAAACCAGCCCTCCCCACTCCCCCCACCCACACCCCCACCACCCACACCACCCACACCTCCCAGGTAGCGGCGGAAGTATCAGAAGTAGTCGCCACCCTCCTGAACATCGACGCCCCGGACCTGGACGAGAACTTCTTCGACCTGGGCGGCGACTCCCTCCAGGCCATGAAGACCGCAGCCCGCCTGAAATCCCGCTTCGGCACCCCCCTGACGGTGATGGACCTCTTCACCGCCACCCTCACGGACCTGGTCACCCACATCGAGACCCACCCCGACACAGAGGCGTGACGCGGCGGAGTGAGTCCTGCCGTGCGTACCGTGCTCGGTCTTGCGATCAGGTGTCCTGGAGGGGGTTTGTCCGGGACACTTGGGGGTCGCGGGGGCGTACAGGTGGTGTTCGGGGAGGGGTGTGCGGATGGGGCGGCGTTCCGGTGGGCTGATCGGGATCTGGGCCGAGCAGCAGCGGGTCGCGCAGCGGCAGCGGGAGGGGCAGCAACAAGCGGTTCTGCGGCAGCAGCGGGACGCCGAGGGGGCGCAGCGCGCGTACGAGCGGGATGTCGCCCGCATGCAGAAGGAACAGAAGGCCGCCTATCGGCGGCACCGGGACGAGGACGCCTTGCGGCGGACCCGGGAGCTGGACGCGCGGGTCGCCGCGCTCGAAGGACTGCTCGTCGCGGGATGCCGGGCACCGGCCTTCGACATCGAGGCCCTGCGGCAGACCGAGCAGGTCGAGCCGTTCGCGCCCGGGCCCCTGGCGGTTCCCGTGGCCATGCCCGACCAACGGCACTACCAGGAGCACGGAGGGCGGGCGCGGTTCGAGCGGGACTGGTACGCGGCGCAGGCCGCAGACGCCCGGCGCCTTGAGCAGCTGGCCGCGTACCGGCGTGAGTACGACGCGTGGGCCTCGGCCCGGCTCGCCGAGATACGACGCCACAACGACGGGCTCGCCGGGACCGCCGACGCCCTGCGGTCGGGCGAGCCGGACACCGTCGTCGACTACTTCTCGGCCGTGCTCTTCGCCTCAACCGCCTGGCCCGAGGGCTTCCCCCGGGAGGTCGCCGCCGCCTACGACCGCGCCGGCCGGACGTTCGTCCTCGACTGGGACCTGCCCCCGTACGAGGTCGTCCCCGCCGCCAAGGGCGTCAAGTACCTGCCCAGCACCGACCAGGACAAGGAGGTCCCGCGGCCCGTCACACAGCGGCGGGCCCTCTACCGGGACGTCCTCTCCCAGAGCGTGCTCCTCGCCGTGCGGGAGCTGTTCGCCGCGGACCGCGCCGGCACCCTGGAGAGCGTCGCCCTCAACGGGTACGTGGGCGGGGTCGATCCCACCACCGGGCTCGTCGGGCGGGTGTGCGTCGCGTCCGTGGTCGTCGGGCGGCGGGACTTCGACCGCTTGAACCTGGAGCTCGTCGGGGCGGTGGAGTGCCTGACCGGGGCCCTCGCCGGCCGGCTGTCGGCCAAGCCCGAGGAGCGCGTCGCCGTGGCGCCGCTCCGCACGCCCGACCAGGTGGGTTCCGAGGTCGTCGTGCAGGGCGACGGCGAGGAGCCCGATCTGCTCGCCATGGATCCGATCGCGTTCGAGGGCCTGGTGGCGGAGCTGTTCCGGGCCCGTGGGCTCCAGGCCGTGACCACGCGCCGTTCCAACGACGGCGGGGTCGACGTCGAGGCGCTCGACTCCGACCCGATCAGCGGCGGGTCGATCGTCGTCCAGGTGAAGCGCTACCGGAACACCGTGCCGCCGACCGCCGTCCGCGACCTGTACGGCACCGTGCAGGACGCCGGCGCCAACAAGGGCGTGCTCGTCACCACCTCGAAGTTCGGTCCCGGCTCCTACGCCTTCGCCAACGGCAAGCCCCTCACCCTGATCTCGGGGACCGAGCTCGTCGACCTCCTCCACCAGCACGGCCTGCGCGGGCGCCTGGGCCTCGGGACGACCCCCGCCCCCGTCGAGGCCGCCGTGACCGCGCCGCCCGAGGCAGCCGAGGACTTCAACCTGCTCGGCATGGTCTGGTCCGGCTCGGTCGCCCTCGACGTCTGCGCGCTCGTCTGCTCGGGCAGCCAGGTCCTCGGCGACGAGTGGTTCGTCTTCTTCAACAACCACTCCACGCCCGACGGTTCCGTCGTCATGGTCGCCGCCGCCCCCGGCGACCGCGCCGCCGTCCGAGTCGGCTTCGACGCCCTGCCCACCCACGCCGACCGGCTCGTCCTCGTGGCCGCGGTGGACCCCGAGGTGAACCCGCACGCGGACCTAGGCGGCTTCACCGACGCGGGCATCCGCCTCCGCGACGACGCCGGCAACGAACTCGACCGCCTCGAAGTCTCCGACGGACAGCCCGGCGAGACCGCCCTCGTCCTCGGCTCCTTCCGACGCCGCACCAGCGGCAACTGGGACTTCGTCCTCGGCGGCAAGGGCTACCGGGGCGGCCTCGAGGAGCTGGTGGGCGACTTCGGAATTCAGGTGGAGTAACCGCCGACGGGACGTACTGATCCGCGAAAGGGCCGGTCCGAGTGCTCCCCGGGCCGGCCCTCCGCCGACGAGCCCCCTGTCGGGTTCGAACCGACGACCCCCGCTTTACAAGAGCGGGAGGCCTACAACGGGGCCAACCTGCGCACCAGCATAGGTCGCTGAGCTTGGGCGCGAACCCCGCCGATACCTCTCGTTCCCCGCGAGTCCCCGCCCGATCTGGCACAGATGTGGCACAGGCGTGGCACGCCTTCCGTGTCGGCCGCGCTAGTCGGCGGTCAGGCCGCTCGGCTCTTCGCCCCGGTACGGCATCCATCGGTATCCGGGCCGGAAGGAGACGTACTCGTCACCGAGGCCGAGCTCACCATGGAGACTCTCGCTGAGCACGAGCCCATGGAGGCTGCCGTCGGCCAGTTCCGCCAACCACTCGGCCTTGAGCTCGACGGGATCCAGCAGGGCCTCGGGGTCCCATCCGACGCGTGCGGTGACGTACCCGTCGAGCGTGGCGAGCAACTCGTACAGCTGGTGCCCCAGCTCAGTGAGCTCGGCTGCCGTGAGTCGGATCGCGGGAAGCGTGCCGTCCAGGGCGACGCCCCAGCCGACAGCCACCGGCAGGACGGAAAGCTCGACGTACGAGCCGTTGGTCGTCAACAGCGGCCGATGGAGCGGGATGCGGTGATCACCTGCCCGCAGGACCCGCGGCCGAGGATCCGCAAGAACGGCCGCCCGCGCGGCCTCTATGTCGTCGCCGAAGTTCACAACCAGCTCGAAGCAGATCGCCATGACACGCCCCCTCTTCGTCCCTTGATCAGCTTTCCCGCTCGGCTCGCTCCAGAGCCTCGATCGCCCTCCGTCGCCACCGAACGACCGCCACCGCGATGAGCGTTCCCACCAGCAGCACAACCACCGGTGCACCCCACATCACAGCGCTGACTGCATCCCCTAGAGACTCCATCGCTCCCCCTCACACAGGTCCTCTACCGGCCGACAGGGACCTCGTAAACGATCTCGCACAACGCTGCCGGCACGACGATGTCGGCCGTCTCCACAGGCCGACCCTCGTCGCTGTAGTAGGTCCGCCGGATGTGCGTGACGAGAGCAGCCTTCTGGATCCCGAGCAGCGATGCCTCCTCGGCGGTCGCCTGCCGGGGCTCCGGCTGCTCGACGGCGTGGCTGATCGTGACACCAATCGCGGCCATCCGGTTCACGACGCCAGCCCCCGCGTGCGGCCCACCCTCGGGAAGCACGATCAGGGTGCCGGCAGTCAGGTCGTACGGCTCCCAGCTCGTCGACAGCTGAACCGGCCGCCCGTCGGCAAGGAACTCGTAAGCGGTCCGGACGCACAAGTCACCCTCGCCGATCCCGAGCCGCGCGGCGATCTCAGCCGGCGCGGGCACCTTGGCGTCGGTCCGACTCTCCCAGCCACTCCGCTTACCCAGGGCCTTCATGTCCGCCCGGAACGGCGACCCGTCGGGCTGCTCGCGAGCCGCCGACCGAACCATCCGCACCCGCTGCCGCGGCTCGGCCACGTACGTCCCCGACCCGGCCCGCCCCTCCAGCACGCCTTGGGAGATCAAGAGCTCCTGCGCGCGGCGGACAACATTCTCGCCAACCCCGTACTCCTGGGCGATCTGAGCACGAGATGGAAGCCGGTCTCCCGGCGTCCACTCGCGCTCCGCGATCCGCCTGCGGAGTTCGTCGGCGATGCGCAGGTAAGGCGGCTGCTCAGGCATATGGAAAATCTAGTCCACTAGCTCTAATCTAGTTAATTAGCTTCACTGAAAGTGATCTCCGGTGACGGAGGCTGCCCTGCGCCTGCTCCAGAAGTAGGCGCGGCAGCCATCGCCGCCCGGCTGTCCGCCATCGGACTCACCACACGCGTGGAGCAGCACGCCAGACACACGTCGATCGAAGCGGAGGTGCCGGAAGCCCTCCCCGCAGAGACATGGCGGGAGGTCCTGGAAGTGGTGGCGCAGGCAGACCGGTTCGGGCTCCTCGCCACCAGCCTTGGCGGCCGCACCCTATGGGCCGCCGTACGCAAGGTGGTCCCCGCGACGGGCGATGTCCGGGGACCCGGCCATCAGCGATAGGAGCTGATCAGCGTGCTCAACCGTATCCGTCGCGCCATCACGCGCACCAGAGAGCGTCACGCCCCGAAGCCTGTCTCCTGCCACCCCTGGACGCTCGATCGGCGGTCCCCTGCGCCTCGTGGTCGACGCATCCACGAGTGCCTCCTCGCCGGTGAGGAAACGGCCTTGGTCCGCCCGTACGTACTGACCGCCGAGGAACGTGCGTCATGGCGGGTGCCTGCCGCTTCCACCTGGCGCATGGCCGCGGAGGCGCACTGATGAGTCCCCGCCCGCAGCCCCGCGCGGCACACGCAGCCGCCGCCCCGTACCGATCGAGCGCGTGCGGCATCGGCACGCACGACGAGTGCGCGCACTCCTCCCCCGCGTCGGCCCCGGTCGGCGTGCCCGTCGTCTACGAGGCATGCAGCTGCCCCTGCCACCCACCGATCGGCAAGAGTCCGTCGCGGAAGGTGCCCCGATGAGGATCACCACCCCCGGCAGCTCGGTGACTTCCAACATCGAGATCACCTCGACCAACGTCCAGATCGGCGACGTCATCCTGATCGGCGGCCTGCCTCACCGCGTGGTCGACCTCTCCCAACTCCCCGGCGGGGCGAAGCAGCTCCGCTTCGAGACGGGCGAACTGCTGACCATGCACACCCGCACCAGACTCATCGCTCTGCGCATGCGGAGAGTGGGTGATCGACACCGTGGCTTCTCGGCGTCACGCCATCGCCGATGACCTCCGCAGCCGGATCGCAGACGGCCGCATCAAGCCCGGCGGGCGCCTCCCCTCGGAAGCCCAACTCGCCGCCCACTACGCGGTGAGCACACCACCGCTCCGCAACGCCCTCGCCCTGCTCCAGGCCGAAGGTCTCGTGGAGAAGATCCACGGCAAGGGCAACTTCGCCCGCCAGCCGCTCCGCAGAACCACGTATGTCGGCGGCGGACGTACCCCGGCCCGGACACCTCTGCCCGTCAGCATCCGCACCACCTGGCTCCGGGCCCGCGGCCACCTGAACGCCCTGCTGGGGGTGCCGCCTGGCAGCCCCGTGACCGAGTTCTTCTGCGTCAGCCACGACGGGAAGTCGCCCCACAGCCTGGCCCGCATCTACGTCCCCCGAGACCTGGCGCCGGCCGCCGCACCCGACGCCTCGCCTTGGCCCCAGGAGGTCGCCAGCCTGCTAGCGGGTCCGCTCCCCCAGCTGACCAAGGTCCAGGAGAACGTCCACGTCCGCCTCCCGACTCCTTCAGAAGCGGCAACCCTCCGAATCAGCTCGACCCTCGCAGTTCTCGCGATCACCCGCGTGGCGACGGACATCACCGGCCGCGTCGTCGAGGTGGCCCTCCTTGCCCTCCCCGGCGACCGCGCCGAAGCCGTCTTCACCACCGAGCACACAACCACAGAGAGGAGACAGGAAGGATGACGCCTGAACGAGCTCCGCCTCCTCCCCTGGTCAACCCCCGACGGCAAACCCTGCTTCCTGAGCACCGACGAAAACGGCGGTCCCCTATCCCGCCTCGCCGACCGCGCCGAAGCCGCCCAACTCGACGCCGGCGCCGACCTCCTGGAGCACGCCACGGAGGTTCTCACCGACGACCAAACGGAACCCGACGACCTCCGCCTCCTGGCCGCGGACCTCACGGACACGTTGCGGCACGTGCTCCGCGTCGCGATGAGCCGAGGTCACCGCTTGCCGACGCCCGATCCCTCCGTTCCCAGAGAGGACGAGGGTCCACACCTTCCGGCGGCGGCCTTCGGATAGCAGCCACGCACCAAACGACACGAAGCCCCGGGTCAACGCCCGGGGCTTCTCCTCACACGGCTCCGGAGGCCCTGTGAGCTCCGAGAATCGCTGCAGGTCAGACAGCCCACCACCGGTCTAGCAAGGGCCCAGTCCACGAATAGGCCACGTCCCGAACCTCGACCGTGGGTGCTCGGCCCAGATTGAGGGGACGCTACTGTGCAGCGGCGCCCCTCTCACCCGTACCAGCCACCACTACGGTCATACCGACGACCGGTGGCTGCCACGCAGATGCGCTCCGCGGACATGCTCAGCATTTGGGCAGTATTCCGGCCTTGGTGCGCTCCCGAAATCTAGGCTTGCCCTCGACGAGTCAAACCCAATGCCAGCCGGTACAGGTCTGGGACTCTGTATCGCCTCACATCATCTTGAGTGCCTTCGTAAATCTCCAGGAGACCCACTTCCAGAGCCAAATCAACTCGCTCGGCTGCCTGGGCATCGACATCAGCAATCTCCCCGGGCTCGATAGGAGTCCGCCGGAGGCTCCTCAGCGCCTCAACCACTCCATCCAGTTCGGGAAATTCCTCCTGTAGGGCTTGCAATGCTTCTGCGCTGACTTTATCCAGGCTTGGGACAAGAGCGCGCGGCCTCATAACGCTTCGGTCGTAGCTACTGCGCACTTCCTCACGCTTCTCCCATTGAACGGCTTCATGGAAAAGTTGCGACAAGGAGCGGGGTCCGTGATCTCCCTGACCATCAGCCAGGCGATTCCATACCCAGTTGCGAGTGAAAGTCGTCTTGCCGCCCTTCATCCGCTCGCCCACGAGAAGGTTCCATGCGCGCCGCACCTCATCGTCACGCCAATCGTCAACCGAGTGACCCACCCGAATGTCCGTCAGCATCTCCCGATAGGCCTCGCTGCGAATCGCCTGCTTCAAGACGGTCTTGAAGTAGTCGTTTTGGTCGCGCCACATAAGTTGCACAGAACGCCCGTACAAATGACTCTTATTTTCGAAACGCAATTGCTGCCAAATGTCCACTCGGAGCATTACCTTGAACGGAAGCGACGGAAGTTGCGCCTCGGATTCCGTCAAGAACGTCATAAGGCCCGTGACGGCACGAATTCTACGCTTCCTGCTCTCCGCATCATTTCCAAACCCAGTATCCAGGCCATCGAAGAGTAGAATGTGCGGATTCTTGACGCTGGCATTGATATCTCTCAGCCAGCGCGCGCCAAGGAGGCCGGCCATAGGGCGGCTCACCATTTGCTTAACGACGTCGAGTGTGGACAGCTCATCGTAAACTTCGTCAAGGGCGCCCAGATCGAGCTCGAACCGCTCTGGCGGCTCTACGCGCTCGCTTGGGGAGAGTGTGAAGTATGCGGCGAGAGCCGTATAGCAAGGCCAGAAACTAGACCATGCCGTGTCTCCAGGAGCGTCCGACTCGATCTGCTCCATTGCCTCTGAGCCAAGGCTCCATTTGAACTTATGTCGGAATGCGTGAGGCGAGAAAACGGTCACCGGCGTCTGGTTCTCGGGGTGACTCTCCAGAAGCCACCTAAATACGGCGGTTTTCCCCGTACCCTTTCGTCCGATGACTAGAGGGGCTCGCGTTCCCAATGCCTGCTGGGCTACCCGAGTGTGCACGAAGTCGTCAAGTAGGCTGGCCTGGCTCTCAGCTGTGCCAGTGGAGAAGTCGAGCTGATCGAGGACGTCGCCCTTCCGGCTCCTGCTAAATTCAGTAAGGGATTCCGGCTGAGGCAACAGATGCTCCAACCAATCGGCGACTGCTCCGTATGCCTCGCGCGCGGCTGCTCCCGTAGCCACCTTGTCTCGAAAGGCTGTCTCGGGAGAATAGTGGATAGTGTGCGTGATCTCTTCGGCTCGAAGCGCATCGAACCCCGCCGGTCGGCGCCTCTGTGCTTCGCTGATCCAACCGTCCACCCAGCCGATTGCTCGTTCACGGACAGCATCTGCAGACGGGCCGGGAGGAACTGGAGAAATTACGAAGCGCGGCTCAGGAGTCAACACAGCATCTGGTGTAGCGCGGCGCGATTTCGCGGACATCAGTGCCTTTACCAGAAGCTCAGTACCTCTTTCTGCCTGCGGATGAGGATAGAAGCAAATGACAGCCAGGTCCGATACATCGAACAGCAGTGGAGCGGCAACGGGAGAAATCCCCGTCCGTGAATCTAGAAGAATCAGGTCCGGGTTAAGGGGGGAGTCCTTGGCGAGCTTAAGGAGTTTATGCAGGGGATTGTCTGCCTCCCGATACCAAATTTCTGGATCAAGCAAGCGCAGGCGATCCGCATAGTCGCTGCTCAATCGTCCAGCCGGCAGACAGTAGAGCTCCTCTCCTTCCGAAACGCGTAGAACGTGATCGCGAATGTCCACCTCCTCATTCCCTCGTTCCAATGCGAGGAGGAGTGGAAGCACCCCCTGATCATCCTGCGGCTCAGGACAGCCCAGAACGGTCGCTAGGCCGGGCGCTTCGAGGTCCATGTCGATACATAGAATCCTTCGGCCTCGCTCCGACAGGATTCGCGCCGCTGCAGCCAAAGCTGTTGTCCGACCTACACCTCCTCGAAGGGAATAGAATGTGATGACGGCAGGAAGTTCGATATCTTGATCGAGATCCGTTGCGAAGGTCAGTTCGTCAATTGCATTCGGACGGGCGAGGACTTCATGCCAAAGCGGCATCTGACCAGCTGAGTCCGTGAACGGAGCTCCATACCAGGCTTCCTCGCTGGGGGTGATCAGTTCTGCAGTTGAGATAGCGTCCGCCGTGCCCGTTAGGAGCAAGCTTCGCCGTTCAGACTCACTGAGCTCTTCGAGTGACTCGTGAACGATGCGAACTAGGTATGAACCGAACCCGTCTTCAGCTACGTGGATACGGGCGCCGTCCAAACCTGCGGAGCGAACGTTTTCCTCGAGCTGCATACGGATCGTTTGGCTAGTTGGAGCTTCGCCAGTCATCGCCTTCCTCCCTTGTGCGGGCGAGCATGCCTAATTCGAGTGGTCACGTAAGAAGCGAGCTGCTGTGCTCCCGTTAGGAGCTCCTCTGCCGTGGCCCCTTCAGGCAATTCGGCACTATATCGAAGGCTTGTCGTCCAGGTATCCATAAATGCCTTCTTGTGGCCGCTCAGATCCTGACTTCGTAGCCCTGCGGTATCCCACAAGCCTCGGAGGTCATGCCCGGAAGCCCCTGACCGAGGAAACGGCTTGCCCATTCTATTCAGCAGTGTCTTTAGTTTGCATTCGACCACGTATCCAACCAAGTAGACAGCGCCACACATGTGGTTGTGGTCTTGCAGAAGCTTTGACTCTCGTTGGCGCGCTCGTGCCGCGTCGTCTAGCAAGCTACCGCCCCCCTAGCATGATCCCTCGCAGTCTAGCTTCGGCTTGCCTACTGGCGTGAGCGTTCCAACCCGGTTAGCTCAGAGAAGCGAGAGCGGGGGACGTCCCGACCGAATGCAACGAGGCCGGTGGAGCGGCTTTGGGCTGGAGCTGCTTTGGGGCGAGTGATCATGGCCCCGTAAGCTGATGGCGCGTCGGGCAGTCTGTGGACCTGCCCGGTAAAGCACGACGTTGGGGCCATGATCTTAGAGGCTCGCCCCAAAGTGGCTGCCTAAAGCCGCGGAGCCGACCGCCCCAGCCACAGAGGGGTTCACCATCCATCAACCCGGACTGTCAGGCGGGCGGACGGCGGCCGGGCTGGAACGGGGCGTAGACAGGAGCGCAGGCCCGGGCGACGGGCCGCGCGCGCCGCGCTGTGCGCGGCGGGTGCCTTGATGAAGTAGAGAAAGTCTTACCGCGCCGCGCCCAGAGAGCGATCCGTCCTAGAGCAGACCTCTTCGGGGATTGGCCGAGAGCTCGGAGGTCTCTGCATCGGAAGCCCCTACGTGCTTCGGGCGCTGGACGAGTGGCACGCCGATGACTCGCCCCTGATCATGCGCAAGGGCCGGCACCGGGGAGACACTCTCCCGGGCCGGCCCTCCGCCGACGAGCCCCCTGTCGGGTTCGAACCGACGACCCCCGCTTTACAAGAGCGGTGCTCTGGCCAGCTGAGCTAAGGAGGCAGTCTGAGCAGTGTAACGAACGGTCGCCGGGGTGGGGGCGGGAATCTCACGGGCTTGGAGGGCTGACAGATCCGGTGGGGGCGGGTAGCGTCACTTGCGGTTCACCCAGGTGGACTAGACCTCAATCCTTCCTTTACACGGATCGTCCGGCACGTTCCTGCCGGTGAAGGGACACATCACCATGGCTTCCGTCACCTACGACAAGGCGACCCTGGTCTACCCCGGCGCCGAAAAGCCCTCCGTCAACGAGCTGGAGATCGAGATCGCCGACGGCGAGTTCCTCGTTCTCGTCGGCCCCTCCGGCTGTGGCAAGTCGACCTCGCTGCGCATGCTGGCCGGCCTGGAGGACGTCACCACCGGTGCCATCCGCATCGGTGACCGCGACGTCACGCACCTGCCGCCGAAGGACCGGGACATCGCCATGGTGTTCCAGAACTACGCGCTCTACCCGCACATGACCGTCGCCGACAACATGGGCTTCGCCCTGAAGATCGCCGGCGTCAACAAGAGCGAGATCCGCACCAAGGTCGAAGAGGCCGCGAAGATCCTCGACCTCACCGAGTACCTCGACCGCAAGCCGAAGGCGCTCTCCGGCGGTCAGCGCCAGCGTGTGGCCATGGGGCGCGCCATCGTGCGTGAGCCGCAGGTCTTCCTCATGGACGAGCCGCTGTCGAACCTCGACGCCAAGCTGCGCGTCTCGACCCGTACGCAGATCGCCAGCCTGCAGCGCCGCCTCGGCATCACCACCGTGTACGTGACGCACGACCAGACCGAGGCGCTCACCATGGGCGACCGCGTCGCGGTCCTCAAGGACGGGCTGCTCCAGCAGGTCGACACCCCGCGCAACATGTACGACAAGCCCTCCAACCTCTTCGTCGCCGGCTTCATCGGCTCCCCCGCCATGAACCTGATCGAGGTCCCGATCGCCGACGGCGGTGTGAAGTTCGGCAACAGCGTCGTCCCGGTCTCCCGTGACGCCATCGCCGCCGCCTCCGCCAAGGGCGACACCACGGTCACCGTCGGCGTCCGCCCCGAGCACTTCGACGTGCAGAGCGCGACCAGCAAGGACGGCCTGGCCGTGACCGTGAACGTGGTCGAGGAGCTCGGCTCCGACGGCTTCGTCTACGGCTCCACCCGCGTCGGCGGCGAGGACAAGGACGTGGTGGTCCGCGTCGGCGGCCGTGACGTCCCGTCGAAGGGCTCCACCCTCCAGGTCGTGCCCCGCTCCGCCGAGCTGCACGTCTTCTCGACGTCGACCGGCGAGCGCCTCTCCGACTGACGCGACGCCCCCAAGCGCGCCTGACGCGTCGCCCGGCTCGCCCGGTGCTTCGCCCAGCGCGCCCGGTGCGCGCCCCGCGCGACGCCCAGCGCGCCTGACCCGGCGCCCGGCTCGCCCAGCGCGACGCCTCACGCGGCCCTCACGGCCTCGTCCCCGCTTGCGGGGGCGGGGCCGTTCGCGTACGGGAGGCATGAATTCCCGACTCGGCGAAAACCCCGGCAGAACTGGGCAACCAGGTCCCCGCCGACCCCCCGACGTCAACACCGGATTCGAAAAGTCGCCTCGAACCATCCCCCGCAAGGGTGACTAAATGTCGCCATATCACTACCGGCCGCTACGCTCGCCTGCGTGACGCACACTGCCCGCCGAATCGGCCGCTCTCTCGCCCTCGTCCTGCCCGTCGTCCTGGTGCTCTCCGGAACGCTCGCGGTGTCCGCCGTTCCGTGGGCCGGCCACGGCTCCGGGACCCAGCTGCTGGCGTCGTCCACGGACGTCTCGACCCGGGCCAAGGCCCGTGCCCCGCAGGATATTCTGCGCGACCAGCTGCTCGCAGAGCTTCAGGAGAAGGACCCCGGAACGGCCCTCACCCACCTCCAGCGCGAGGTGGAGGACCGCCCGTCGCTCGCCAAGCACTGCATGTCCATCGCCCGCTCCCTCGGCGCCGCCGCCGTCCGCCACTACGGCCCGACCCGCGCCCAGTCGTTCTCCCGCCCGGTCTGCGACACCTCCTTCGCGACCGGCGTCATGCACGCGAGCTGAAGGCGGCCCGGGATCGCCGGTACGCCTATCGTTCCCGGTATGCATACCTCCCCGACGCAGGCGGTGGTCCTGGCGGGCGGCCAGGGCTCGCGGCTGCGCCCGTACACCGACGACCGCCCCAAGCCGATGGTCGAGATCCCGGGCACCGGGACCCCGATCATCGGCCATCAGCTTTCCTGGCTCGCCGCCGAGGGAGTGACGGACGTCGTCGTCTCCTGCGGACACCTCGCCGAGGTGCTCCAGGAGTGGCTGAGCAGCGCCGTCCTGCCGCTGAAGGTGACGACGGTCGTCGAGTCGGAGCCGCTGGGCCGCGGCGGCGGCCTGAAGTACGCCGCCGCCCACCTGCCCGACCCCGACAAGCCCTGGTACGCCACCAACGGCGACATCTGGACCCGCTTCTCGCTGCGCGAGATGGCCGACTTCCACCAGGAGCGCGACGCCACCGCGACCCTCGCCCTGGCCCGCCCCCGCATCCCCTGGGGCGCCGTCGAGACCGACGCGTTCGGCCACATCACCGACTTCATCGAGTCGCCGCCGTCCCCGTACCTCATCAACGCCGGCGTGTACGTCTTCTCCGCCGCCTTCACCGACCTGCTGCCGGACCTCGGCGACCACGAGCGCACCACCTTCCCCCGCCTGGCCCGCGAGCGGCGCCTGGCGGGCTTCCCGCTGCCCCAGGGGGCCTACTGGCGCGCCATCGACACCGCCAAGGACCTCACCGAGGCCGCGAAGGAGCTGGCCGCACAGCCCTAGCCGCGAGGACGCAGGCGGACGCACGGACGCACGGACCCGCGAGCGGGTACGCGAAGGCCGCGCCACCAGACAGTGGCGCGGCCCTTCGCGTACCTGCTCGCGGGTCCCGTACGGGGCCCCCTACCTCACCCCAGCAGTCCGCCGATCGGGTTCTGCGGGCCCGACGTCGACGCGCCGCCGTCCGAGGAGCCGCCGCCGCTTCCGCCGCTGCTGCCGCTGCTCGGCGTGCCGCTGGTGCCGCCCGAGCCGCCGGAGCCCGAGCCGGAGCCCGTGGAGGTCGGCGGGGCGGCCGTGCGGGACTGGCTCGGGGTGCGGGTGCCGCCGCCCTGCGAGGCCGCCGGGCTGGTGCGCTCGCCGCGGCGGGGCTCCTTGGTCCGGGACGGCTCGGCCGTCTTCTCGTCCTTCTCCCGCTCGCCGCTCGCCCCGGTCGTCGCCGAGGGCTCGGGGCTCTTCGGCTGCTTGCGGGACGGGCCGGTGGCGCCGGGCTCCTTCGGGAGCGGCTCGCCGGGCAGGTGGTTGATCGGGTCGTCGTTCGGACCCGGCACCGTGACCATCTGGGTGGACCGCACGGCCCCGCCCAGCATCGAGCCGACCAGCAGCGTGAGTCCGACGACGACGGCCGCGACGACCGTGCCGCGGCGCAGCACCCGGTGGCGCAGGTCCCACAGCTCGGAGCGCGGCCCGAGGGTGCGCCAGGCCTCGCCGGCGAGGCGTCCGTCGATCGAGTAGACCGGGGCGCCCGCGATGATCAGCGGCGACCAGGCGGCCAGGAAGATGATGTCGGGCGCGTCGTAGACGGGGACCGTCTTCCAGCTGACCGTCAGGATCAGCGCCGCCGACAGCAGCGCGCCGACCACGGCGGCGACCCGCTGCCAGAGGCCGAGGACGGTCAGGACGCCGACGACGACCTGGAGGAACGCGACGGTGAGCCCGGCGCCCACCGGGTGCTCCAGGGCGAAGGCGCGCAGCGGCTCGGCGAGGGCCCACGGGTGCAGCGAGTTGAGCCACTTGACCATGGAGCCGCGCTCGCCGCCGTCGAAGTAGACGGGGTCGCACAGCTTGCCCATGCCGGCGTAGATGGAGATGAAGCCGAGGAAGACCCGCAGCGGCAGCAGCACCACGCCGAGGTTCATCCGGCGGCCCGGGTAGTAGGCGTGCCGCACCGCGTCCGCGCCGTGCCGGTGCGCGGCCCGGGTGTCGGGTCCCGCGTCCTGGTCGTAGGCGTCGGGTTCGATCGCGTAGACGTCGTCGTACGCGCCCCCGTCGTACGCGCCCCCGTCGTACGCGCCCCCGTCGTACGCCCCCTCGGCGCGCCGCATCGGAGGCAGCAGCGGGGCGGCGGGTCCGGCGGGGACCACGGGGGTGGGCATCGTGTCGTCGATGCGCGGGATGCTCTGCGTCGACGGCTCCAGGGTGGAGACCGAGGCCGCGGACGACTCGCGCACGGCCTGCAGGAGGCCGGTCGCGCCGGGCGCGGACTTCCCGGTCCACACGACGGGCCGGCGGCGCGCGGCGCCCGCCCCGGCTCCGACAGCGGCTCCGGCGACTGCCGCTCCCGCGAGGGCGGCGATGCGCGGGTTCGCGGCGAACCTCGGCGGGTGGGCCGGCGCGAGCCGCACACGGAAGCTGGCGTGGTTCACGATCACCTGGGCGGGATCGGAGGCCACTTTGACCATGCTCAGTGCGGGCTGATCGTCGAACCCCGGCCGGGGCGTTCTGGTGTCCACACTCATCTAACCGAGTGATGTGCGGTTAGGACACTGCCTTGACGGCTCGCAAATGTCCGAGGCCCGTCAAGATCACGGCCGGGGTGCGTCCCCCGTTCGGGTCAGCCCGTACGGGGGACGCGGGTCAGGCCGGAGCCGACCCGGTGGAGACGGTTCAGCGCGTGCGGCGGCGGGCCGCCTCGTACAGCACGACGCCCGCGGCGACACCGGCGTTCAGCGACTCGGCGCCGCCCGGCATCGGGATGCGGACGAGGTAGTCGCAGTTCTCGCCGACGAGGCGGCCGAGGCCCTTGCCCTCGGAGCCGACGACGATGACGACCGGGCCGGCCAGCGCCTCCAGGTCCTGCACCTCGTGCGTGCCCTCGGCGGCGAGGCCGACGATCGCGATGCCGGCCTTCTTGTACTCCTGGAGGGCGCGGGTCAGGTTGGTGACCCGGGCGACCGGGGTGCGCGCGGCGGTACCGGCGGAGGTCTTCCAGGCACCGGCGGTCATGCCGGCGGCGCGGCGCTCGGGGATGACCACGCCGTGGCCGCCGAAGGCGGAGACGGAGCGGACGATCGCACCGAGGTTGCGCGGGTCGGTGACGCCGTCGAGGGCGACGATCAGCGGGTCCTCGCCGTCGTCGTAGGCGGCGGCGGTGAGGTCCTCGGGGTGCGCGTACTCGTACGGCGGGACCTGGAGGACGAGACCCTGGTGGTTCAGCCCGTTGGTCATGCGGTCGAGCTCGGGGCGCGGGGCTTCCATCAGGTTGATGTTGCCGCGCGCGCCGGCGAGCTGGAGCGCCTCGCGCACCCGCTCGTCGTTGTCGATGAACTGCTGCACGTACAGGGTGGTGGCGGGCACGCCGTCGCGCAGCGCCTCGAAGACCGGGTTGCGGCCGACGACCATCTCGCTGGCGCCCTTGGGGCCGCCGCGGCGGGGGGCGGGGCGGCGCTTGGCGGCCTGGCGGGCCATCGCGTTGGAGACGCGGAAGGCCTTGTGGCCCTTGCGGTCCTCGGCCTTGGGCGTCGGGCCCTTGCCCTCCAGGCCCTTGCGCCGCTGGCCACCGCTGCCGACCGTCGCGCCCTTCTTGTTGGACGTGCGACGGTTCCTGCGCTGGCTGTTCCCGGCCATGACTACCTGTTTCCTCTGCCTGCTGCGTACGTGCGTGAAGTCTGCGCGTAACTCTGTGCGTAAGTCTCTGTGGGTAAGACGTGGGTCTCTGTGCAAGACGTGGGTCTCGGTGTGAGACGTGGGTCTCTGGGTGAGACGTGAGTCTCGGTGTGCGGCGCGCGTCTTCGTGATCCGTATGAAGACGTGTCCGCTAACTGAAGTGTGCCGCCCGGGGGCCCGGACGGCACATCATCGGCGTACTAGCGGTTCCCGAGCGTCCAGCGGGGGCCGTCGGCCCCGTCCTCGATGGCGAGGCCGGACTGGCCCAGCTGGTCGCGGATGGCGTCCGCGGTCGCCCAGTCCTTGCGCTCCCGCGCCGACTCGCGCTGCTGGAGCACGAGGCGTACGAGGGTGTCGACGACGCCGTGGAGTTCCTCGCCGCCACCGGACTCCTCGGCCCAGTGCGGGTCGAGCGGGTCGAGGCCCAGGACGCCCAGCATGGCGCGCACCTCGGCGAGGCGGGCGACCGCCTCTTCCTTGTCGTCGGCGGCCAGCGCGCTGTTGCCCTGGCGGACGGTGGTGTGGATGATCGCCAGCGCGTGCGGCACGCCCAGGTCGTCGTCCATCGCCTCGGCGAAGGCGGGCGGCACCTCGGCGGCGGGGGCGACGGGCGCCCCGGCCTTCTCGGTGGCGCGCTGGACGAAGCCCTCGATGCGGGCGAACGCCGCCTCGGCCTCGCGCAGGGACTCCTCGCTGTACTCGATCATCGAGCGGTAGTGCGGGGTGCCCAGGTAGTAGCGCAGGACGATCGGGCGCCAGTTCTTCACCATCTCGGAGACGAGCACCGAGTTGCCGAGCGACTTCGACATCTTCTCGCCGCTCATGGTGACCCAGGCGTTGTGCACCCAGTACCGCGCGAACTCGTCGCCGAAGGCCTTGGCCTGGGCGATCTCGTTCTCGTGGTGCGGGAAGATCAGGTCGAGGCCGCCGCCGTGGATGTCGAAGGCGGCGCCCAGGTACTTGTGGGCCATGGCCGAGCACTCCAGGTGCCAGCCGGGACGCCCGCGGCCCCACGGGGTCTCCCAGTCGGGCTCGCCCGGCTTGGTCGCCTTCCACATGGCGAAGTCGCGCGGGTCGCGCTTGCCCGTGATGCCGTCCTCGGAGGGCTGGCGCAGGTCGTCGATGTCCTGGTTGGACAGCGACAGGTAGCCGGGGAAGGAGCGCACGTCGAAGTAGACGCTGCCGTCGGCCTCGTAGGCGTGACCGCGCTCGATCAGGCCGCGCATCATCTCGATCATCTCGGGCACGTGGCCGGTGGCGCGGGGCTCGTAGCTCGGCGGGAGGCAGCCGAGCGCCTCGTAGCCGGAGTTGAACGCGCGCTCGTTCTCGTAGCCGATGGACCACCAGGGGCGGCCCTGTTCGGCACCCTTGTTGATGATCTTGTCGTCGATGTCGGTGACGTTGCGGATGAACGTGACGTCGTAGCCGCGGTACGCGAACCAGCGGCGCATGATGTCGAAGTTCAGCCCCGAGCGGATGTGCCCGATGTGCGGAGCGGCCTGCACCGTCGCGC
Source organism: Streptomyces sp. NPDC093111 (assembly GCF_040683955.1). Taxonomy (NCBI): domain Bacteria; kingdom Bacillati; phylum Actinomycetota; class Actinomycetes; order Kitasatosporales; family Streptomycetaceae; genus Streptomyces; species Streptomyces sp. NPDC093111. The sequence continues at coordinate 77,576 of NZ_JBFBNW010000001.1, read as the reverse complement.
CACAGAGGTAGATCGAGACGCAGCCCGGCGTGAGCGGGGTGAAGTCACGGATCTGCCGGGCGCTGGTGTCGTACAGGCGAATGGTCACCACCCCAGGGTAGTGGGCAGGCGGTAGTGCCCCGCGCCCGTTTCCCGGTCGCGGGGCGCCTTTTTTCCGCCTGTGGGGCCGTTTACGGGGCCGGTGCGGGCGATACGGGATAGACGAGGGCGGTCGCGAGGGCGGCCAGGCCCTCGGCCCGCCCGGTGAGGCCGAGACCGTCGGTGGTGGTGCCCGAGACGGAGACGGGCGCGCCCGCCGCCGCGCTCAGCGCCTTCTGTGCCTCGTCGCGGCGCTTGCCGACCTTGGGGCGGACGCCGACGACCTGCACGGCGATGTTGCCGATCTCGAATCCGGCGGCGCGGACGATCCGGGCGGCCTCGGCGAGCAGGGTGACCCCGGAGGCGCCGGACCACTCGGGGCGGGAGGTGCCGAAGTGGGCGCCGAGGTCGCCGACGCCGGCGGCGGAGAACAGCGCGTCGCAGGCGGCGTGGGCGGCGACGTCACCGTCGGAGTGCCCGGCGAGCCCGTAGCCGTCGCTCGCGGCCTCGTCCCAGAGCAGACCGGCGCACCACAGCTCGCGGCCCTTCTCGAAGGCGTGCACGTCGGTGCCGATGCCCGTGCGGGGCAGCGGGCGGGACGGGAGGGAGGCGTGAGAAGGGTGGGAGGTGCTGGGGTCAGAAGCCATCGTTGGCCCTCCTGCGGGCGAGTACGGCCTCGGCGAGGACGAGGTCGAGCGGACGGGTCACCTTGAAGGCCTCTTCGTGGCCGGGCACGACGACGACGGGCGCGCCCAGCTTCTCGACCATGCCGGCGTCGTCGGTGGCGCCCTCGCCGCTGAGGGCGACGGTGGCGTGGGCGTCGACGAGCGTGGCCCGGTCGAAGCCCTGCGGGGTCTGTACGGCGCGCAGGCGGGCGCGGACCGGGGTGGCGACGACCTGCTCGGGGCCGCCGGGGCGCTCGGCCGGCTCGACCTCCTTGACGGTGTCGGCGACGGGCAGCGCGGGGACGACGGCCACGGCCCCGTCCCGTACCGCCTCGATCACGGTGTCGACGGTGTCGACGGGGACCAGCGGGCGGGCGGCGTCGTGCACGAGGACGGTGGTGACCTCTTCGGGGACGGCGTCCAGGCCGAGGCGCACCGACTCCTGGCGGGTGTCGCCGCCGGGGACGACGACGTAGTCGGTCCGCTCGGGCAGGGCGTGGGTGTCGAGGAGGTTCTTCACTTCGGCGGCCCCGTCGGAGGGGGCCACGACCACGACGAGGGAGACGGCGCGGGAGGCGGCCATGGCCCGGACGGCGTGGATGAGCATGGGGGTGCCGTTCAGCGCGCGGAGCGCTTTGGGGGCGCCCGGGCCGAGGCGTACGCCCCGGCCGGCCGCCGGAATCACCACGGCGGTACGTGTGGGACGCGCTTCGTCTGACATCGGTTGCACTCCGGCAGGTTTGTTTCCGCGGGCGACGTGGGTATGGCGTCAACGAGCTTGTTGCGACGCCTCGACCGGGCCCTTTCCGTGACGACGGTCGGGGCGTCGCCTTGCGAAAGCGGCACGGACAGGTGCAGGTGCACGGCTAGGTGCGGTAGGCGCGGGGGGTCGGGAGAAGAGAGACGAACATGCCGCGGTGCCCGGCGACGGCACTGTGGCACCGATGGGTTCATCGATGGGATTCACAGCGCGCCGACAGGCACCGCGGCATGGGTGATGAGCATGGCTGGACGCCAAGCGTCAGTGCTCAGGCGTCAGGACGCGAGCACCTCGTCGAGGAGTGCCTCAGCCTTGTCCTCGTTGGTGTTCTCGGCGAGAGCGAGCTCGCTCACCAGGATCTGGCGAGCCTTGGCGAGCATCCGCTTCTCACCTGCGGAGAGGCCCCGCTCCCGCTCGCGGCGCCACAGGTCGCGCACCACTTCGGCGACCTTGATGACGTCGCCGGAGGCGAGCTTCTCCAGATTTGCCTTGTAACGACGAGACCAGTTCGTCGGCTCCTCGGCGTACGGCGCGCGCAGCACCTCGAAGACCCGGTCCAGCCCATCCTGACCGACCACGTCGCGAACTCCGACGAACTCCGCATTGTCAGCCGGGACACGAACCGTCAGGTCGCCCTGCGCGACCTTGAGCACCAAGTAGGTCTTGTCCACGCCTTTGATCTGGCGAGTTTCGATGGCCTCGATCAGCGCGGCCCCGTGATGGGGATAGACCACGGTGTCGCCAACCTTGAACGTCATGTGACAGGTACCCCTTCCGTGGCTATCCAGGGTAACACGGATACGGCTTCTTCTGAATGGCGTTTTCGCAGGTCAGGGCATATCTCGGGGCTTGACAACAGCGCGGCGATCGTGCTGCGACGGGCTTCCGGAAGGCGGTATTCGCAGGTCGGAGCGGCTGCGCGGACGGAGAGAAAGGGGCACGCTACACCCGTCCGGGGGGCCTCGACAGAGGGCCGTTGCCCCGGTTTGCCCGGTTCGGCGTGGCCCTCTTCACATACTCCGTTCGAGGATCGACCACCCGTACGGATGCATCCAGCGTACCCAACCGACCGAATCCCGAATTGATCACCGGGACGCGGTCGGGTTTTACGGGGAGCGGGTTTCCGAGAGCGGGCGGACGGAATGCGGGGGCGGCGGCCGAATTGATCACCATGGTTATGTGAACGCCAGGTCAATGGGGCGTGATCCAGCCATGTCGGCGTGTTCATGACCATGCGGAACGGGGCGTGTCCGCGCGGTGACGCGCCCGGCTCGGACAGCCCGCCGACGCATAGGGGGCGGGTCGGGTGCGGGACGGAGAGTGCGGCTCGGTAACCTAAGCCCGCTGACACACCTTTAGCTCGTCCTTAGCCTGTCCGTTCGCCTTAGGAGATGCCGCCGCCGTGAGCCGCAGCCTTCGACGCGGCGCCCTCGCCGCCACCGCCATCGTGATCTCGATCGCCGCGCTGTCCGCCTGTGGCGCGGGCAACGACGCCCAGACGCTCGGCGTCCGGCCGGACAACGCCGCCGTCACGGTGGACGACGTCAAGGTCCAGAACGCGCTCGTGATCACCCAGCCCGACCCGGGTGCGATCGGTCCCGCCGTCGTCTCCGCGACGGTCTTCAACAACGGCCTCACCCGCCAGACCCTCGACTCCATCACCCTGCCGGGCGCCCTCGGCACCGTGAAGCTCAAGGCGGCCGAGGGCGACGGCCCGATCGTCGTCCCCGCCGGCGGCTCCGTCGTCATCGGCGGCAAGGGCAACGCCTCCGCCGTCATCGAGGGCGGTCTGCGCGAAGCCAAGAACGGCGACGCCCAGAAGGTCGTCTTCAAGCTGAGCAAGACCGGTGACGTCGGCCTGAGCGCCTTCGTCGTCCCGGCCCACAGCTACTTCAAGGACTTCGGCCCGTCCGAGGTCCCGGCCCCGCCTGCCACCGCGCCGACGGGCACCGCCACCACGAGCCCGACGGGCACCGCCACGCCGACGGGCGAGGCGAGCCACGCGGCCGGTCACTGACCGTCCGGCTGTACGAAAAGGGGCGCCCCCTCCTCACCGGAGGGGGCGCCCCTTTCGTGTGCGGTGCGGGACCGCCGGTCCCTCTACGGCTCGAACTTGTAGCCCAGGCCGCGCACCGTCACCAGATACCGCGGCGCGCCCGGGTCGGGCTCGATCTTGGCGCGGAGGCGCTTCACGTGGACGTCGAGGGTCTTGGTGTCGCCCACGTAGTCGGCGCCCCAGACCCGGTCGATGAGCTGCATGCGGGTCAGCACGCGGCCCGCGTTGCGCAGCAGCATCTCCAGGAGGTCGAACTCCTTCAGCGGCAGGTCGACCTTGCCGCCGCCGACGGTGACCACGTGGCGGTCGACGTCCATGCGGACCGGGCCGGCCTCCAGGGCCGCCGGGGTGACCTCCTCCGGCTCGCCGCGGCGGCGCAGGACCGCGCGGATGCGGGCGACCAGCTCCCGCGAGGAGAAGGGCTTGGTGACGTAGTCGTCGGCTCCTATTTCCAGGCCGACGACCTTGTCGATCTCGCTGTCCTTGGCGGTCACCATGATGACCGGGACGTTCGAGCGGCCGCGCAGCTGGCGGCAGACCTCGGTGCCGGGCAGCCCCGGCAGCATCAGGTCGAGCAGGACGAGGTCCGCCCCGTTGCGCTCGAACTCGTCGAGGCCGTCGGGCCCGGTCGCCGCCACGGCGACCTCGAAACCCTCCTTGCGGAGCATGTAGGACAGGGCGTCGCTGAAGGATTCCTCATCCTCGACGACAAGCACTCGGGTCACGGAAGGACCTCCGGGGCGGGGAGCGGTTCGGTCATGAGATCGGGGGTGTGGGAGAGGCGGAGGCGGCGGTGCCGGGCGCGGCGTCGAACTCCCCGCCGAACTCCGAGTCGAAGTCCGGGTCGAAATCGGAGTCCATGCCGGGGTCGAGGTCGAAGTCGGGGTCGAGCCCGGTCTCGGCGCCCGACCCCCGGTTCCGCCGCGCGGCGCCCGCCTCGGGCAGCCGCAGGGTGAAGGTGGAACCCTGGCCCTCGGTGCTCCAGACGGTGACCTCCCCGCCGTGCGAGGCGGCCACGTGCTTGACGATGGCCAGCCCCAGCCCCGTACCTCCCGTGGCACGGGAGCGGGCCGGGTCGACGCGGTAGAAGCGCTCGAAGACGCGCTCGCGGTCCTTCTCCGAGATGCCGATGCCCTGGTCGGTCACGGCTATCTCGATCAGGTCGCCGCCGGGTGCCGCGACGCGGCGGGCGGCGATCCCGACCCGCGTACGGGCCGGCGAGTAGTTGACGGCGTTCTCGACGAGGTTGCCCAGGGCGGCGGCGAGCTGGCCGCGGCTGCCCCAGACGTGCAGGTCGGCGGTGCCGCCGGAGGCCATGGTGATCTGCTTGGTGGACGCGGTGTGGCGGGAACGGTCGATCGCCTCCGCGACCAGCTCGTCCACCCGCACCGGCTCGGAGTCCTCCAGCGGGTCGTCGTTCTGCACCCTGGACAGGTCGATGAGCTCCTGTACGAGGTTGGTGAGGCGGGTGGCCTCGATCTGCATCCGGCCGGCGAAGCGGGTGACCGCCTCGGGGTCGTCCGAGGCGTCCATGACGGCCTCGGAGAGCAGGGAGAGCGCACCCACGGGAGTCTTGAGCTCATGGCTCACGTTGGCGACGAAGTCGCGCCGCACCGCTTCGATGCGGCGTGCCTCGGTCAGGTCCTCGACCAGCAGCAGGACCAGGCGGGACCCCAGCGGAGCGACCCGGGCGGAGACCGCGAGGGCCTCGCCGCGTCCCGTACCGCGCCGCGGCAGATCGAGCTCGACCTGGCGTATCTCGCCGTCCCTGCGGGTGTCGCGGGCCATGTTGAGCATGGGCTCGACGGCCAGCTTCCCGCCCCGGACCAGGCCGAGGGCGTACGCCGCCGAGCTGGCCTTGACCACCGAGTCGCTCTCGTCGAGGACGACCGCGGAGGAGCGCAGCACGGACAGCACGGTGTCGACGCCGGGCGGGAGCACGGCGTCGGTGTGCAGAGAGGTACGGGTGGGTCTCGCCTGGTCGCGCTCGCTCCAGCGGAACGCCAGCATGGCGATCACGCCGGTGCACACTCCGGCGATCGCGGCCAATGCGGCAACCGCCGCGTTCACGTCCATGGCAACAAGGTTATGCGGGTCCGCCGACACTCTCCCAGCCGTCCGAGTGGCTGCTCGAACAGTCGTCGCCCAGAGTTCACCACGGGGACGGTGCTGGTTCATTTGATCCGGGGGACACTGCGCCGTACGTCGCCCAGAGTTCACCTGAGAGCAAGGGCTGATTCATGTGAGGGGGTGGATCCGGACGCGTACAGGGCCGAACGTGGAAACGTGGGAGTCCGAGCCCACCCGATTCCGGTCGTAGAGGTAGAGAGGGACATCCCATGCGTGACGCGTACCACGAGGAACTTGACTCGATCGGCGAGGGCCTGGTCGAGATGGCCCGACTCGTCGGGTCGGCGATCGGGCGCGCCACGACGGCGATGCTGGACGCGGATCTGAAGCTGGCGGAGAACGTGATCGCCGCGGACCAGCGGGTCGACGACCTCCAGCACGACCTGGAGGCGCGCGCGATAGCGCTGCTCGCCCGGCAGCAGCCGGTGGCGACCGATCTGCGGATCGTGGTCACCTCGCTGCGCATGAGCGCGGACCTGGAGCGCTCCGGCGACCTGGCCCAGCACGTGGCGAAGCTGGCCCGGCTGCGCTTCCCCGACCGCGCGGTGCCGAACGACCTGCACGCGACGATCCTGCAGATGGGGCAGCTGGCGCAGCGCCTGATGGCGAAGGCGGCGGAGGTCATCATCACCAAGGACGTCGACCTGGCGCTCCAGCTGGAGCAGGACGACGACGAGATGGACCTGCTGCACCGGACGCTGTTCCAGCACCTGATGGACGACCGCTGGAGCCACGGCATCGAGACGGCCGTCGACGTGACGCTGCTGGGCCGCTACTACGAGCGGTTCGCGGACCACGCGGTGTCGGTGGCGAAGCGCGTGGTGTACCTGGTGACGGGTGAGCACGCGGACGAGCTCCAGCAGTCGGAGGCGCCGGTCGAGGGCGCGTAAGCCCTGCGGAGCGGGAGCTCGCACAACAGTGCGCCGTTGATGCGCCCTGGTGGGTGGGCATCCAATGGGAGGAGGCGAGGTACGCCTTCCAGGGAGGGACCCCATGGCCGAATCCGCTCCGACCACCGACCCCCAGCAGGAGACCCCGCGCGCCGCGGAGTTCCTGCCCGTCCTCGGCGCCTGCGGCTGCGGCTCGGGCTGCGGCTGCGGCTGCCAGTCCGGCGGACCGTGCCAGTGCGGGGGCTGTTCCGGCTGACCGTGTGAGGGGGCCCCGCCCCGGCGGGGCTCCCTCACACGGCTCACCGCTCCTCGGCGCCGATCTCCAGCACGCCGACGGTCTGCCCCCCGGAGCGCTCCCCGGTCTCCCGGAACCCGAGCCGCCGGTAGAACTCCGCCGGCCCGTGCTCGCCCGGCTCCCAGCACACGTACAGCTCCCGCGCCCCGCGCCGCACGAGCTCCTCGCGCACCGCGTCGACGGCGAACCGCCCGTACCCCTTGCCCTGGTGCCCGGCCCCGATGTTCAGCCGCCACAGGCCGCTGCGCCGGTCGGCCGGGTCCTTCTCCGGGTTCCACTGGATGTCGACGAAGGCCATCAGGAACCCGACGAGCTCCTCCCCGTCGAACACCAGCCGCGGCCAGGCCGTCTCCCCGTGCGCGTACGCCTCGGCGAGCGAGCGCTCGACGGGGGCGACGTTCTTGACCTGATGGGGGTGGACCCGCAGCTCAAGGGCGGCGTCGACGTTGGCGGGGGTGATCGGCTCAAGGCGGAGTGACGTGCTCATGGCCCGGACGCTAACCGAACCGCCCGCCCCCGAGGCAAACGAATAAGGGCCCCCGCGGGCGGGGGCCCTGGCGCACGGTCAGTCGCCGGGTAGGAAGACCACCGAGCGCAGCTTCAGTCGGTCCGAGGCGGGACGGCCGTGCGGGCGGAGCCGCCACTCGTCGCCGGTGCACTCGGGTCCGGTGAAGACGAGCGCCCAGGCGTCGGTGTCGTTGTGCGGGGCGAAGGCCGGCTCGGAGGAGTTCGGGTCCGCGACCTCGGGCAGGGTGATGCACTCCCCGCTCTCCGGGTCGTGCAGCGTGACGAGGATCGGCGCCCCGTTCTGGCCGACGACCTTGTAGCCGAAGTCGCCCGTGGCGGCGTGGGCGGGCGTGGCGAGGACAGCGGTCAGGGCGAGGGCACCGCAAGCGGCGGCGAGGGAGTGCCGGAGACGCACAGGGGTTCTCTTTCGTGAGGGGGAGAGGGCCTCGGGCGGTCGACCGAGGCCCTCTGCACCCTTGCGCGCCTCGTCCGCCCCGCATACGCGCCCCCACAGCCGAAAGGTTTCCCCCTCACCCGTACGGCCCGCAGCCGGCCCCCGGGCACGAAGAAGCCCCCCGCTCGCGGAGAAACCGCAGGCAGGGGGCTCTTTCGTCGGTCAGGGTTACTTCTTGCCCTGGTTCTTCACGGCCTCGATCGCCGCGGCGGCGGCCTCGGGGTCGAGGTAGGTGCCGCCCGGCTTCACCGGCTTGAAGTTCTCGTCCAGCTCGTAGGCCAGCGGGATGCCGGTCGGGATGTTCAGGCCCGCGATGTCGGCGTCCGAGATGCCGTCGAGGTGCTTGACCAGGGCGCGCAGGCTGTTGCCGTGCGCGGCGATCAGGACCGTGCGGCCGGCCAGCAGGTCCGGGACGATGTTGTCGTACCAGTACGGGAGCATGCGCTCCACGACGTCCTTCAGGCACTCGGTCTGCGGGCGCAGCTCCGGCGGGATCGACGCGTAACGGGCGTCGTGGGCCTGCGAGTAGTCGTCGTCGATCGCGAGCGGCGGCGGCGGGGTGTCGTACGAGCGGCGCCACAGCATGAACTGCTCCTCGCCGTACTCGGCGAGCGTCTGCGCCTTGTCCTTGCCCTGAAGGGCGCCGTAGTGGCGCTCGTTCAGGCGCCACGAGCGGTGGACCGGGATCCAGTGGCGGTCCGCGGACTCCAGGGCGAGCTGGGCGGTGCGGATGGCGCGCTTCTGGAGGGAGGTGTGGAGCACGTCGGGCAGCAGGCCGGCGAACTGCAGCAGCTCTCCGCCGCGCGCCGCCTCCTTCTCGCCCTTCGCGGTGAGGTTCACGTCCACCCAGCCGGTGAACAGGTTCTTCTCGTTCCACTCGCTCTCGCCGTGGCGGAGGAGGATCAACTTGTACGGTGCGTCGGCCATGTCTCCGAGCCTAAACGACGCCCGACGATTGACGCGCACCGTCAATTCAGTGGCGTCCGGCGTATGAGATGCGTAAGTTTCGCTACCGGAAAGCGGGACTTACACAGCACCAGGGGGCGGCCTCACATGTCCATCGATTCGCTCAGACGATCGGCGCGCGCCACGGTCTCGGGACTTCCGGGGGGCTTCTGGTGGCTCTGGCTGTCGACCTTGGTCAACAGGACCGGGGCTTTCGTCCTGACTTTCCTCTCCCTCTATCTCACCCAGGAGCTCGGGTACTCCGCCTGGTTCGCCGGACTCGTCGTCGCCCTCCACGGCCTCGGCGGCGTCGCCGGCTCCCCGCTCGGCGGCTTCCTCACCGACCGCTGGGGCCGCCGCCCCACCATGGTGACCATGCACCTGGCGGCCGCCTCCTGCGCCCTGCTGCTCGCGTTCGTCACCAGCACCTGGGGCATCGCCACCGTCGTCCTCCTGATGGGCATCGCCATGCAGGGCGTGCGGCCCTCCATCAACGCGACCATCGCCGACATGGTGCCCGCCCACGAGGTCCGCCGCGCCTACGCCCTCAACTACTGGGCCCTCAACCTCGGCTTCGCCATCGCCGCCATCGGCGGCGGTGCCGCGATCGTCCTCGGCTACCGCACCCTGTTCGTGGTCGACGCCGCCGCCACCGCGCTGTGCGCCCTGATCGTCTTCCTGCGGCTGCCCGAGACCCGGCCCGAGGCCGAGCTCGACGCGGTGACCGGCGAGGCCGTCGCCGAGCAGAAGGTCGGCGTCCTCACCGTCCTGCGCGACGCGCCGTTCCGCACCCTGGTGCTGCTCAACCTGTTCGTCTGCCTGGTCTTCACGGCGCCGTGGATCGGTCTGCCGCTGACCATGGCCGGCGAGGGCCTCGCCCCGTCCGCCTACGGTGTGGTCATCGCCGTCAACGGCGTCGTCATCGTGGCCTTCCAGCTCCTCGTCAACAAGCTGACGGACAAGCGCTCCCCCGCGATGCTGCTGTCGGTCTCCTCGCTGCTCTTCGCGCTCGGCACCGGCGCCACCGCGCTCGCCGGCTCGTCCGTCGCCTTCGCCGCCACGGTCGTCGTCTGGACGATCGGCGAGATGATCCACGTCCCCACCAACGCCGCCGCCACCGCCCGGCTCGCCCCGGAGCACGCCCGTGGCCGCTACCAGGGCGTGATGGGCATGTCCTGGGCGGTCGCCGGTTTCGTCGCGCCGATCATGGCCGGCGCGATCGTCGACGGGCCCGGTCCGAACGTGCTGTGGATCGCCTGCGCCGTGATCGGCGCCGCCGCCGCGCTCGGCTACCAGACCCGGCTGCGGTCGGCCCTCGCCGACGCCGAGGCCGACGCGGCTCCCCCGGCCGAGAAGTCCGTCGTCGCAGGGTCCGCCCCGGAGGCCCGGAAGCCCGCTCCGGAGACCCGGATCCCCGCCCCGGAAGCCGGGAACCCCGCGCCGGAGAAGGTCAGTTCGCCGGCTTCCGTGTCAGGTTCCTGAACGCGTCGAGGTTGCGCGTCGACTCGCCGCGCGACACCCGCCACGCGTACTCCCGCCGGATCGCCGTCGCGAAGCCCAGCTCCAGCAGCGTGTTGAAGTCGCCGTCCGCCGCCTCCAGGACCGAACCGAGCAGTCGGTCCAGCTCCTGGGGCGTGACGGCGGCCAGCGGCAGTTTGCCGGCCAGGTAGATGTCGCCGAGGGCGTCGATCGCGTACCCCACCCCGTACAGCTTGAGGTTGCGCTCCAGGAGCCAGCGGTGGACGCCCGCCTCGTTCTCGTCCGGGTGCCGGACGACGAAGGCGTTGAGCGAGAGGGAGTGGCGGCCGATCCGCAGCGACAGGGTCGTGAACAGCTTCTTGGTGCCGGGCAGCTTGACGACGTAGGAGCCCTCCTCGGGGGACTCCCACTCCAGTTCCGCGTCCTTGAACGTGTCCACCATGATCTCGGCGATCCGCCGGACTTCCGCCGCCTGAGCCTCAGCCATGGTGCGAGCGTACGCGACGCCGCTGCTCCCGGAGCCGGTGGTCGTGCATGGCGGCCGTGTAGACGTCCGCCGTCCCGGAGGCCGCCGTGTCCCAGCCGAACGAGCCGGCGTGCCGGGCCGCCGCCGCGCCCATCGTGGCGGTCAGCGCCGGGTCGTCGGCGAACCGCCCGAGCGCGCGGGCGTAGTCGGCCGGGTCGTGCCCCGGCACGAGGAATCCGGTCACGTCGTCCCGTACGGCCACGGGCAGACCGCCGACGGCGGCCGCGACGACCGGGGTGCCGGCCGCCTGCGCCTCGATGGCGACCAGGCCGAAGGACTCGCTGTACGAGGGCATCACCAGCACGCTGGCCGCACGGAACCAGTCCGCGAGCCGCTCCTGGCCGACCGGCGGGTGGAAGCGGACGACGTCGCCGATGCCCAGCTTGGCGGCCAGCTTCTGCAGCCCCTCGGGCTTGGCCAGACCGCTGCCGCTCGGGCCGCCGACGACCGGCACCACCATGCGCGAGCGCAGCGACGGGTCCCGCTCCAGGAGCAGGGCCGCGGCGCGCAGCAGGATGTCCGGGGCCTTCAGCGGCTGGATGCGGCCGGCGAAGACGGGGATGAAGGCGTCGGCGGGCAGCCCGAGCCGCGCGCGGGCGGCGGCGCGCCCGTCGGCGGGCCGGAAGCGGTCCAGGTTCACGCCCGGGTGGACGACGGCGATCTTGGCCGGGTCGGCCTCGTAGAAGCGGGCGAGCTCGTCCGCCTCCTCGGCCGTGTTGGCGATCAGCCGGTCGGCCGCCTCGACGATCTGGGTCTCGCCGATCACGCGGGCCGCGGGCTCGGGGGTGTCGCCCTCGGCGAGCGCCGCGTTCTTGACCTTGGCCATGGTGTGCATGGCGTGGACGAGCGGGACGCCCCAGCGTTCGGCGGCGAGCCAGCCGACGTGGCCGGAGAGCCAGTAGTGGGAGTGGACGAGGTCGTAGTGGCCGGGCCGGTGGCCCGCCCAGGCCTGCATGACGCCGTGCGTGAAGGCGCACAGCTGGGCCGGCAGCTCTTCCTTGGCCAGCCCCTCGTACGGTCCCGCGTCCACGTGCCGGACGAGCACGCCGGGGGCGAGCTCGACGACCGGGGCGAGGCCGCCGGTGGTGGCGCGGGTGAAGATCTCGACCTCGATGTTGATCGCGGCCAGCCGCTTGGCGAGCTCCACGATGTAGACGTTCATGCCGCCCGCGTCGCCGGTGCCCGGCTGATGCAGGGGGGAGGTGTGGACACTGAGCATGGCCACGCGGCGCGGGGTCCGGTGCCGGCCGGGAAGCCGGAGCCGGGGCGGCGCCGCCAGGGTGCCGGCGAACCGGGACACGTACTGGCTCACGTCGGCGGTCCTTCCGCTGTGGGGCATGGCATCGGGCATGGTTCTGAGGGAGGCGTGGGGCACCCTCCGCACCGCGACAACACCGGAATGCGGGGTTTCATTTCCGCCGCGCCACCCGCTTTGCCAATTCATTACGGGCACGGCGACGGGAACACCCGTCCGAGCCGGCCTCCGGGGGCCGGCTCCCGGGCCCGCACCGGGCGGGCCACCGGGCGCCCTCCCCGGGGCCCGCACCCGACGGGGAGGGCCCCCACCACCCCGTACGCTCGTTCCATGGCCCCCCGCACCACCCGACCCGTCGGCACGATCACCCGCGGGACCACCAACCCCAACCGGCTGCGCCGCCAGGACCGCTGGATCGCCGCCACGCACGGACCGGCCCTGCGCCGCTCCGGCCCGCCCCCCGTCGCCGTCGACCTCGGCTACGGCGCCGCGCCGTGGACGCCCGTCGAGCTGCTGGACCGGCTGCGCACCGCCGACCCGCGCGTCACCGTCGTCGGGGTCGAGATCGAGCCCGCGCGGGTCGCCGCCGCGAAGCCGTACGAGCGGGAGGGGCTCGCCTTCCGGCACGGCGGCTTCGAGGTGCCGGTGGCCGGCGAGGTGTCGCTGATCCGGGCGGCGAACGTGCTGCGCCAGTACGACGAGGCCGAGGTCGCGGCGGTCTGGCAGCGCCTGTGCGCGCGGCTCGGGCCCGAGGGGCTGCTGGTCGAGGGGACCTGCGACGAGATCGGGCGGCGGCACGTGTGGGTGGCGCTGGGCCGGGGCGGGCCGCGGACGGTGACCTTCGCGACCCGGCTCGGTTCGCTGGACCGGCCCTCCGACCTGGCGGAGCGGCTGCCGAAGGCGCTGATCCACCGGAACGTGCCGGGTGAGCCGGTGCACGCCTTCCTGCGGGACTTCGACCGGGCGTGGGCGGCGGCGGCCCCGTACGCCTCGCTCGGGGCGCGGCAGCGCTGGATCCGCTCGGTCCGCGACCTGGCGGCGGACTGGCCGCTGACGGACGGTCCGCGCCGGTGGCGGCAGGGCGAGGTGACGGTGCGGTGGGAGGCGCTGGCGCCGCGCGGCTGAGCGACGCCGGCACCGCGCGGCCGAGCGACGCCGGCACCGCGCGGCCGAGCGACGCTCCCGCCGAACGTCCGCCGAACTCCCCCTGAATTTCCCCCGCGCGAGGAACGCACCGGGCGGAACACTCGTCCCTCCTGGGGGGAAGTGACCCGACAGGCCCCGCTTTCCCCTGTCGCTTTCGGGTTTCGCGTGGCACCATCACCAAGGTCACGACCAAGTTACTGACGGTAAATCAGATTCAGCCAGACCAGACAGCTTGAAATGGGTCACTTGAGGGGGAGCCTGTGAACCGACGCCGCCACGCCATCACCACGGTCACCGTGGTCTGCGCCCTGACGGTGCTGGCCTCACCCGTCCTCACCCTGCAGGCCGCAGCGGCCCCGGCCCCGCCGGCGCCGAGCCAGCCGAAGAAGACGCTCGAAGAGGTCCGCAAGGAGATCGACGGTCTCTACCGCCAGGCCGCCGCCGCCACCGACGCCTACAACCTGGCCGAGGAGAAGGCGGACGAGCAGTCCGACGAGATCGTGAAGCTGGCCCGCATGATCGTCGCCGGCAACGAGAAGATCGACGACCTCAAGGCGAGGGCGGGCGCCGCGGCCCGCGCCCAGTACCGCAACGGCGGGCTCCCGGACGGCGCGCAGTTCGTGCTGACCGACGACCCCCAGCTCTTCCTCGACACCGCGGGCCGTCTCAAGGAGGGCCAGAAGGCCACCCGGGACCTGCTCGGCGAGATGACCAGGACGCAGGGCGAACTCACCACGTACGCCAAGGACGCCAGCGTCAACTGGACCAAGCTGGAAGCCAACCGGGTCAAGCAGGCCAAGGCGAAGAAGGAGATCAACGACAAGATCGCCGCCGCCAAGAAGCTGGAGTCCGACCTCGCCGCCGAGGAGCGGGAGCGGCTGCTGCGCCTGGAGCAGCAGGAGCAGTACCGGGCGCAGACCGCCTGGGTCGGCACCGGCGTCCTCAAGGGCCTGAGCGACGCGACCACGCCCGAGGGCAAGCGGGCGGTGGAGTTCGCGACGGCCCAGATCGGCAAGCCGTACGTGTGGGGGGCCGAGGGCCCGCGCTCGTACGACTGCTCGGGACTCACCCAGAGCGCCTGGGGCAGCGCGGGCCGCCCGATCCCGCGCACCTCGCAGGAGCAGTGGCGGCTGCTGCCGCACGTAGACATCAAGGACATGCGGCCCGGCGACCTGATCGTCTACTTCAAGGACGCGAGCCACATCGGCATGTACGTCGGGAACGGGGCGATCGTGCACGCGCCGCGCCCCGGGCGGAACGTGACGATCACGGGCGCCGGCTCCATGGAGATCCTGGGCGTGGTCCGCCCGTAACCGTGCCGCCGGGAGCGTACGCCGGGAGTGACGGGCGCCACCGCCCGTCCCCCGGGCCCTCCCCAGCCCCCGAGTGACGTTTCTCATCGGCTCTCATCGGCCCGCAGGCGGCTACCTCCCCATCCGCGGCATATGCCAGCGCTGATCTCCGATCCACCGCGTGATCGCCGTTCCGCGACGCCCGGAGGTACCGCTATGGTCGGTCCCCGGCCCTCGGGGGGAGGGAAGGAAAACCAGACCGATGCCCGTACCCGTACCGCGGCAGAGAATCGATTCTCTCCCGGCACCCGGCACCGCCACCGATCTCACGCTGCTGGTCGTCGAGGACGACCCGGCGGGCGCCCTCGCCGTACCCGAACTGCTCGACGCGACCGGCACCCGGCTGCGGATCCGGACCGCCCGCAACCTCACCGAGGCCGAGCGGCTCCTCACCGACGACGTGCACTGCGTGCTCGTCGACCTCGCGCTGCCCGTCCCGCGCACGGCCGAAGACGACCCGCTCGCGCCGCTCCGGCACATCCTGCGGCTCGCCCCGCGCCACGCCGTCCTCGCCCTCGCCGCCTCCGCGGACGCCGGGCTCGCGGCCGAGGCGGTACGGGTCGGGGCCCAGGACCACCTCTTCCGCGAGGAGCTGGACGGGCGGCTGCTGAGCCGCGCCATCCGCTACGCCGTCGAGCGCAAGCGGGCCGACGCCGTCCAGGTGAAGCTCGCCGAGTCGCGGCTGCGCGCCCAGGAGAACGCCCGGCTGGAGCGCGGGCTGCTCCCGACGCCGCTCCTGGAGGGCTCCGACCTGCGGTTCGCCGCGCGCTACCGGCCCGGCCGGTCCCGGGCGCTGCTCGGCGGCGACTTCTACGACACCGTGCGCACGCCCGACGGGACCGTCCACGCGATGATCGGCGACGTCTGCGGGCACGGCCCCGACGAGGCGGCGCTCGGCGTGGAGCTGCGGATCGCCTGGCGGGCGCTGACCTTCGCCGGGCTGTGCGGGGACGAGCTGCTCTCCACGATGCAGCAGGTCCTGGAGCACGAGCGGGAGAGCGAGGAGATCTTCGCGACCCTGTGCACCGTCGACATCGCGCCCGACGGGCGCCGGGCCGGCCTGTGCCTGGCCGGCCACCCCGCGCCGCTGATCGCCCGGCACGGGAGCATGGCGCGACTGCTGCCGTACGAGGACGGCGGCCCGGCCCTCGGCCTGCTGCCGCGCGCCCGCTGGCCGCGCCGGCAGGTCGAGCTGGGCGCGTCGTGGAGCCTGCTCATGTACACCGACGGGCTGATCGAGGGCCGCTCGGCGGGGCCCGGTTCGCCACGGCTCGGCCAGGACGGGATGGTCGAGATGATCAACCGGCAGCTGGCGGCGGGCCTGCGGGGCGAGGAACTGCTGGCGGCGGCCGTCACGGAGGTGCGCACGCTGAACGGCGGCGAGCTGACGGACGACGTGGCCGTCCTGGCCCTGGAACGGGACAGGCCCCGGGGCTGAGCCCGGGGCCTGCTGTCTCGGACGTGGGGCGGGGGGCGCGGGTTTCTTGCGTCCCCCGGCGGATCGCGTAGCGGATCCCGCGGGGGATTCCGCCGCGGATCGCTTAGCCGATCCCGCTGGGGACCCGCTCGGGACCCGCGGCGGACCCGCTGGGGACCCGCTCGGGACCCACTGGGGGCCCGCTCGGGACCCGCTGAGGACCCGCTGGGGACCCGCTCGGGACCCGCTCGGGACCCGCTGAGGACCTGCTCGGGACCCACTGGGGGCTCGCTCGGGACCCGCTCGGGACCCGCTGAGGACCCGCTCGGGACCCACTGGGGGCTCGCTCGGGACCCGCTGAGGACCCGCTCGGGACCCGCTGGGGGGGGATCAGCGCCCGCCGTTGTAGGGCCCGTACGGCCCGTCGCTGCTGGAACCGCCGCCACGCCTGCCACCGCCACCGCCGCCGGAGATCGCGCGGAGCGCGGGGCGTACGTCGACCATGAAGACGATGGCGGCGATGAGCCCGGCGATCTGCAGGAAGAGCATCGGCAGCAGCAGGTTCACGACGAGGTTGATGCCCAGCAGGATCAGCCAGAACTTCTTGGTCTGCTTCTCCGCCGCGCGGTAGGCGTCCTCGCGCGCCATGGCGGCGAACACGAAGGCGGCGACGGCGAAGCCGAGGAAGACCAGCCCCACCACCAGCCACAGGATCGAGTCGAATCCGTCGCGCAACATGCTGTGCACCGCCTAGGTGAGTGGAAAGAGCGCCTCGCGGCCAAGGTACCCGCTACAACGCGCGGGACACCGGGATTGGTGCCCGCCCCCGCCGCTACTCGGCCCCTTCGGTGGCCACGGCCTTCTTCGCGGGGGCCTTGCGGGCCGTGGTCTTGCGGGCGGGCTTGGGCGCGGCGGGCTCCTCGACGGCCTCGGCCTCCGCCTCCGCCTTCGCCGGCTCGGGGTCGGGCTCGACGACCACGGCGATCTCGACGATCTCCTCGGCGGCCTCACCGCGCCAGGCCTTCACGGTCTCCTCGCCGTGCGCGGCGAGCTCCTCGTACTTCTCGCGCGCCTTGACCGCGTACTCGGCGGCGACGCCGACCCCGCGCAGGGCCAGGTCCTGGGCCTGCTCGCCCAGCTTCTTCAGGTCGGTGTCGAACCCGCCCACGAACTCGGCGAACCTCGCCTGCGCCTTCTCCTGCACCGCCTTCGGGTCCGTCTTCTTGACGGCCTCGATCCGCGAGGGGGCCTCGGCGGCGATCTGCTCGATGAGGCCGGGCACCTTCCTGGCCTGCTGGACGGCGAGGTCGGCGGTGCCGGCGGCGAAGTAGAGGGGGGTACGGAGTTCGTCGATGATGGCCATGGTCGTGGTCCTCCCGGAGGTTTACGTCTCGGTGGGCTGCGGCGGCCGGTGCGCCTGCTGCTCGGCGGCCTGCGCGGCCTCGGCGGCGTTCTCCTTGCGGAAGGAGTCGTAGATCTGCAGCAGCACCTGCTTCTGCCGCTCGTTGATCGAGGGATCGGCCAGGACGACGGCGCGCGTCTCCAGGTCGTCCCGCTCCTTCTCGTCGAGGATCCCGGCCCGCACGTACAGCGTCTCGGCCGAGATCCGCAGCGCCTTGGCGACCTGCTGCAACACCTCGGCGCTCGGCTTGCGCAGCCCTCGCTCGATCTGACTCAGATACGGATTCGACACGCCCGCGGCCTCGGCGAGCTGCCGCAGCGACAGCTGCGCGGTGCGCCGCTGTTCACGGAGGTACTCACCAAGATTGCCGACGTTGAGCGATGCCATGCTCCGACCCTGCCAGCCCGCGCTAACTATTGCAAGCAGGCGCTTGCAATAGTTCCGTCACAGCGAAGCGGGGCCGCCGCGACCGCACCCGTCACTTCGCCTGCCGCGCCCGCCGTGCGTTGTGGGGGCCCTCGGACGGGGTTGCGAGGTGGTCGGTGGCCAGGAGGTGCAGGGCGTGGAGGAGGGCTTCCCGGGACTGGGCGGGGAGGGAGGTCAGGGCGTCCTCGTGGACCGAGTCGACGATCTTCTGGCTCGCGCGGGCGACCTTCGCGCCCTTCTCGGTGACCGCGATGATGCGGGCGCGCCGGTCCGTGCTGGAGGGGCGGCGTTCGGCGAGGCCGGCCTTCTCCAGGGCGTCGACGGTGACCACCATCGTCGTCTTGTCCATGTCGCCGATCTCGGCGAGCTGGGCCTGGGTGCGCTCCTCCTCCAGCGCGTGGACCAGCACGCAGTGCATGCGCGCGGTCAGCCCGATCTCGCCGAGCCGTGCGGCCATCCGTGTGCGCAGGACATGGCTGGTGTGGTCGAGGAGGTAGGAGAGGTCCGGCTCGGTGCGGGTGGGCGCCATGGAGGTCATGCGTCCAGGGTACCCAGGAGCGAGACCGAGATAGATAGTCCGCAACGGAACTATCTGCTAGCGTTCTTTCTGTCGCCGCCCCACCCCACCGCCCCACCGCCCCGAAATGGGAGACACCGCCATGCCCACCTCACGCTGGACCGCCCTCGGCATCCTCGCCACGAGCATGCTGATGACGATCCTCGACGGCAGCATCGTCACCGTCGCCATGCCCGCCATCCAGAACGACCTCGGCTTCTCCCCCGCCGGCCTCAGCTGGATCGTCAACGCCTACCTGATCGCCTTCGGCGCCCTGCTCCTGCTCGCCGGACGCCTCGGCGACCTCCTCGGCCGCAAGCGCATGTTCCTCGCCGGAACCGCCCTCTTCACCGCCGCCTCCGTGCTCGCCGGCTTCGCCGCCTCCCCCGGCGTCCTGATCGCCGCCCGCTTCCTCCAGGGCGTCGGCAGCGCGATGGCCTCCGCCGTCAGCCTCGGCATCCTCGTCACCCTCTTCACCGAACCCCGCGAACGCGCCAAGGCCTTCGCCGTGTTCAGCTTCACCGGCGCGGCCGGCGCCTCCATCGGCCAGGTCCTCGGCGGCGTCCTCACCGACGCCCTCGCCTGGAACTGGATCTTCTTCATCAACCTCCCCATCGGCCTCGCCGCCCTCCTCGCCGCCCTCCCCGCCCTGCCCGCCGACCGCCCCGCCGCCACCCGCGGCCGCGCCGACCTCCTCGGCGCCCTCCTCGTCACCTCCGGCCTCATGACCGGCATCTACGCGGTCGTCAAGATCGAGGAGTACGGGGCCGGCTCCGCCCACACCCTCGGCCTCGGCGCCCTCGCCCTCGCCCTCCTCGCCGGCTTCCTCGTCCGCCAGGCCACCGCCGCCGACCCCCTGATGCCGCTGCGCGTCCTGCGCTCCCGCAGCGTCGCCGGCGCCAACCTCGTCCAGATGCTGATGGTCGCCGCCCTCTTCTCCTTCCAGGTCCTGGTCGCCCTCCACATGCAGAAGGTGCTCGGCTACAGCGCCGCCGAGACCGGCCTCGGCATGCTCCCCGCCGCCGTCGTCATCGGCACCGTCTCCCTCGGCCTCTCCGCCCGCCTCATCACCCGCTTCGGCGAGCGCACCATCCTGCTCACCGGCATCGTCCTGCTCATCGCGATGCTCGGCCTCCTCGCCCGCCTCCCCGTCCACGCCTCGTACCCCGTCGACCTGCTCCCCGTGATGCTCCTCGGCGCCGGCTTCGGGCTCGCCATGCCCGCCCTGACCGCGCTCGGCATGTCCGGGGCCAAGGAGGCCGACGCCGGCCTCGCCTCCGGCCTCTTCAACACCACCCAGCAGATCGGCATGGCCCTCGGCGTCGCCGTCCTCTCCACCCTCGCCGCCGCCCGCACCGAGTCCCTCACCGCCGCCGGCCGCACCACCGCCGAGGCCCTCACCGGCGGCTACCACCTCGCCTTCGCCGTCGGCGCCGGACTGCTCGTCGCCGCGTTCGCCCTCGCCTTCACCCTCCTCCGTACGCCCAAGTCCGCCCGGAACGAGCTGACAATGGCGGCATGAGAGCCGACCGACTCGTCGCCGCCCTGCTCTACCTCCAGACGAGGGACCTCGTCACCGCCGCCCAGCTCGCCGCCGAACTGGAGGTCTCGGAACGCACCGCCCGCCGCGACCTCGAAGCCCTCGCCGCCGCCGGAGTCCCCGTCTACTCGACGGCGGGCAAGGGCGGCGGCTGGCGTCTGGTCGGCGGCGCCCGTACCGACCTGAGCGGCCTCACCGCCCCCGAGATCCGCGAGCTCTTCCTCCTCACCGGCCCCGAGTCCGCGACCAGCCCCCGCACCCGGGCCGCCCTGCGCAAACTGGTCCGCGCCCTGCCCGCCCCGCTCCGCCCCGGCGCCGAGGCCGCCGCCCGCGCCGGCGTCACCGACACCACCGACTGGACCGGCGCCGGAGCCGAACCCGCCCTCCTCGGCACCCTCCGGCAGGCCGTCGTCGACGCCGTCCGGCTCCGCATCGCCCACGCCCGCCCCGGCCGCCCCCCGCGCGAACGCCTGGTCCACCCGCTCGGCATCGCCGCCAAGGCCGGCGTGCCCTACCTGGTCGCCGACACCCCGGACGGGCTGCGCACCTTCCGGGTCAGCCGGATCACCTCCGCCACCCCCACCGGCGAACCCGCCGTACGCCCACCGGACTTCGACCTCGCCACCGCCTGGCGCGCCCTCGCCGCCCGCATGGAGGACCGGATGCTGGCCGCGACCGTACGGGGCCGCGCGGCCCCCGGCACCGAGGGCGTCCTGGAGGGCCTCTTCGGCGGGCGGATACGGTACGGGGCGCGCGAGGCGGACGGCGGCTGGACCGCCATCGAGGTCGACGGCCCGTCGCCCGAGATCGTCGCCGCGCAGCTCGCCGGCCTCGGCGCCCGCGTCGAACTCCTCGCACCCCCCGAGGCCCGCGCCGCCCTCGCCCGCATCGGCGCCGAACTCACCGCCCGCTACGGCCCAGCGACTCCGGCAGCGGCTCCCGGTGCACCAGGTCCAGCCGGGACACCGCCCGCGTGAGGACCACGTACAGCCGGTGCAGCCCGCGCGGTTCGGCCGCCACGATCGCGGCGGGCTCGGCGACCACGACATGGTCGTACTCCAGGCCCTTGGCGAGCGTCGCGGGCACGAGGGAGACCCGGTCACCGGACCAGATCCCGGTCCCCGTCCCATCCTCAGCCCCAGCCGCCGTCCCGGTCCCAGTCCCTGTCTCTATCCCATCCCCAGCCCCAGCCGCCGCCCCCGCCCCCATCGCGTACTCCCGCAAGGCGCCCACCAGCGCGTCCGACGCGATGACGCCCACCGAGCCCTCCTCCTTCAGCGCCAGCCGGACGGCCTCGGCCACGCCCTCCCCGAGGTCCGTCACCCGACGGACCGTCACCGTGCCGCCCGCGCGCAGCGAACGCCCCGGCGGGACGTCCGTGTCCAGGTCCGGCAGGAGCCGGTTGGCGAGCTCGACGACGGCCGCCGGGACGCGGTAGCCGGTGGTGAGCGGCACCACCTCGGCGTCCGGCTTGCCCAGGTGGGCCAGTTGCTCGCGCCAGTCGCGCGCCGCCCACGGCGTGGTGCCCTGCGCCAGGTCGCCGAGGACGGTGAGGGAGCCGAAGTCCGCGCGGCGCCCGACGGCCCGGCACTCCATGGGCGAGAGGTCCTGCGCCTCGTCGACGACGATGTGCGCGTAGCCCTCGGGCCGTTCGATCAGGCCGGCCAGCTCGTCGAGGAGGACGAGGTCGGCGGCGCTCCAGCGGGCGCTGCGGTACGAACGCGGGGGCTTCGCCCAGCGAATCGCGTCCTGTTCCGCCTCCGTGAGCGGCACCGGTACGGGAACGGCGGCCGGGTCCGTGAGGAAGGCCGCCAGGACCTCCTCCGGGTTCGCCTTCGGCCAGCACGCGTCGAGGAGCGCGGTCACCGGCCGGGCCCGCTCCATCCGGCGGGCCCAGGCGGCGCCGAGCACCCCGGCCCGGCGTTCCGCCCGCAGCTGGAGGGCCCGGACGATCCGGGCGCGGACCCGTTCGCGGCCCGTGGCGTAGGGCGGCGCCTCCTCCCGTACCGCCGTGACGATCGCGGCGGTCTCGGCGGCCGGCAGCCGCCAGTGGTACGAGCCGTCCGGCACCGCGAGCTCCACGGCGGCGGCCGGGTCGACGCGCGCGTACAGCGCCGCGCGCAGCACCTCGGCCATGCGGGCGTCGTGCTTGACCCGGGCCGCGGCCCCGCCGTCCTCGGCGCGGACCTCGTGGCGGGCGAGCTCCTCGCCGACGGTGGACTGGCGCACCCCGGTCTCGCCGAGCGCGGGCAGCACCTCGGAGATGTAGGAGAGGAAGGTGCGGTTGGGGCCGAGGACGAGGAGTCCGGAGCGCTTGAGGCGCTGCGGGTGGCTGTAGAGGAGGTAGGCGGCGCGGTGCAGGCCGACGGCGGTCTTGCCGGTGCCGGGGGCGCCCTGCACGCAGACCGAGTCGCCGGGCCCGGACCGTACGAGGTCGTCCTGCTCGGGCTGGAGGGTGGCGGCGATGTCCCGCATGGGGCCGACGCGGGGGCGTTCGATCTCGCCGGTGAGGAGCGCGCCGGTGCCGGACTCGCCGGCGGTCAGCCGCTCGTCCTCCAGGGCGGTCAGGTCCTCGGAGGCGCCCCGGCTGTTCGGCGTCCAGCCGAACCGGCGCCGCCGGACGACGCCCTGCGGGTCCTGGGGCCCGGCCTGGTAGTAGGCGCGGGAGACGGGCGCCCGCCAGTCGACGACGAGCGGCGGGGCGGCCGGGTGCTCGGCGACGCGGCGGCGGCCGATGTGGTGCACCTGGCCGTCCTCGCGGTCGAGGCGGCCGAAGAAGAGGGGGCCGGGCGGCTGCTGGCGGAAGACCTTGGCGCGGCTGCGCAGGTGGCGGCCGAGGGCTTCGGCGTCGGCCCCGGAGGCGGCGGTGTCCTCACCGGTGACGACCTGTTCCTCGACGTCCTCGGTCATCCGGGCGAGGGCGGCGCGGCAGGTCTCGTGGTGGCCGCGTTCGTTCAGGAGTTCACGGTCGAGCGGCTTCATGGGTCCAGGATACCCAGAAACGTTACTCGGTTACATTTTTTATCCGGTCAATACGGCAGCCCCGCCGCCAGCCTCCCGAACGCCAGCCGCGTCGCCGCCACCGCCGCCGGCAGCACCTCCCCGACCGGCTCCCCCGCCGTGATCCGCCGCACGTTCTCCTCCGCGAGCACCCGCAGCACCGCCACCACCTGCGCCGCCGCCAGCCGCGCCGCCAGCGGGTCGTCCCCGCCCAGCGCCCCGGCCAGCAACTCCTCCGAACGCCCCTGGTACGCGTGCATCCGGGCCACCAGCGCGGGCGTGCCGTACAGGAGGCGCAGGAAGGCGAGGACCCGCGGGTCGTCGTTGAGGCCGGTCACCGGGTCGCGCCGCTCCAGGCCCGCCAGGACGTGGTCGCGCAGCGCGTCGAGCGGCGCCGCACCGGCCTCGCGGGCGGCGGCGACGACCCGGGCCGGCTCGTCCTCGTGGTCCGCGAACCGGTGCAGGACCAGGTCCTCCTTGGCCGGGAAGTAGCGGAACAGCGTCGGTTTGGAGACCTCGGCCGCCGCGGCGATCTCGGCGACGGACACCGCGTCGAAGCCCTTCTCCAGGAAGAGCGCGACGGCGATGTCCGAGAGCGCCTGCCGCGTCCGCTCCTTCTTCCGCTCACGCAGCCCACTCACGCCACCCGCCACCTCTCACCCACACGACCCACGGACGTCACGAACACCGACTCAGAAGGCCGACCCAGAAGGCCGACTCAGAAGATGTCCATCGTCCACGGCCGCCGCGCGGCCCGCAGCAGCAGGTCCGCCCGGACCGCCGCCCCCGCCGCGGCCTCCTCGACCCGGCCGAGCGCCACGAGCCGCTGCACCGACTCGTCACCGAGCGCCAGCCGGGCCAGCTCCGCCACGTCCAGGACCAGGTCCGGCGAGGCGTCGGTCGGCACACAGGACGAACCGCCCGGCTCCGGCGAGGTGTCGAGCCGGAAGCGCCCGGCCGCGAGGCCCGCCGCGTCCCGCACGTCGAGGACGAGGGTGCCCTCGGCCGCGTACGTACGCGGCTCCAGCACCTTCGGCACGTCCAGGATCCGCAGCCACAGCATGTCGGTGTGCGTCACCACCCCCGCCGCGCGCGGATCGGGCAGCAGCAGCGGCAGCAGGTCGTCGGGGGCGCGGCTGCCCGAGCGCACGGTGGTGATCCAGTCGATCGAGCACACGAACCGCCACAGCGCCCGCTCGGCGGCCGGGGTGACCGCGACCAGGTCCCGCACGGTCGCCGTCTGGACCGGCTGGTTGCCGTCGGTCCACTTGTCGTCGGCGGTGTACGCCACGTACCCCTCGACCTCGCCCGACTCCGCCCGGTACATCGCGTAGAACGGCTCGGTCCACGGCCGCTGGGGGACGCTGTTGCCGGTGCCAACATCCCAGTTGCGGGGCGTGCGCGCGGTGACGCCGGCCCGCCCGGCCGCCAGCCGGCGGTGCAGGGCGGGGCCCTCCGCGCGGATCTCGGCGCCGTCGGTCAGATCGACCCGCCCGCCGTCGCCCTCGGTGGCGGGCCGCCGCAGGTCGAACCCGGCCCGGGTCACGTCGACGGACCACTCGGTCGTCCAGGACGCGGGGCCGAAGCCGAACCGTCCGTAGATCGGGTACTCGGCGGCGATCAGCGTCGCGCACGCGTCGCCGCGCTCCTTCGCCGCCGCCAGGTCGTCCTTCATCATGCGGCTGAGGAGCCCGCGCCTGCGGTGGGTCGGGGAGACGGTGACCGCGCTGACGGCGTCCGCCGCCAGGTTCGCCCCGCCGACGGTGCTCAGCTCCTGGTCGAAGGAGTGGAAGGTGGCGACCATCCGGCCCCGGTCGAAGGCGCCGAAGGTCCGGGAGAAGTCGGTGTGCGGAACCCGGTCCGCGACCTCGCCGTCCACCAGGACGGGCGTCCGCAGGAAGCCGGTGCGGAGGGTCCGCAGCCACTGGGCGAATTCGGACTCGTCGATCGCGCGCACCTCAAGACTCATCCCGACAACGTAGGCGCCGCCCGGCCCGCCCCGCACCCGGGTTTCCCACGGCCCCGAAAGCCCCCGACAGCCCCCTACGGCCCCCGACCTCCTCCGGAAGGTCTCGAAGGCACGGTGGACCGCGCCGCTCCCGCGCTCAGGCCAGCAGGTCGTCGACCTGCGCCTCGCCCTCGCGGTAGCGGCGGGCGATCTCCGCGCTGCAGTCGTCGGCGGTCCGCTGGAGCTCGTGCCGGCGTCGCGACACCTGCTGCTCGTGCCCGGCGAGCCGCCCCATCGCGGTGTGCAGCTCGGCGTCCGTACGGGCGGACAGGTCGGACAGCTCGACCTCGGACAGCATCTCCGCCGCGAGCCGCCGGTACTCCTCGCCGCGCGGCGTCGACAGCGTCACGTGCCGCGCCGACCGGGCGACCGCCCCGCGCCGCGGCGGCGCGTCGGCCAGGATCTCCGAGAGCCGGTCCAGGACCGGCGCCTCGGGGTCGCTGCGCCGCGCCAGCTCGGCCCGCAGGATGTCGATCCGGCCCTGCAGCATCCGCCGTACGTAGCTCAGATCGGCCTCGTCGCCCTGCGCGTCGCGGCGCAGCGCCCGCAGCTCGGGCAGCCGCAGCGCGCCGAGATCGCTGTCCGGCCGCTCCGGCAGATCGGGCTCGGCGCTCCGCTGCACGGGCGGTCGCCCGACGGCGCCGCCGGTTCGGAACAGCGGAACGGGACCGGACGGCGTGTGCCCGGTGCCAGGTGCACTCATGAGATTCGTCCCCTCGACCGGTGCGGAAGCGCACCGCCTGACAGGCATGGTGCCACTCGGGGCCCGGCCGACGCAGGCGGTCTGCACCCGTTCGGCCCTCGATCCTTCAGCCGCCCAGCCGATCGGTAGGTTGGTACGCATGCGAGCAGTGGTGCAGAGGGTGGACGGCGCGAACGTCGTCGTCGCAGGGGAGACCGTCGGAGAGATCGTCGGCGAGGGGCTGTGCGTCCTGGTCGGGGTGACCCATGACGACACCCCCGAGAAGGCGGCGCAATTGGCCAGAAAGCTCTGGTCCGTCCGGGTACTGGAGGACGAGAAGTCCTGCTCCGACGTGAACGCGCCGCTGCTCGTCATCTCCCAGTTCACCCTGTACGGAGACGCCCGCAAGGGCCGCCGCCCCACCTGGAACGCGGCGGCACCCGGCCCGGTCGCCGAGCCCCTCGTCGACGAGGTGGTGGCCCGGCTGCGGGAGCTCGGCGCCCACGTGGAGACGGGCAGGTTCGGAGCGGACATGCGCGTGTCGCTCACGAACCAGGGCCCGTTCACGGTGCTGATCGAGGTCTGACGCCCCCCGTGGGCTTCCCCGCCTACGGCTCGACGACCGTCTCCTGCGCGGCGGCGGTCGTCCCGACCACGAGGTCGGCGTCCACCGGCACGTTCCGCTTCACCAGGGCCAGCGCGATCGGCCCCAGCTCGTGGTGGCGCGCCGAGCTGGTGACGAAGCCGAGCTGGCGGCCCTCCTCACCGTCCGCGGCGAGCCGGACCGGGGTGCCGTGCCCGGGCAGCAGCACCTCGCTGCCGTCCAGGTGCAGGAAGACCAGGCGGCGCGGCGGCTTGCCCAGGTTCTGCACGCGGGCGACGGTCTCCTGGCCTCGGTAGCAGCCCTTCTGGAGGTGGACGGCGCTGCCGATCAGGCCCAGCTCGTGCGGGATGGTCCGGTGGTCGGTCTCGAAGCCGAGCCGAGGCCGGTGCGCCTCGACCCGCAGCGCCTCGTACGCGAGGATGCCGGCGGCCGGGCCGTGGGAGCCGGCGAAGCCCTCCAGGTCGGCGCGGGGCAGGAACACGTCCCGCCCGTACGCGGTCTCGCGCACGGCCACGCCCTCGGGCAGCGGGGCGATGGAGCCGGCCGGGAGGTGGACGACGGCGAAGTCCTCGGTGCGGTCGGCGACCTCGACCCGGTAGAAGAACTTCATCGACTCCAGGTAGGCGACGAGCTCGGCGCGGGTGCCGGGCTCGACGTGCGCCCAGACCGTCTCGCCGTCGTCGACGAGGTACAGCGCGTGCTCGATGTGCCCGTTCGCGGAGAGGATCAGCGCCTCGGTGGCCTGCCCCGGCGGCAGGTCGCTGACGTGCTGGGTGAGCAGCAGGTGCAGCCAGCTCAGCCGGTCGTCGCCGGTGACGGTGATGACGCCGTGGTGGGAGAGGTCGACGAATCCGGTGCCGTCGGCGAGGGTGCGCTGCTCGCGGAACAGGTCGCCGTAGTGCGCGGCGACACCTTCGTCACGGCCCTCGGCGGGGACGGCGCCGGGCAGGGACAGCAGGGGGCTCTTCATGCCCCCAAGACTACGACTCGGCGTCGGCGGCCTTACGGGTGCAGTCCCGGCACCGCCCGAAGATCGCGAAGTGCTTCATGTCGGTGCTGAAGCCGAAGGTGTCGCGCAGCTTCGCGGTGAAGTCGGCGGCCACCTCGACGTCGGCCTCGATGACCTCGGTGCAGTCCCGGCAGACCAGGTGCAGATGGTGGTGCCGGTCGGCGAGGTGGTACGTCGGCGCGCCGTGCCCCAGATGGGCGTGGCTGACCAGCCCGAGCTCCTCCAGGAGCTCCAGGGTCCGGTAGACGGTGGAGATGTTGACGCCGGAGGCCGTCCTGCGGACCTCGACGAGGATGTCGTCCGGGGTCGCGTGCTCCAGCACGTCCACGGCCTCCAGGACAAGCTGGCGCTGAGGCGTCAGCCGGTAGCCGCGCTGCCTCAGGTCGCTCTTCCAGTCGGTGCTCACCACGCCCCCCAGTGTAGGAGGGCGCGGCGCACCACGGCACGGCCCCGTCGGGTCGACTTGCGTCCTACTTGAAGAAGGCGATGCCGTCCTCGGGCATGTCGGGGAGGTTGCGCGCCATCTCGGCGACCTCCTCGGGGGTGACGACCTTCTTCAGGTGCGCGGACATGTACGGCCGCAGCGGGACCTCGGGGGTGGCCTTCTCGCCCACCCACATGAGGTCGCTCTTCACGTAGCCGTACAGCCGCTTGCCACCGCTGTACGGGCCGGAGGCGGCGGTCCGCGCGACGGCGTCGGTCGCGAGGTCGATCTGCGGCTTCTGGTCGGCGAGCTCGCCGTACCAGACCTCGACGATGCCCTGGTCGCGGACCATGACGATCTCGACCTTGCGGTCCTTGTCGATGCGCCAGTAACCGCTCTCGCTCTCCAGCGGGCGGACCTTGTTGCCGTCCGCGTCCAGGACCCAGGAGTGCGAGTGGTATTCGAGGAAGTCACGGCCGTCGTGGCTGAACGTCACGGACTGACCGAAGTTGCACTTCTCGGCGCCGGGGAAGTCGGAGACACCCGCGCCTTCCCACGTGCCGAGGAGGAACGCGAGGGGGACGAGGTCCGGATTGAGGTCGGACGGAATCTCGATCATGAGCAGCTCAGGCGATCTGTGAAGGAGTGGTTAGCGCTGGCCCTGGTACAGCTTCTTCACGGTCAGCCCGGCGAAGGCGAGGACCGCAACGCAGACGAGCGCCAGCAGGACTTCGAAGAAAACGATCACTTTGGTGCTCCTCGAATGAGCGGTGAAGGCGGAACGGGCCGAACCCCAGCTTAGTGGGCGGGGGCCCGGCCCTCTCGGTGAGGTGGGTCTCGGGCTTCCGGGTGGCCGCGATCAGCCGAGGAGCTCCCATTACAGTTCGGCATATGGCGAAGAAGCTCGTGATCAAGGTGACCGCCGGGGCCGACGCCCCGGAACGCTGCTCCCAGGCCTTCACCGTGGCGGCCGTCGCCGTCGCCAGCGGAGTGGAGGTCTCGCTCTGGCTGACCGGCGAGTCCTCGTGGTTCGCCCTGCCGGGCCGCGCGGCCGAGTTCGAACTCCCGCACGCCGCGCCCCTGCCGGACCTGATCGACTCGATCCTGGCGGCCGGCCGCATCACCCTGTGCACCCAGTGCGCGACCCGCCGCGACATCACGGAGGAGGACGTCCTGAAGGGCATCCGCATCGCCGGCGCCCAGGTCTTCGTCCAGGAAGCGATGGCGGACGAGACACAGGCGCTCGTCTACTAGAAGGGCCCCTAGAAGGCCCTAGTCCGGGTCCTTCCTCTTCTTCTTCCCGTCCAGCTCGTCCCACCACTCGTCGGACTGCTTGTCCCCGGAGGGATCGTCCCACCAGCGGTCCTCGGGGCCTCTCCGGTTCGCCGTCATGGCGGCGACCGGGGGGATGAGCATCGCGACCACGCACATGCCGATGGCCACGGGGATCGAGAACAGGCGCACGACTGCCCAGGCGCCCACGAACAGGACCAGGCAGGCACCCATCATCCAGAAATAGACGCGCCGACGCCGTGCGTACACAACTTCAGCGTACGTCCGCGCCCGGCCCCCGCACAGGCCGGGGAAAGACCGGAGGGCCGTGCCTCAGGTCCTGGTGATGGCGTCCAACCCCCCAGGAGGCACGGCCCTCCGGCCGGTATGCGTGGGCTTCGCGCCGCGCCGACTCCGGTGGCCGGAGGCCGGCGCAGCGGCGCGAAGCCCGAGAGGCGCCCCCGGCGCCGAGCGGTGCGAGGGGCGCGTCGGAAGATCAGACCGCGATGGCGACCTCCGCGAGGCCGCCCTTCTGGGCCACGACCTGGCGGTCGGCGGTGCCGCCGGGGACCAGGGCGCGGACGGTCCAGGTGCCCTCGGCCGCGTAGAAGCGGAACTGGCCGGTGGCGGAGGTCGGGACCTCGGCCGTGAACTCGCCGGTCGAGTCCAGGAGGCGGACGTAACCGGTGACGGGCTGGCCGTCCTTGGTCACGAAGCCCTGGATGGTGGTCTCACCGGGCTTGATCGTCGAGGCGTCGGGGCCGCCGGGCTGCGCTCCACACATGGTGGGAATCCTTACGGTCGAGGGGTCCGGGGTACCGGGGAGGGTTACTTGTTGGCGCCGAGCTCGATCGGCACGCCGACGAGGGAGCCGTACTCGGTCCACGAGCCGTCGTAGTTCTTGACGTTCGGGACCTCGAGCAGCTCGTGCAGGACGAACCAGGTGAGCGCGGAGCGCTCGCCGATGCGGCAGTAGGCGACGGTGTCCTTCGCCAGGTCGACCTGCTCGGCCTCGTACAGGGCCTTCAGGTCGTCGTCCGACTTGAAGGTGCCGTCGTCGTTGGCGTTCTTCGACCACGGGATGTTGCGGGCGGACGGGACGTGGCCCGGGCGCTGCGACTGCTCCTGCGGGAGGTGGGCCGGGGCGAGCAGCTTGCCGGAGAACTCGTCGGGCGAACGCACGTCGACGAGGTTCTGGGTGCCGATCGCGGCCACGACGTCGTCGCGGAAGGCGCGGATCGAGGAGTCCTGGGCCTTGGCCTTGTACTCGGTGGCCGGGCGGTTCGGGACCTCGGAGCCGTCGACCAGGTCGCGGGAGTCGAGCTCCCACTTCTTGCGGCCGCCGTCGAGGAGCTTCACGTCCTGGTGGCCGTAGAGCTTGAAGTACCAGTAGGCGTACGAGGCGAACCAGTTGTTGTTGCCGCCGTAGAGGACGACCGTGGTGTCGTTGCCGATGCCCTTGGCCGAGAGGAGCTTCTCGAAGCCCTCCTGGTCGATGAAGTCACGGCGGACCGGGTCCTGGAGGTCCTTCGTCCAGTCGATCCGGATGGCGTTGCGGATGTGGTTCTTCTCGTAGGCCGAGGTGTCCTCGTCGACCTCCACGAGAGCGACCTGCGGGTCGTCGAGGCGGGCCTCGACCCAGTCGGCGTCGACCAGGACGTCGCTGCGAGCCATGCTGTTCTCCTCCGGGGCAGTGTGCGGCGGTTCGTGCAGTTTGTGCGGGTACGCGCCATCGCATGCGGGCGATGGTGGTGCTGCTGCGCAGGGGTGGCCCCGACGTCACGTCGTAGGGCCTGAGGAATACGGGAGCAGTGCGTCCCGCTCAGACTGAGCGACAGAGCATGGCGGCGACGCGGCACAGGTCTACTGCCCGCCGCTTCGTGAGATCCGCCTGTCGCTTCATGCCCTCGATCGTAGGGACGGACAGGCGGCCGTGTCACCGGTGTGTCGTATTTTGAGACACGATCGTCCGGGATGTGGGATGGGGAGAGGGTGGCGGGACACCCGGGCGCGTGTGGGGTGACGTGTCCTGGTTGATCATCTGCGGATCGGACAACGCTGTCTCAGTATGTGATCACGGGGGTGGGGGCGGGCTGGATCCGAGGGGAGATTGGGGAGAATTCCGGGGAAAACAGGGGCAATTCGGGTGGCCGCCGGGCGGATCGGGCCGACGCGCAAGGACGCGCAAGGTGGTGGCGGCTCGGGCTCAGCCCGGCGAGCGGGAGGCAGCAGCCCAGGCGCTCAGCCCGGCCGGCAAGACGGTCGTGGCCCGGGGGCTCAGCCCGCCAGGACGACGTCCTTGCCCGTCACCGAGACCGCGAGGCCGTCCGCCCGGGCCTCCACCTTCGTCAGCTTCATGCCCTGCGGCAGGCCCTCGATCCGGCGGTCGAAGTCCGTCCGGGCGCGCACCAGGTCCTCCAGGCCGGGGATACCCTCGCCGGGCACCGCGTCGGCCCGTACCCGGAGGGTGTCGCCGTCCAGCAGGGTCACCGTGGACAGCACGCTGCGGGTGAGCGTGCGGCCGAGGATGTGCACCCCGCCGGTGACCTTCAGCTTGCCGTCGCCGCCGTAGGCGACCTTGACGTCCCGGCCGGAGGCGGCGCCCAGGTCCGCGTAGGAGATCAGCGCGGTGCCGCTGGCTGTGGCCGCGCGGGCGCTCGTGTAGCCCTCGCCCAGCGTGACGTCGTACAGGTCGGCGGTCAGCTCGCCGATGCGCACCGAACGGCCCCCGGCGGTCGCCCGGACGCCCGTGAGCCGCACCTCGACCTCGTCGAGGCGCTTGTCGGCGGCCTGGGTCAGGAAGGGGAAGCCCTTGATGTCGACGTCGGTGGACTCCGCCCGTACGGCCCCGAGCCGCACCCGGTCGGCCGCCTCCGACTCCGCGTACGCCACGGCCAGGCGGTCCACTCCGACCAGGACGCCTCCGAGCACGACGGCCAGGATCAGCACAATCCGCAGTGCTCGCATGGTGTTCCTTCCCCTGAGGCGTTCCGGGACGACTTCGGCCCCCCGACACGAAGATCGACGTGTCGAGGGGCCGAGCGGTTCCCCCACGGGGCTGTGGCGGCGGTTACGCCAGGGCGCGTCCCAGCAGGTAGACGGCGGGCGCGGCGGCGGTCAGCGGCAGCGCGACACCGGCCGTCATGTGCACGAACCGCGAGGGGTAGTCGTAGCTGGCCACCCGCAGCCCGATCAGCGCGCTCGCCCCGGCCGCCAGGCCGAGCAGCGCGCCGGAGGTGCCGAGGTCGGTGAGCCCGCCCGCGGCGATGCCGGCGCCGGCCGACGCGAGCAGCGCCACGACCAGGGAGACCGGTCCGGGCAGCGGCACCGCCCGGGCGAGGACCGCGGCGGCGACCGCGACCCCGCCGACGACCACCGCGTCCGGCTCGGCGCCGAGGTGTCCGGTGGCCAGGACCGCGAGGGCCGCCGAGACGACCGTCGCCATCAGGCCGTACATCCGCTCGTCGGGATCGGCGTGGCTGCGCAGCTGGAGCACGAGCGTGAGCAGCACCCAGACGCCGAGCGTGCCCAGCATCGCGGCGGGGGCGTTCTCCCGGCCGGCGGCGAGCAGCGCGACGTCGGCGGTGACACCGCCGAGGAAGGCGAGGGCGATGCCCTGCCGGGCCGGCCACATGCCGTTGAGCCGGAACCAGCCGGCCGCCGTGACCGCCTGGAGCAGGAGCAGCGGGACGAGCAGCGCGTACGAGCCGACGGAGGCGCCGACGGCGAGCAGGACGCCGAGGACGGCGGTCAGCGCGGCGGGCTGCATCCCGGGCTCGATGACCGGCGAACGGCCCTCGGCACGGGCCCGCTGGGCGTCGGTGACCCGGGCGTTGCCGCCCATCGTGGGCGTGGAGTAGGCGGGACCCTCCGGCCCGCCGGCCACCGCGTCCGGGACGGGAACGGGGGTGGGGATGGGAACGGGGGCGGGGTTGACGCCCGGTACGGGAGCCACGTCCGGTACCGGGGCGGCCGCGTACGCGGGCACGGGCGCCCCGTACGCCGGCACCTGCGCCTCGTACCCGGGCTGGTACCCCGTCGGGCTCTCGGGCGGCAGCGGGTGCCCGCCCGTGCCGTACGCGTACTCGTACCCGTACGACGGGCCCTGTGCCTGCCCCTGCGGCGGCGGGTACTGCGACTCGTACGGGAGGGAGCCGGAGCCCTGGGGCTGCTGGGGCTCCTGCGGCCGGACCGTCGGCTGGTACTGGGTGTCCCAGGTCTGGCCCTCCCACGTCTGGGTGACGTGCGGGTCGTACGGCTGACCGCCCTGGCCGCCCTGCGGCTGGGGCTGCGGCTCGTACGGATAGTGCTGGTCACTGCTCATGGTGTGCGGTTCACCCTCCTGCGAACGGGGGGAGCACCTCGACCGTGCCGCCCTCCGCCAGCCGTACCGTCTCGTGGGCGCGAGTCCCGACGGGGTCGCCGTCGATGAGGAACGAGCAGCGCTGGAGGACCCGGACCAGCTCGCCGGGGTGCCTCCCGCGGGCCGCGTCGAGCGCCTCGGCCAGGGTCTGCGCGGCGTACGGCTCCTCGGCCACACCGGCGGCCGCCTTCGCCGCGGCCCAGTAGCGGATGGTTCCCGCTGCCATAGCGGCACTCCCTTCGTTCGTGTGCGCGCCGCCCCCCATGATGGGCTATGGCCGGGCGAGCCAGCCGCCGAGCCGGGCGAGCAGTTCCTCGTCCGCCGCGTTCTCCGCGTGGCCCATGCCCCGCTCCAGCCACAGTTCGGCCGCGCCCTCGGGGGCCGCGGCGGCGAGGCTGCGGGGGTGGTCGAGCGGGAAGTACGCGTCGCGGTCGCCGTGCACGATCAGCAGCGGGGTCGGCGCGATCAGCGGCACGGCCTCGACCGGGGAGAGCGGGACGGGGTCCCAGTCCCGGCTGTCGATACGGGTGCCGAGGCCGTAGCGCCCGACCAGCCGGCCCACCGGCCGGGTCACCACCCAGTGCACCCGCCGCATCGAGGGCGTCCCCCGGTAGTACCAGCGGGCCGGGGCGCTGACGGCGGCGACGGCGTCGGTGCGCGCGCCGGTGCCGCGCTCCAGGGCGGCGTGCCGCAGGACGACCGAGCCGCCCATGGAGAAGCCGAGCGTCGCCACCCGGGTGTGCCCGAGCTCACGGGCCCAGCGGACGGCCGCCGCCAGGTCGAGGACCTCGCGGTCGCCGACGGTCGAGCGGCCGCCGGAGCCGCCGTGGCCTCGGAAGGAGAACGTGACGACGTTCGCGTGCTCCCGCAGGGCGAGGGCGGCGCGCCGGAGCGCGGGACGGTCGACCGACCCGGTGAACCCGTGCGCGACGACGACGGCCGTATCGGTGACACTTGCCGTGGCCGGTTCGTAAATCGCCTCGATCCGGACACCGTCATCGGTACGCAGCATCACGCGGCGGGCGGCACGGTCATGGACGGAAGTGAGCGAGGAAACATCCACCATGTGAAATCGGCCCTCTGCCTCGGAACTCATGTGGGCTATTCTGCTTGCCAGAGGATCCGGGCAACGCAGCCCCCGGGTCCTTTTGCGTTTTCCGACCGTTGTTACGGATGGATTACCGAAAGCTCTCAGGGCGCGAGAGCCACCGGTGAGAACAGAAAGCAGTGCCGCAGACGTCCTCGCAGGGACCGAGGAGGAACCGACGTCATGGACGAGCTAAGCCAGCACGACCGGAAGACGACGACCCGGGCAGGTGGGGCGGAATGAGCTCACTGCTGCTCCTGACCAATGCCCTCCAGCCGTCGACCGAGGTGCTGCCCGCCCTCGGCCTGCTGCTGCACAACGTGCGCGTGGCCCCCGCCGAGGGCCCGGCCCTCGTGGACACCCCCGGCGCCGACGTGATCCTCGTCGACGGGCGCCGCGACCTCCCGCAGATCCGCTCCCTGTGTCAGCTGCTGCGCTCCACGGGCCTCGGCTGTCCGCTGATCCTGGTCGTGACCGAGGGCGGTCTCGCGGCCGTCACCGCCGACTGGGGCATCGACGACGTGCTCCTGGACACCGCCGGCCCGGCCGAGGTCGAGGCCCGGCTGCGGCTCGCGACGGGCCGCCGGCAGATCGTCGCGGACGACTCCCCCATGGAGATCCGCAACGGCGACCTGTCGGTGGACGAGGCGACGTACAGCGCCAAGCTGAAGGGCCGGGTCCTGGACCTGACCTTCAAGGAGTTCGAGCTCCTCAAGTACCTGGCCCAGCACCCGGGCCGGGTCTTCACCCGCGCCCAGCTCCTCCAGGAGGTCTGGGGCTACGACTACTTCGGCGGCACCCGGACGGTGGACGTCCACGTACGGCGTCTGCGGGCGAAGCTCGGCCCCGAGCACGAGTCGCTGATCGGCACCGTCCGCAACGTCGGCTACCGCTTCGTCACCCCCGAGAAGCCGGAGCGCCCCGCCGAGGACCCCCGGGGCCGGCAGGACACCCGGAGCGCGGCCCGTTCCGGGGGCCGCGTCAAGGAGGCGGCACGGGAACTCACTCCGGTGGAGGACCGTTAACGTGGCGTATGCCACAACGCGACCTGCCGGTAGGTAGGTCACCCCGCGTAGACTGCCGCGCGTGGCCAAGGTGACGCGGGATGACGTAGCGCGACTGGCGGGTACTTCGACCGCGGTCGTGAGTTACGTCATCAACAACGGACCCCGGCCGGTCGCCCCGGCCACGCGCGAGCGTGTCCTCGCCGCCATCAAGGAGCTGGGCTACCGCCCCGACCGGGTGGCCCAGGCGATGGCGTCCCGGCGGACCGACCTCATAGGCATGGTCGTCCCGGACGCCCGCCAGCCCTTCTTCGCGGAGATGGCGCACGCGGTCGAGCAGGCCGCCGCCGAGCGCGGGAAGATGGTGCTGGTCGGCAACTCCGACTACCGCACCGAGCGCGAGATCCACTACCTGCGGGCCTTCCTCGGCATGCGGGTCTCCGGTCTGATCCTGGTCAGCCAGGGCATGAGCGAGCAGGCCGCGAGCGAGATCGAGGCGTGGGACGCGCGCGTGGTGCTGCTGCACGAGCGGCCCGAGGCGATCGACGACGTCGCCGTCGTCACCGACGACATCGGCGGCGCCCAGCTCGCCACCCGGCACCTCCTGGAGCACGGGCACCCGTACGTGGCCTGCATGGGCGGCGTCCCGAACACCCCCGCCGTCGGCGACCCGGTCGCCGACCACGAGGAGGGCTGGCGGCGCGCCATGCAGGAGGCCGGGCTCTCCGTCGAGGGCCGGCTCTTCCAGGCGCCGTACAACCGCTACGACGCCTACCAGGTGGCGCTGAAGCTGCTCGCCGGCCCCGACCGGCCGCCGGCCATCTTCTGCTCCACCGACGACCAGGCCTTCGGCGTGCTGCGGGCCGCCCGCGAGCTGCGCATCGACGTGCCGGGCGAGCTCGCCGTGGCGGGCTTCGACGACGTCAAGGAGGCGGCGCTGAGCGACCCGCCGCTCACCACGGTCTACTCGGACCGGCCGGCGATGGCCCGGGCCGCGGTGGACCTGGTGCTCGACGACTCCGTCCGGGTCTCGGGCTCGCGCCGCGAGCGGGTGAAGCAGTTCCCGTCGGCGCTGATCGTGCGCCGCTCCTGCGGCTGCTCCTGAGCCGCGGCGTAGCGACGGGACCCACCGGGTCCCTCAGCCGCGCCGCCGGGGCCTCGGCCTGACCCCCCAGGGGCCTCAGCCTGCCCCCCCCGGGGGCCTCACCCCGACCCCCGGGAACTCATCCCGCCCCCCCGGGTCCTCACCCCGACCCCCGGGAACTCATCCCGACCCCCGGGTCCTCACCCCACCCCGCCGGGTCTTTATATCGGGCATACGTACTTCTGTCGGGCTTCTCAGCCCGCCCTCAGGCCGTTCTCATGAACGGATCCGAGAGTCGTAGCCATGACGGACAACCAGCAGCCCCAGCAGCCGTACCACCCGCCGCGGCCGCCGTACGACCCGGCGGAGCCCATCAGCACCGAGCCGGGCACCACCGTCTGGCCGTCCGGCGGGCAGACCCCGGCCGGCGGGTACGGCCCGCCGCCGCCCCCGCAGCAGCCGGCGTTCGCCGCCCCGGCGCCCGGCCCCGGCCCGCACCGCCGGGCCAAGCGCGGGGTGGGCCTCCTGGCGGCCGTGGCCATCGCCGCCGCGGCCGTCGGCGGCGGCACCGCCACCCTCGTCGAGCGCTGGACCTCCGACGGCGCCACCACCGCGAGCGGCTCGGTCAGCGGCACGAACGTGTCGGCGAGCAACAAGGGCACGGTCGCCGGAGTGGCCGCCGCCGTCTCCCCGTCCATCGTGGAGATCTCCGCGAGCTCCGGCTCCGGCAAGTCCACCGGCTCCGGCGTGATCATCACCGGCGACGGCGAGATCGTCACCAACAACCACGTCGTCTCCGGCGCCTCCGCCATCAAGGTGCAGACCTCCGACGGCAAGAGCTACGACGCCAAGGTCGTCGGCACGGACCCGGACAAGGACCTGGCGCTGATCAAGCTGGAGGGCGCGTCCGGCCTGAAGACGGCGACGCTCGGCGACTCGTCCAAGGTGCGGGTCGGCGACGAGGTCGTCGCGATCGGCTCCCCCGAGGGCCTGACCGGCACCGTCACCAGCGGCATCATCTCCGCCCTCGACCGCGACGTGACCGTCGCCAAGGAGGGCGGCCAGGGGCAGGGCCAGGACCAGGGCCAGGGGCAGGACCAGGGCGGCCAGGGCCGGCAGTGGGACCCGCGCCAGGGGTGGCCGTTCGAGTTCGGCGGGCAGCAGTTCAACGGCGACACCGGCTCCTCGAAGACCACGTACAAGGCGCTCCAGACCGACGCCTCGCTCAATCCCGGTAATTCCGGCGGCGCGCTGATCAATATGAACGGCGAGATCATCGGAATCAATTCGGCCATGTATTCGCCCAGTTCCTCGGGCGGTTCCACGGCCGGCAGCGTCGGCCTCGGATTCGCGATCCCGGTCGACACCCTCAAGGCCGACCTGGACAGCCTGCGCTCGGGCGGTGCCGCCTGAACACATGGGACGCTGAGTCCATGACTGGCCAGCAGAACGAAGCCGAACGCGCCGAGCGCATCCTCATCGTGGACGACGAGCCCGCCGTGCGGGAGGCGCTGCGCCGCAGCCTCGCCTTCGAGGGGTACGCGACCGAGGACGCCGTCGACGGGCTCGACGCGCTCGCCAGGATGGAGACGTACGCCCCCGATCTCGTCGTCCTCGACGTCCAGATGCCCCGCATGGACGGCCTGACCGCCGCCCGCCGCATCCGGGCGTCCGGCTCGACCGTGCCGATCCTGATGCTCACCGCCCGCGACACCGTCGGCGACCGGGTCACCGGCCTCGACGCGGGCGCGGACGACTACCTGGTGAAGCCCTTCGAGCTGGACGAGCTGTTCGCCCGGATCCGCGCCCTGCTGCGCCGCAGCTCGTACGCGGCGCCGCCGGCCGGGCCGCGGTCCGAGGGCGACGTGCTGTCCTTCGAGGACCTGCGGATGGACCTGGCCACCCGCGAGGTGAGCCGGGGCGGGCGGCCGGTGGAGCTGACCCGTACCGAGTTCACGCTCCTGGAGCTGTTCCTCGCGCACCCCCGGCAGGTGCTGACCCGCGAGCAGATCCTGAAGGCCGTGTGGGGCTTCGACTTCGAGCCCAGCTCCAACTCGCTGGACGTGTACGTGATGTACCTGCGCCGCAAGACCGAGGCGGGCGGCGAGCCGCGCCTGGTGCACACCGTGCGCGGGGTCGGCTACGTGCTGCGCGGCGGAGGCGCGGAGTGACCAGCCCGGTGACCTGGTTCCGCTCACGGCCGCTGCGCTCCCGGCTCGCGCTCCTCACCGCGCTCGCGGTGGCGGTCGCGGTCGCGGCGGTCTCGGTGGCCTGCTGGTTCGTGACCCGGGCCCAGCTGGAGGCGGAACTGGACGACTCGCTGCGCTCGGCGCAGCTCACCGCGCAGGACGCCCAGAAGCTGCTGAGCTCCTGCGGGACGACCACGCAGAACCGGCCGCTGCCGGCGCCGCGCGGCGCGCAGACCCTGCAGATCGTGTCGACGGACGGCGAGGTGCTCTGCTCCACGGGCCGCTCGGTGATCCCGGCGCAGACCTCGGACACGGCGGTGGCCCAGGGCCGCGTCTCCTCCGCGCTGCACACGACGAACGCCGAGGACGGCACGGAGATGCGGGTCTACACGTACCCGATGAACCTCGTCCGGCAGCCGATCTCGCAGCCGGTCGCGGTCTCCGTCGCCCGCCCCACGTACGAGATCGACAACTCGATGTCCACGCTGGCCTGGGTGCTGCTGCTGGTCTCCGGCATCGGGGTGGTCGGCGCCGGGGCGGCCGGCCTGTGGGTGGCGCGGACCGGTCTGGAGCCGGTGCACCGGCTGACCGGGGCGGTCGAGCACGTCGCGGCGACCGAGGACCTGACGGTCCGCATCCCGGTCGAGGGCGAGGACGAGATCGCCCGGCTCTCCCGCTCCTTCAACGCGATGACGGCGGCGCTGGCGACCTCCCGCGACCGGCAGGCGCAGCTGATCGCGGACGCGGGCCACGAGCTGCGCACGCCGCTGACCTCGCTGCGGACCAACGTCGAGCTGCTGGCCCGCAGCGAGCAGACCGGCCGGGCGCTGCCGCCGGAGGACCGGCGGGCCCTGATGGCCTCGGTGAAGGCGCAGATGACGGAGCTGGCGGCGCTGATCGGCGACCTCCAGGAGCTGTCCCGGCCGGACGCGGCGGCCCGCGGCCCGCTGGAGGTGGTGGCGCTGCACACGATCCTGCGCGCGGCGCTGGACCGGGCGCGGCTGCGGGGCCCGGAGCTGACCTTCGTGACGGACCTGGCGCCCTGGTACGTACGGGCGGAGCAGGCTGCCCTGGAGCGGGCGCTGGTGAACGTCCTGGACAACGCGGTGAAGTTCTCGCCGCCGCGCGGGACCATCGAGGTGACCCTGATGCGGGGCGAGCTGACGGTCCGGGACCACGGCCCCGGCATCCCGGCGGAGGAGCTGCCGCACGTCTTCGACCGCTTCTGGCGCTCGCCGTCGGCGCGCAGCCTGCCGGGTTCGGGTCTCGGCCTGTCGATCGTGGCCCGTACGGTCGGGCAGGCGGGCGGCACGGTCGCGCTCACCCCGGCGGAGGGCGGCGGCACGGTGGCGACGGTGCGGCTGCCGGGGGCCCCGACACCGCCGCCGTCGCCCACCGCGGTGGCGGGGTCAGTTGTGCCGGATGAGGGACTCGACGAGTCCTGAACGGGTGTCGGGGAAGTCCAGGGGGACGATCCCGAGCCCCTTCCAGCCCGCGCCCTCGCCGTCGAGGAGGGCGTGCACCTGCGGGTTGAGCCGGTCGGCGTTCCACCGGGGCGGGAGGCCCGCGGCGGTGGAGACGAAGTTGACGTAGAACCGGCCGGGCTGTCCGGCGGCCTCGCGGAACTGGTCCCTGACCTTGGGCCACTTGCCGAACGGTTCGGCCTGGTAGTCGTCCTGCACGTCGAAGTACGTGCCGTCGGCCCACCGCAGGCCGGGCAGTCCGCCGTTGTCGGCGAGGAGCACGACCCGGCCGCGGGCCTCGCCGAGGGTGGGGACGCCGTCGCCGATCCGGAAGAGGGGCCGCCAGCCGCGGTGGTCGAGGTAGTCGTCGAAGACCGCGCGGAAGGTGGCGTCGGATTCGGACGAGTACTCCTGCTTGACCCGCATCAGGACGGTCTCGGTGGGGTGCGCGGCGAGGAAGTCCCAGCAGGCGCCGAGGACGTCGCCGAACATGAGGTCCTGGTAGGAGGCCCCGTGGTGGATCGCGAACGATCCACCGGTCACCCGGCACCGTACGTCCAGGAAGCGGATGCCGCTGTCCAGTTGCCGCGCGATGGTGGTGTCCTGGCACTCGGTCCACGGTCCGCCGTAGCGGGCGCCCGAGTCGTGGGTGCCGGGGATCGTGAGCCTCTGGAGCGGGGTGGGGTCGCCGTGGGCAGCCATCCAGTCCTGCGTCCCTAGGGCGGTGGCCGCCCGGGCGGAGGGGGCACCCAGGAGCAGGGCGCCGGAGGCTGCGGCGGTGCCCGCGAGAAAGCGTCGTCGGTCCATGGGCGGCACTATGACAGGGGTTGACGTGCCCCTGCCATAGTCCGTTCGTGTCCGATGTCCGGGTGGCCGGGTGGCCGGGCGTCCGGGCGTCCGGGTGGCCCGGCGCCCAGTCCCCCGGTCCTCCGGTCCTCCGGTCCTCCGGTCAGCCAGTCCCCCGGCCCCCGGTCCCCCGGCCCCCGCTCAGCCCGTGAAGTACCCGAAGACGTCCACGATCACGTCCGTCGACCCCGCGTGGTTGTACAGGTACAGCTTCCCGTCCACGACCGGCACGACCACCAGATTCGGCACGGTCAGCCCCGGCAGCAGGTTGACGTGCGAGACCTTCGGGGTCCCCGGCGCCGTCGTGGCCGCCAGGTACGTCGACTTCGTCGCGTTCGTCCCCGTCACGTTCAGGACCACCGCCGAGGCCCCGCTCGCCGGCACCCCGCCGATGCCCGCGACCGGCAGCGTCAGGCTCTGCGCGGGACCGAGCGTCCGGCCGCCCAGGGCCCGCCGGGTGTCGACGAGCCGGGCCGGGGCCAGCGGGCGGAACAGCGCGCCCCGGTCACCGGCGGTGAAGTAGCCGGACACGTCGGCCAGCAGGTCGACCGAGCCCGCGTGGTTGTACAGCGTGACCTTGCCGTCCTTCACGGGGACGACCACCGCGTTGGCGACGGTCCGCCCCGGCGCCGTGTTCAGGCTGGACGCGCCGGTCCGCGCCGTGCCGTACGGGTACACCGACACGAAGCCCGCCGCCGTCGGCCCGGTCGCCGTCACGTTCAGGACGACCGCCGACACCCCGGCCGCCGGCACCCCGCCGCGGCCCGCGACCCGCACGCTCACCGTCCGCGCCGGACCCACCGCGGCCTTCGGCGCGCCGAGCCCGCTCCGGGTGTCGAGGACCCGTGCCGGGGTCACCGGCGCGAACCGGTCGCCCGGGCCGCTCATCGTGTACGAGCCGGCCACGTCCGCGAGCAGGTCGACCGAGCCCCGGAAGTTGTACAGCGTCACCTTGCCGTCCTTGACGGGCACGGTCACCAGGTTGGACACGGTCCGGCCGGCCGTCACGTTCAGGTTCGACGCGTCGGAGCGCTGCGTGCCGTACGGGTGGACCGACACGTACGTCGACGCCGAGGCGTTCACCGCCGTCACGTTCAGCACGACGGCCGAGACCCCGCTCGCCGGGACCCCGGCCCGGCCCGCGACCTGGAGGGTCAGCGTGCCCCCGCCGTACACCGGGCGCTTCGGCGCGCCGAGCCCGCCGCGGGTGTCCAGGATCCGGGTCGGCGTCACCGGCTCGTACGCCCCGAGCCCGCCGTGCGTCAGGAGCGTCCCGCCGCCGCGGCGCAGCTCGCCCCCGACCCCGTCGGCGGGCACGACGGCGAGCTCGTACGCGTACCGCCCGTCGACCGCTCCCGCCCCGGAGTCGTCCTTCCCGTCCCAGACGGCCCTGACCAGGCCCCGGGTCTCTCCGCCGCGCAGGGTCCTGACGACCTTCCCGGCCCGGTCCTTGACGCTCAGCGTCCAGGAGGCGGCGGGCTTGGACAGCCACCACTTCGCGGTCCAGGGGGCGGTGTCCTCGACGTCGAAGACCTCGCCGGGCAGCTCGGAGTCGAGCACCGCCAGGTCCGCGGCCGGGACACCGCTCGGCACGACGTGCAGGCGCTGCCGGGTGTCGGCGAAGACGGTGTGGCCGCCGAACCGGTCGACGCTCCAGCCCCGCTCGGGCCGCGCGTCGGCCGGCCGGCCGAGCTCGCGGGTCGGGCCGCCGCCGCGCAGCGGCGTCAGGGAGAGCAGCCCGTCCTTCTCGTGGGTGACGTAGCCGTCGCCGAGGCGGGCAGCCGTGTGCGCGGGCAGGGCGGTGTTCACCCGCGTCACGGTGTTCAGGACGCCGGACTTCGCGTCGCACTTCCAGTAGACGTCGGCGCCGACCGCCTGGACGTCCTTCAGGACGCAGTCGGCGACGGTGAGCTTCCGGGTGGTGGCCCCGGTGCGGACCTCGATCGCGGAGAGCGCGCCGGGGGTGGCGCCGGCGGCCCACAGGGTGCCGCCGTCCAGGAAGGTCGGGGCGCCCTTGACGAGGCCGCGCGGGGTCGCGTCCTTCCTGGCGTCCAGGTCGAAGACCCGCGGGGCGGCGGCCACGTCGGTGTAGGAGGCGTAGCGGCCGGAGGCGCCGACGGGGCCGCCGCCCAGGTCCCAGGCGCCCGTGTAGGCGGGCGGCAGCTGCGCCCCGGCCTCCAGGGCGTACAGGCCGAAGCCGCTGCCGAAGACGGTCCGCCCGTCGCCCGTGGGCGTCCCGAAGTACCGGTCGCGCTCGGGGTCCGTCCCCCGGTCGGCCCGGTCCCCCGCGGCGAGCGGCCCGCCGGTCGTCAGCGCGAGGGAGCGCAGCCGGAGCCCGCCGCCCCGCGGCACCTCGTCGACGGCGTTCAGGACGCCCTGGGCGGCGGAGACGCCGTGCGTGAGGGTGCGCCCGGCGGGGACGACGGCCACCTTCGTGGCCGCGAACTCGCCGTCGGCGCCCGGCGCGACGCGGTAGACCGGGCGCGAGAGGGCAGGCGGGTCGTCGACGACGGCGAGCAGGGGGCCGCCGCCGCTCCTCGGCATGAGGGTCAGGCCGGCGAGCACCGTCGTCGCGGCGCCGCCCTCGAAGGGGCGGGAGAGCAGCGTCAGCCGCCCGTCGGCCTCGCTCCGCGCACTCAGGACCCGGTCGCCCTGGACGGCCACGGGCGAGTCGTCGCCGGTCCAGCCGGTCTCGCGCACGGGTGCGGACCAGTCGCCCGTGAGGTCGCGCACGCGCAGCTTCCCGGTGGCGGTGACCGTGAGCAGGTCGTCGCCCCGCACGAAGGCGGACCGCGGGTCGTCGCCGAGCTCGCGCAGCCGCGGGGCGTCGCCGGTGAGGTCGACCCACACGAGGGCGCTCGCCTCGCCTGCCCGGTACGAGAGGAGGAAGCCGCTCGGGGCGGCCCCCTGCACCACGAACTCCCCCGCGCCGGGCGGCAGTCCGGTGACCGGGCGGTCGACGGGGACGCCGTTCACCAGCGAGAAGGCGTGCGGCGTGCCGCCGGGGGCCGCCGACACGGCGACGACCGTACGGCCGGCCAGGCCGAGGACGCGCCGGCCGGTCCCGATGGCGAGGGTCTCCGCCGCGCCGCCGGCGGCGTCCTGGAGGACGACCTCGCCCCTCTGCTCGTACACCCGGGCGAAGGTGTCCGTGCCGTTGCCGTGGATCTGGGCGCCGTCGTCCTCGAAGGCCGTGGAGGCGCCGTCGGCGTAGGCGTACCAGCGGAACCCGCCGGCCGAGTCGCCCTGGAGGAAGCCCGTCGTGCCCGGCCGCACGCTCGACGCGTGCGGATCGGCCTGCTCCTCCGCCGGGATCACCAGTTCGGCCGGGACGTCACCGTCCGCGGCGTACGCGGCCCCCGCCCCCACCGGCGTCAGCGCGAGCAGCGCCGCCGTCGCCGCGGCGAGCGCGAGCGCGCCCCTCCGCCGTTCTCCCCACCCTGTTCCCATGGTCCGAACCCCTCCCCAGAAGTTTCGAATCGAACGAGCGTAACAGGGGGTTCGAACGCGTTCAGGGGGAATCGGAAAGGGGCGGTGCCCGCCGCAGCGGACCCGCCCCTCCCGTACGACTCCCTCGCGGTGAGGGTTACTTCACGACCGTGATCCGGTCCGCCGCCGGCACCGCCAGCGGGGCGGAGGCCGAGGAGTTCGCCGCCAGGTAGGCGTTGAAGACGTCCAGGTCGGAGGCGCCGACCAGCTTGTTGGTGCCGGTCGCGAGCGCCGGGAAGCCGTCGCCGCCGCCGGTGAGGAACTCGTTCATCGCGACGCGGTAGGTCTTCGCGGGGTCGATCTCCGCACCG
This sequence comes from Streptomyces sp. NPDC093111, assembly GCF_040683955.1. NCBI lineage: Bacteria > Bacillati > Actinomycetota > Actinomycetes > Kitasatosporales > Streptomycetaceae > Streptomyces > Streptomyces sp. NPDC093111. The sequence goes on along the minus strand of NZ_JBFBNW010000001.1, from coordinate 32,862 downwards.
TTCAGCTTGATCGTGCCGTCGACGACGCGGTCCGCGCCCGTCTTGGTCATGTCGAGCGTGTACGTCAGGCCCCTGGAGACCTGGAGGATCTTCACCGAGTTCAGGTTCGAACCGCTGACCTGCTGCTTCAGCGCGGCGATCAGGTTCGCGCCGGAGAGGTCGACCACGTTCATCATGTTGGTGAACGGCTGCACGGTGAACGACTCGCCGTAGGTCACCACGCCGTCGCCCTCGGCGCCGGACGCCTTGAAGACGAGGTCGGAGCGGATGCCGCCCGGGTTCATCAGCGCGACCTGGGCGCCGCCCTTGTCCGCCGGGGCCAGGCCCGCCAGCTGCGCGTCGGCGATCAGGTCGCCGAGCGGCTTCTCGTACGCCGTGGAACCGCGGCCGTTGATGTCGGCGGCGATGTAGCCCTGCGGGCGGTTGGCGACCGGAGCGGCGAGCGTCCTCCAGTCCTCGATCAGCTTGGTGATGTCCGCGGCCTTCGGGACGTCACGCGAGACGACGTGGTTGGCCGAGGCGACCGCGGTGCGGACGATGTCCTTGGTGCGGCGGTCGTAGGTCAGCGTCGTGTCGGTGTACAGCTTGCCGAACGAGGACGCCGAGGTGACCAGGCGCGGCTTGCCCGACGGGTCGGGGATGCTGCACACGTACGCCTGGTGGGTGTGGCCGGTGACCAGCGCGTCGACCTGCGGCGAGACGTTCTTCGCGATGTCGACGATCGCGCCGGAGACGCCCTCGCCGTCACCGTCGCCGTCCCCGTCGCAGTTGTAGTTGTACGAGGACGAGGCCGGCATGCCGCCCTCGTGGACCAGGGCGACGATGGACTTGACGCCCTTGCGCTCCAGGATCTTCGTGTACTTGTTGATCGTCTCGACCTCGTCGCCGAACTTCAGGCCCTTGACGCCCTCGGCGGTGACGACGTTCGGGGTGCCCTCCAGGGTCACGCCGATGAAGCCGATCCGGACACCGTCCTTCTCCCAGATGAAGTACGGGTCGAGCAGCGGCTTGCCGGTCTTCTCGTTCGTCACGTTGGCCGCGAGGTACGGGAAGTCGGCGCCCTTGAACTTCTTGCCCTGGACGAAACAGCCGGCGGTCGGGTGACAGCCGCCGTCCTGCATGCGGGCCAGCTCGCGCGCGCCCTCGTCGAACTCGTGGTTGCCGACCGAGGTGACGTCCAGGTCCAGCTTGTTGAGCGCGCCGATGGTGGGCTCGTCGTGGAAGAGGCCCGAGAGCAGCGGCGAGGCGCCGATCAGGTCACCGGCCGCGGCCGTGATGGAGTAACGATTCCCCTGACGGGCCTGGCGCAGGTGCGTGGCCAGGTACTCGACACCACCTGCGTCGATCTTCGTGGTCGTGCCGTCCGGGTTGGTCTGCGTGACCTGGCCGGAGGAACCGGCCGGGGGCTCCAGGTTGCCGTGGAGGTCGTTGAAGGACAGCAGCTGGACGTCGACCATCCGCCCCCAGCCCTTGCCGTTGGTGCCGTACGACGCGCCCGAGGCGCTCACGTCGTCCTGCGACGCACCGGCGGGCATCGCGGCGACGAGCGCACCGATGGTGGCCAGTCCCGCCCCGGCGACGAGTATCCGCCGCCCCGCCCTGTTCTGCTTCGACCGCTTCGCTGCCATCCGCTCCCCTTGAATCCCGATCTGTCCTGCGAGCGGCAGCCTAGAGTCAACGCGCGTAGCGCAACAGGGGTCGGCTGGTTACGAGCTGGTTGCCATTGATCTGCCCCGAGCCGGCACCCACCCGCCGTAGGCTCGTCACCATGACTTCCGACGCGGCGCCGGCCCTTGAACCGGGACGGCAGATCACCAGTTACGAAGAACTGAACCCCGAGCAGGTCACGGCGGTCCTCGACCTCCTGGAGGCCGCCGACCGCGCCGACGGCATGCACGCCGTGTCCGAACAGGGCCGGCTCTATCTGCGCCACGGGCGCCGCGAAGGCGTCCGCCACCTCCTCCTCACTGTCGGTCCGAACCTCTACGGGTACGCCCAGCTGGAGGAGACCGACCCGGTCGAGGCCCCCGCGGCCGAGCTGGTCGTGCACCCCTCGCACCGCGGCCGCGGCCACGGCCGGGCCCTGGGCAGCGCCCTGCTCGACGCCTCCGGCAAGCGGCTGCGGGTGTGGGCGCACGGCGGCAAGTCGGCGGCCCGCCACCTCGCGCAGGTCCTCGGCCTGACCCTGTTCCGCGAACTGCGCCAACTGCGCCGCCCGCTGGTCCCGCTGGACATCCCCGAGCCGGTGCTGCCCGAGGGCGTCACCGTCCGCACCTTCGTGCCCGGCCAGGACGACACGGCCTGGCTCGCGGTCAACGCGGCCGCCTTCGCCCACCACCCCGAACAGGGCTCGCTGACCCAGCGGGACCTGGACGACCGGATGGCGGAGACCTGGTTCGACCCGAAGGGCTTCTTCCTCGCGGAGAAGGACGGGCGACTGGTCGGCTTCCACTGGACCAAGGTCCACGCCGAGGAGCAGCTGGGCGAGGTGTACGTCGTCGGCGTGCTGCCCGACGCGCAGGGCGGCGGCCTCGGCAAGGCCCTCACCGCGACCGGCCTGCGGCACCTCGCGGCCCAGACCCTGCCCACGGCGATGCTGTACGTGGACGCCGACAACACGGCGGCGGTCACGGTCTACGAGCGCCTCGGCTTCCGGACCCACGAGGTGGACCTGATGTACCGCACGGAGTCCTGAACCCACGAGGTCCTGAACTCCTCCCGGCAAGGGGGCGGTTGACACCGCCCCCTTCTTTCCACCACCCTTTCACTACTTGATTAGTGAAAGGGTGGTGGAAGAGCCCGTGCTCGCCTACCGCATCGACCGGCGCAGCGGCGTCGCCACGTACCTCCAGATCGTCCAGCAGACCAAGCAGGCCCTGCGCATGGGCCTGCTGGAGCCCGGCGACCGCCTGCCCACCGCGCGCGAGGTCGTCGAGGCCACGGCCATCAACCCCAACACGGTCCTCAAGGCCTACCGCGAGCTCGAACGCGAGGGCCTCGTCGAGGCCCGCCGCGGCCTCGGCACCTTCGTCCGCGCCACCCTCGGCACCGGCCCCGCCGACTCGCCCCTGCGCGGCGAACTCGCCGACTGGACCCGCCGGGCCCGCGCCGAGGGCCTCGGCCGCGAGGACGTCGCCGCGCTCTTCACATCCGTACTGGACACGTTCTACAAGGGGGACGACGCATGAGCACCACGACGGCGCTGGAGGCCGCCGGCCTCGGCATACGGTACGGGGGACGCGCCCGGCCCTGGGCCCTGCGCGACTGCTCCCTCGCCCTCCCCGCCGGCCGCGTCTGCGCCCTCGTCGGCCCCAACGGAGCCGGCAAGTCCAGCCTCCTGGGCCTCGCCGCGGGCCTGCTCCGGCCGACCGAGGGCACGATCACCGCGCCGCCGCGCGACCGCCTGGCGTACGTCGCCCAGGACAAGCCGCTGCACCCCAGACTCACCGTCGCCGACACCCTGCGCATGGGCCGCGAGCTCAACCCCGGCCGCTGGGACGAGGCCGCCGCCCGCGCCGTCCTCGCCGACGCGCTCGACCCGCGCGCCCTGGTCCGCGAACTCTCCGGCGGCCTGCGCACCCGCCTCGCGCTCGCCCTCGCCCTCGGCAAGCGCCCCGAGCTCCTGCTCCTGGACGAGCCGATGGCCGACCTCGACCCGCTGGCCCGCCGACAGCTGATGGGCCTGCTCATGGCCGACGCCGCCGAACGCGGCACCACCGTCGTCATGTCCTCGCACATCCTCACCGAGCTGGAGGGCACCTGCGACCACCTCCTGCTCCTCGCCGACGGCCGGATCCGCCTCGCCGGCTCCGTCGACGAGCTGCTCGCGGCGCACACCCTGCTCACCGGCCCCGTCGCCGACCTCGCCCCGCACACCGTGGTCGACACCCGCACGACGGGCCGTCAGCTCACCGCCCTGGTCCGCCGCGAGGGCCCCGTCGAAGGCCCGTGGGAAGCCGCCGACCCCACCCTGGAGGACCTCCTCCTCGCCCACCTCCGCACCACCGAAGGAGTCGCCGCGTGAGCGCCCTCGCCCTCAAGGGCCCGTCCTGGGTGACGGTCCGCCAGTACCGGCGCACCCTGTGGACCACCGCCGGCCTGGTCCTGCTGTCCCTCGCCGTGATCGGCGGCCTGCGCGTCTGGGACGGCCGGACCCCCGACGTGCGCCTCCCCGACGGCACCTGGGCGCCCGCCGACGAGAGCCGCGGGTACGAGACCCTGCGCATCGCCATGGAGTACGCGGGCACCGGCCTGCTCCTCCTGCCGCTGCTCGTCGGCGCCTTCGTGGCCGGCCCCCTGATCGCCCGCGAGTTCGAGTCCGGCACCTACCGGCTCGGCCTCACCCAGTCGGTCACCCCGACGGCCTGGCTCCGCGCCAAGGTCGTCACCACCGCGGTCACCGCCCTCGCGGCCACCCTCGCCCTCATCGGCGTCTACCGGCTCGGCTGGGGCCGCGTCGCGGGCACGTACCAGCTCGCCTGGAGCGACCGCGGCCCGTACGAGGGCACCGGGATCGTGCTCGTCGGCTACGTCCTCGCCGCCGTCGCCGTCGGCACCCTCGTCGGCCTGCTGGTCCGGCGCACCCTCCTCGCGATGGCGGTCACCGGCCTCGTCACCGGCCTGGTCCTGTTCGTCCTCGGCGGCCTGCGCTGGAGCTTCCTCGGCGTCGAGACGATCACCGGACCCGTCGACGTGGTGCGGGGCCCCCTGCTCGTACCGGACGGCGGCCTCATGATGGACACCGGCCTGCTCACCCGCGACGGGCACCGCATCGCGGAATGGTCCTGCCTCGAAGGGAACAACCCCCCGGCCTGCTGGGCCTCCAAGAACGTCACCGGCCAGTACCTCGACTACCACCCGCAGTCCCACTTCTGGCCCACCCAGCTCGCCGAGACCGGCATCCTCCTCGCCCTCGCCGCCCTCGCCCTCCTCGCGGCCTTCCGCGTCCTGCGCGCCCGGCACCCGTAGCGCGCCCCCCGGCCGGCGCCCCGGCGGCGGCGGAGACGCAGGTGGCGGGGTCCATGCGGCCCCGCCCCCGATTCCCGAACGACACGTCCCCGTTACCGGCCATTCAGACGCGCTTGCGACGCTCACGCAATGAAGCGCTCCGTGTCCGCCCTTCCCAAGGGGAGACTTCCCTCCCCCACGGCCCGCTCCGACGCGCCCCACCAGCCCTTCGCGCGGAAGAATGGGACCATGAGCCAGCAGCCCGCCGAGGTCCCGGTCCAGCCGTCCGCGAAGGCGTCCACGAAGTCCCCCCAGCCGTCCCTGGGATCCATAGCCGCTCACCGGCCGCACGCCGTCAACGGCGCGGCCACCAGCGACCTCGAACCCGATCTGGACGCCGACCTCGACGCGTACGAGGACGACGACAGCGCAGGGGAACTCCCCCAGGGCCGCTTCCTCGACCGGGAGCGCAGCTGGCTCGCCTTCAACGAGCGGGTGCTCGAACTCGCCGAGGACCCCCAGACACCCCTCCTCGAACGGGCGAACTTCCTCGCGATCTTCGCGTCGAACCTCGACGAGTTCTTCATGGTCCGCGTCGCCGGCCTCAAGCGCCGCATCGCCACCGGCGTCGCCACCCGCTCCGCCTCCGGCCTCCAGCCCCGCGAGGTGCTCGACCTCATCTGGACCCGCTCGCGCGAGCTCATGGCCCGGCACGCCGCCTGCTACCAGCAGGACGTCGCCCCGGCCCTCGCCGACGAAGGCATCCACCTCATCCGCTGGCCCGAGCTCACCGAGAAGGAGCAGGCCCGCCTCTTCACCCTGTTCCGCCAGCAGATCTTCCCGGTCCTCACCCCGCTGGCCGTGGACCCCGCGCACCCCTTCCCGTACATCTCCGGGCTCTCCCTCAACCTCGCGGTCGTCGTCCGCAACCCCGTCAGCGGCCACCGCCACTTCGCGCGCGTCAAGGTCCCGCCGCTGCTCTCCCGCTTCCTGGAGGCCTCCCCCGAGCGGTACGTCCCGCTGGAGGACGTCATCGCCGCGCACCTGGAGGAGCTCTTCCCCGGCATGGAGGTGCTCGCGCACCACATGTTCCGGGTGACCCGCAACGAGGACCTGGAGGTCGAGGAGGACGACGCCGAGAACCTGCTCCAGGCCCTGGAGAAGGAACTCATGCGCCGCCGCTTCGGGCCGCCGGTGCGCCTGGAGGTCGAGGAGTCCATCGACCCCTACGTCCTCGACCTCCTCGTCCGCGAGCTGAAGATCTCCGACGCCGAGGTCTACCCGCTGCCCGGCCCGCTCGACCTCACCGGCCTCTTCGGCATCGCCTCCCTCGACCGGCCCGAGCTGAAGTACCCCAAGTTCGTCGCCGGCACCCACCGCGACCTCGCCGAGGTCGAGTCCGCCTCCGCGCCCGACATCTTCGCCGCGGTCCGCGAACGGGACGTGCTCCTGCACCACCCGTACGACTCCTTCTCCACCTCCGTCCAGGCCTTCCTGGAGCAGGCGGCGGGCGACCCCGACGTCCTCGCGATCAAGCAGACGCTGTACCGCACCTCCGGCGACTCCCCGATCGTCGACGCCCTCATAGACGCCGCCGAATCCGGCAAGCAGGTCCTCGTCCTCGTCGAGATCAAGGCCCGCTTCGACGAGCAGGCCAACATCAAGTGGGCCCGCAAGCTGGAAGAGGCCGGCTGCCACGTCGTCTACGGCCTGGTCGGCCTCAAGACCCACTGCAAGCTGTCCCTGGTGGTACGCCAGGAGGGCGAGGTCCTGCGCCGCTACTCGCACGTCGGCACCGGCAACTACCACCCCAAGACCGCCCGGCTCTACGAGGACCTCGGCCTGCTCACCGCGGACCCGCAGGTCGGCGCCGACCTCTCCGACCTGTTCAACCGGCTCTCCGGCTACTCCCGCCGCGAGACCTACCGCCGCCTGCTCACCGCCCCCAAGTCGCTCCGCGACGGCCTGGTCTCCCGCATCAACAAGGAGGTCGCCCACCACCGCGCCGGGCGGCCCGCCTACGTCAAGATCAAGGTCAACTCGCTCGTCGACGAGGCGATCATCGACGCCTGCTACCGGGCCTCCCAGGCCGGCGTCCCCGTCGACATCTGGGTCCGCGGCATCTGCGCCGTACGCCCCGGCGTCGAAGGACTCTCCGACAACATCCGGGTCCGCTCGATCCTCGGGCGCTTCCTGGAGCACTCCCGGGTCTTCGCCTTCGCCAACGGCGGCGAACCCGAGGTCTGGCTCGGCAGCGCCGACATGATGCACCGCAACCTGGACCGGCGGATCGAGGCCCTCGTACGGGTCTCCGACCCCGCCCACCGGGCCGCCCTGACCCGGCTCATGGAGACCGGGATGTCCGACACCACCTCCTCCTGGCACCTCGGCCCGGACGGGATCTGGACGCGCCACGCGACCGACCCCGAAGGCCAGCCGCTGCGGCACGTCCAGGAGATGCTCATCGACGCGCGGAGGCGCCGGCGTGCACAACCCTGACATCACCTCCGAGGTCTCGGCCGGCGAGGTGCTCACCCCCTATCTGCACGCGCGGGCCGCGGACTTCCTCCGCGGCCTGCGCCTGCACGGCGACAGCGGCGCCGACACCGCCGGCGCCGAAGAGGCCACCCGTACGCTGCGGGCCGCCGCCCGCCGCATCAGCGGGACCCTCCACACCTTCCGGCCGCTCCTCGACGCCCCCTGGGCCGACCAGCTCCGCACCGAGCTCGCCTGGCTCTCCGGCACCCTCGCCCTGGAGCACGCCTGCACCTCCCGCCTGGTCCGGCTGGTGGACGCCCTGTCCCGCCTGTCGAACGGCGGCCCCGGCCTGACGGTCCCCGCCGCCCGCCGCACCGAGAGCACCGGCCCCGGCCTCACCGTCGGCGCCGCCCGGGCCGGCGCCCTCCTCGAACGCCAGCTCACCCTCGCCCGCACCCGGGCCCACTCCGCCGCCCTCCAGGCCCTCGGCTCCTCCCGCTTCCACGCCGTCGCGGACTCCGTCGCCCTGCTCGCCTCCGAGGTCCCCCTCGGCCCGGCCGGCGCCGCCCCCGCCCTCGACGTCCTGGACGCCCCCGCCGCCGGCCTGGAACACCGCCTCCTCGACGCGGTCGCCGCCCTCCCGCTGACCCGCGCGGCCCACCCGTACAACGCCGAGGCCCTCGCCCTCGCCGCCGGCGAGAACCAGGACGCGCCCTGGCACCACACCCGCGCCCTGCTCCGCCTGCACCGCTACGCCGGCGAGGTCCTGCACGCCGGCGCCGAACCCGACCCGGTCCTCTACGAGGCCGGCCGGGCCCTCGACCGCCACCGCGACGCCGCCGAAGCCGCCGCGGCCGCCGCCACCGCCGCCCGCACCCCCCGCATCGCCCCGGCCACCGCCTACGCCCTCGGCGTCCTCCACGCCGACCAGCGCCACGACGTCGAAGCCTCCCGCTTCGCCTTCCAGCGCGCCTGGTCCCGCACCACGGCGGGCGTCCCGTGATCCTCGCCGCGGGCTGCGTCCTCTGGCGCCCGGCGGCGTCGGGGCGGGGGGTCGAGATCGCCCTGGTCCACCGCCCGAAATACGGCGACTGGTCGCACCCGAAGGGGAAGCTGAAGCGCGGCGAGTCGATACGCGCCTGCGCGCTGCGCGAGGTACGGGAGGAGACGGGCCACGCCTGCGAGCTGGGCGCCCGCCTCCCCACCCTCCGCTACCCCGTGAACGGGGAGCCCAAGGAGGTCAGCTACTGGGCCGCGCGCGCCCTCGACGGAGCCTTCGCGCCCTCCCGCGAGGTCGACGTCCTCGTCTGGCTCGCCCCCGCCGCCGCCCGGGCCCGGCTCACCCAGCCCCGGGACCGCGAACTCCTCGACGCGCTCCTCGCTACAACGACCAGGTAACGGTCCGCACCTCACCTTCCGGCACGGTTCACTTCCCGTTCACCCTCCCCCGTCGACCGCTTCACCTGTTCTGCCTAATTTCGGCCGTACAAGGTGCACAGCACAGTGCCGCACCCCACCACTCCGACACGCGCCGCCGTACAACGTCCAGGACAGCAAGGTCCACGGCAGGCGGCTTCTGGAAGGAACACCCGAAAGTGAAGCTTTCGCGAAACGGGCTTCGCGCCTCCGCGATCGGTGCCCTCGTCGTCTCCGGCGCGCTCGTCCTCTCGGCGTGTGGTTCGGACAACAACAACGAGCCCACCAAGGACGGTGGCAAGACCTCCGCCGCCGCGTCGAACGTCAAGTGCGACGGCGCGAAGGGCCAGCTCCTGGCCGCCGGCTCCAGCGCGCAGAAGAACGCGATGGACCTGTGGGTCAAGAACTTCCAGGCCGCCTGCTCCGGCGTCGAGGTCAACTACCAGGCCATCGGCTCGGGTGGTGGCATCACCAAGTTCAACCAGGGCCAGGTCACCTTCGCCGGCTCCGACTCCGCCCTCAAGGACGAAGAGGTCGCCGAGTCGCAGAAGATCTGCAAGGGCGGCAAGGGCATCAACCTGCCGATGGTCGGCGGCCCCATCGCCATCGGCTACAAGCTGGACGGCGTGGACAACCTCGTCCTGGACGCCCCCACCCTGGCCAAGATCTTCGACACGAAGATCACCAAGTGGAACGACCCGGCGATCGCCAAGCTGAACCCGAGCGCCAAGCTGCCGGACTCCACCATCCAGGCCTTCCACCGCTCGGACGAGTCGGGCACCACCCAGAACCTGGGCAAGTACCTCTCGGCCACCGCGAAGGCCGACTGGAAGTACGACCCGAAGACGAAGTCGTGGCCCGCCCCGGGCGGCCAGGCCGCCAACGGCTCCTCCGGTGTCGCCACCGCGGTCAAGGACGCCGAGGGCTCCATCGGCTACTTCGAGCTCTCCTACGCCACCGCCAACAAGATCTCCACGGTCAGCATCAACACCGGTGCCGCCGCCCCGGTCGCCGCCACCACGGAGAACGCCTCCAAGGCCATCGCCGCCGCCAAGGTCAAGGGCACCGGCAGCGACCTGGCCCTCTCCCTCGACTACACGACCAAGGCCGAGGGCGCCTACCCGATCACCCTGGTCACGTACGAGATCGCCTGCGACAAGGGCAACAAGGCGGAGACCCTGCCGACCCTGAAGGCCTTCCTGAACTACACCGCCAGCGAGGAGGGCCAGAAGGTCCTCTCCGACGCCGGCTACGCCCCGCTTCCGGCCGAGATCGCGGCCAAGGTCCGCGAGATCGTCCCCACCCTGTCCTGACCCCCGGCCGGGGCCGGCCCCTCACCTCCCGTGGAGGGGCCGGCCCCGGCATCCGGTGCACCGCCGCCAGGAGCCCGTACGCCCCCCCGTACCGGCCCCGCAGACCGGAGAAGCAGATGGCTACGACATCACCCGACACACCTGACATACGGAGCAGCCGCCGCGCCAAGAGCGTGGGCCGCGCCGCGGACCGCGTCTTCAGCGGTCTGTCCCGCGGCTCCGGCATCACCCTCCTCGTGATCATGGCCGCGATCGCGGTCTTCCTCACGTACCGCGCCGTCCTCGCGATCTCGCAGGACAGCACCAACTTCTTCACGACCTTCGAGTGGAACCCCGCCGCGAACCCGCCGGTCTTCGGCATCGCGGTCCTCGCCTTCGGCACGGTCGTGTCCTCGGTGATCGCCATGGCGATCGCCGTGCCCGTCGCGATCGGCATCGCGCTCTTCATCTCGCACTACGCCCCGCGCAAGCTGGCCAAGCCGCTCGCGTACGTGGTCGACCTGCTCGCCGCCGTCCCCAGCATCATCTACGGCCTCTGGGGCGCGATCTTCCTCGTCCCGTACCTGGACGGCCTGAACCAGTGGCTCGACCAGTACCTGGGCTGGACGTACATCTTCGACAAGTCCAGCGACGGCGTCGCCCGCAACCTGTTCACCGTCGGCATCCTGCTGGCGATCATGATCCTCCCGATCATCACCAACGTGACCCGCGAGGTCTTCCTCCAGGTCCCGCGCATGCACGAGGAAGCCGCGCTCGCCCTCGGCGCCACGCGCTGGGAGGTCATCCGCATGTCGGTGCTGCCCTTCGGCCGCTCCGGCATCATCTCCGCCTCCATGCTCGGCCTCGGCCGCGCCCTCGGCGAGACGATGGCCGTCGCCGTCGTCCTCTCCCCCAGCTTCGTCCTCTCGGGCCACCTCCTCGACCCGGGCGGCGGCACCTTCGCGCAGAACATCGCCGCGAAGTTCAACGAGGCCAACGAGTTCGGCCGGGACGCCCTGATCGCCTCGGGCCTCGTCCTCTTCGTCATCACCCTGCTGGTCAACGGCGCCGCTCGCATGATCATCGCGCGCCGCAAGGAGTACTCGGGGGCGAACGCATGAGCCACGCCATACAGGAACGTCCGGTCGCCTCGGTCGGCCCGCGCCGCTCCCTCTCCCACGCCCGGCTCCCGCGCTGGACCCCCGCCGCCGTCGCCGTCGGCTCGATCGCCGCGGGCTGCGGCATCGGCCTCGCCGCCGGCTGGCACAGCAAGGTCCAGTGGGGCCTGATCGCCGGACTGCTCTTCGTCCTCGCCACCTACGCGATCACCACCAAGGTCGAGGGCTCCCGCCAGGCCAGGGACCGCGTCGCGACCAGCCTCGTCTGGGTCTGCTTCGTCCTCGCCGTGGTCCCGCTGCTCTCCCTCGGCTGGGTCACCCTCAGCAAGGGCCTGGAAGTCCTCGACCCGTACTTCCTCAGCCACTCGATGAACGGCGTCCTCGACGCCGAGGCGGGCGGCGGTCTCTACCACGCCCTGCTCGGCACCATCGAGCAGGTCGCCATCGCGACGCTGATCGCCGCCCCCATCGGACTGCTGACCGCGGTCTACCTCGTCGAGTACGGCGGCGGGAAGCTGGCCCAGGCCGTCACCTTCTTCGTCGACGTCATGACGGGCATCCCCTCGATCGTCGCGGGTCTGTTCATCCTCGCCACCTGGAACCTGATGCTGGGCTTCGGGCCCTCCGGGTTCGCCGGCGCGATGGCCCTCGCGATCCTGATGATGCCGGTCGTCGTCCGCTCCACCGAAGAGATGCTGAAGCTCGTCCCCAACGAGCTGCGCGAGGCCTCCCTCGCCCTCGGCGTCCCCAAGTGGCGCACGATCCTCAAGGTGGTCCTGCCCACCGCGATCGGCGGCATCACCACGGGCGTCATGCTCGCGGTCGCCCGCATCACCGGTGAGACGGCCCCCGTGCTGCTCCTCGTGTTCGGTACGAAGCTCATCAACCCGAACCCCTTCGAAGGCGCCCAGTCCTCCCTGCCGCTCTACGTGTACGAGCAGTACGCGGTCGGCACCGACGCCGCCGTGGCCCGCGCCTGGGCCGCCGCGCTCGTCCTGATCGCCTTCGTCATGATCCTCAACATGGTGGCCCGCGGCATCGCCCGCTGGAAGGCCCCCAAGACCGGCCGCTGACGCGGTCACCCTGGAAGTGAACTGATATGGCCAAGCGAATCGACGTCAGCGGCCTCTCCGCCTACTACGGCAACCACAAGGCGATCGACGACATCTCCATGACCGTCGAGCCCCGCTCCGTGACGGCCTTCATCGGCCCGTCCGGCTGCGGCAAGTCCACCTTCCTGCGCACCCTGAACCGCATGCACGAGGTCACCCCCGGCGGCCGCGTCGAGGGCAAGGTGATGCTGGACGACGAGAACCTGTACGGCGCCAACGTCGACCCCGTCGCGGTGCGCCGCACGGTCGGCATGGTCTTCCAGCGCCCCAACCCCTTCCCCACCATGTCGATCTTCGACAACGTGGCGGCGGGCCTGCGCCTCAACGGCAGCTACAAGAAGTCCGAGCTCGCCGACATCGTCGAGCGCTCCCTCAAGGGCGCCAACCTGTGGAACGAGGTCAAGGACCGCCTCAACAAGCCGGGCTCCGGCCTCTCCGGCGGCCAGCAGCAGCGCCTGTGCATCGCCCGCGCCATCGCCGTCGAGCCCGACGTCCTGCTGATGGACGAGCCCTGCTCGGCGCTCGACCCGATCTCGACGCTGGCGATCGAGGACCTCATCGGCGAGCTCAAGGAGCGCTTCACGATCGTCATCGTGACGCACAACATGCAGCAGGCCGCCCGCGTCTCGGACCGCACGGCCTTCTTCAACCTGGCGGCCGTCGGCCAGCCCGGCAAGCTGATCGAGCTCGACGACACCGAGCGGATCTTCTCCAACCCGAGCGTCCAGGCGACCGAGGACTACATCTCCGGCCGCTTCGGATAAGCCCTCGGGAACGGGCCCGGACGACTCGTCCGGCCCCCCAAGGACCGTCGTACGGCGCTGCATGGCGGTGCCGCCGTATGACGCACAAGGGCCCGGCTCCCCCACAGGGGAGCCGGGCCCAACCACGTGGTGCGCGGTTCCTAGCCGAAGAACAGCGCCACGACGTAGTAGCTCAGCGCGGCCACCAGACCCGCGGCCGGCATGGTGATGAACCAGCCGAGGACGATGTTCTTGGCGACGCCCCAGCGGACCGCGTTGACGCGCTTGGTGGCGCCCACACCCATGATCGCCGAGGTGATGACATGGGTGGTGGAGATCGGCGCGTGGAACAGGAACGCCGAGCCGAACATGATCGAGGCGCCGGTGGTCTCCGCGGCGAAGCCCTGCGGCGGGTCCAGCTCGATGATCTTGCGGCCGAGGGTCCGCATGATCCGCCAGCCGCCGGCGTAGGTGCCGAGCGAGAGCATCATGGCGCAGACGATCTTCACCCAGACCGGGATGTCGTCGCCCTGCTGCTGCACATCGGCGATGACCAGCGCCATCACCACGATGCCCATGGTCTTCTGCGCGTCCTGCAGACCGTGGCCGAGGGCCATGCCGGCCGCCGAGACGGTCTGCGCGATGCGGAAGCCACGCTTGGCCTTGTGCGGGTTGGCCTTGCGGAAGAGCCACAGGATCACGCACATGACCAGGTAACCGGCGAGGAGACCGATCACCGGCGAGACGAACATCGGGATGACGACCTTGTCGAGCACGCCCGACCAGATCACCTCCGTGCCGCCCGCGAGCGCCGCGCCCACCATGCCGCCGAACAGGGCGTGCGAGGAGGAGGACGGCAGACCGAAGTACCAGGTGACGAGGTTCCAGATGATCGCGCCGACCAGCGCGGCGAAGAGGATGCCCATCCCCTTGTCGCCGTGCGGCGTCTCGATCAGGCCCTCGCTGACGGTCTTGGCGACCCCGCTGCCGAGGAACGCGCCCGCCAGGTTCATGACCGCGGCCATCGCGAGCGCCGCCCGGGGCGTCAGCGCCCGGGTCGACACCGAGGTGGCGATGGCGTTGGCGGAGTCGTGGAAGCCGTTCGTATACGTGAAGCCGAGCGCGACACCGATGGTCACGATCAGAGCGAAGGTGTCCACGAAGCTCAGGACTCCTTGACCGCGATGGTCTCCACGGTGTTGGCCACGTGCTCGAAGGCGTCGGCCGCCTCTTCCAGCACATCCACGATCTGCTTGAGCTTCAGCACCTCGATGGCGTCGTACTTGCCGTTGAAGAGGTGCGCGAGCAGCTTGCGGTGGATCTGGTCGGCCTGGTTCTCCAGCCGGTTGACCTCGATCCAGTACTCCGTGAGGTTCGCCATGGTCCGCAGGTTCGGCATGGCCTCGGCGGTGAGCTCGGCGGCCCGGGCCAGCACCTCGATCTGCTGCTCGACGCCCTTCGGGAGCTCCTCCACGTTGTAGAGGACGACCAGGTCGACGGCCTCCTCCATGAAGTCCATGATGTCGTCGAGGGAGGACGCGAGGGAGTAGATGTCCTCGCGGTCGAACGGCGTGATGAACGAGGAGTTCAGCTGGTGGAAGATGGCGTGGGTCGCGTCGTCGCCGGCGTGCTCCGCTGCCCGCATCCGTTCCGCGATCTCGGCCCGGGCGGAGGTGTCCGCTCCGAGCAGTTCCATCAGGAGCTTGGCGCCCGTGACGATGTTGTCCGCGGACGCGGCGAACATGTCATAGAAGCTCGTCTCCCTGGGGGTCAGACGAAATCGCACGTGGGGTCCTCGGGGTGCTGGGTTTCGGTCAGGCTGATGCTAGGCGCATCATCCGGCCACGGCTAACCGGCGTCCCTTCAGTGTCCTCCATCAGGCAGAGTGATCTGCACGGGGCCCGCACGGTTTCCGCGGGGATCGGTACCATATACCCACGAGGGGTATACCCACCCTTTCTGGACAACGGGAGGACGCGATGACGACCACCGAGGCGGACCAGCTCACCCCCGAGGCCGCCACCACCGACCCGGCGGGCGACCCCTCGGTCGGCGCCGCCGCCGGCACGGACCACGACCACGGCGTGCACGGCTACCACAAGCAGAAGGACGAGCACCTCAAGCGGCTGCGCCGCATCGAGGGGCAGATCCGCGGGCTCCAGCGCATGGTCGACGAGGACGTCTACTGCATCGACATCCTCACCCAGGTCTCGGCCTCCACGAAGGCCCTCCAGTCCTTCGCGCTCCAGCTCCTGGAGGAGCACCTGCGCCACTGCGTCGCGGACGCGGCCACCAAGGGCGGCGACGAGATCGAGGCGAAGGTCGAGGAGGCCACCAAGGCCATCGCCCGCATGATGCGCACCTGAGACCCGCGCGCGGGGCGCACCGCGACGCGGGCGCCCGGCCGCGCGGGCCAGTGCGCCCGCCCCATGCCGACCCGGACGCGGGCTAGTGCGCCCGCCCGGCGCCGACCCGGAGCACCTCGTCGATGCGGTCGGCGCTCAGCCGCTCCTCGACGGCGGCCGAGGCCGCGATGATCAGCTCACCGCACAGTTCGATCTCGGCCAGGGCGATGCGCTCGGGATCGCTGAGCGTGGTCGCGGTGGCGGGCGGCGGAGCCATGCGCATTCACCTCTTCCTGCCGGCGTCGGTCTCCCAGCGTAGGGAGCGCCCTACGGACCGCACATGACACGTCCGGACCATTTGCCGATGGCCAGGGCGGGACCCGGCCCGGGGGCCGGTCAGACCTTGATCTTCCCGGCGTAGATGTCCTCGTGGTCCGGCAGCGTCACCGTCACCCGCGCCCCGAACCCGTACAGCAGCGTGGTCGACGCGACCGCGACCGTGCGCCCCTGGTTGCTGAAACTGAACTGGTGGCGCACCTTCCGCAGCAGCCCCTCCCCGTCCAGATACGCGTCGAAGGGCACCGCGTCCGTGGTGAACCCTTTCGCCGCGGCGGCCAGCGCCCCGCGGACCTGCGGGGAGGCGTGCCGGGCCGCCACCGCGATGTCGGCGACGCCCCGGTAGTGGCGCACCTTCACCCCCGCGAGATCCACCTCGCCCAGGTACGCCACCGTGCGGGCGCCGCGCAGCAGCTCGGCGGCGGCGGCCGGGTCGGTGGCGCCGCCGGTGACGAGGTTGCCGTCGTCGAGGGTGGTGGTGTCGACCCGTACCCACTTGTCGGCGGGGACGCCCGCGCCCCGGTTCTTCATGTAGAGCGCGCCGGGCGCCAGGAGCTCCGTGATGGGCCGGTGCTCGCTCTCGCCCGCGGCGTCCTTGGGGAGGATCACCTGGAGCGTGCCGGTGCGGCGGCGGAAGTCGTAGCCGCCCTCGCCGCGGATGGTGACGCGGGTGCCGCCGGAGGCCATCTCCATGGAGGTGCTGGTCCGGGACGATCCGGCACGGGCGAGCGCCTCGGCCGCGCCCCGGACGGCCCGCGCCGGATCGCCGCCCGGCTCGGCGTCGTCCCGGGGGGCCGCGCAGCCGCCGGCGGCCACCGTTCCGAGCAGGGCCGCGGCGACGGCCCATGCGCCGCCCGCGTGTCCGTTCCGCACCACCATCGCCTGCCAACCCCCAACGCCGTACCGTTGTCCGTCCGGGTCCCACCCGTCCGGATAACGACGGTCGGGGCGGCCCGTCACGCGCAGTACGGTGGAGAGCGTGCATCACACGGAGACCACGGAACGCGGCTCGTTCGCGACGGCCCGGTGCAGTTGCGGATGGACGGGCCCGGCCCGCAGATCACGCGAGCGGGCCCGTACGGACGCGACGGAACATCAGGCGTCCGCAGAATCCTGAGGGGCTCGCCCACGGGTCCGGAGGGGCTTCTCCCTACGGGCCCTGAAGAGACCTCCCCACGGATCCCTGGAGGCCCCCTACGGGCCCCGAGACCCTCCTAGGCGGCGAGGTCCCGTTCCCCGGAGCCGAGCCGGGACTCCGGCATACCCACCGTTTCGGCCACCGCCAGGCGGTCGGCGGCGCGCCGCGAGCGGACCAGGCGGGCACCGCGCGGGGAGCGGGCGACGGCCGAGACGACCGGGGTGAGCAGGGCGAGCGCGGGCGGCGCGAGGAGCAGCGCGGCGGCGGTGCCGAGGGCGAGGCCGCCGACGACGTCGGTCGGGTAGTGCACGCCCATGTAGACGCGGCAGAACGCCTCGGTGAGCGCGAGGCCGATGGCGACGAGGCCGAACCTGCGGTGGGCGACGAAGATCCCGACGGCGACGGCCATCGCCATGGTGGCGTGGTCGCTGACGAAGGAGTAGTCGGTCTTGCCGTCGACGAGGACCTCGAGCCCCTGGTGGTCGTTGAACGGCCGGGGCCGTTCGACGAACCCGCGGATCGGGATGTTCACCAGCAGCGCGACGCCGGCCGCGAGCGGGGCCCAGATCAGCGCGGCGAGCCCGGCGACCGAGTCGGCCGGGGTGCCCCGGCGGCGGACGCTCCACCAGCAGCCGAGCGCGACGAGGACGAGGCCGAGCATGATGCCGTACTCGCCCACGAAGCCCATGACGCGGTCGAACCACGGCGGAGCGGCCTTCGCCAGCCCGTTGATGTCGTAGAGCAGGCTGACATCGGGGTTCGAACCGTCCGATGCGAGTCCAGCCATCTGCTGCTGCCCCTTGCTGTGTGTGGGTGGTGTCCAAACCCCCGTGATCGGAGTGGTCGGATCGGTGAACGATCCGCCCGAAGGCAGCGTTCCGCTCTCCACCCAAGATCACGTGGACGTTATCGAAAGGTGACGGGTCGTCGCAGCCCGGGGCCCCGTCCCGACGGAGAGTTCCGGCCAGGCCCGGCCACCCCGCGCTACTGCGGAAGTCCGGTGGGCAGCGCGGCCGCCCCGTCCTTCGTCACCCGGGTCGCCCCGAAGTAGTCGGGCGTGTCGATCCGGTCGAAGCGGATCACCGCCCCGGTCCGCGGGGCGTCGATCATGTAGCCGCCGCCCACGTAGATGCCGACGTGCCTGATGGCACGCGAATTGGTCAGGTCGTCGGAGAAGAAGACCAGGTCCCCCGGCAGCAGTTCGTCACGGCCGGGGTGCGGCCCGGCGTTGTACTGGTCGTTCGCCACCCGCGGCAGCTCGATCCCGACCTCCTGGTACGCGGCCTGGGTCAGCCCCGAGCAGTCGAACCGGCCATTCTGCGCCGCCGTGCCCGTACCGCCCCACAGATACGGCGTGCCCAGCTTCTGCTGCGCGTAGTAGATCGCCCCGGCCGCCTGCCGCGAGGGGTCGACCCGGCCCACCGGGCGGGCGAAGCTCTTCTCCAGCGAGCGGATGATCCGCACGTAGTTCTGCGTCTCGCTGATCCGCGGCACCCCACCGGACCTGATGACCCGGTAGGCGCCGGCGTTGTACGCGGCCAGCATGTTGTTCGTGGGGTCCCCCGGCACGTCCTTCACGTACCCGGCGAGCTCGCAGTCGTACGAGGCGGCCGACGGGATCGCGTCCGCCGGGTCCCACACGTCCCGGTCCCCGTCCCCGTCCCCGTCGATGCCGTGACCGGCCCACGTGCCGGGGATGAACTGGGCGATGCCCCGGGCGTTCGCGGGCGAGACGATGGTCGGATTCCAGCCGCTCTCCTGGTAGAGCTGCGCGGCGAGCAGCGCGGGGTTGATGGCGGGGCAGAGGTTGCCCCACTTCTGCACCAGCCCCTGGTACGCGGCCGGCACGGCCCCCTTGGCGAGGGCGACGGTCCCGTTCCTGCCGTTCCCCGCGCCGCCGACGAGCCCGGCGGCGGCCGAGTACGTCCCGACGACGATCAGGGCGACAAAGCTGAGGCAGACACCGAACGCCCCCCCGGCCACCAGCCACGCTCCGCGCGCCTTACGCACCGTCAACCACCCCTCGGATCCTGGCAGTACGCCCCGCCGCGCCAGTCTAGGCGCGACCCCCTCACTCCGGCCCCTCCTGCGGCCCCGGAGCCTTCCGACGCGGCCCCAAAGGTGCCACAACGACAATCATTGCCCGGAGTCACCCTCCGTGATACACAGAGTGACCATACGCGTCTTCGCATACAAACCGGCCGCACCGTCGCAGGTCAAGACGGTCAGATCGGTCAAGTGTGCGG
Source organism: Streptomyces sp. NPDC093111 (assembly GCF_040683955.1). Classification (NCBI taxonomy): domain Bacteria; kingdom Bacillati; phylum Actinomycetota; class Actinomycetes; order Kitasatosporales; family Streptomycetaceae; genus Streptomyces; species Streptomyces sp. NPDC093111. The sequence continues at coordinate 13,691 of NZ_JBFBNW010000001.1, read as the reverse complement.
TGATCGGGTAAAGAGAGCCGCCAAGCCGTCACACGCGAGCGGTTTCATCAGCGAAGATAGGTCGACGACCCCTGCCGTTCGGCACGGGCGACGAACTACCCAACAGGGGCGGTGAGTTACATGTACCTGGCGGCCGAGAAGGGCGACATCAACACCATCATCGGTGGAATCGCCCCGAACTGGGGGCCTTTCGGGAGCCTGGGCGCCGAGGCCAAGGTGATGATCGAGGTCGTGATGGCCGTGGCCATCCTGCTCTGCCTCGGCATCGCCATCTGGGGAGCCGCCAAGCAGCGCATCGGTGCGACGGCGCTGCGCGACACCTTCAGCGCGGAACAGGGCAAGGGCCTGATCGTGGCCGGTCTGACCGGCGTCTTCATCATCGGGTCTCTGGGGACGCTCTTCACCATCGTGTACGGGATGGCCGTCTAACCCGTTTCTCACCACCGAGGTCGCGTTCCCTGATGTCCAGTCACCACGCCGCGCCCGAGCGGCAGCCAGCCCGGCCCTTGTCGTACCCGCGAACGGCTGAAGGGGTGTCCCCCGCATGAGCCTCGGCGACGAACACGACGGCCAGACCCGTACCCACCTCCCCGAGACCGGCGCCCCCCGCCCGCCCGCCCGCAGCTCCCGCTCGCTCGTCGCGGTCGTCGGCGTCGTGGTCCTCCTGATCGCCGCCATCGCCCTCGCCAACCGCGGCGACGGCGACCCGGCGGACACCAAGTCCGGCTCCCCCGAAGCCCCCGCCCGCTCCGGCGCCCCCACCGCGGCCACCGGCGTCCGCCCGGTGACCGGCCGCAACGGCGACATCCCGGGCGGCTTCGCGCGCGACGAACAGGGCGCGCAGAGCGCGGCGGCGAACTACGCCGTCGCCCTGGGCTCCGTCGACATGTTCCAGCGCGGGCCCCGCGAGAGCATCGTCCGGGCCACCCACGACCCGGCCGTGGCCGACGCCCTGGTGCGCGACCTCGACACCTCGTACTCCACCGCGTTCCTGGCCGAGATCGGCCTCGACGCCAACGGCTCCGCCCCCAGCGGGCTGACGTTCGTCTCCCGCACCATCCCGGTCGGCACGAAGGTCAAGGACTTCACGGGCGACACCGCCACCGTCGAGGTCTGGTCCACCGGGCTCGTGGGACTCGCCGGCGAGGGCTCCACCAAGCCGGTCACATCGACGTGGTTCACCCTCACCGAGAAGCTCCGCTGGGTCGGCGACGACTGGAAGATCACCGGCTCGGAGCAGGCCGAGGGCCCCACACCCGTCAACGGCGACAACCGCGCCTCGCTCGCGGACGACATCGCCAAGGCCGTCGAGGGTTACGGAGGCTTCACCTATGCCCGCTAGCCGACGCTTCACGCTCCGCGCACTGGGCGCTGCCGCGGCCACCGTCCCCGCCACCCTCGTCCTCCTCAGCGCCCGCGCGTACGCGGCACCGACGCCGACCCCGACGCCGACGGGCACACCGAGCGGGACGCCTTCGCCGGGGGCGAGCAACAATCCGTGCGGGCTCATCGTGGGTCAGGCCCGCGACCTGTGCGAGAAGGGCCAGAACCCGGGCGGCACCGGCTCCCCCTCCGTCACGGACCCCACCTCCGCGCTCGACCCCCTGAGCTCCCTCGCCCGCGGCTGCGCCAGCGCCGCCGCCTGGGTAGTCGAAACCCTCTCCACCGCCGTGAAGGAGACCGCCCAGGTCGACTTCACCAACCCCCAGTTCCTCGGCCGCTACGCCGTCGTCTTCGCCGCGGCCACCTTCCTCACGCTGCTCATCTGGCTGCTCGCCGTCGCCAAGCGCGCCATCCGCGGCGTGCCGCTGACCACGGCGCTCTCCGAGGCCATCGGGTTCCTCTGGCTGACCGTCCTCGCGTCCGCCTTCACCCCGCTCATCCTCTACACGGTCGTCAACGCCACCGACGCCATCACCGAGGTCATCGCCTCCGGCACCGGCCAGCAGACCGACGTCTTCTTCGGCAGCTTCAAACAGGCCCTGGAGAAGGGCGACAGCATCGGCGGCGGCCCGATCATGCTGATCATCGTCTCGCTGGTGACCGTCCTCGCCGCCGGCGTGCTCTACCTCGAACTCGTCCTGCGCGCCGTGCTGCTCTACGTCGGCGCCCTGCTCGGCGTCGTCGTCTACGCCGGGCTCGTCGACAAGAACATGTGGGGCCACGTCCGCCGCTGGGCCGGGATCATGATCGCGGTGATCCTGGTCAAGCCGGTCATCGTCATCGTCCTCGGACTCGCCGGCGCCCTGTCCTCGGGCACCGGCCCGAACGCCTTCTCGGCGGTCGTGTCCGGCCTCGCGATCATCCTGCTGGCGATCTTCGCCTCGGCCATGATCTACCGCTTCGTCCCCGGCTTCGGCGACGAGATCGTCGCCTCCCGCGACAACCGCCTCCACCGCGCCGGCGAGAACACGGCCGCCGCCGTCATCTCCTCCCCCGCCTCCCTCGTCTCCCAGGGCATCAAGACCCACAGCACCCGCGACGCCGGCGGCGGGCAGGGCGGCGGCCAGGGCGGCGCCCGCCCCGCCAACCCGCTCTCCGGCGGCGTCGCCGCCCACAGCAGCCGCGGCAGCTCCTCGGGCGGCTCCGCCACGCCGCCGCCCCCGCCCCGGAGCGGCAGCCCCACCGCGGGCACCCCGCACACCAGCCGTAGCAGCAACAGCAAGAACTCAGGAGGTGGAGGGCGTTGACGACCCAGTCCCAGCCGGTCTCGCCCCGCCGCACGTATCTCATCGGCCGCGCCCGGCCGAACGCGATCGTCGGCAAGAACCGCGAGACCGGCGAGATCGCGCTGATCATCGCCGGGGCCTTCCTCGGCATGATGAGCGGACTGATCGTCCCCGTCCTGCCCCTGCGGATCGCGCTCCTCACGGGCTTCCCGATGATCGCGCTGGCCGCGGTCTACGTCCCGTACAAGCACCGCACCTTCTACAAGTGGTTCGAGATCAACCGCAGCTACAAGCGGATGCTCAAGCGCGGCACCGCCTACCGCTCCGCCACCGTCGAGGCGGGCACCCGCATCGACGGCCGCGAGGTGGAGATCGGCCCGCCCCCCGGCATCGGCCGCATCGGCTGGCTCGCCGCCCCCTTCGGCCCGGACGAGATCGCCGTCCTGCTGCACGCCGACCGGCGCACCGTCACCGCCGCCATCGAGATCGAGGGCCCCGGCGTCGGCCTGCGCGACTCGGAGGACCAGGAAGCCCTCGTCGACCGCTTCGGCACCCTGCTCAAGCACGTCGCCAACGGGGACGGCTTCGTCACCCGCCTCCAGATGCTCGCCCGCACCCTCCCCGCCGACCCCGACGCCCACGCCAAGGACGTCGCCCAGCGCGGCGACCACCAGGCCCCCGGCTGGCTCCAGGAGTCGTACGAGCAGCTCCAGTCGATGGTCTCCACCTCCAGCGAGCAGCACCGCGCCTACCTCGTGGCCTGCATGCACTACACGCGCGAACTCGCCGCCGAGGCCAACGCCATGGCCCGCGCCTCCCGGCACGCCTCCGGCGCCCGCAAGCTGGACCGCGACGCCGGCCTCGCCGTCGTCATGGCCCGCGAGCTCACCGACATCTGCGCCCGCCTCGCCGAGGCCGACATCCGCGTCCGCCAGCCCCTCGGCCAGTCCCGCCTCGCGTCCCTCGTGCACTCCATGTACGACCCGGACCACCCGATCGACCACATCCAGGCCATGACGAAACGAAACGCTTGGCCGGCCGAGCTGGACGCCATGGAGGCCACCTACCTCCAGGCCAAGACCCGCGAGTCCGCCACCCGCGCCCCCTGGTGCCACGCCACCGCCTGGGTCAAGGAGTGGCCGATGACCCCCGTCGGCGTCAACTTCCTCGCCCCGCTCCTGGTCCACACCCCCGACGTCATCCGCACGGTCGCCGTCACCATGGACCTGGAACCCACCGAGGTCGCCATCGAGCGCATGCTCACCGAGAAGACCAACGACGAGGCGGAGGCCTCCCGGCAGGCCAAGATGAACCGCACCGTCGACCCCCGCGACATCGCCGCCCACGGCCGGCTCGACCAGCGGGGTGAAGATCTCGCCAGTGGCGCGGCGGGCGTCAACCTCGTCGGGTACATCACCGTATCGTCGCGCTCCCCCGAGGCCCTGGCCCGGGACAAGCGCACGATCAGGGCCTCCGCCGGCAAGTCGTACCTGAAGCTGGAGTGGTGCGACCGCGAGCACCACCGGGCCTTTGTGAACACCTTGCCGTTCGCGACCGGCATCCGCCGCTAGGGCCGAAGGGGCACAGACCGATGCGAGATCCGCTGTCCGTCCTCACCGAAGCCTTCACCTCCTTCCTCTTCGGCAAGGTCGAGACGACCCGCCTGCCCGTACGCACCTCCACGGGCCAGGCCCAGGCCGTCTACCTGCCGACCGCGGCCCCCGGCCTCGGCGACTCAGGCGTGATCATCGGCCGCGAGGTCTACAGCGGCAAGGGGTACATCTACGACCCCTTCCAGCTGTACGGCCAGCAGCTCCCGGCCCCCCACTGGCTCGTCCTGGGCGAATCCGGAAACGGCAAGTCGGCCCTGGAGAAGACCTACGTCCTGCGCCAGCTCCGCTTCCGCGACCGCCAGGTCGTGGTCCTGGACGCCCAGGGCGAGGACGGCGTCGGCGAATGGAACCTCATCGCCCAGGAGCTGGGGATAACCCCCATCCGCCTGGATCCGACGGTCGCCAACGACGACGGCATCCGCCTCAACCCGCTCGACCCGTCCATCACCACCACGGGTCAGCTCGCCCTGCTCCGCACCATCATCGAGGTGGCGATGGGCCACGGCCTCGACGAGCGCAGCGGCTTCGCGCTCAAGGTGGCCCACGCGTACGTCAACGAGCACATCACCGACCGCCAGCCGCTCCTCACGGACATCGTCGAGCAACTGCGCCACCCCGAGGCGGAGTCCGCCGAGGCCATGAACGTCGACATAGACGATGTACGGGCCTGGGGCCTGGACGTCGCCCTCGTCCTCGACCGCCTGGTCGACGGCGACCTGCGCGGCATGTTCGACGGCCCCACGACGGTCGGCATCGACCTGGACGCCCCCCTCATCGTCTTCGACCTCTCCCACATCGACCGCAACTCCATCGCCATGCCCATCCTCATGGCGATCGTCGGAGTGTGGCTGGAACACACCTGGATCCGCCCCGACCGGAAGAAGCGCATCTTCCTCGTCGAGGAGGCCTGGCACATCATCAACAGCCCCTTCGTGGCCCAGCTGTTCCAGCGCCTCCTGAAGTTCGGCCGCCGCCTCGGCCTGTCCTTCGTGGCAGTCGTCCACCACCTCTCCGACGTAGTGGACGGAGCAGCGGCGAAAGAAGCAGCAGCCATCCTCAAAATGGCCTCGACCCGCACCATCTACGCCCAAAAGGCGGACGAGGCCCGCAACACCGGCCGCGTCCTGGGCCTCCCCCGCTGGGCAGTCGAAATCATCCCGACCCTCACCCCCGGCATCGCGGTCTGGGACGTCAACGGCAACGTCCAAGTGGTCAAGCACCTGATCACCGAACGAGAACGCCCCCTGGTCTACACGGACCGCGCGATGACCGAGTCGTCCGTCAACGACCCGGAACTCGAATGGGAGACCGAGCAACGCGCGATCCTCATCGAGCAGCAGATGAACGACCCACAGTCGACGGTGGCGTGAAGACATGCAGAGAGAACGACACCAGGCCGCCGGCGGCATCCCCGACGGCCTGGTGGTAGGCCTCCTGGCCCTGCTCCTCGGCCTGGCCGTCCTCGTCTGGACGGCCACCGGCCTCTCCGCCCTGTTCGCCCACGGCAGCTGGCCCCCGGGCGTCACCTTCACCCGCACCCCCCAGGCCCTCCGCTCCCTCATGACGGCCCCCACCGACCTCCCCGCCGCCTGGCCGGAAACGCCCCCCACCGCCCTCCCCGGCTACGGCCTCTTCTGGGGCCTGACCATCGGCCAGGCCATGATCCTGGCCGTCCTCACGGTCTTCACCCTCGGCACCCTGGCCCGCTGGAAGGCGGTCCGCGCGACCCGCAGGGCGGGCGGATACGGGAAGCCCCCGGCAGCCGCACACGGCGACGGCGAGAAGGGGGTCGGCGCGGGGGTGGGGGTGTCCGGACGTGGCGGCGCCCGGAACGAGCGCAGCGAAGTGGAGGTCGCAGTCCGGACACCCCCACCCCCGCGCCGACCCCCGACCCCCGAACCGGAGCCCGAGACCCCGGCGGAGCCGCACCGCACGGACACCCGCCTCGTCTACGCCCCCGCCCCCACCCGCCGCCCCACCGCCGCCCAAGCCGTACGCGACGCGGAAGGCGCCGTCCTCGTCGTCACCTCCGACCCCACCCTCTGGGCGGAGACGAAGGACGCCCGGGGCAAGCTGGGCCCCGTCCTCGTCTACGACCCCGGCCACCTCTGCGACACCCCGGCCCGCCTCCACTGGAACCCGGCCGAGGGCTGCGAGGACCCGGCCGTGGCCCAGGAACGGGCCGCCGCGCTGCTCGCCCCCGTACGCCCCCAGTCCCGCCTGGACGAGGCCCTCGCCGACACCGCGGAAACGCTCCTGCGCTGCTGGCTGCACGCCGCCGCCATCGACGGGCGCCCGTTCAAGAAGGTGCACCGCTGGGCGCAGGGCGCCGACGCCCACGACCCGGTCCGGATCCTCCGCACCCACCCCAAGGCGACCTCCGGCCAGGCCGGCCTCCTCGAATCGGCCCTCACCGCCCACCCCGAACGCCGCCAGGCCGCACAGGAACTGACGGCCCGTACCCTCTCGGCCCTCTCCTCGATCCACATCAGGGAGGCGTGCACCCCGAACCGGACGGACTCCCTGACGCTCGCATCTTTCGTCGCCGAACAGGGCACCCTCTACGTGGTGGGTGAACCGATCGAGGACCCGCGCACCCACCCGGGCGCGATGCCCTTGCTCACCGCGCTCGTCGCAAGCGTGGTCGAGCACGGCCGCCGCATGGCCGCACGGTCATCCGACGGTCGGCTCGACCCACCAATGAGCCTGGTCCTCGACGACATCGCGGCCGTGGCCCCGCTCCCGGCCCTGCCCGGGCTCCTCGCCGACGGCGCCGCGCAGGGCCTCCCGACGCTCGCCCTGATGCGCTCGCGGGAACAGGCCCGGGCCCGCTGGCCCGAACCCCTCCCGACCGCCTGACTACGGACGCGGGAGCTCGTACTCCAGCTCCTGCGCGCCGCCGTCCCCCGGCACAGGCACCTTCGCGCCGGTCGGGGCGAACCCGAAGCGCGAGTAGAAGGCCGCGGCCCGCGCGTTGTCCTCGTGGACGTACAGCCGTACGCGGACGACGGCCGGCTCGGGCAGCGTCCAGGACCACTCGACGGCCGCCCGGAACAGCCCGTCGATCACACCGGCCCCGCGCGCCTCGGGCCGCACGTACACGCCCACGATGTGCGTCTGGTCGACGGTCGCGGCCTCGCCGAACCGCACCTCGTCCGAGGGCCGTTCCACGAGCACGGTCACGGTGCCCAGCCAGTGCCCGTCCGGCGCCTCGGCCACGAACTGGCGCACCGAGCCGCCCCCGCTACCCGAAGCGCCCTCCGCGCGCTCCCGCCAGAAGGAGTCGGGCCGCTCGACGGCGGCCTCGTAGGTGTCGAGGAAGGCGATGGGGGCCGCCGGGTCCTGGAGGGCGGCGAGCCGGATCTCTCTCGCCCGCTCCCACTCGTCGCCGCGGATCTCACGTATCAAAAAGTCCATACGAAAGATCCTGACGACCGACACACCCCCTGACAACGCCTTTTGCCACCAAGCACCACCCACCCACCAACCCACCCACCCACCCACCAACCAACGCCCCCCCCACCACCAACACACCCCCCCACCCACCACCCCGTCGTACCCAGGTACGACGCCCCCGCCCCGCCCTCCCACCCACGGTCCGACGCCCCACCACCCCCCGCTCCCTACCGTCGAAGCATGATCCGCGCAGAGAACCTCACCAAGCGCTACGGCGCCAGAACAGTGGTCCAGGACCTCTCCTTCACGGTCCGCCCCGGCTCCGTCACCGGCTTCCTCGGCCCCAACGGCGCCGGAAAGTCGACGACGCTCCGCATGCTCCTCGGCCTCGACGCCCCCACCCACGGCCACGCGACCATCGGGGGCCGCCCGTACGCCGATCACCCCGCCCCGCTCACCCAGGCAGGCGCGCTCCTCGAAGCCCGCTCCCTGCACCCGGGCCGCTCGGCCCGCCACCACCTCACGGCGCTGGCCCTGACGCACGGCATCCCGCGCTCCCGCGTCACCCACGTCCTGGCCGTGACCGGCCTCACGGAGGTCGCCGACCGCCGGGTGAAGGGCTTCTCCCTCGGCATGGGCCAGCGCCTCGGCATCGCCGCCGCGCTCCTCGGCGACCCGGCCGCCGTCATCCTGGACGAGCCGGTCAACGGCCTCGACCCGGAGGGCGTGCGCTGGATCCGCACCCTGCTCACGTCGCTGGCGGCGGAGGGCCGCACGGTCCTGGTCTCCTCGCACCTGATGAGCGAGATGGCCCTGACCGCGGACCATCTGATCGTCATCGGCAAGGGCCGGCTCCTCGCCGACACGACGGTCGCGGACCTCGTCCGCCAGGCCGGCGACACGACGGTCAAGGTCGTGACGCCCGAGGCGGACCGCCTGCGCGGCCTGCTCCCCGCCGCGGCCGGCATCACGACCCCCGCGCCCGACACGCTCCAGGTGGCGGGCCTCGACGCCCCGGAGATCGGCCGGGCCGCCGCGGCACATGGCGTACCGCTGTACGAACTCACCCCGCAGACCGCCTCGCTGGAGCAGGCGTTCATGGACCTGACCCAGGACTCGGTCGAGTACGAGGGAGCAGCAGCATGACCACAGCACCCCCCACCACCGCCACTGCCACCGCCACCACCCGCCCTCCCCACCTCACCGGACTCCGCGTGCTCCACGCCGAGTGGCACAAGCTGTGGACGGTCCGCTCGACCTGGGCGACCCTCCTCGCCGCCGTGGCCCTGGTCCTGGGCGTCGGCATCCTGATGGGCGCCACGTACACCTCGGACGGCGGCGACTCCGACGTGGACACGGTGCTCCTCACCTTGTACGGCTCCCAGCTGGGCGCGATCGCCCTCGCGGTCCTCGGTGTCCTGCTCACGGCGGGCGAGTACGCGACCGGCCTGGTCCGGGCGACGCTGACCGCCGTCCCGCGCCGCCTGCCCGTGCTGTGGGCGAAGGCGGCGGTCTTCACGGCGACCGTCTTCACGGTCTCCCTCGCGACCGCGCTGCTGACCTTCGAGGTGGCGCAGGTCTTCCTCGACGACACCGACCAGGCCGCCTCCCTCACCGACGACGGCGTCCTCGGCGCCCTCGCGGGCAACGCGGCGGGCGTCACCCTGCTGGGCGTGTTGGCCCTCGGCCTGGGCGCGGCACTCCGCTCGGTGCCGGGTGCGCTGGGCGCGTTCATCGGCGGGGTGATGGTCCTGCCGGAGGTGATCGGGATGCTCCCGTACGGCTGGGTCGAGACGGTCCTGCGCTACTTCCCCACCCAGGCGGCCGGCGCCCTCGGCACGGCCACCCCGCTGCCCGGCGCGGCGACGCCCGGCGCGGCGCTGCTCGCCCTGCTGCTGTGGGCGGGCGCAGCACTGGTCGTCCCGGCGCTGTCGCTCCGCCGCCGGGACGTATGAGGATGTCCTGATGACCACGGACCTGAGCGGCGCCCTGCACCGGCTGACGTCCCGGGTACGGGCCTTCGACGCGGCCCGGCCGCGGGTGTGGGACACGGTCCTGACCCTGTTCTGGACGGGCGCGGCGCTGGTGGACGCGTCGGGCGGCTGGCGGAACACGGCCGCCGACCCGACCGTCCCGGCAGGACTGGTGGTCGGCATGACCCTGGCCTCGACGCTCCCTCTCTTCTGGCGCCGGCGTCGCCCCGTCGCGGTCCTCGCCGTGATGGCGGGCGCGGCCCTGGCCGGCGCGGCGACGGGAGCGTTCCTCCAGGTCGCCTACCTCCAGGGGATCCCCCTGTTCCTGATCGCCCTCACCCGCCCGGCGCGCACCCTGTTCCTGTCGGCCGCCCTCCTCGTCCCGCCGCTGGTGGTGGGCGCGGTCCGCTTCCCCCGGGTCTCCTGGGACCAGCACATCGTCCCGACCCTCCTGTTCTACGCCCTGGTCGCCCTGCTCGGCCTCACAGTCCGCTCCCGCAGGGACGCCCGCGACCACGAGGTGCGTCTCGCGGCGGCGTCCGAACGGGCCCGGATCGCGCGGGAGATGCACGACATCATCGGCCACAGCCTGACGGTCATCACGGGCCTGGCGGACGGCGGCCGGTACGCGGCGGCGAAGCGCCCGGAGCGGGCGGCGCAGGCCCTGGACGCGATCGGCACCACGAGCCGCGAGGCCCTGGCGGACCTCCGTCGCCTCCTGGGCGTCCTGCGCGAGGACGAGACGAGGCAGGACACGAGGCAGGAGAGGGGGCAGCGGACGGAGGAGAAGCCTCCGGAGCCGGTACGGGACCCCCAGCCGACACTGGCCGACCTGGAGCCCCTGATCGCAGGCGTACGCGAAGCAGGTCTCCCGGTCGTCGCCGACCTGCCCCCCGCACCTCATCCGCTCTCCCCCGGCGCCCAACTGACGGTCTATCGGGTGGTGCAGGAGGCCCTGACCAACACGCTCAAGCACGCGGGCGAGGGGGCGAAGGCGACGGTGGAACTGACCTACACGCCGGACGCCCTGGTGGCGACGGTGACGGACACCGGAACAGCCGCACCCCCCACCCTCCATACGCGCACCCACACCGGCCAGGGCCTGACCGGAATGCGCGAGCGCGCGGCCCTGTACGACTGCACACTCGAATGCGGCCCGCCACCGACCGGCGGTGGCTGGCACGTTCGGCTTCGACTTCCCTTGGAGGGCTCCCCGTCGTGACGACCGTTCTCATCGCGGACGACCAGGCGATGCAGCGCTTCGGCTTCCGGATGCTCCTGGAGAGCCAGGACGACATGACCGTGGTCGGCGAGGCCACGAACGGCACCGAGGCCGTCCGCCTCGCCGACCGGTACCGCCCGGACGTGGTCCTGATGGACGTCCGCATGCCCGGCCTGGACGGCATCGAGGCCACCCGCCGCATCATCGCGGCGGGCGCCCGGAGCCGCGTCCTGATCGTCACCACCTTCGATCAGGACGCGTACGCGTACGACGGCCTGCGCGCGGGGGCGAGCGGCTTCCTGGTGAAGGACGCCGAGCCCGAGGAACTCCTCGCCGGTGTCCGTGCGGTGGCGAGCGGCGACGCGGTGGTGGCCCCGTCGCTGACCCGCCGGCTCCTGGACGCGTACCTGCACCACCTGCCCGCGTCGGCGACGCCCAAGCGGCCGGAGTTGGACCCGCGGCTGGCCGCGCTGACCGCCCGGGAACGCGAGGTCCTCACGGTCGTCGGCCAGGGCTGGACGAACACGGAGATCGCGGCCCGTCTGCATCTCTCCGAGTCGACGGTGAAGACCCACGTGACCCGGATCCTGTCGAAGACGAACTCCCGCGACCGCGTCCAGGCCGTCATCCTGGCCTACGACACGGGCCTGGTGAAGCCCGCCTGACGACCCCCGCCCGACCACGTCACCCGAGCCACCACGTCACCCGACGGCGTCGAACGCGGGCGCGAGCGGCGCCAGCACGGCTCGAAGCCGCTCGTCCAGCCCCCCGGAGGGCACGACGAGCCCAGCGGCGCCCCCAGGGCTCCCGGTGTCCCCGTCCGCCGGCCTCAGCCAGCCCTCCAGCGCGATGCGCACCGCCGCGGCCACGCTCGCCGCGAGAACCCGGGCCGTGTACCCACCGGACTCCCCCAGGCGTTCGGCCAGCACGGCGGCGAGCGGCGGCTCGATGCCGCCGGCGGCGTCGAGGAACGCGTCGCGCAGTGCGGTCGAGGTGGTGATCAGCAGCAGCGCCCGGCTGTCGCGCTCTCCGGTGTTCGTGTACTGCTCGACGACCGCGTCGAAGACGGCGTCCGCCAGCCGCACGCCTGCGGGCCGGTCCGCAACCGCCGCCGCGATCCGTGCTTCCCGGTCGGCGGTGACGGCGGACACGATCGCCTGCTCACGGCTGGCGAAGTAGTTGTTGTAGGTGCGGGGCGAGACCCCGGCCGCCTCGGCGATGTCCTCGACGCGCACCTGGTCCGGCCCGCGCTCCAAGGCCAGGCGCAGGGCCGCCTCACGCAGCGCGTCGCGCGTGGCCTGCTTCTTCCGTTCCCGCAGCCCCGGTGGTGGTGTCGTCACGCTGCCACCCTTCCACACAGGACTGCGCGCACGCAAACTTACTGCCTCCCCAAACTTGCGCGCACGCACTTTTCCTGTCAGCCTCGGTGCCGACCGGCCGAGACCGACAGAGAGGCGGCCACCACCATGCGCGCCAGAGGAATGACCTACGACACCGGCTTCGTCGTGCACGGGCAACCGTCCCGCACCCGCCTCGAACCGGCGGTGGTGCGGCGCGAGCTCACCGTCATCCGCGACGACCTGCACTGCGACGCGGTCCAGATCATCGGCGGCGACCCGGACCGGCTGGAGCTGGCCGCCGGCATCGCCGCGGAGCTCGGCCTGGAGGTCTGGTTCTCGCCCTATCCGCTGGAGCTGGATCCCGAGGGGATCCTCGCGCTCTTCCGCGACTGCGCCGAGCGGGCGGAACGGCTGCGGCGGCAGGGCGCCGTGGTCGTGTTCGTCGCGGGGGTCGAGCTGAGCGTGATGAACCGCGGCTTCCTGCCCGGCGGGAGCCCGGAGGAACGGGTCGAGCAGCTGTTGGGCCGCCCCGAACCGCGGGCGGAGGCACTGCGCGAGCTGGGCACCCGGATCAACGCCTTCCTCCGCGAGGCCGCGGCCGCGGTCCGCGCACGCTTCCGGGGCAGCCTCACGTACGCGGCCATCCAGTTCGAGCAGGTCGACTGGACTCCCTTCGACTTCACGACGTACGAGCTGATCCGCTCGGCCGAGGTCGCCGACGTGTTCCGGGAAGCGGTCCGCACCCTGGCCAGGGGCCCGAAGCCGCTCGCTGTCACCGGCTTCGGCACCGCGGCCTACCGCGGCGCGGGGGCCCGCGGCGGGCGGGTCCTGGAGGTGGTCGAGTACGACGAGGAGACCAAGGCGCCCGTACGGCTGGACGGGGTGTACGAGCGCGACGAGGCCGGCCAGGCCGCGTATCTGAGCGAACTCCTGGAGGTCTTCGAGACGGAGGGCGTGGACAGCGCGTTCGTGTTCCTGTTCGCCCTGGCCGGCTACCCGCACCGCCCGGACGGCGACCCCAGGGACGACCTGGACCGGGCCGGCCTGGGCATCGTCAAGCTCCTGGAGGGCCGCCGGGGCCTGACCTACCCGGACATGGAATGGGAACCCAAGGCCGCCTTCACGGCCGTGGCCCAGCAGTACCAGCGGTGCAGTAAAAGCCCGTAAACGCAGAAAAGCCCCGCACCATAAGGTGCGGGGCTTTCCCACAATGATTGTTCGGCGGCGTCCTACTCTCCCACAGGGTCCCCCCTGCAGTACCATCGGCGCTGAAAGGCTTAGCTTCCGGGTTCGGAATGTAACCGGGCGTTTCCCTAACGCTATGACCACCGAAACACTATGAAGTTGAACTCAAGCCGCACCCCTCAGGGGGCGAGTTCGTTACTTCAGAACTAACACAGTGGACGCGAGCAACTGAGGACAAGCCCTCGGCCTATTAGTACCGGTCAGCTCCACCCATTACTGGGCTTCCACATCCG